>NZ_JAMAUS010000001.1:0-989803 GCF_023714195.1 Brevibacillus sp. MER 51 | reverse complement strand
GCGGAGTCCAGGATATTTTGATTACAAGCGTCGATAACCTTCGTGGCTTTACGGAGGCAATTTCGGCATGTTATCCGAAAACAGAGATTCAGAAGTGCGTTATCCATCAAATTCGAAATTCCATCAAGTATGTTTCCTATAAGGATCTCAAAAAGATTACGGCCGATCTGAAGCCCATTTATAAGGCTCCAACGGAGCAAGCCGCATTAGAAGAACTCGAGCAATTTGAGCAAACCTGGGGTAGTAAATATCCCTTAATGGTTCGTTCCTGGCGAAATAACTGGGACGAGATTGCCACCTTCTTTAAATACCCTCCAGAGATTCGAAAGCTGATCTATACAACCAACGTCATTGAAAGTTATCATCGACAGCTTCGGAAAGTTACGAAGGGAAAAGCCATGTTCCCAACAGACGAAGCCCTTCTTAAAATGTTGTATCTGGTAACGATGGACGTCTTACGAAAATGGACGGGGCGAGTACAGAACTGGGGCCAGATTCTCTTGCAGCTATCCGTTTTCTTCGAGGAACGAGTTCAGCCGTACATCCGCTAATAAAGAAAGGCTCCATCCCCGAAGGGATTCTTCTTTCTCTCCACCAACGGAGTCAAGGGTTCGCTTCGCCTTACGCCCTTGACTCCATTGACCCGAGAAAGATGTCCCAATTAGGGGATGAAACATTTTCATATAACGGTTGATTGAGTTTACACGAAATTCTTGACAGACCCTGACTCTTTGTTCTTCGGGTGGAATCCTGAGCTCATGTTCCCATTCGTATAGAGTGCGCTCACTTATTCCTAAAAGCCCAGCAAATTCTCTCTTTGTGTACCCATAGTACAAGCGCGCTTTAATAATACGTTCCCTTAAAGTTGATTCAAGATCGACCAAGTACATCTGTTTACGTGCTGCTCTAAGACGGCCACCAGGACTATCATCTTCCATAAAAGGGGAGGATAGTTTTTCCTTTTTGAGTGATATTTCAAGGATGCTATCTTCAGCCTTGTCCTTGCGGATTCTTCGGTACTCGAGAGAAGCAAACCTGCCCATGCTCTCCTCAACAAATCTACAAATACCGCTCAAAACTCTCAGGTCCCTTGCTAGACCGCATCGATCTGACATCGAGGTGCCGAAAGTACCCGTTCAACTTCTTCACAACAGAAAAGCAGAGGAGTCCCCAAAAGACATTCAGCAGCGAGTAGAACAAGCGAGGGCTGTCCAATGCGAAAGATACCACTATCCTCAGGGATGTCCTTTTATAAGTGTGATGAATGGTGAAGAGCTCCGTCAATTTGCCGAACTAGATAAGGAAGGACAAGAGATGCTGCAGCTTGTCTTCGAGACATTAGGTTTAAGTGCAAGAGCAGACGATAGAATTGTAAAAGTGGCGATGACAAGTGCAGATTTAGATGGGGCTTCCCTTGTAGATGCTGCACAAGTAGCAGAAGCAATTGGCTACAGAGCTTTGGATCGAGGGCTACTTTTTTAAACGTAAGGGATTTTAAAATGCTAGATAGAATGGAAAAACCAATTCCTTTAGCAGTAACTACCTTGCGATAGCGAGCAATCCATAAGAAAAAAAGATCCATACGATCAGCAATGATCCAAAAACGGCATTTCGCCTATAATCCTTGTTATTCACAATTTTCTTCATAATAAATGTAAAGTTAACAAAGAACAAAATAGCCAGAATAGGGTTAAGGTACAAAGCAGTTATAACAATGAATCCCATATTATTCACCTCATCCAAATTATACCATATCCCGCTGGATGATTATCAATATATGCAGTTTAAATCAGTATCCAGATCATGCTCCTTCTTTGTTCCTCGACTATTTTGCTTTTCTGCATGGTCACGTCTGCAAAGATGTCAACGCCTGTCCAACTGTAAATAGTCAAGTTTTAGACCAGAAGCGGTTAGTCTGTATGTGCCTCATAAATGAAAACCTAACACATACAGACTAACCGCTTCACTTTCAAGTCAGTAACAGTAAGTAATTTTGAAACATAACCCTACACAATCGTAACTACATAAAACGCAAACTCTCCGCATTCCCCACTATCCCAAGGACGACAATATTTCATTGAAATCGACGTCATTCCACGCCGCAAAGCTTGAAAGGACACCACCTGATGCCCCTCTTGCCCAAAACGAGCTGGCGATGATGGGGGAACAAAATGATTCGCATGCAACGATAAAAAGCGAGCATCCACTGGATTAGACAAGTCCCACTGGTAACCGGTTGAGGGATTTGCCGCTAGCGTAATCGTGAACAAGTGGCCTTCCTGCACTTGCAGTGTAAACGTTGAAGTCTTGACCACGCCTACCTTCCTCCCTTTGGATGAGGACGATACCCATTTTTCATACGATATGAAAAAAGCTCTATAGCTGCTAACGACAGAACAAGCAGTAAAATTTAAATTTTTTATTTATATAACGCGTAACGCGGTTCAGAACAGTTTACAAGTTGTGGAATTACTTGATACATCTATCATTTTACGGAAATATAACGATAGAAAATAGGCATTGTACATACAATGTTCCTAATTAATTTGAAACAATTAGTATGATCTGGAAAGGAATATGCAAGATGCTGGCGAATAAGTAGGGACAAAGACATATATTGTCGAAATGTCTGCTGATATTTGTAATCTTTATTACCTAGTTATTGTTATGACTAGAAATATCCACAGAGAGTAGAATTTCTTTTGCTCGTGCATGTAGGTACATTTCCCGGCACCTCCATGGTTCAGAATATCTCGCATGGAGAAGCTTTTTCTTTGTGTTCATACTTGCTAGGAAAGGGAAAGGAAAATTGATGGAGAGCATTGCAGAATTATTTAAGAAAAAAGAATACTACCACGCATTTCAGCCAATATGTCAACTTCCTGAGAAAAGTAGGATAGGGTATGAAGTATTACTTCGCAGTAAAGCGGGGATCCATCCAGAGGCATTGTTTTCTTTGGCGAAGGAAAACAAAATGCTGCCAGAACTCGACTCCCATTCCCTGCATTATGCGCTCTTGACTTTTTTTCATTCGTCGACTGAACACAAAAACGAGCTTTTATTTGTGAATATTTTTCCTTCTACCATAATAGAAGACACATTTCCAGGGTTCATTCAAAAGATCGCTCGTACCTTCCGTCCCTATTTAACCCAAATCGTATTGGAGATCAACGAATCGATTATGGAAGGGGAATGCTGGAGCGAACCCATTTTTACGCGACGCATAGCTGAATTGAAAAAGCTGGGTTTCTTAATTGCGTTGGATGATGTCGGAGATGGCGCAAACATATTCAGTAAAATTGAAGATATCTCGCCAGATTACATCAAGATTGATCGTTTTTTTTCGCAAAAGCTCTCGAGTTCATTAGAAAAGCAAAAGACTGTAAAACTGTTTGTCGATTTTTGCAAAGATGCACCTCAACTCATTCTCGAAGGAGTTGAAGAAGAAGAGGATTTTGCTTGTGCTTCTTTATTGGGCGTTGCAATCGGCCAGGGATACTTGTTTGGTAAACCAGGCAGTTTGCCGGACGAATAAGAAGGCAATGCAGAATTGGAGGAATTTTTATGGCTAGTGATAACAACGTATATTCTCGGAAAGCAACGCTTTCCTTAAAAATATCCGAGTTTGAAGTCCCTCCGATGCAGGATTTGTTGATCATCGGACGGAAAGCACCAATTGGTCCTGAGGCTGTAAGGAGAATGGCGGATGCACTTTCTCCAGAGCAATTTACATTACTAAAGATGAATCATCCGAAGATTGAGGCAGTCTTGTTAAGAAATACTCTTTTGCAAATGATTGATGAAAAATTATTGATGAAAATTATTCTGGAAGAGGCAGAGCGTATGATTAGCGACTCTATGGTTCTGCGATCTGAATTGAAAATAGCACTGTCTGTCCAACGAGAGGTGGATCTATTATGAACATCTCCGACATCATGACGACGACGATTTGTACCATCACCTCTGACAAAAGTGTCTCTTATGCGGCGGAGCGAATGAACGAATCTCATGTTGATTCGTTAGTTGTCATGGATCACGGAGAGGTGCTGGGAATGGTTACGACGAGAGACGTGCTGTCCGCTCATCCTAACCGAATCGTTGCCGATGCCATGAGCAGTCACCCGTTCTACCTGTCTGCCAACCACAATGTTTGGGAGGCTTATCACGCGCTTCATCAAGAACAAAGTGGTCTGGCTTTGATCAAGGAAGAGGATCAACTAATCGGATTCATCACAAAAGAAATCGTAGAGATGAAAATAGCAGAATATCGAGACCCATTATCGGGTTTGTATCGCGCTCCCTACATTCAGTTTATTGGGGAAAATTTTTTAAAGGAGCGTAAACCTTTCCATTTGCTTTTTATCGATTTGAACGACTTTGGCCGAATTAATAAGCTGCATGGCCATCCATTCGGGGATGATGTCATCCGCACCTATTCATCGGTTCTCTCTTCTCTGGCTGAAGAACAGGGGGATTACTTATGTCGTTATGCAGGGGACGAGTTTGTTTTGATCTCTACGATTTCCGATGAACAGATTCAGGAATACATTTCGCTTATTACACGTCCAACAAACGTTCTTGAGATCTTTGTATCTGCAGCTGTTGGCCATGTAAACGGGTTTCAAACCCCAGACTTTTTCGATAAATCTTGGCGGGAATTAATCGCTGAAGCAAGTTTAGGCTCCTCAGCTGCCAAATTATCCAAAACAATTACTTCCACAGTAGGATAGGAAAAGTATAGTTTGTTAGCAATGCGCATACACTTTTGGACAGGTTTAGATCCTTCTTTGCAACCGATTATTTTATGGTACGTAATATATATTGTGAAAAGATCGATATGAGGAGGAAATGACATGATCGTAACTACTACCAGCATGATCCAAGGAAAAGAAGTGGTGGAGTATTTGGATATCGTCAGCGGAGAGGTAATCATGGGTGCAAACGTAGTCCGTGACTTTCTTGCAGGAATTACGGACATCATCGGAGGCAGAAGTGGCTCGTATGAGAGCAAGCTCTCAGAAGGACGTGAACTGGCCTTGCGTGAAATGAAAGAAAAAGCACGGGCATTGGGTGCAAACGCAGTGATTGGGGTTGATCTCGACTTCGAAACATTGCGGGAAGGTATGATGATGGTTATTGCCACAGGCACAGCTGTCCGTGTAAAGTAAGCCGGTAAACACCCGGCTTTCTTTTTTTACAGAAAAGCGGTCCACATACATAGCAAGCAAGGAGCAGTGAGCATGCAGGTACAAAAAACTCTTCAGGATTTATCGAATAGAATAAACGCCCAACCACAAGGGATCACTGGATTACATGCTGTGTACCATTTTGTCCTAAGTGGAGAAGAGGGTGGCACCTACGAGGTGGTTTTATCCGATAATCAAGCGGACTATTCAATGGGTGTGACAAGGGAAGCGGGCTGCAAACTGGAGTTGTCTGACCAAGATTTTGTTAAGCTCGTAGAGGGACGCTTGAATCCCACCGTTGCTTTTGTAACGGGTAAGCTAAAAATTAGCGGAGAAATGGGACTTTCGTTTAAATTGCAAACAATCTTGCATCACTATCAATCACGAAAATAACGAAAAAACTAGTCAATTCTTAAAAGGTTGCGTTAAAATATGACCAAACAATGACACCTACTCTAACACAAAACGAGGGGAAACATGCGCCATATTTGTTCATTGATTGCGATGGTAAGCCAACTGGAAGAACAATCTGTGCGTTTTGATTTTTATCAAGAAATCAGACGACTCAAGCCAGAACGTCAGTTATTAAAGCATCATGTACAATTACCGCGTCATTATTTCGATTATTTAATTCATTCAGGAGTATTGGAAGTGGAAACAGATGCCCCTTATCAGCCGGGCAAGACTATGCCTGCTTCCATTGGTATGAACATACGCTCGCTCGGCGGAAACGTATTGTTTGACATGTGCTTTGCTCCGCAAACATATAAATTGTGGCAAAACACAGATGCAAGCATAGAAGACCTTTCCCTGCCTGCTGATATATTTGAAGAATATGTCTATCGCTTAGGCGCTATCAGTCGTTTTCGCTATTTAGGCCGAATTGACGATCCTGTAACAGCAACAAAACTTGGTGAGAACGACATGATTGAATTCAAACGCGACTTTCTTTATTCAAAGACGGGGATTATTAAGTCTATTGTGGCGTTTGCGAATTCAAACAACGGAAATTTATTTTTAGGCATTACAGATGAGGGGACAGTGTGCGGGATTGATCATGAGATCGAGCAGTACGGAGACCCGGACAAATACATCCTGGCCATTACGCAATACATCCAAGATAAGACGTCACCGTTTGTAACCCCATTTCCAAAAATTTCGTTGAAAAAAATAGATGGGAAAACAGTGGTAGCTATCTTTGTAGAAGCCTCGTCTGATTTGATCTGTGGTTTGGACAAAAACAATGAAAAGTATGTGGTGATTCGTACGAACAATCGCTCCGTTGTCGTGAAAGATCCGCACCAAATTGGTGAAATTTACGTGAAACGAAAGCTAGGCAGTGAGATCAGCCGTCGATTGGGACTTCTGTAGCGTTATCTTACAGGAATACACGAGGAGGGTTACTGCGTGATAGCGTCTTTACGTACGTGTCTACTGGTTATGATGGTGAGTAGTTTGTTCGTCACTGGCTGTGCACAGTCAGGCAAGGTTTCTGACGACATGAAAGATCATATCGAGAAAGAGCTTGGTGCGGTTGAAAAAGTAACGGTGATGTCAACGGATGGACAGGAAGTATTATTGGACTTGCGCTTGTTTTTGCAAGAACTTTCCGGACAAGGACAAGATTTACAAGTATCATCGGAGTCTTTAAAGCAAGAAGATGTACGTTTCACGCTCGTCCTTTATCGAACACAGCAGGCGCCACTCGTCGTGACAGTGGGTGAGTCGGCAAGTGAGTTTGGGGGACACACGTATCGTGGAGCGGGTGCCAGCTATTTTTATCAGTGGGTAAACAAGTTAACTGGAAAAGGAGTGCTCTCACAAAAAATTCATAGCGTGCGTTTATCGGCAGAAGACCTTGGGCAGGCGCGCGTGTTGAACGAAGTAGAAGCAGAATACATCAGGAAAGTAATGGGATCGGCAGTCCCGGAGGTGGACACGCGCAGCAAGCAGTATCCACTCTACCCGAACTATCAGATGAGAATGAATTCTGCTGACAGGCCAGTCGAAGTGGCCATTTTAACGCCGACGCTGATTGCGGTTCCTTTTGGGAGAGAAACGTTTTTCTTTCACGTGGAAGGGAGTCTCTTTTCTAGGTTAACGGAATGGATGCCGCCAAGCAATCGTAAGGACGACAAGATTGACCCGTTATTTAAATCTACACGGATTCGCGTCACAGCAAATGGCGAAATGAATGTCCAAGACACAAAGTTGGATGTTACCCAAACGACAATCGAGCAAGGAATTGCCCATCAATCTGTCCGATTGCTAAAAAATGCCGATCCACTAAATGTTCCACCCAAAAATCCGGGACAAAAACAATACGAACTTCATTTTTTGGTGAATGATATCGATCAGAGAATGGAAGTATATCCACGTTACTTTAAGTATGACCAAACTTGGTATATTCAGGATGAACTCGCTGAAAACGTGTGGAAATTGTTTCAATCTCTACGAAAATGAGGGATTTCCTCATGAAGTTTCGCATTTCTGGTCACGATAAAAAGAACATATTACTACCACTTTTGCAGTTTTTGTCGTAGAATAGTTACGTTGCACTGATAGTGGAGGTTATGACCGGAAAAAGACAGACGTCTTTGAACCGGTCTAAAAGCCTGCCGATCTTTATCTGCCATAGGAGGATGGAGAATGAACATTCATGAGTATCAAGGTAAAGAGATACTTAAGCAGTACGGTGTAAAAGTTCCTGAAGGACGCGTAGCTTTCACAGTGGAAGAAGCTGTAGAAGCAGCAAAAGAACTGGGCACCCAAGTAAACGTAGTAAAAGCGCAAATTCACGCTGGTGGCCGTGGTAAGGCTGGCGGTGTAAAGGTTGCAAAAAATCTTGATGAAGTTCGTACATATGCCAGCGAAATTCTTGGCAAAGTACTGGTTACTCATCAAACAGGTCCAGAAGGTAAAGAAGTTAAGCGCCTTCTGATCGAGCAAGGCTGCGACATCAAGAAAGAATACTACGTTGGTGTAGTTGTTGACCGTGCTACTGGAAGTGTTGTAATGATGGCTTCCGAAGAGGGCGGTATGGACATCGAGGAAGTAGCAGCAAACACTCCAGAAAAAATCTTCAAAGAAGTAGTTGATCCAGTAACAGGTCTGAATGGCTTCCAAGCTCGTCGCCTGGCTTACGCAATCAACATTCCAAAAGAATTGATTAACAAAGCTGCCAAGTTCATGATGAGCTTGTACCAAGCTTTTGTTGATAAAGATGCTTCTATCGCTGAAATCAACCCACTGGTTGTTACTGGCGACGGTGAAGTAATGGCACTGGATGCGAAACTGAACTTCGACAGCAACGCTCTCTATCGTCACCCTGACATCGTAGCTCTGCGCGATCTGGATGAAGAAGATGAGAAAGAAATCGAAGCTTCCAAGTTCGATCTGTCCTACATCGCACTTGATGGTAACATCGGTTGCATGGTAAACGGTGCAGGTCTGGCGATGGCAACAATGGACATCGTGAAATTCTACGGTGGAGACCCAGCTAACTTCCTTGACGTTGGTGGCGGAGCTACTGAAGAGAAAGTAACGGAAGCGTTTAAAATTATTCTCCGTGACGAAAAAGTAAAAGGTATTTTCGTCAACATTTTCGGCGGCATTATGAAATGCGACGTTATCGCAAACGGCGTAGTGAATGCAGCAAAACAAATCAAATTGGACAAACCTCTCGTTGTACGTCTCGAAGGTACAAACGTAGATTTGGGTAAGAAAATCCTCAATGAGTCCGGTTTGAACATCGTAGCTGCAGAATCTATGGCGGATGGCGCTGAGAAAATCGTATCCTTGGTGAAGTAAGATATTTCGAGTAGATACGTAAAAAAAGGTGGGAAAATTACGCGATGAGTATTCTCGTTAATAAAAATACAAAAGTAATTACGCAAGGGATTACGGGTGCAACTGGTCTGTTCCACACTCGCGGAGCCGTTGAATACGGTACACAAATGGTGGGCGGTGTAACACCTGGTAAAGGTGGAACCGAAGTTGACGGTATTCCAATTTTCAACACAGTTAAAGAAGCGGTTGAAGCAACTGGTGCAACTGCATCCGTTATCTACGTTGCTCCTCCTTTCGCTGCTGACGCGATCATGGAAGCAGTTGACGCTGAACTGGATCTGGTAATCTGCATTACAGAAGGTATCCCAGTTCTGGACATGGTGAAAGTTAAGCGTTACATGGAAGGCAAGAAAACCCTTCTCGTAGGTCCTAACTGCCCTGGCGTAATCACTCCAGGTGAGTGCAAAATCGGTATCATGCCTGGTTACATCCACGTTCCAGGTAAAGTGGGTATCGTTTCTCGCTCCGGTACCTTGACTTATGAAGCAGTTCACCAAACTTCTACTCGCGGCCTTGGTCAATCCACAGCTGTAGGTATCGGTGGAGACCCAGTAAAAGGTATGGAGTTCATCGATGTACTGAAAATGTTCAACGAAGATCCAGACACTGAAGCAGTTATCATGCTGGGTGAAATCGGTGGTACTGCGGAAGAGGAAGCAGCAGAGTGGATCGCTGCTAACATGAAAAAACCAGTTGTAGGCTTCATCGGCGGACAAACTGCTCCTGAAGGAAAACGTATGGGCCACGCTGGTGCGATCATCTCTGGCGGTAAAGGTACAGCTGCTGAGAAAATCGCGAAGCTCGAAGAATGCGGTATTCGCGTAGCGAAAACACCTGCTGTTATCGGTGAAACACTTGTTGAATTGCTGAAAGAGCGCGGTATGCTCGAGAAAGTAATGGGCAAGTAATCAGATAAGACAGAAGTGGACAGGCTTAGGCTTGTCCACTTTTTTATTTTTGAAGCAGCCTCTTTCTTTCGATAGAATAACATTCAAATGCTGTCCGCTGTGACAATTGTGGTCGGGATGAAGGAGGATTTTGGTGTGGAAAAGGCGAAGCTCGACGAGAGAGACTGGTTGTATGTGTTAACGATGATCTCGGGTTTGGGAAGAAAGAAAATCCGAGAGATGTTTGAAATCACAGGTTCTTTTCAGATTGCCATCGAAAATTGGCAGGAACTGGCTCGTGAGCTCAGATTGACTCCTTTGATCACTGGGCAGGTTCACAAGCAAAGCAATGAAGCTTCAGCTATGGCATTATTGGAAAAGCGTGAGGAAGAGGGAACGCGCTTTTTATGTCCTTTGGACGATGCTTATCCTGTTTCGCTCCGCAATATTCCCGATTCTCCGTTGACGTTGTTTTATCGTGGCGATCACACATTATTGGATAAATTGTCGATTGGCGTCGTTGGTTCGCGCAAACCGACACCATATGGAAGAGCGAGCTGTAGCTTTTTTGTCCGAGAGCTGGTACAAGCAGGTCTTGTCATTGTCTCTGGGGTAGCATATGGAATTGATGCAGAGGCTCACCAAGCTACCTTGAAAGCAGGTGGTAAGACTATAGGCGTACTCGGTTGCGGAATGAATCATGTTTATCCTTCTCGACATCGAGAGCTTTATCGTGAAATTGAATCTTTTGGCCTACTCCTCAGCGAATATCCTCCACATATTCCCCCTGTTTCTGGATTATTTCCAGAGAGAAATCGCATCATAAGTGGACTTTCTATCGGTGTATTAGTGGTGGAAGCAGCAGAAAAAAGCGGATCGTTGATTACGGCAGACTGTGCACTTGAGCAGGGCAAGGAAGTTTTTGCAATTCCTGGACCGATTTTTTCATTGATGAGTGCGGGGCCGCATAACTTGATCAAACAAGGTGCAAAGTTAGTAACGTGCAGTAGCGATATATGGGAGGAAATCAAGCATCATCTTCCCGAAGCAGAGCAGATGCAGCAGGTGGAAAAAAGCAAGGCAACCGATGATGTTCCCTTATCTAATGAAGAAAAAGCGATTGTGGAAGCCGTAACCTATGATGGGATTCATCTGGATGAGTTAATGAGCAGCTTAGAAAAAGACCAACGCAGGATGCTGCATCAGCTGGTCATTCGCTTGGAAGCAAAAGGAGCCATCGTGGCACTTCCTGGCGGTTATTTTGCACGGCGATAGCATATCCGCTAGCTTTTTGGCAATGCCTAGAGGCACAAGTGTTTGACAAACCGGATGAGGGTATTTAATAATAGGGAAGATTCCTTACTAAAAGGGGAGGAAAAAAATGGCTGATACGCTAGTAATCGTAGAATCCCCTACGAAGGCCAAAACCATTGGAAAATACCTGGGTAGTAAATATATCGTGAAAGCGTCTATCGGGCATGTGCGCGATTTGCCGAAAAGTCAAATGGGTGTAGACGTTGAACATAATTTTGAACCCAAATACATAACCATTCGCGGCAAAGGCGATGTATTGAAGGGCTTAAAAGATGCCGCTAAAAAAGTAAAAAAAGTATATCTCGCAGCCGACCCGGATCGCGAAGGGGAGGCAATTGCTTGGCATTTGGCACAATACTTGGGGCTCGATTTGAATCAGCCACTTCGTGTGGTGTTTAATGAGATTACCAAAGATGCTATCAAAGAAGCGTTCAAGCATCCACGACACATAAATATGGACTTGGTAAATGCTCAACAGGCACGTCGCATTCTCGACAGACTCGTGGGGTACAATATCAGTCCAATTTTATGGAAAAAGGTTCGAAAAGGCTTGAGTGCCGGACGTGTACAATCGGTTGCGGTAAAGCTTATCATGGATCGTGAGCGTGAGATCCAAGAGTTTATCCCGGAAGAGTATTGGACGATTGCAAGTACATTGATTAGCGACGGTAAAGAAATTAACGCGAAATTCTATGGTTATGGCGATGAAAAGGTGGAACTTCATTCGGAAGATGATGTAGCAGCGGTATTAAAACGAATGAAGAACAAACCATACGTGGTACAAAAGGTAACGAAACGTGAGCGTAAGCGCAACCCTGCACCTCCTTTTATCACGAGCTCTTTACAGCAAGAGGCAGCGCGTAAGCTGAACTTCCGCACGTCTAAGACCATGCGGATTGCTCAGGAGCTCTATGAGGGGATCGACGTTGGCAATAAAGAAGGCGCAGTTGGTTTGATTACCTATATGCGTACAGACTCTACTCGCCTATCTGTAACGGCGCAGAACGAAGCAAGGGAATACATACTTGAGAAATATGGTCCAGACTATGTGTTAACTGAGCCACGCAATCAAGTGAAAAACGAGAATGCTCAAGATGCTCACGAAGCGATTCGTCCAACAGGTGTGATGCGTACACCGGATGAAATCAAGGAATACTTGTCGAGAGATCAGTTGCGCTTGTATCGATTAATCTGGGAGCGTTTCCTTGCCAGTCAAATGTCATCTGCTGTTCTTGATACGATGAGCGTAGATATTGACGCAGGTGGAGTTACCTTCAGAGCAACAGGATCAAAAGTGAAGTTCCCTGGATTTATGAAGGTATATATTGAAGGAAACGATGATGGTGCAGAAGAAGAGAGCTTCCTTCCACCTATTGAAGAAGGACAAATCCTCGAACAAAAAGAAATCGAGCCGAGTCAGCACTTTACACAGCCACCACCTCGATTCTCCGAAGCACGCATGCTTAAAACGATGGAAGAGATGGGGATTGGACGCCCGTCTACCTATGCGCCTACATTAGAAACCATTCAAAAGCGTGGCTACGTGTCATTAGAGGAGAAAAGGTTTGTCCCGACCGAGTTGGGCGAGATTGTGATCACTCTTGTCGAAGAGTTCTTCCCGGAAATTCTCAACGTAGAATTCACTGCCCATATGGAATCGGGCTTGGATAACATCGAAGCAGGAACCACCAATTGGGTGCAAGTGCTGGACGATTTTTATCAAGACTTTGCAAAGCGCGTAGTTGTTGCAGAAGAAGAAATGAAAGAAGTAGAGCTGAAAGTCGAAGAATCGGATGAATCATGTGAGCTTTGCGGCCGTGTGATGGTTTATAAGCTTGGTCGATTTGGCAAGTTTTTAGCTTGTTCCGGATTCCCGGATTGCCGTAATACGAAGCCGATTGTAAAAGAAATCGGCGTAAAATGTCCGCAGTGTGAAACCGGAGAGATTATTGAACGTAAATCTAAGAAGAGTCGTATTTTTTACGGCTGCAATCAATATCCGGAATGCGATTTTGTATCGTGGGACAAACCGATTGCCAGACCTTGTCCAAAATGCTCCAGCATGCTCGTGGAGAAAAAGCGCAAAAAGCAAGGAGTTAGCATTGTTTGCACCAAGTGTGATTATCAAGAAGAGGCAGACTCCTAGACAGCCTGATTCGATTTTGTAGTTTGGAGGATTAACAGCATGTCACAACCAACAATTACAGTAGTGGGCGCTGGTCTCGCTGGTAGTGAGGCAGCATGGCAAATCGCGCAGGCGGGTGTAAAAGTAAAGCTGTATGAGATGAGACCGAAGACACAAACGCCTGCACACCATACCGATAAATTTGCAGAGTTGGTATGCAGTAATTCATTGCGTGCTAACACGTTAACGAATGCAGTGGGTGTATTAAAAGAAGAAATGCGTCGACTGAACTCTGTCATTATCGATGCGGCAGATCGTTGCGCGGTTCCAGCTGGAGGCGCGCTTGCCGTAGACAGACACGAGTTCGCGGCTCATGTTACAGATGCCGTTCGAAATCATCCATTGGTGGAGGTCATTTCGGATGAAATTACCGAAATTCCGGATGGGATTGTCGTAATTGCGACGGGGCCACTTACTTCTCCAGCTTTGTCTACAAAGTTAAAAGAGCTGACGGGTGAAGAGTATCTGTACTTCTATGATGCAGCAGCGCCCATTATCGAAAAAGACTCGATTGATATGAACAAGGTATTCGTTGCTTCCAGATATGATAAGGGTGAAGCAGCTTATCTGAACTGCCCGATGACTGAAGAGGAGTTCAATCGCTTCTATGATGCGCTGATCTCTGCGGAAACAGTTCCATTGAAGGAATTTGAAAAGGAAATCTTCTTCGAAGGTTGCATGCCGATTGAAGTATTGGCAAAGCGTGGTCACAAGACCATGACATTTGGTCCCATGAAGCCAGTAGGTTTGGTTGATCCGCGGACGGGCAAAAAGTCTTATGCGGTTGTACAGCTTCGTCAGGACAATAGTGCTGCCACATTGTATAACATCGTAGGTTTCCAGACCCATCTGAAATGGCCGGATCAAAAAAGAGTCTTTTCACTCATTCCTGGGTTGGAAAACTGCGAAATCGTTCGTTATGGTGTGATGCATCGCAACACCTTTATCAACTCGCCAAAACTGTTGAAGCCTACGTATCAGTATAAAGACCGGGAAACACTTTTCTTTGCTGGTCAAATGACTGGTGTCGAAGGATATGTAGAGTCGGCAGCATCTGGTTTGCTTGCGGGGATAAATGCAGCACGACTCGCAAAAGGGGAAGAATTGATCGAGCTCCCGCCAGAAACAATTATGGGCAGTATGGCTCGTTATATTACAACGGCAGATCCAAAGCATTTCCAACCGATGAACGCAAACTTCGGGCTTGTACCGGAATGGCCAGAACGAATCCGAGACAAGCGGTTGAAAAATGAAAAGCTCGCTGAGCGAGCGCTAGATACAATTCAGAATTTTACACAAGAACGACACAATTAACATTGATATCCGATTTTCGTCTGTGTTACTATATAGGTGCTTCGAGGAGGGTGCATCCCGTATGGACATTTCGCAACAAAATTCTGCGGATATTGAGATGTTTACCCGCTATTTGCGAGTTGAAAAAAACGCCTCTCCTCATACGGTGAAGCAGTATGTGGCAGATATCAGCGAATTTGTCTCCTTTATGGAACAGCACCAAATCACCGTATTTGCTGCTGTTTCTTATTTGCATGGTCGCTCCTTTCTCGCGCAATTGGCTGGCAGGGGGCTTTCCCGGCGAAGTATTGCCCGCAAGCTATCCAGCTTGCGTAGCTTGTACCGATTTCTGTTGCGTGAAGGTCAACTGGAACAGAACCCATTTCAACTAGTCTCCACTCCCAAAATGGAGAAGAAACTTCCTTCCTTTTTATATCCGCAAGAAGTTCAAGCTTTTTTCGATCTGCCTGATACAACCACTCCATTGGGAATTCGTGATCGGCTGATTTTTGAACTGTTGTATGCTAGCGGCATGCGCGTTACGGAGCTCACCACTTTATCTGTGAGTGATGTGAATCCGAGCATGGGAGTCGCCTTGGTTTATGGAAAAGGAGCGAAAGAACGATATGTGCCGGTTGGAAGTTATGCCTGCGACGTTCTTCGGCAATACCTAGAATATGGAAGAGAAAAACTGTTGGCTGGAAAAGTAGAACACGGCAATTTGCTGGTTAACTATCGGGGAGAACCGTTATCCGACCGCAGTGTTCGGCGGATTGTAGACAAATACGTAGAAACGTACGCTCTTCAATTGCGGGTTTCACCACATACCTTTCGTCATACGTTTGCGACCCATATGTTGAATGGCGGTGCTGATCTGCGTACCGTGCAAGAATTATTGGGACACGTTAATGTATCGACGACACAGGTGTACACGCATGTGACCAAAGAGCGACTTCGGCATGTATATGACACCGCTCACCCACGAGCAAACCCGGGCAATACAGGTTCCGCCAATCGGACATAACGGGAGGAATCAGTGATGGAACAGTTTCACGCAACAACCATATTTGCTGTACAGCACAATGGGTCTGTAGCGATGGCCGGAGATGGTCAGGTTACTTTTGGCAACAGCATGGTAATGAAGCACGGTGCCAAAAAAGTAAGACGTCTATATCGCGGCGAAGTTTTAGCAGGATTCGCTGGCTCTGTTGCTGATGCCATTACGCTTTTTGAGAAGTTTGAAGGAAAGCTGGAGGAGTACCACGGCAATCTGCAGCGAGCTGCTGTAGAGCTGGCGAAAGAGTGGCGCATGGATAAAATTTTGCGTCGTTTGGAAGCAATGATGATTGTTGCCAATAAAGAGCATTTGCTGCTTATTTCTGGAAATGGTGAAATCATTGAGCCTGATGACGGGATTCTTGCAATTGGTTCTGGCGGTAGCTTTGCCCTTGCAGCAGGTCGTGCATTGAAAACATATGCGCCTCACCTCGGCGCACGTGAAATTGCGGAAGCATCGCTTCGTACCGCTGCTGAAATTTGCGTGTTCACAAACAACAATCTTGTTGTGGATGAGTTGAATTGAGCGAAAGGGAGGAACCTACTGTGCTGAATCTTGAGCAATTAACCCCGCGTAAGATCGTAGAGCATTTGGATAAATACATTGTCGGGCAGGCACAAGCCAAGAAAGCCATTGCTGTGGCGCTTCGCAACCGCTATCGTCGCAGTCGTTTGCCAGAGCAAATGATTGAAGAGGTTGTTCCAAAAAACATCTTGATGATCGGACCTACTGGTGTTGGAAAAACGGAAATTGCACGTCGGATTGCAAAACTGACTGGTGCTCCTTTTATTAAAGTAGAAGCAACGAAGTTTACGGAAGTCGGTTATGTAGGACGAGACGTAGAATCGATGGTTCGTGATCTGGTGGAAGCTTCTATCCGTACGGTCAAACAAGAAAAAGTAGAGTCGGTGAAAGAGAAAGCCGAGAAGCTTGCTAATGAAGCGATTGTGAACGTACTTGTTCCATCTCGCAAGCAGGCGAACTCATTCAAAAATCCGTTGGAGATGTTCTTCGGTGGACAGCAGCAACAGCAGCAGGATACCTCTGATCAAGAAGAAGTGTCGATTCAGCAGCAACGCCGGCAAGTCATGTGGCAATTGACGAATGGTCAGTTAGAAGAGCAAATGATTGAGATTGAAGTCGAAGATCAATCACCTTCG
Organism: Brevibacillus sp. MER 51; assembly: GCF_023714195.1. NCBI lineage: Bacteria > Bacillati > Bacillota > Bacilli > Caryophanales > Paenibacillaceae > Brevibacillus > Brevibacillus sp. MER 51. The sequence continues at coordinate 972,872 of NZ_JAMAUS010000001.1, read as the reverse complement.
ATGTTTGACATGTTCCAGGTTCCGGGTACAGAACAAATGGGGATGCAAATGCAAGATATGCTCGGTAGCCTGATGCCTAAGCGGATGAAGAAACGAAAATTGCGAATAAAAGATGCCCGAAAGGTATTAATTCAGCAGGAAGCGCAAAAACTGGTGGATATGGACGAAGTCACGCAGGAGTCAATTCGTCGAGCTGAACAACACGGGATTATCTTCATTGACGAAATTGATAAGATTGCGGGTAAGGATGGGCGTGGCCCGGATGTATCCCGTGAAGGGGTCCAGCGTGATATTTTACCGATTGTGGAAGGCTCAACAGTCATGACCAAGTATGGTCCTGTCAAAACAGATTATGTTCTGTTTATTGCAGCTGGTGCTTTTCACATGGCAAAACCATCAGATTTAATTCCTGAATTGCAAGGTCGTTTTCCGATTCGGGTGGAGTTGACTAGCTTGCGCGTTGAAGATTTTGTCCGAATTCTGACAGAGCCTAAAAATGCGTTGCTTAAGCAGTACGTGGCCCTCTTGGAAACAGAAGGTGTGCGTGTTGACTTTACCCCCGAAGCCATTCAGGAACTCGCTCGCCTCGCTGCTGAGGTCAATCAGAGCACAGATAACATTGGTGCTAGACGATTGCACACCATATTGGAGAAGCTCCTGGAGGATCTCTCTTTTGAAGCCCCAGAAATTCACCTAGAAGTTGTACAGATTACCCCCGATTACGTTAATCAGAAATTAGGTACAATCGCGGGGAACAAAGACTTGAGTCAATATATTTTATAAACATTGGATAGGCAGCACATATAATTAGGAGGAAATACAGATGGATCTACTGTCAAAAACAAGAAGAATTAACCGCATGTTGCAAAAATCCGCGGGTCATGCCGTGAACTTCAATGAAATGTCTCAAGTTTTGAGTGACGTGATTGAAGCAAACACTTATGTGGTAAGCCGCAAAGGAAAACTTCTCGGCTTTGCGATTCATCAAGAAATGGATAACAGCCGTATGCGCAAAATGCTGGAAGAGCGCCGTTTTCCAGAAGAATACAGCATGGGGTTGCTAAAAGTAGACGAAACATCTGCGAACCTGGATGTAGATAGCCCATACACGATTTTCCCTGTTGAAATGAAAGAAGTATTCCGCACAGGTTGGACGACGCTTGTTCCAATTATGGGTGGAGGGGATCGTCTCGGTACGTTGATTTTGGGTCGTATTAACGATCAATTTGTCGATGACGACCTGATTCTTGCAGAAGTAGGGGCAACGGTAGTAGGCATGGAAATCTTGCGTGAGCGTTCTGAAGCAATCGAAGAAGAAGCACGCAGCAAAGCGGTTGTACAAATGGCAATTGGTTCCCTCTCCTATAGTGAGTTGGAAGCAGTTGAACATATTTTTGAAGAACTCGAAGGCAAAGAAGGCTTGCTCGTAGCCTCCAAAATCGCGGATCGCGTAGGAATTACTCGCTCTGTTATTGTAAACGCGCTCCGTAAGCTGGAGAGTGCGGGTGTTATCGAATCCCGTTCCCTGGGGATGAAAGGTACCTTCATTAAAGTGTTGAATGAAAAGCTGTTGCCTGAGCTTGAGAAGCTCAAAACTTCGTAATTTACCTTGTCAAAAGTTACAAGAAAGTAAACAAAAAGGTGTAGCAACTCAAGTTGCTGCACCTTTTCTCATGGGACTTTAGTCCTAGTTATTGCAAAAAACGACACATTATTACCATAAAATATATATTGATTTTTTATGCATGCCTCGACATTTGCAATGGTTTGAATATGGTTTCCTTGTAAAATGCAGTAAAAAAACAGGAAAGATAAGGGATTTAGTCCCATTGAATCATTTTGAAAAACGTCATGAAAAGGGGCTTTTTTGTCCAAATTGATTTTGCTATGATTGAATCGTATTAGGGTGTCGAAAATACAGGAAATATAGGTGGTTTTAGGGAAAAGAATTGACTCATATTGGGGGAGAAGGAAAAATGCTGGATAGTTACCATCTGCAGGTCTTGGAGAGATCACTGGACGCTGCAACATTGCGACATAGAACGATCGCAAACAACCTTGCCAACATAGACACCCCTCAATTCAAAAGTCAACAAGTCATCTTCGAGAGCTTTTTGCAAGATGAGTTGAACGCAAGAGCGGGAAACGGCAAGTTAGAAGCGTATCGGACCAATCAAAGACACCTCCCGTTTGGAAATGCAGGTGTTGCAGTCCCACAGGTTGTGTCCAATCCGAATAACTTCATTCAGAACAGTGGCAATGATGTTGACTTGGAATCAGAAACAACAGAATTGGCCAAAAACCAAATTTGGTACAGCGGTTTAACGCAATTGACAGCAGGACATTTTCAAAAACTACGCAGTGTAATTGAGGGTGGAGGTAAATAAAGATGAGCTTGTTTCAGGGAATTAACACAAGTGCTTCTGCCTTAACAGCTAACCGCTTGCGATTGGATACGATTGCTTCCAATATTGCGAATGCGGAAACCACTCGAGCGAACTTCGTAGATGGCGCCTGGCAGCCATATAGGAGGAAAATGGTGGAGTTGTCACCTCAAACAAATGGAACATTTGATAACTTCCTGCAAGCTGCGGTAGGGACGGTCTCAGGAAGTCGGGGTGGACAAGGTGTGAAGGTCACAGCGATTCAAGAAGACAATACTCCGTTTAAGCGAGTATTTGATCCATCTCATCCAGATGCAGATCAAGATGGGTATCTCTTGATGCCGAATGTCGACCCGATGAAAGAGATGGTGGACATGATCTCCGCATCAAGATCATACGAAGCCAACGTGACAGCATTGAATGCTTCCAAATCGATGATGCTAAAAGCATTGGAAATCAAGTAAGGCGGGTGACAGTAAGGAATGGAAATGAGTGCAATCTCCCAACTAACGCCAATTCGTACACCGAGTGTGAACAAGCCAACCCCAGCTGAAGTTTCCCAAGAATTCTCATCGTTTCTATCGGATGCCATGAATAAAGTGAATCAGGCGCAAGTAGAATCGTCGAATCTTGCCGACAGGTTTGCAGCGGGAGAAATTACCGACTTGCACCAATTGACTGTTGCAGGTCAAAAAGCTTCCGTGATGCTACAAATGACCATGCAGGTCAGGAACAAGATGATTGAGTCTTATCAAGAAATCATGCGCATGTCGATTTGATCGTTGTTGGTATCCTTTGAGAGGTGAAACATGAACGAACGTTTAGCAGTATACAAAGACCAGATTACGTCAAAATGGAACCAATTTTCCAAGAAACAAAAATGGATGATTCTCGGTATTTCGCTCTTCCTCTTGATTTCTCTAGGTCTATACATATACATCGCTTCTCAGCCGGTGTACAAACCACTTTACAACCAAAGATTAAGTGAACAGGAAATCGGGACTATCAAGCAAGAGTTGGAAGCTTCACAAATCCCATACCGTATCACGGGGAATGGTACAAGTATCGAGGTTCCAGAAAAAATGGCACAAGATGTCATTGTCGATTTGGCTGCACAAGGTATTCCGAGCCAAGCAGGAATTAATGCGGAAATATTCTCCAGTACTCTAGGAGTTACAGATCGCCAATTTGATGTCATGAAGAAAGAGGCTTTACAACAAGAGCTACGCAAGATGCTGGAACGTGTAAAAGGTGTACGCTCCGCACAAGTGATGATTACGTTGCCGCAGGAAAGCGTTTGGGTAACGGAGACTCCGGATACAGCAACGGCTTCCGTTATCGTCGATGTAGAACCTGGAACAACGCTTGATCAAAAGCAAATTAACTCGCTTTACCTGCTTGTTTCCCGAAGCGTTCCCAAATTGCCGATGGAAGCGATTGCGATTACAGACCAGTATTCCAATCCACTGGAACGTTCCGAAGGCAATGAAAACGAAGGAACATTGAGTAGCTTTAAGCAACAGGAAACAATCAAAGCAGATGTTGAAAAGAAAATTCAACAAAACCTGTACAACTTGTTGGGTACAATCATGGGACGCGATAAAGTCATCGTACATACGTTCATCAAAATGAACTTTGACAAAGAAAATCGCGTAGAGAACATCGTCGAGGCACCTGACAAAGAGAATAACGAAGGACTTATCATTTCTTCTCAAAAATTATCAAAAGCCTTTTCTGGACAAGGCCAACCTCCGGGGGGAATTGCAGGAACCAATAACAATGCAGTTACGAACTACCCGGGAGCTAACCCACAAGGAAGTAACAGTCAATACGAAGAGTTGAATGATACGATTAACCGTGAAGTAAATCGCATCACACGAAATGTTACATCAAGCCCGTACAAGATCGAAGACATCACAATCAACGTTGGGGTAGAACCGCCAGCTGGTGGAACGCTGGATGCGGCTACACTCGAGAGCATTAAACAAGTGTTGCGCAATGTTGTTCGTGTCACATTAAGTGAACAGGCTTCTGATTTGACGGATACTGAGTTGGACAAGCATATTTCTGTACTCCCTCGTCAGTTCTCAGGAAAAGCTGAGATTGAGGATTCCAGTGCACTAAGTCCTGCTGTTCTTTGGACAGTTGGTGGTATTGCAGTCTTGGCACTTGCTGCTGTTGCCTTCCTCGTTTATCGCAGACGCAGTCAAGCGAAGCAACAACAAGAAGAAGAGGAATTGCCAGACTTGCTGACACCGTTAAACGCGGCCGAAATACCAGACTTGATTTACCAAGAAGATGGAGACCAGGTAGTGGTCAGAAAGCAACTTGAAAAATTGGCGCGAAGCAAACCAGATGAGTTTGTTGTTCTGCTTCGTACATGGTTAGCAGAAGATTAAGGAGTGAATGGTATGGCTCGCGGCGCTAAAGAGTTGTCAGGACGACAAAAAGCAGCTATCCTCCTCATCTCACTCGGGCCGGAAGTTTCTGCCCAAGTGTTCAAGCATTTGCGTGAGGATGAGATCGAGCAACTGACATTAGAAATCGCCAATGTGCGAAAAGTGGATACGGATGAAAAAGATAAAATTTTATCTGAATTTCACCAGATAGCAGTTGCCAAAGAGGTAATTGCACAAGGCGGGATTACATACGCCAAAGAAATCTTGCAAAAAGCTTTGGGTGAGACCAAAGCGATGGATATTATCAATCGCTTGACGGCAAACCTTCAAGTTCGACCATTTGACTTTGCTAGAAAGGCTGACCCAGGTCAAATCCTAAACTTTATCCAAAATGAGCATCCGCAGACGATAGCCCTGGTGCTTTCTTATCTGGAGGCTCAACAAGCTGCCATGATCCTGTCGGCACTTCCACAAGAACGTCAAGCGGAGGTTGCAAAACGTATTGCGACTATGGACAGTACTTCACCGGAAGTAATCGCCCAAGTAGAACAGGTATTGGAGCAAAAGCTCTCTGCCACTGTTACCCAAGATTACACGCAGGCAGGCGGGATAGAAGCGATCGTGGCTGTACTCAACGGTGTCGATCGTGGAACCGAACGCACGATTCTGGATTCCCTCGAAATTCAAGATCCAGAGTTGGCAGAAGAAATCAAGAAGCGTATGTTCGTCTTCGAGGATATTGCTACACTCGACAACCGTTCGATTCAGCGCGTTATCCGCGACGTGGAAAATGCCGATCTGCAACTTTCCCTCAAGGTATCCAGCGAAGAAGTTCGGGAAGTTATTTTCCGGAACATGTCCAAGCGGATGGCGGATACCTTCAAAGAAGAAATGGAGTTTATGGGCCCAGTTCGCCTTCGCGACGTCGAAGAGGCACAATCTCGTATCGTTGCAATTATCCGTCGCTTAGAGGAGGCTGGTGAGATCATCATCGCCCGCGGTGGAGGAGATGATATCATTGTCTAGGATTATCAAAAGCGCCAATTATCGGCCTTCTGAGGAATCTTTTCTTCTCTCGGTAACGCCTGTACCACTTAAGACGGAGGAAGTTGCCGAAAGGTTGCAAGAAAATCAAGAAATTTTTAATCAAGCTGAGATCGAGGCGAAAACGATCATCTCAGATGCAGAAGAAACCGCACAAAACATCTTGCAGCAAGCTGCGGAGCAAGCAGAGCAGGTAAGACAAGAGACGCTTGCTCAGATGGAAGAATGGTGGGAACAAAAGCGTCAGGAAGCCGCTCAACTTTTTCAGCAAGTGCAGGAGCAGGCTATGACGGAAGGGCAAGAGGCCGGTTTCGAAGCGGGGAAACGTGAGGCGTACGAGGAGCAAACAGATACACTCAGCCAAGCAAAAACCATTCTGGAACAAGCGTTTGCCGAGAAAAAACAAATTATCGCTGAGGCGGAGCCCTTTCTAGTGGAACTCAGCATAGAAATTGCCAAAAAAATCATTGGACAGGAATTGCAACAGCATCCCGAGCAGGTCCTGGAAATGACCAAAAAAGCACTCCGTCGCTCCCGTGTTCATGGCGAGATTACGGTGTGCGTCAACCATAAGTACTTCGATTATGTGCTCGAGCATCGTGCTGGTTTTCTGGAATTGTTAGATGGACAGGCAGAGCTCTCCATTTACCCTGACTATACAGTACAAGACGGTGGATGCGTCATCCGTACCGCTTTGGGAAGTGTCGATGCCCGCATCGATACACAAATGGAGGAGATTAAGCAGGCACTGCTTACGATTGCCAGAGGAAGTGAGGCTCCATGAGCATCCTAGATCTCTCGAAGTACAAGCACATGCTGCATGGCTTAGATCCGATGCGCGTGAATGGCAAAGTGACACAGGTCGTTGGACTCACCATTGAGTCGCAAGGGCCAGAAGTGAAATTAGGCGAGATATGCCATCTATATCCGGCTAACACAAAGGAACCGATCATCGCAGAAGTGGTTGGATTTCGCGAAAATAAAGTGCTGTTAATGCCATTAGGCGAATTGACCGAAATTGGTCCAGGTTGTGACGTCGTCGCGACAGGACGGTCGCTAGATGTAAAAGTTGGACCTGAAATATTGGGTTCGATCCTCGATGGCCTTGGGCGGCCCTATCAAGGTTCACTGCCATTTGGACTGACGTCCTATCCTACCAACAATATGCCGCCAAATCCTATCCTTCGACCGCGCATTCAAGAACCATTGAGTGTGGGAGTGAGAGCGATAGACGGACTCCTTACCATCGGGAAAGGTCAGCGGGTCGGCATTTTCGCTGGATCGGGGGTAGGGAAAAGTACATTGATGGGAATGATTGCCCGAAATACGACGGCAGATATCAATGTGATTGGTCTCATTGGAGAACGTGGCCGTGAAGTCATGGAGTTTATCGAGCGCGATCTTGGGGAAGAAGGACTAAAGCGGTCTGTTGTTGTCGTAGCTACTTCCGATCAACCTGCCATGATTCGAATCAAGGGAGCGATGATTGCGACTTCCATAGCGGAATATTTCCGCGATCGTGGAATGAATGTCATGCTCATGATGGATTCTGTCACGCGCTTTGCCATGGCACAACGTGAAGTAGGCTTGGCAATCGGTGAACCTCCGGCTACGCGTGGTTATACGCCATCGGTGTTTGCGATGCTGCCAAAGCTGATGGAGCGTGCAGGAACAGCGGATAAGGGAAGTATTACGGCCTTTTATACCGTATTGGTTGACTCTGACGACATGAACGATCCGATTGCGGATGCGGCGCGGGGGATTTTGGACGGTCACATCGTTCTTGACCGGAAAATTGCTCACAAAGGTCATTTTCCTGCCATTGATGTGATGGCGAGTGTAAGTCGTGTCATGAATGAAATCGTCGATAGTAACCATTTGGATGCTGCTCGTCAGCTGAAAAAACATTTGGCTACGTATCGTGAAGCGGAGGACCTCATAAACATTGGGGCGTACAAGCCGGGAAGCAATCGGGAAATCGATGCAGCCATTCGCTATCGTGATATCATTTCTGGTTTTACGGCACAAGGAACGCATGAACCGTCTACTTTGCAGGGTGCTATCCAAGCGTTGACAGCTCATTTCGGAGGAGTGAACTAACGTGCGTGTGTTTCAGTTTCATCTCCAAAAGGTTCTTGATTTAAAGGAAAAAGAAAAAGAACAAGCAGAGTGGGCTTTCGGAAAGTCCATCCAGCGTAAAAACGAAGAAGAGTGGAAGCTTTCTCAACTAACCGAGCATCATGACGAGATGACGATGAAGCTCCAGGAAGTACAGATGCAGACATGCAGTGCTGCGCAGCTCATTTCCATTACGCAATATCAGCAATCTGTTGCGAAATCCATTCAGAATCAGCAACGTACCTTGCATGGTTGTGAACAGGATGTGGAACGCTGTCAGTCACGATTGACGGAACGTATGAAAGAGTCCCAACTATGGCAACGCCTTCGGGAAAAGTCGCTCCACCAATTTCTGGACGACCAGAAGCAAAGAGAGCAAAAAGAGTTGGATGAGATCGGTACGCAGCTCTATCTTCGCCGAAGCTACTGAGGGAGGTTCCAAATGGAAGAAATCCAAGAAGAACGGGAATACGGCAGGTGGGAATGGTTCTTTTATATGATTGTCATTCCTGCTCTGTTTGCCAGCCTCCTTGGCGGTGTGCTCCTGAGCTTGCTCGGAGTAAACGTGTTAGGGACTGTTCTCCACTGGGCTAACTCCATACCGTACGTGGAAAAATTAGTCCCGGACGACTATGCAGCAACTCCCGGCTCAGAAGAACAACCTGACATGGACAAACAAGTGGCAACCCTACAGCAAGATCAAGCAAAAAACCAGCAGCAGATTACCACTTTAAAAGAAGAGTCAGCAAAGAAAGATGCCACGATTGCGGCACTGGAAAAACAAATCGATGATGTAAACAAGGCAATGGAAGACAAGCGCGCAACTGAGGAAGAGCGTCAGAAGCAGTTTACAGATTTGGCGAAAGTGTACACAACCATGTCTCCAAAGAATGCTGCGGCCATCATTGAAAATTTAAAACTGCAAGAGTCAGTTGCCGTCATGACGAAAATGAAGCCTGCACAACAGGCAGACATTTTGGCCAAGATGGAACCAAAGAAAGCTGCCGATATTTCCATCTTGTTAAAAGATTCAGTAGTGAACAAAGATGATGACATTGCTGCTCTGCAACAACGAGTTGATGTTCTGACTAAGGCGTTGAGCAATACGCGTGAGGGGTCTGAGTCGAACGAGGAACTAATGAAGACATTTACTCAATTGCCGCCTGCTGATGCTGCTGCTATCATTCGTTCACTCATGGATACTAACAGAGGTCAAGCTATTGCCTTAATGAAAGACTTGCCTGCGGATAAACGGGCACAAACTCTCTCAGCGATCGCCAATGACGACAAGAAACAGAAAGAACCAGATAATCTGGCGGCTCGCATTACAGCAGAGTTGCTTCGAAAATAGAATGAGCAATCATCTGTTTTCGTTCTTATAAGCAACAAATATCAAATGGAGGAGGTGAACGAGATGAATGTGGCCAATTTGACCCCTGCAGTAGGATCAGCAGGATCTGTTACAACAACCCCTACCGTTAATGCAGGTGGAACTGGTCTAGGTCAAATGTTTTCCATGCAATTGATTCAGGTGTTGGATCAGGTGGGGAACCCAGAAGAGACAATGGTGGATCCAGAGGGTTTAAGTGAAGAGGACATGCTCGCATTAGCTGATCTCATGGCATTATTTGCCCAACTGCTTGGCTCTGGTCAAACTGCGCAAGACGAATTACCGCCTGACGCCCAAGAAAAATTTGCAACTGCAATGGAACAACTATTGGGTAAAGCGCAAGGGAATGCTGGTCAAGTGAGTGAGGATTTAAAGCAGCTTCTAGCTAACCTGAAAAAAGGGGAAGCAACTCCAAACGAACTAGACAAGCTGGCAGCTCTTCTCGAATCCCTGAAGAATCAAAAAGGAAATGCTGAGGAGTCAAAACGAAGTGGACTGAACTTGCGATCCGATGTGATGGCAAACATGAACACAACCCAACAGGACACGTTTAAGACGATTTCTCCACTGCGGTTGAATCAAGGACTCTCGGCTTACAAGCTAGAGGCAGGGATTCAATCCCAAACAGTACAGTCTACCCTTCAAAGCAGCCTTTTGAATCAAGAGGGCAATGCAGAAGAGGGCGTGCTGAATGGAAATGGTCAGACACCGATTATTGCTTCATCTAATACACAGACACAATCTGTACAGACCTTTCAGCAACAGTCTGTTCCAACACATCACGTGAACGCCAACCAACTGACACAGCAAGTCACACAGCTTTTCGTGTCCAAGATGCAGTTGACCCAACATAATGGCGTACATGAGGCAAGGCTGATTCTGAATCCACAATCTTTGGGCCAAGTAGATGTAACGATTACTTCCCAAAATGGAGTGATTACAGCACAGTTCCATGCTGAAACACAGGCTGGAAAGGATATGCTGGACAATCAGCTTCCACAGCTTCGAGCTGCTTTGACCCAACAAGGCTTGCAGGTTGATCGCTTGGAGGTAAACCAACAGCAGGATACAGCTTTTAACTTCCAACAGCAGCGTGAACAAGCACGACAGCAACAAGAGAATCGAAAACAGCAAGATAAAGACGAGCAAGAATTTGCTCTCGATGCCCTGGTAGACAGTAATGAATCATCAGAAGTGCTATGGAATCGATTGCGGGAAACGGCTCGCGGCATTGACGACATCGTCTAGGATTGGATATAAGGAGGAAGCGCCATGAACCATTTTCGTGTGGGGCAACCCTATTTTCCTCCGAAAACGAATCACGTCGCAAAAGCTACTACCCAAACCGCTCCGGGAAACAACACGTTATTTCAGCAGTATTTGACGGAATCGATTGGCGCTGCCACCAAGGCGGAGCCACTTAGTTTTAGTCAACATGCCGTCAATCGCTTGCAGGAGCGGGGCATTACGCTAGAGCGACAACAAATGGAGCGTTTGGAATCCGCTGTGCAAAAAGCAGCTGCCAAAGGCGCCAGAGAGTCTCTCATTATGATGGATAATGTGGCCTACGTCGTGAGCATCGTAAATCGGAAAATTATTACCGCTGTAGACGATGGCAGCATGAAAGACAACGTATTTACTAACATTGACAGTGCCATATTCGTGTAGGTGGCTGTTTACTGGGCTGGACCTCCTTTTGAGGAAGCCCATTCGGCTACCGACTGACAGAGGTAGCCGCTGTAAATGAGAAGGTAAAGGAGGAAGCAAGTATGCTTCGATCTATGTATTCAGGTATTTCAGGCTTGCGTGGATTTCAAACTAAGTTGGACGTTATTGGTAATAATATCGCGAACGTAAACACCGTGGGCTTCAAAAAGGGTCGTGTGATGTTCCAAGATATTTTGAGCCAAAATGTTCAAGGGGCTGGGGCACCTACAGCTGGTGGGAAGGGCGGAACTAACCCAACTCAGATTGGTCTAGGAGCCTCAATCGCATCCGTTGATACCGTCTTCTCTGCTGGTAGTCCAATGACAACCAACCTGCCAACAGACCTTTCTATCGAGGGCGATGGATTCTTTATGGTAAGCCCGGATGAAGGGGCAACGATCTATTATACCCGTGCAGGCAACTTTACACGTGATGCAGACGGTTACCTGGTGAACTCCCAAGGGATGAAGCTCATGAACACTGATCCAGGTGCCATTCAGATCAGCCAAAATGATGGGATTGTTTCTTACTCTATCGGAAAAGACGGAGTCATCACAACGGTGGATGAAACAGGTGCATTAGACTCTACGAATACCATTGGGATAATGACCTTCAATAACCCAGGTGGTTTGAAGAAGATTGGGAACAATCTTTACGAAAACACAGTAAACGCTGGAGCGAATGATAATGACCCCTTGACACCAGTAACGCCAGCTGATGCAAAAGTAAGCATCATCGCAGGACAACTGGAAATGTCCAACGTTGACCTTTCTGAAGAATTTACAGAAATGATCGTGGCACAACGCGGTTTCCAAGCAAACTCACGGATCATCACGACATCTGACACAGTATTGGAAGAACTGGTGAACCTGAAACGATAATTTCGTTTAACGGAAAAGCCGGGGAAGTGTTCTAAGCCTTCCCCAGCTTGATCCGGAAAGGAGCAGCCAATGATTAAGTTAACGAGGTTTAACGGCTCTACTTTTTATCTGAACATCACTCACATTGAAACTGTTGAAGGAACTCCGGATAGCGTAATTACGCTGTTCAACGACAGAAAGTACATCGTGAAGGATTCGGTGGAATCCATCGCTGAACGTGTTCAGGCTTTTTATCATAATGTTCCTCCGGCAACATCTGTACCGAAACTGCCGGGTGATTCAAATGAATAGCGGGAGGCATTAGCGATGTTTCAAAATCGATTGTTTAACATGGCTCTAATCATTATCATCGCGATATCGCTACTGGGAGTGATTTCGTTTGTTCTCTGGCAAACCTATCTCTCTCCGGCTGCGCAAACAGGCGTAACGGAAGAGCAAGAGGTGAAGCCGCTCACGGCAGAGGAAATGAAAGAGTTCTCTGTTGACACTGGCGAAATTACTACGAACTTGCTAACGAATAATTACATGATTGTACGCTTTAGCATTACGGCTGACAGTAGTGCTGCCAAAACAGAGTTGGAGCAGCGCTTGCCGCAAGTCAATCAGGTGATTATTAAAACATTGGCGGGGTTGACACCAGAAGACATAAAAGGAACTGAAGGTGTGAACAAGCTAGAAGCAAAAATCATGAATGAAATCAGCTCCCTGATGCAAGAGGGTAAGATTGTTCAAGTAGTGACAACCAAACGCGTCTTGTCATAGGAAGCGATTATGGTATACATAGCAAGGAGGTGACGACATATGGCCGAGGTTCTCTCACAGAGTGAGATTGATGCGCTGTTGGCCGCCCTATCTTCGGGCGAAATGGATGCCAACGAGCTGAAAAAGGAAGAAACTGAGCGTAAAGTCAAAGTATATGATTTCAAACGCGCCCTGCGATTCTCGAAAGATCAGATCCGTGGTTTAACGCGAATCCATGAAAACTACGCGAGGCTGTTGACTACGTATTTTTCAGCTCAGCTCCGTACCTTCGTGCAAATTACGGTTGCCTCCGTCGATCAATTGCCGTATGACGAATTTATACGTTCTATTCCCAAGATGACTATCTTGAACATCTTTGAAGCTCCTCCGCTGGAAGGACGAATGGTTTTGGAAGTAAATCCAAACATCGCCTATACCATGTTGGATCGACTTCTGGGAGGACAGGGGGCGATTCCGGAAAAAATGGGCGCCCTTACGGAAATTGAAACAACGGTGATGGAACGCGTATTCGGCAAAGCGCTGGATACTTTCCACGAGGCATGGAAGCAAATCATTGAACTGGACCCGTATCAGGAAGGCTTGGAAATGAATCCACAGTTCATGCAGATCGTCTCACCTAATGAGATTGTCGTGGTAATCTCTTTTAGTACCAAAATCGGCGATACAACAGGAATGATCAATCTCTGTTTGCCTCACGTGGTACTGGAGCCAATCATGACAAAGCTGTCTGGACAATACTGGTTCTCCAAACAGAAGAAAACGCGGGATGAAGAAGAGCGCCTGCGTGTAGAAGAGCGAGTAAAAGTTGCAAAATTGCCGATTGTTGCTGAAATGGGAACAGCTACGATTACAGTAGGAGATTTCCTACAGCTACAAAAAGGCGATGTCATTCAATTAGATCAATCGATCGACAACAAGTTGAAAGTCAAAGTGGGCGACCACTTAAAGTTCTTGGGTCAGCCAGGAACACATAAAGGAAGAGTCGCCGTACAGATTGATGAAGTCATAGAGGAGGGGGAGGAACAAAATGAGTAGAGATATGCTTTCTCAAGACGAGATTGACGCGCTGTTACGTGCGAACAACTTGGTTGAGGACGAAGAGGAAGCTGTATCGGCAGTGACCCAGGATGTTGCCGATTTTCTGTCCCCGTTTGAACAGGATGCACTCGGAGAAATTGGCAATATCTCCTTTGGGAGCGCAGCTACTGCGTTATCTACTTTGTTAAGTCAAAAGGTAGATATTACAACCCCTACTGTTTCCGTAGTCAATGTCGATGAATTGGAAAGTGAATTTCCGATTCCTCACGTGGCTGTCCACGTGGAATATACAGATGGATTCAAAGGAATTAACCTGCTCGTCATTCGCATGGAAGATGCTGCCGTTATCGCGGATCTGATGATGGGCGGAGATGGTAGACCAGCGAGCACTGAAATGTCTGAGCTTCATATCAGCGCGGTTCAGGAAGCAATGAATCAAATGATGGGCTCCGCTGCTACGTCCATGTCGACGATTTTCAACCAGTTCATCAATATTACGCCACCAGGCATCGATGTAATGGATCTAGCGCAAGGCAAGGGTGGAGACAGCTTCTCTGATGATGACAGTCCTCTGGTGAAGGTATCTTTCCGCTTAAAGGTAGGAGAACATGGCGAACTTATTGATTCCAATATTATGCAGCTTCTCCCTCTTTCCTTTGCGAAAAAGATGATTGATCGACTGGTTGGAGGTGCAGGGGATGAAGAAGCAGCAGCGGCCCTCATAGATGAGATAGAGATGCCTTCTCTGCCTGCTATGGGTCTGTCGGCTCCTTCTGTCCAGCCAAGTGCGCAAGAACAGCCACAGAGCCATGTACCGCCTGTAGCGCAGCCGTCACAGGCACAGCAACAGCCAATGTATCAGCAGCCGCCGGGCTACGCACCGCCAACGGGCTACCCAGGACAACCGCCGATGTATCCTGACGCGTATGGACAACCAATGATGCCACCTGGCTACGCTCCGTACCCAGGAATGTATCAGCAGCCTCCAATGGCTCCGCCAACACCACAGCATTTCGGAGGTCCTGCCGCTAGTCAGGCGAATGTAGTACCAGCACAATTTGCTCCGCTTGGAGGTGCTCCTATGTATACAGGAGACATACAGAATTTGAACTTGCTTCACGATATTCCATTACAAGTAACAGTTGAGTTAGGACGTACGAAAAAGCTTATTAGAGAAATCCTTGACTTGTCCGCTGGATCGATTATACAGTTGGACAAGCTGGCAGGTGAGCATGTAGACATTTTGGTGAACAACAAACTAATTGCCAAGGGCGAGGTTGTCGTCATTGATGAGAACTTTGGGGTTCGTGTTACAGACATCATCAGTCAGATAGATCGTGTTCAAAAATTACAATAAACCAATCAAGTGGGAAGCATTAGGGAGGAGCTATTCATGTCTAACAAAGTTTTAATCGTCGACGATGCAGCATTCATGCGTATGATGATCAAGGAAATTCTTTCGAAAAACGGGTACAGCGTCGTAGGGGAAGCAAGTGACGGTGCACAAGCAGTTGAAAAGTACAAAGAATTGGGACCTGATCTGGTAACCATGGATATTACCATGCCAGAGATGGATGGAATTTCTGCATTGAAAGAAATTAAAAAGTTGGATCCTAACGCGCGCGTGATCATGTGCTCTGCGATGGGACAACAAGCGATGGTAATCGATGCGATCCAGGCGGGCGCAAAAGACTTCATCGTAAAACCATTCCAGGCAGATCGCGTTCTGGAAGCGATCAAAAAGACAATGAGCTAATGATGATGATCCGGAATGCAGGGGCAAGACTCATTTTAGCCTTCAGTCTGATCCTGTTGCTTTTCGTCTCCTCCCTGCCGAGTACCGTTTTTGCGGAAGGTTCAGTAGCGGATGCGTACAACCAGGGAAAAGTGCCAACTAGCAATGCGCCCGCCGGCAGTGAACAGCCGGCGGCCATTCCGGGCAGCGGAACAGGAAGTATGATCGGGTATCTGGTTCAAGTCATTTTTTCGCTTGGCTTTATTGCACTATTGATCTTTTTATTGCTTCGTTTTCTTGGTCGACGTCAAGGGGCCGGGAGTCATGGACCGATTAAAGTGATTAGCGCTACTGCGCTTGGCAATGGCAAAACACTGCAGGTTGTTATGATCGGTGAGTCATTGTACATCGTGGGAGTAGGAGAAAACGTTCAATTGCTTCGTAGGATCGAACCGGGTGAAGAGGTAGATGTGATCTTGGCTGACGCTGAGATCAAACCGATGAAAAGCCCATTCTCGCTAGAATGGCTCCCGTTCGGTAAGAAAAAGCAGGCGGAAGAAGAAATCTTGTTTTCTTCTGACATGGACGGGAAAAGCTTTCAAGATCTGTTGCAAGGTCAATGGAACGACTTGAGAAATCGTCCAAACCAAACAGAACATTGGAAGAAAGAGCAAGCTCAGGACAGAGGGGACCAAAAATGAAATATTTTTTGCAGGTGCTGATGCTTGTCGCAGTGTTGCTATCCGTACCTGATATGGTCATGGCGGCGCCAGCGGGGACACCGCTTGTTCCGAGTATTGATTTGAAGATAGGCGGCGGAACAGGAACTCCGCAGGAGACATCGACGGCCATTCAGCTGTTACTGATTTTGACAGTATTATCTGTAGCTCCAGCGATTTTGCTTTTAATGACCAGTTTTGCGCGAATTATCATTGTCTTGTCTTTTGTGCGAAATGCATTGGCAACTCAGCAAATGCCACCGAATCAGGTATTGATTGCCCTTGCGTTATTTATGACATTTTTCATAATGGCTCCGACACTCGGACAAGTAAACGAAACAGCCGTGCAGCCATTTATGCAAGGAAAGCTAACGCAACAGCAGGCATTAGACGCAGCGGTCATACCCTTTAAGGAATTTATGGCAAAGCAGACGCGTGAAAAAGATTTAGCACTTTTTCTGGAATACACAAAAGCCGAACGACCAAAATCAATCCAAGATATTCCGTTGAATGCATTGGTACCTGCTTTTGCCATTAGTGAATTGAAGACGGCTTTTCAGATCGGCTTTATGATATTCATTCCATTTCTCGTAATTGATATGATCGTCTCCAGTATTTTGATGGGGATGGGGATGATGATGTTACCGCCGGTTATGATTTCATTGCCGTTTAAGATTTTATTGTTCATCATGGTGGACGGCTGGTATCTCATTGTGAAATCACTTTTGACCAGTTTTTAGCGACATTCCGAATGCCTCAGGAGGTAGAGCATGACACAAGAATTACTTATGCAAATTGCCCAGAGCTCTGTTTATACCATCCTGCTGATTTCGGCACCCGCACTTGGGGTCGCCTTGCTGGTCGGTTTGATGGTCAGTGTCTTTCAGGCAACGACACAAATTCAGGAGCAGACACTCGCTTTCATTCCAAAGATCGTGGCCGTATTTGTCGTGATCTTGGCTGCTGGTCCATGGATGCTTCGGGTACTGCTTGATTTTACGATGGGGATTTTCGGTAACCTTCATCGTTTTGTTGGGTAGCATATGAATCTTTTTCTGATGTATCTGCCCGTATTCTTGCTTGTTTTTGTCCGAATGAGTGCCTTTTTTGTAACGGCTCCGTTCTTTTCCATTCGTGGTGTACCGAATCAGTTTAAAATCGGTCTCGCATTTATCATTGCCGTCATTAGTTTTCAATCCTTGCCGGTACAAGGCGAGATTCCGATGGATTTGACTTTTATTCTGTATATCATGAAGGAAGCGCTTGTTGGTGTCATTCTTGGATACATATGTGAAATGATGTTTGTCGCCATTCAGGTTGCCGGCGGACTGATGGACATGCAGATGGGTCTCGCAATGGCAAACGTGATTGATCCCAAAACGGGTGCATATATCCCGATAACAGGTAACTTTAAAAACATTCTCGCTGTCCTGTACTTTTTCAGTATTGACGGACATCACATGCTGATACGAGGTGTGATAAGCAGTTACCAGGTTATACCCGTGGACATCATGTGGGCGGCTTTCGGAAGCGAAAACGTCATGATGACAGCAGTAAAAACATTTCAAACGATGTTTACGAGTGCGTTTATGATTGCTGCACCGATCGTCGTTGCATTGTTTCTGGTTGATCTCTCTCTTGGTATTATCGCCAAATCTGTCCCGCAGTTTAATATCTTTGTGGTGGGCTTGCCCATTAAACTGCTTGCCGGCTTTTTACTGCTTATTGTGGTGATGCCTGCGTTCTTGCTGACCCTGAACGGATTGTTTGGAAACATGTTCCGGGCACTTGCAGAAATGATGAAATCGCTCGGAGGATCACCATGAATCAATTGAGGCTTTCCTATCAAGTAGATCTTCAATTTTTTAATGGGGAAAAGACAGAAAAAGCTACGCCCAAGAAAAAGCAAGATGCACGAAAAAAAGGGCAAGTTGCGAAAAGTCAGGATCTTTCCCCAGCCCTATCTTTGACAGCATTTTTCTTTCTGCTAATGATGCTTGGCTCTACCATGCTAGGCACCTTTCAAGATTTGATGCGGGAGTCATTGATTACATATACCACGTGGCAAGTAAATGAAGAAAATTTAAAAGTCATCGTAATGCAGCTTGCATTTGAAGCGATAAAAATTGTAGGACCTATCTTGGGCTTGAGTTTTCTTGTCGCATTTGCGGTGAACTACATGCAGGTAGGCTGGCTAATTAGTACAGAACCCCTTCAAATGAAGCTGGAAAAGATCGATCCGATTAAAGGGGCAAAACGAATTTTTTCCTTACGCTCGCTCGTAGAGCTACTGAAATCTTTATTAAAAATAAGCGCAGGCATTTACGTCGCGTACGTCATTTTGTGGAATGCTAAGGAACAAGTTGTACAGCTTTCCTTATTGTCTCTCGGAGCAGTCTTATCGTTTACTGCCGAAGAGGTGACAAAGCTGGGAATCTATCTCGGGTTATTGCTTTTCATTCTTGCGGTCCTGGACTACGCCTATCAGCGTTATGAGCATGAAAAGAATCTGCGGATGTCCAAGCAGGATCTCAAGGACGAGCATAAGCAAGCGGAAGGTGATCCGCTCATCAAAGGGAAGATTCGTGAACGGCAAAGAAGCATGGCCATTCGCCGTATGATGCAGGAGCTTCCCAAAGCGGATGTCATTATTACGAACCCGACTCACTTTGCTGTTGCCGTTCGCTATGACGCGAGTGCGATGAGTGCACCGACGGTAATCGCCAAAGGGCAAGACTATCTAGCGTTAAAAATAAGGGAAGTAGCGAAAAAGCATCGTATCGTTACCATGGAAAACAAGCCCTTGGCCCGGGCTCTCTATAGTCAAGTTGAAGTTGGGCAACAAATTCCCGAAGAGATGTTTAAAGCGGTCGCGGAAGTTCTCGCGTACGTCTACAAGCTGCAAGGGAAAGTGAAATAAATGGAAGGAGGATAACCAGTGGGATTCAAATTTAAAGAAGTTGGTACGATCCTTTTTGTCATAAGCATTGTTGTCATGATGGTAATCCCACTTCCTTCAGCGCTTCTTGATTTGCTGTTGATTTTGAATATCTCCCTTGCATTGACCATCTTGCTTGTGTCGATGTATACAAAAGAAACTTTGGAATTCTCGATCTTTCCGACGGTTTTGCTTATTACAACACTTTTTCGACTGGCCTTGAACGTGTCGACGACGAGAAATATTTTATCGCACGGTGAAGGCGGTAAAGTTATTGAAACGTTCGGTAGCTTTGTAGTCGGTGGTAATCAAGTCGTCGGTTTCGTTGTGTTTTTGATCTTGATCATCATTCAGTTTATCGTAATCACCAAAGGTTCTGAGCGTGTCGCTGAGGTAGCAGCACGTTTTACGCTCGATGCGATGCCTGGTAAACAGATGAGTATCGACGCGGATCTAAATGCAGGAATGATCACAGAAGCAGAAGCACGTGTACGAAGAAAAAAGATTGAAAACGAAGCTGACTTTTATGGAGCAATGGATGGTGCCAGCAAATTCGTAAAAGGGGACGCCATCGCGGGTATTATCATTTTTATCGTAAATATTATCGGTGGTTTTATCATCGGGATGCTCATTCACGATATGAGCTTTGCCGAGTCTGCCTCTCGTTTCACTACCATGTCTGTCGGTGATGCATTGGTGAGCCAAATTCCAGCGCTCTTAATCTCGACCGCAGCGGGTATTATTGTAACGCGTTCCACTTCTGGTGAAGGTTTGGGAGAAGACATCGTCAAGCAAATGTTCAGCTTCCCACGTCTTCTCTATATCGTATCTGGATGCATGTTGTTGCTGGGTCTTTTTACTCCGATTGGAATTTTGCCTGTGCTCCCAGTAAGCGGGATAATGGCATTTGCCGCCTGGAAAATGGAAAAGAACCAGAAGATGCAGATACAAGAATCCGCCGATAAGGTGGAAGAACAGCAAATGGAAGAAGTACGCAGTCCAGAAAGCGTCGTGAACCTGTTACAGGTCGATCCGATCGAGTTCGAGTTCGGTTATGGCTTAATCCCGCTTGCTGATGTGAAGCAGGGGGGAGATCTGCTAGATCGAGTCATCATGATCCGAAGACAAATCGCACTCGAGATGGGGATCGTTGTACCAGTCATTCGTATACGTGACAACATCCAGCTTCGGCCGAATGAATACATGATCAAAATAAAAGGCAACCAGGTCGCAAAAGGGGAAATCATGCTGGATCACTATCTGGCAATGAGCCCGGGGATTGAAGATGATTCCATTGTTGGGATAGAAACCGTAGAACCTGCGTTTGGATTGCCCGCATTATGGGTAACAGAAGAGAATAAGGAGATTGCTGAGCTGTCTGGCTATACAGTTGTCGATCCGCCATCTGTTGTGGCTACACATCTGACAGAGGTCATCAAGCGACATGCCCACGAATTGTTAGGTCGCCAGGAAACAAGGGCCCTGATCGACAATGTAAGGGAGACAGCACCAGTTCTCGTAGACGAGTTGATTCCAAGTTTGCTCGCCATCGGGGACGTACAAAAAGTATTGCAAAAGCTGTTGCGTGAAAAAGTGTCTGTTCGAAATCTCCATGTCATTCTTGAAGCGCTCGCGGATCATGCCTTGTATACAAAAGATCCGGATGTACTGACAGAATATGTGAGACAGGCGATGGCGAGACAGATCACACTCCAATTTACGGAGCCAGGACAACCACTTCGCGTGCTGACAGCTGGAGCAGGATTGGAAAAAGCAATCTCTGAACGTGTGGAACAGTCTGAGCAAGGAAGCTATCTGGCGATGGATCCGGAAACGTCTCAGCGAATTTTCCAAAACATGTCGACTGAAGTGAGCAAAATGATCAACTCGGGTCAACAGCCGATCATTCTTTCATCACCAGCGGTCCGAATGTACTTGCGTCAATTAGTAGATCGCATGATGCCAGACGTTCCCGTTTTGTCGTACAGCGAGCTCGAACCACATGTTGAAGTGCAAAGCGTAGGGATGGTGAACATTTCGTGAGGGTAAAACGTTACATTGTCGATTCGATGCCAGAAGCAATGGAAAAAATCAGGACGGACTTAGGAATGGATGCAGTGATTCTTAATTCCAAGCCGATCAAAACAGGTGGATTGTTCGGGATGTTTGGCAAACAACGAATCGAAGTAATCGCTGCTGTCGATGAAAAGGCATCCGAGCGAGAAAATCCCACAGTAGCAGCTGAACATCGAACCAGCAACGTTTTGCCCAAATCGCAGACGGGTACGTACACGGCTGCTCAAGCGTATCGAAGACCGACTGTGGCAAAAACATCGGAGAATCAACAAGTTCAATCAACAGGGAGGGAGCAGCTCGTAGCCGCGATGACACAAACTGCGGTTGCGACGCCTCCACCAGAAGAGATCTCAGATACGAGAGCTGTGCCAAAGCAAGGAGAGCCAGCTGAGCAGCATGCTCCTGTCACGAGATCCCAAGAAAGAGCTATACCCGTAAGCAATCATGACGCGATTGCCACTGAAATGCGAGATATGCGTCAAATGTTTCAAAAGCTGTTGGTGCATGACTTAAGTGAACAACTTCCTCCGGCGATACAATCTATTCGTGCAAAGTTATTGAAGCAAGAAGTGACGGAAGAGCTAACTGCAGAAATCATTCGAAAAGTAATGGATAAGTCGCAACCGGGTGAAAAATGGACGGAGGAAGAAGCGTTTACGGTAAGCCGAACGATTATCACTTCCATGATCCAGCCATATACAGCATCTTCGCCAAAGCTGGGTAAGAACGTACGGTATGCTTTCTTTTTCGGTCCGACAGGGGTTGGAAAAACAACGACCATTGCGAAGCTTGCGGCAAACAGCATGTTGAAGGAAAAGCGAAAAATCGGCTTTATCACGGCTGATACGTATCGAATGGCGGCTGTAGAACAATTGAAGACGTACGCAAACATCTTGAATGTCCCACTGGAGGTTGTCTTTTCTCCGAAAGAAATGGCGGCAGCGATGGAGCGCTTAAGTGATTGTGACCTCATTTTTGTAGATACGGCTGGACGAAATTTTCGCAACGATGAATACGTCGAAGGCATTCGTGAATTGTTGGAGCATGGCAAAGACAGCGTGAACTACCTGGTACTTAGCTTGAGCTCCAAATTCAATGATATGAAAGCGATCGTCCAAAATTTTGCGGAAGTTCAAGTGAAGCAAGTCATTTTTACAAAAGCGGATGAAACGAACAGCTTTGGCACGATGTTGAATGTTTGTCAGGAGATGAATCTACAGCTCTCCTATGTAACGACAGGTCAAAATGTACCAGATGATATCGTTGTAGCTACACCCGAGCTGGTTTCAACGATGATTATGGGAGAGTAAACAGATGCGTGACCAAGCAGAGCAACTCCGTGAGCGGATGCTACAAAACAAGAAGACACGACCAACTAGACTGGTCACAGTGACGAGTGGAAAAGGTGGTGTCGGCAAGTCCAATTTCAGCTTGAATTTTGGACTTGGTTTGATTGAGAAAGGTCATAAGACGGTTTTGTTTGACTTGGATCTGGGTCTGGCAAATCTGGATGTATTAATGGGAATTACCCCAAAAAAGCATCTGTTTCATTTGTTAGAGCCAGATACGACTGTTTGGGACATTATCGAGCACGGGCCAGGAGGCTTAGAATTCATTGCGGGTGGATCTGGATTTACGCAGATCATGCAGTTAGATGATGAGAAGCTTGATCGCTTATTCTCACATCTGGACCCATTGCAGGGCTATGCCGACACCATCATTTTTGATACGGGAGCAGGTTTTTCAAAAGAATCCATGCGATTCATGCTCTCCTCAGACGAGGTCATCCTTGTTACCACTCCTGAACCACCAGCGATAACAGATGCATATGCAGTCATGAAGATGCTACACGCACGCAATCCTGCTGTATCCATTCGATTGGTGATAAATCGAGCGTCGTCGGAGAGAGAAGGGAAAATGACGGCAGACAAGCTTGCGATGGTTTCCAAACGTTTTTTGAATATGGAAATTCAGTCGCTTGGATATGTTTCGGATGATCCTTATGTTTCAAAAGCTGTTAAACTGCAGCGTCCTTTTCTACTTACATATCCACAATCGCAAGCCGCGAGAAGCATACGAAATCTGGTAGAGCGGTATTTGGATCGTCCGGTTACTTCAGATGCTTCTGTCAGTGGCCTCAAAGGTTTTCTTGCGAGGTTGAGGCACTTCATACGATGAGACATAAAAGTAGGAAGGGAGCGACATTCGAATGAGCAAAATCCGCGTTCTCGTCACGGACGATTCTGCATTTATGCGTAAAGTGATTTCGGACATTTTATCTACTGATCCCGAGATTGAAGTGATCGACCGAGCCAAGAATGGACTCGAATGTATTGAAAAATGTAAACAACTGGCGCCGGATGTTCTCACACTCGACATTGAAATGCCTGTCATGAACGGTTTGGACGCTCTGGAAAAACTGATGAATGAGTGCCCGGTTCCGATCGTCATGTTGAGCAGCCTGACAAAAGAAGGCGCCGAAGCTACGATTCATGCGTTGGAACTAGGTGCGTTTGACTTTGTAACGAAGCCTTCGGGTCCAATTTCTCTCGATATCCACAAAGTGGGAGATCGTCTTATCGAGCGCGTGAAGGCTGCGGCAGCATCGAAAGTACGTTTGAAAAAGCAGATGCCACGCGTAGCCAAACCGGTATCTTTCGAACCAACAGCTGCACCTGGTGCTCCGGCCTCACCAGTAATACGTACGAAAATACCGAGCCCGCCTGCTGTGATGCGGTCACAAGTGGGGGGGAAGGCAAGACTGGTGGTTCTAGGTACTTCCACAGGTGGTCCTAAAGCATTGCAGAGTGTACTGACTGCAATTCCGGCGAATTTTCCGGCACCAATTGCCATCGTTCAGCATATGCCAGCTGGATTCACAAAATCGTTAGCAAATCGACTAGACTCGTTATGTCAGATTCGAGTAACCGAGGTTGTCGATGGCGAGTTTTTGGAAAATGGTACAGCGTACATCGCTCCAGGAGGCTTCCACTTCGAAGTTCGTCAAGTGAATGGCAGACTGCAGGCCTACTTACATCAAGAGGAGCCACGAGGCGGACACAGACCGTCTGTCGATATCCTGTTTGAATCAGTCAGTCAATTGACAAATGTAGACAAGTGGGCAATCATCATGACAGGCATGGGAAATGATGGGACTAAAGGGCTAAAACTCATGAAGGAACTGGGCCGTGTCACAAGTATTATCGAAGATGAGTCGAGCTGTGTTGTATACGGAATGCCACGCGCAGCGATTCAAGCAGGCTTGGCAGACAACGTGGCCCCATTGGAAAAGATTCCAGAGCTGTTGTGCAAGCTCTTGCACTGATTTTTGGGAGGTGGATCACCTATGGATATGAATCAGTATTTGGACATGTTTATTGAGGAGTCAAAGGAACACCTACAGGCGATCAACGCCAATTTGCTACTCTTGGAAAGTGATCCGGGTAACATTGGCCACGTCAAAGAGATTTTTCGATCCGCGCATACATTGAAGGGTATGTCGGCAACTATGGGCTTTGAAGACATGGCGAGTTTGACTCACGAAGCGGAAAATGTACTTGACCTGATTCGCAATCAGAAGCTAACGATTACCAGTGATATCATGGACGCTATTTTTCAGAGTGTAGATTTGATTGAAGGCATGGTCATCGATATCACAGAAGGCGGAGACGGCTCAGCGGATGTATCGGCTATTGTAAAGAAGCTGCGTGCGATTGTTGCAGGAGACTTTTCAGCCGAGCAGGAAGTAGCAGCTACTACTATGGAAGTGGAAGCACCGCAAGAGGAAACTACATCAGCTGAAGATCATGAGCTTGATGATTATGCCATGATGGTCTTGAAGCAGTCTCAGGAGCTCGGGAACAACGTTTTGTGGATCAAAGTGACATTGAATGAAAACTGCTTGCTCAAGGCAGCCCGCTCTTACATGGTTTTTGATCAACTGGAATCCATGGGTGAAGTAATCAAAACGAAGCCAGCTGTTGAAGATATCGAGAATGAGCGATTTGAACAGTCGTTTGAAATCGCCTATGTGACGGAGCAATCGATTGAAAAGGTACGTACTACGATTCTTAACATTTCGGAAATCCAAGATGTGACAATCGAAACCATTCAATTGAAGAAGGAAGCTCCACCTGCTCCCGTAGTGCAACAGGCACCAGCACCAGCTGAAAAGGGTGCAGCAGAAGCTCCTCAAGCACCAGTGAAAAAGGCGACGGCTGGTGGAAAAACCATTCGTGTCGATATCGAACGCTTGGATATCTTGATGAATCTGTTTAGCGAATTGGTCATTGACCGCGGTCGTTTAGAGCAGTTGGCACGAGAGATTGGAAAGAATGAACTGCAAGAAACCGTGGAGCACATGAGCCGGATTAGTGGCGATCTGCAGAACATCATTCTGACCATGCGCATGGTGCCGGTGGAGCAAGTATTCAATCGTTTCCCACGTATGATTCGCGATCTGCAAAAAGATCTGAATAAAAAAGTGAATCTGGAGATTATCGGTGCGGAGACAGAATTGGATCGTACCGTCATCGACGAAATCGGGGACCCACTCAATCACTTGCTGCGTAACTCGCTTGACCACGGAATTGAGTCTCCAGCAGATCGGAAAAAGGCGGGTAAGCCAGAGGAAGGAAAAATCGAGCTCCGCGCTTTCCACAGTGGCAACCATGTATTTATTGAAGTAAAAGATGATGGTGCTGGAATCAATAAAGATAAAGTTCTCAAAAAAGCGCTTGAGAGAGGCATTGTCAATCCTGCCAATGCAGATAGCATGAGTGACAAGCAAATCCACGAGTTGCTATTTGCAGCAGGCTTTAGTACAGCGGAAGTTGTATCTGACATTTCCGGTCGTGGTGTAGGACTGGATGTCGTGAAGTCCAAAATTGAATCGTTGGGTGGCAGTGTCAGCGTAGATTCTGTGCGCGGTCAGGGCACGACTTTCCTCATTCAATTGCCACTTACGCTCTCTATCATTTCCGCGATGCTGGTGCAAGTGAAGGATGAGAAGTACGCTGTCCCACTCAGCTCCATTATTGAGACGGCTGTATTTAAAAAAGATCAAATCATGATGGCTCACCGCCAAAAAGTGATCGACTTCCGGGGACGTGTAGTTCCGCTCGTTTCGCTGCAGGACATTTTCCAAGTGCCTGATAATGGGGAAACGACGGAAGATGAAGTGGCAGTCGTCATCGTACGTAAAGGTGAGAAAATGGCAGGCCTTGTAGTCGATTCGTTCATCGGACAACAAGAGATTGTTCTAAAATCTCTCGGCAAATATCTGGTCAATGTATTTGCCATTTCAGGTGCAACGATCCTGGGAGACGGTCAGGTCGCGCTCATCATAGATTGTAACTCGCTGATTAAGTAGAAGGAGGGGCAGCCACATGCTCGATCAAAAAGAAGTCATTAGCGAAGTCAAAGTGATTGTCTTTCGATTGAAGGACGAAGAGTATGGCGTTGAGGTTCATCAGGTTAAATCCATTGAAAAGCTGGAGCACATCACAAGAGTTCCTCGAACGCCTAGTTTCGTCAAAGGGGTTATTAATCTGCGTGGCGTTGTGACACCGATTATTGACCTGCGAAATCGTTTTAGTCTCGAAGAAAGCGTCTATTCCGAAGCAACTCGAATCATTATCGTGGCCGTAGGTGAATTGGAAGTGGGTCTCATTGTAGATGCCGCAAACGATGTTATCGATATACCAGTTGATGCGATTGAACCGCCTCCAGAAGTTGTTGGAGGTGTGGAGGCTGCTTATTTGCGAGGCGTCGCTAAGCTGGATAAACGACTGTTAATCCTCTTAAACCTCGATAAAGTATTGAGCACTGAGGAAATCAAGCAGTTGGACGCAATTGAGGGGTAAGTAAAATGGGCGATTTTACGAAGTTTGGGGATTTCCAATTTGACGTTTTACGGGAAATCGGGAATATCGGTGCTGGTCACGCTGCCACGGCTCTCTCCAAGCTCATACAAAAAGAAATCGATATGAAAGTTCCACAAGTCAAGATTATCCCCTTCGACGAAGTTGCAGATTGTGTCGGAGGAGCGGAAACCGTAGTAGTGACCGTCTTCCTCCGGGTTGAAGGCGATTGTCCAGGCAACATGTTTTTTATCCTTGATTTGGATTCAGCCAAGCACCTGCTCGAGCAAATCACAGGAATTAATAAAGATGTGCACGAGTGGGAAGAGCTGGAGATCTCCGCGTTGCATGAGATTGGCAACATCTTAACAGGTTCTTATTTATCATCGTTAGCTGATTTTACACAATTAAATTTACAGCCGTCCGTACCTGCACTCGCTGTGGATATGGCTGGAGCTATTCTAAGTTATGGATTAATAGCGTTGGGTCAAGCGGGTGACTTTGCCCTCACGATTGACACCGCTTTTTTCGAAGGCAATGATCAAGTAAAAGGGAACTTTTTCTTAATTCCTGATCCTGAATCGCTCCCAATACTATTTCGTTCATTAGGGGTTCCGTTCGATGGAGATTATTAAGATAGGGATGGCTGATCTCGGTGTGGCAAAGCCGCCGAGCAAGCTGCGTACTACCGGTTTAGGTTCTTGCGTAGGAGTAGTACTCTACGATCATATCCATAAAATTGCAGGTATGGCACATGTTATGCTCCCTGAATCGTCTTTGGCTAAAGGCGGGGAGCTAACGATAGGCAAATATGCGGATACAGCAATCCCTCATCTGATTCAGTTGATGGTGAAAGCTGGTGCGGAGACCAGACACACAGTTGCGAAATTGGCTGGAGGCGCACAGATGTTCGCGTTTTTAGGAAATAATGACACCATGCGGATTGGGCCTCGGAATGTAGAGGCGTGCAAACTTGCATTGAAGGATGCTCATATAAAGATCGTGGCAGAAGATACAGGGGGAAACTGCGGTCGGACAATAGAGTTAGATGCCACAAACGGCATTCTTCAAATCAGGACCGTAAATCAAGGTGTGAAGGAAGTATAACAAATGTTAGGAACCATTTGGATTAATTTTGGATTAGGGATGCTCGCATTTCTTGTAACGCTGGGTACGGCTGTGGCGAGTAATGTCTGGCTCGTATCACTGGAGAGAGCAGGTATTGCATTTGTCCTATTCTTCCTTGCTGCATTTCCAATTCGTTGGCTGCTCGCAACGTTCATACAGTCATCTACTCCACCAATGGTTACGGACACGCTAGAGGGGACAAGCTCTCCTCTAGCAGAAGGTGGGGTCGTTCTGGAAATTGGACAACAATTCGAACAGGAAGAACAGACATTTGCACCACTCTTAATCAACAACATGGAAAGGATTCATCCTACTGAGGATCCAGCCACCGTTGCAGAGGTCGTTAGGCGCTTATCAGATGAGTAAAGGTTGGTGACTATTCGTGGCACGGCTAACCAGTCAAGAAAAAGCAAAAGAGTTCGATAAATGGGTCATGTGGAAGCAAGAGGGAAGTCGCGAGGCGGAGGTTGACTTGGTCACGCGGTTTTTGCCACTGGTAGACAAGGTGGCAAATCGGTTGGCAATTAATCTGCCATCAAATGTGGACAAGGATGACTTGATTAGTTATGGGCGCTTTGGGCTATTGGACGCTTTGGCTAAATTCGATCATACCCGGGGTCTCCAATTTGAGACGTACGCCATGTGGAGGATTCGTGGTGCAATGATCGATGGACTACGCGAGAACGACTGGATCCCTCGTACTGTTCGAGACAAGGCCAAAAAAATCGAAGAAGCATACACCACCTTGGAACAGCAAATGCTGCGAATGCCAACCGATCAAGAAGTGTCTGATTATCTGGGAATAAGCAAAAAGGAGCTTCAACAGGTGTTCTTGGAAACCTCTCTTGCCAGCATGGTTTCAATCGATGAAGCAGTAGGGGATGAAGACGAACAAAAAACAGCAAGGCATTCGTATATCATCGACGAGCTTACACCTCGCCCTGATAATGTGGCGGAAGTATCCAGCTTAAAAGAGGTTCTAGTAACAGTCATCGACAAGTTGCCTGAAAAGGAACGACTGGTTGTCTCCTTGTTTTATTTTGAAGAAATGACCTTATCAGAAATTGCGGAAATCATGAGCTTGTCACCTTCAAGAATATCCCAGTTGCACTCCAAAGCTCTTTTCCGACTTCGTTCTGCGTTGTCCAGATGGAAATCGCAATTGATGTAAGGGGACATTACCCAAGCTTGAGAGGGGTAGAATGATGGAAGGGATCGGGAATTATAAAATAGAAGTAAAAATTTCAGCTGATAAATTGGAGGCCGAAATACTTCTTCGTATGGACGAACAAGATATCGACGAAATTGTCATCTTGGAAACAGATGTCTATAAAGCCTTACAAGCAAGCAATGTGAAATATGGAATTCTCGATGATGTAGTTCGGGACTTGTGCACCTTACCCGCGAAGTATGCAAACGCGAGAGTAAAGGTTGCTCAAGGGATTGCACCTGTGGCCGGAACCGATGGGACTATCGAGTACCCTTATTTGGCATCTATTAATGAAGGGGAAGGTCCAAAAGAGCTAGAGGATGGCCGAGTTGATTTTTATAATGTGACGACAATCCCCAATGTAGCAAAAGGACAACTCTTGGCACGTAAAATACCAGCAAGCCAGGGACAACCAGGCACAGCAGTTACCGGAGAGCCCATCGCTCCCAAAGCCGGCAAGGAAATAAACATAAAGCCTGGGAAAAATGTTGTGCTCAATCAAGAGCGGACGATGCTATACGCCGCTATTGACGGACAAGTATCCTTTACGGAACAGGCAAAAATGAACGTGTTTCCCGTATTTGAAGTAAACGGGGATGTTGATTTTGGTGTTGGCAATATTGATTTTGTGGGAACGGTGGTCATTCGCGGGAACGTATTGAATGGCTTTCGCGTAAAGTCATCAGGAGATATACGCGTACTTGGCAGTGTAGAAGGGGCCGAGCTGTACGCGGAAGGTTCCATTGAGATCAAAAGCGGGATTGTTGCCCAGGACAAAGGCTGCATTGTTGCGGGGAAAGATGTCCGGACATCCTTTATCCAAAACGCCAATGTAACGGCTGGCAATCAAGTGATTGTTTCACAAAGCATCATGTTCTCCACCGTACGTGCCGGAAAGCAAATCATTTGCAAAGGGTCAAAAGGATTCATTATTGGCGGCGTACTGCAGGCTGGGGAAAAGATTGTGGCACGAGTATTTGGGAACAGCAGCGCCACTCCTACGATACTCGAAGTAGGAGTAAAACCGGAATTAAGACAAGAACTGGCGAACATTCAAAAAGAACTACAAAATGTGTATGAAAATTTACGCAAAACAGATCAAGGCCTTGGCGTTATGAATCAGATCCTTCAAGTAAGCAAGGAACTTCCAGCAGACAAACGTCTCATGCAAATCAAGCTAACCAATACTCGTTTGGTTCTGGAAAAAGAAAGCAAGGAATTGGAAGCGCGCAGAAATGATATTGAGCTCGAGCTAAAAGGGGAAGGCCCAGCAGCTATTGAGGCATATCATGTAATGTATCCAGGAATTAAAATGACGTTTGGAAAGCTGGTGCACTTTATCAAGCACGAGTATGCGAGAACGCGATTTATTGTGCTGGACGGTGAAATTAGCACAGCAACTCTCATCTAATCCAGGATGCTTACATACTTAGTGTGACAAAGGGAGTTGGGGCCATATGAGTTTGAAAGCGGTTGAATTGCAGGTGGCAATACCACGCACGTTAGAAGTCAGCCGAATTCAGGAGCATCAGCAACAACGAACCATGCATGAACAACAATCAATGATTGATCAACGAAGAGACCTGGATGAACATATGCGTCAGCGCCCGACCGATCTTGAGCAATCACAAAAGAACCAGATACGCGAACGGGAAAAAAAACAAGGACAGCAAGAGCATCAGGACAAAAAAGAATCCACTGGGAGCCAAATGTCCGAATCGAGCGAAGGTGTATCTACGAATGCTGATCTCATGAGAGACCCGTTGCGTGGACGTATTATAGATATTTCTTTATAAACGAAGTCAAGCCAGAAATAAAGGTGGACAACATGGACGTAGTGTATCCCATCCTGATTGGAGCAGGAATGATCAGCATGCTTCTTGCTTTTATCATTAAAAAGAAGCAGCCTGTTGACTCCTTTTCCTCATTACCGACACAACGCACGACGGACAAGGACGAGCTCGAAAAAAGCGTGCAGCGTCTTCAAAAGCAGGTAAAGCAAGAAACCAATCTTCTTGCTGCAGAATGGCAGGAAATGAGAGCGGACCTTCTCGAGGATATCGCGAGTTTGCGCAAGCGATTAGACTATATGGAAGAGCAATGGCAAACGAGTGAAAGCCACAACAAGCAAGAAGCTCCAAAGGACACTCATAGGATAGAACCAGCACCTCAAGTACAAGAGGTGGATATGCTGGCACTGCGAGAACGTTATCGCCGTGCCTTTGAGCTGAGTAAAGAAGGTTTGTCTCGGGATGAGATCGCAAAACGACTAGGTGCCGGCAGAGGGGAAATCGATTTGATCTTTTCCTTGGCTGACAGGCATGAGCGAGGTCTGGCCGATGCGTAAACAAGAGCTATTATTCGGGTTTGGAGCAGGTCTGATAGTGGCTACCTCCATTATCGGACTGTTGGCTCCTAAGCAGACTGCGCAAGCTCCGGCGATGACTGTCGATCAAATGAAAGTAGCCGCACAAGAGCTGGAAATGGTCGTACTTACAGCAGATGAATACAAACAGTGGCAAGAAGAAAAGAAAGTGAACGTCCAGCCAGCTCCTGGAGTGCCTAAGGCGCCAGTTACGCCAAAGGTAGGACAAACAGCGGCGCCTGTGACAAAGCATCCGCAGACGCCAACTGTACAGCCTACGACACCTGCAGCTTCATCGGAGCAAAAGGTGACTCCGCCAACAGATCCAGTGAATAAGGCCGGCCGACCTACTCCTACCGTACCGAATACACAGACACCAACATCACCAAATGCGGAGGCACCTAAAGCTCCGATAGTGGAGGCACCTTTGGCGGATAAGAAGGTTTCTTTCACTGTTCCTTACAAAGCAACCGCAGAGGATGTAGCGCAGATTTTAGTAAAGGAAGGAATTCTTCCTGCCGAAAATCAATTTGTGGCCCAACTACGTGCCAGTGACAAGCTAAATCGTATTCGAGTCGGCACCTATGAAGTGTCGACTGCCGCTAAGGAAGCAGACATCGTCAAATTGATAACAACACCGCCTAAAAAATAGGCGGTTTTTTCAATGTAACGAAATGTGTCCGTTTGTCGTCTGTCAAAAGGGTCAAAACTTTTTTACGAAATAAATGGAATTCGTTTGTTGCAATTGAAACTTCCATGTGATATATTCATTTACGGTGTTGAAATCGCACGTCCACCAATTCCGGCAACGGTGCTGCCTATGGCAGAATTGCTTGGAACATGCGGTGAGACGGAGGTAGGCATCACAAAAACCATTTTTGAAGGAGGTGTGAAATATGGCAGTAATTTCGATGAAACAATTGCTCGAGGCTGGTGTACACTTCGGTCACCAAACTCGTCGTTGGAACCCGAAAATGGCTCGCTATATCTTCACCGAACGTAACGGAATCTACATTATCGACCTACAAAAAACCGTTAAAAAAGTAGAGGAAGCGTACAACTTCGTGCGTGAACTCGCTCAAGACGGCGGAAAAATCCTCTTCGTAGGTACGAAGAAACAAGCACAAGAATCCGTTAAAGAAGAAGCAGAACGCACAGGTCACTACTTCATCAACCAACGTTGGTTGGGTGGTACTCTGACAAACTTCACAACCATCAAAAAACGTACTGCTCGCTTGGCTGAGCTGAAGCGTATGGAAAACGATGGCACTTTCGCAGTATTGCCTAAGAAAGAAGTTATCGTTCTGCGCAAAGAAATGGATCGTCTGGAAAAATTCTTGGGCGGTATCGCTCACATGGATAAACTGCCTGACGCTCTGTTTGTCATCGATCCTCGTAAAGAGCGCATCGCTGTAGCAGAAGCTCGTAAATTGGGTATCCCAATCGTAGCGATCGTAGATACTAACTGCGATCCAGATGAAATCGATTATGTGATCCCAGGTAACGATGACGCAATTCGCGCTGTGAAATTGCTCACTGCTAAAATGGCAGACGCTCTCCTGGAAGGAAACCAAGGTACAGAGCAACAAGCAACAACAACTGCGTAAGCATGTGTGTTAAAGGGTGGACTGAGGGTGTCAGAACCCCCGTCCATCCTTTTTTGCTGAATAGCGTCGCCGAGGTTAACAGGTGACTAGCTTTTCGATTATAATAGGATCGTAACTTTTCGAGGAGGTTTCACTCAATGGCAATTAGTGCACAAGCGGTTAAAGAACTGCGCGAGCGTACAGGCGCAGGTATGATGGATTGCAAACGCGCGCTGGAAGAAACAGCAGGCGACATGGAAAAAGCAATTGACTTGCTCCGTGAGCGCGGTATCGCGAAAGCAGCAAAAAAATCTGGTCGTATCGCAGCTGAAGGTCTGACTGCAACTGCGGTAGCTGGAAATGTTGCAGCAGTTGTAGAAGTTAACTGCGAAACTGACTTCGTAGCGAAAAACCCTGAGTTCCAAACACTCGTAAAAGACATCGCTGAGCACGTTGTATCCCAACGTCCTGCAACAGTTGAAGAAGCTCTGGAGCAGCCATTCAAAGGTGCTGGCGAGACTTTGGCTCATGTGATCAATGAGAAAATCGCGACTATCGGAGAAAACATCTCCTTCCGTCGATTTGCACTCTCCGAGAAAACAGACAACGGCGTTTTCGGTGCTTACCTGCATATGGGTGGACGTATCGGCGTTCTGGTTACTTTGGAAGGTACACAAGACGAAACACTGGCTCGCGACCTGGGCATGCACGCAGCAGCGTCCAACCCACGTTTTGCTAACCGTGAAGAAGTTTCCGCTGATGAGATCGAGCGTGAGCGTGAAGTTCTGAAAAACCAAGCACTGGCTGAAGGTAAACCTGCTAACATCGTTGAGAAAATGGTAGAAGGCCGCCTCTCCAAATTCTTCGAAGAATACGTACTGGTTGAGCAACCATTCGTAAAAGATACTGACAAGAAAGTAGCTACTCTGCTGAAAGAAGCAGGAGCTACCTTGAAAGGTTTCGCTCGCTTCCAAGTAGGCGAAGGTATCGAGAAGAAACAAGAAGACTTCGCAGCTGAAGTAATGGCTCAAGTTAATAAGCAATAATAAAGGTTATAGGGAACACCTTCGTGTTCCCTATTTTCAAAGCGAGAGTTTCACTTTGTGTGAAACTCTCTGCATGTAAATAGCAGTGTGTACCTGTTCCCAATTAGAAGGAATGAAGACTGGGCACAGAGAATGATTCATGAATGGAGGCCGTTTCACATGCCACTTCCTGCCTATAAACGGGTTGTGTTAAAGTTGAGTGGGGAAGCTTTGGCGGGGGACTTAGGGTATGGTATTGACCCAAAAGTTATTTTCTCCGTCGCTAACCAGATCAAGGAAATCGTAGAATTGGGTGTACAAGTCGCAGTAGTCGTCGGAGGAGGTAACATCTGGCGCGGACTTTCCGGCAGCTCCAAAGGAATGGATCGGGCAACAGCCGATTACATGGGTATGCTGGCCACAATTATGAACTCACTCGCCTTGCAGGATGGGTTAGAAAAAGTGAACGTCCCGACTCGTGTTCAAACCTCGATTGAGATGAGACAGGTAGCAGAACCATACATACGCCGTCGTGCCATTCGCCATTTGGAAAAAATGCGCGTGGTTATCTTCGCTGCCGGTACTGGTAACCCTTACTTTTCAACAGATACGACTGCAGCGCTGCGTGCAGCTGAGATTGAAGCTGAAGTAATCCTGATGGCGAAAAACAAGGTAGACGGTGTGTACTCTGCAGACCCAAGCCTTGACCCGAACGCTAAAAAGTACGACCAGTTGACATTCCTGGAAGTGCTGAATAAAGGTTTAGGTGTCATGGATTCAACAGCGTCCAGCTTGTGCATGGATAACAGTATTCCGTTGATCGTCTTTAACATTTCTGAAGAAGGCAATATTCGTCGGGCAGTAATGGGCGACAAAATCGGTACTCTAGTGAAAGGGGAATAATTATGCCACAAACTGTGCTAAATGACATGGAAGATCGCATGAATAAAGCGATCAATGCTTTGAAAAGAGATCTGTCCAGCCTGCGTGCAGGTCGTGCGAACCCAGCGATGCTGGATCGTGTTACAGTAGACTACTACGGCACTCCAACGCCGATTAGCCAATTGGCAAACATCAGCGTACCAGAACCACGTATGCTGACAATCCAGCCTTGGGATAAAACGGCGCTCAAGGAAATTGACCGTGCGCTGCAACAATCGGATTTGGGAATTTCTCCATCCAACGATGGCGTGATTATCCGCCTGATCATTCCTCCACTCACAGAAGAGCGTCGTAAAGAGCTCGTGAAGCTGGCAGGAAAAGGTGGAGAAGAGGCAAAAGTAGCGATTCGTAACATCCGTCGTGATGCAAACGATGAAATCAAAAAGCTTGAAAAGGCTGCTACTATTTCTGAGGACGATTCTCGTCGTCATCAAGAAACCATACAAAAAACGACGGATAAATTCATCGCCGAAGTTGACAAGATCGTTAAGGACAAAGAGAAAGACATTTTGGAAGTATAGGTAATGGTAATCCCCCTCGTTTGAGGGGGATGTACGTCTATATCTCTCATTACGGGGGAACACTTTATGTTAGAACATCTGGCGCGCAAATGGGGCCGCAAAGAAAAGCAATCGGAGCCAGCCGAGTTGGATCGTTCCGGTAAGATTCCGGAACATGTGGCGATTATTATGGATGGTAACGGTCGTTGGGCCAATAAGCGCAGTTTACCCCGGGTTGCCGGGCACCGTGCAGGAATGAAAGCAGTAAAAGAAGTCGTCAAGGCTGCAGACGAGATCGGCGTGCGTTATATGACGATGTACGCATTCTCTACCGAAAACTGGAAGCGTCCACGCGATGAAGTGGATTTTCTCATGAAACTTCCGCAGGAATTTTTGTCGACAGAATTGGATGAATTAATAGAACGTGGTGTCCGCATACGCATGCTGGGCAGTAAAAACGAACTGCCTTCTCATACGCTGAAAGCACTGCTGGAAGCAGAAGAGAGAACGAAGGACAATAGCGGTCTTCAATTGAATTTTGCCCTGAATTACGGGGGGCGAGATGAACTTGCAAAAGCATTTTCAGAGATGGCAGCACAAGTAAAAGCAGGCGAGCTTCAACCAGAACAACTGACAGAGGAATTGATATCGAGCTACCTGTATACAAGCGAAATTCCCGATCCAGACCTCTTGATTCGTACAAGTGGAGAGATTCGCTTGAGTAACTTTATGCTGTGGCAATTAGCATATACAGAATTATGGTTTACGGACGTGCTATGGCCTGATTTTACCCGTGAACATTTTTATCAAGCAATCGTGGAATACCAAGGCCGAGCTCGTCGCTACGGGGCGGTATAGCCGAGAGGTGGAATCAGTTGAAGCAACGTATAATAACAGGCCTGATTGGTGGGGCTGCTTTTCTATTATTGATGTATGCTGGTGGAGTTTGGTACTCACTATTAGTGTTTTTACTGGCTGTCATTGGCTATTTTGAATTTATGAGAATGGCTGGCATTCAGTCATTTTATTTGGCAGGATTGCTCGGATATGTATTGATGTTAAGCATTTTGTGGCCGTCTCTATTATTTTCGGATTGGCTCAGTATCAGCATGCCGGATCTGATGCTGCCCGTCATCCTGCTCTTGTTGATTTACTCCGTTTTACGGAAAAATCAGTTTCACATCGAACACGTCGCCCTTACGTTGGTGGGGGCGTTATACATAGGCTACGGTTTTACTTATATGGCCGCTACCCGAAACCTACCTGAAGGATTCATGCTTACGGTGATGGTCATTATGGGAATCTGGTCGACTGATTCGGGCGCCTATTTTGTCGGAAAAGCAATAGGTAAACGTAAACTGTGGCCAGAAATTAGTCCAAACAAGACGGTGGAAGGGGCCTTAGGAGGTCTCGTCGCTTCGGTCTTGATTGTTCTTTCCATCAATGCTAGCTTTGGACATTTTGCGATTGATCAGGCATTGACCATCGCTCTTGTTGCGGGGATCGTCGGGCAATTGGGGGATTTGGTGGAGTCGGCTTTCAAGAGACATTTCCATGTAAAAGATTCAGGACAACTCATTCCGGGTCACGGGGGCGTTTTGGATCGCTTTGATAGTTTCTTGCTCGTCTTTCCGGTTCTACATCTATTAGGTATTGTCTAAAACCTTTTGCATATAGAAAGAGATATAGAGGGTGAAATCCGTGAAAAAAATAGCGCTCTTAGGTTCAACGGGGTCAGTTGGAACGAGCACGCTTGAAGTCGTAGACCAGCATCCAGAGGATTTTTCGGTGGTGGCTATGGCGGCTGGAACAAACGTCGACCTACTAACACGCCAGGTGGAAAAATTCAAGCCCGAGCTCGTATCTGTGGGAAATGAGAAGGCTGCCGTTGAACTGCGAGATAGATTGGCGGGCAAGTCTCAACCAGAAATCGTTTACGGTGCCGAAGGATTGGAACTGGTTGCCCGTCATGAAGCTGCCAATTTCGTTATGACCGCTGTTGTGGGCAGTGTAGGGGTCGCACCTACACTCGCTGCGATTGAGGCGGGAAAAACAATTGGACTGGCCAACAAAGAGACACTGGTGAGCGCTGGCCCTGTTGTCATGAAACGAGCGAAAGAAAAAGGTGTATCGATTATTCCAGTAGACAGCGAGCATTCAGCTGTCTACCAATGTCTGCAAGGAGAGCGCAAGGAGGATGTGGCGCGGGTCATTTTGACCGCTTCAGGCGGTTCCTTCCGTCATCTCACTCGCGAGGATCTACAGCAAGTGACAGTTGAGCAGGCATTGGCTCATCCGAATTGGAGCATGGGTGCAAAGATTACCATCGATTCTGCTACCATGATGAACAAAGGTTTTGAGGTGATCGAGGCTCATTGGCTGTTCGATATACCTTATGAGCAAATCGAATGCGTATTGCATTATGAAAGTATCATACACTCTATGGTAGAATACAAAGACAGAGCGGTCATGGCCCAACTCGGTACACCGGATATGAAGGTTCCGATTCAGTACGCCATGAGCTATCCCATCAGAAAAGAACTGCCTACAGAACCACTTGATCTGGTCAAGATCGCTACGCTTCATTTTGCAGCCATGGATTATGAGCGTTATCCACTGTTAAAATTAGCGTATGAGTGCGGCATGGCAGGAGGTACGCATACTGCAGTACTGAATGCAGCCAATGAAGTCGCAGTTGATAGGTTCTTGAAGGGAGCGATCAGTTTTTTGGACATTGAAAAGGTCGTCCGAAAAACATGCGAAGCTCACCCTGGTGTAGCGAGCCCGGAGCTTGCAGATATTTTTGCAGCTGATGAGTGGGCACGCTCTTATGCGCTCGTTTCCATCTAAGGAATATGAGTGTTAGATACTTGACAGAAAGGTGGCTGTTCACTTGCCTTTGCCCAACCTGGATTCCGTTGAATCAATTCTCGCGATTGTAGTTGTATTTGGGGTACTTGTCTTTGTGCACGAACTAGGACACTTCCTTCTGGCCAAGAAGGCAGGGATCTTATGTCGTGAATTTGCACTGGGAATGGGGCCAAAAATTTTTCGCGTGAAGCGGGGAGAAACGGAATACACCTTACGCCTGTTACCCATCGGTGGTCTCGTTCGCATGGCGGGAGAAGATCCGGAGATGGATATGTTAAAACCGCACATGGAAGTAACCGTGGAGCGGGATGCGTTAGGAAAGGTCACACATATTTTGCTCGATGGGCCAAGTTCTGGTTCTGCTCGTTCGATCACCGGTACGGTGGTACAATTTGATCTGGAGCAAAATTTAAATATCGTGCTTGAACTGGACGGAGAGCAGAAGACGTTTGCTGTTCATCCACAGGCTCAGCTGGTCAAGGATGGAGAAGAAGTACAGATTGCCCCTCTGAACAGACAGTTCAAAGGCAAGACAGTTTCACAGCGTTTCTGGGCGATTTTTGCAGGACCTGCAGCCAACTTTTTGCTGGCGTTTGTTTTGTTTATCGTGATCGGCTTCTTGTACGGCGTACCGAATGGCAGTTATCTGGGGAATGTGATCCCGGGAGGACCTGCTGCTCAAGCTGGATTATTGCCAGGTGATAAGGTGATCGCGATTCAAGGTCAGCCTGTATCCTCGTGGAAAGACGTTGTAGAAAAGATTAGTAAAGCCCCGGACCAACAGCTAACATTTGAGTACGAGCGCAATGGACAGCGTATGAGTGTGCCAGTTAAAGTAGGGAAAGACGAAAACAACGTAGGCAAAATCATGGTAACCAATGCACTCACGTTTGCTCCAGGGGAAGTTCTGAAATCTGGTGCAACCAACACTTACGATTTTACGATGATGATCCTGAAAAGCTTGGGAATGCTCGTAACGGGGGAATACGGATTGAAGGACTTGAGTGGTCCCGTCGGTATTTTCAAGATGACTGGTGAGGTTGCGCAACAAGGCATGGCGATTCTGTTGAAATGGGCTGCTGTATTGAGCATTAACCTTGGGTTGTTCAATCTGTTGCCACTGCCAGCCTTGGACGGCGGACGTCTGGCATTCTTAGGAGTAGAGGCGCTGCGAGGTCGACCTGTTGATCCGCATAAAGAAGGAATGGTTCATTTCTTGGGCTTTGCCTTTTTGATGTTGCTGATTTTGGTAGTGACTTGGAATGATTTGCAACGATTGTTCTCCTAATCACGTACTAACAAGATAGAAAGAAAAACAGACATACCTAAAAGGATGGTGCAAAATGTTCAAGCGCGAGGAGACGAAACCGGTTTTTGTAGGTGGAGTGCAAATCGGGGGCCAAAAAAGCGTAGTCATCCAATCGATGACGACAGCAGACACACGTGATGTAGAAAAAACTCTGGCTGAGATTCAGAGACTGCACGATGTCGGTTGCCAAATTGTTCGCTTGGCCGTCATCAATGAAGATGCAGCACGTGCCATCAAAAAAATTAAAGAACGCTCCCCTTTGCCGCTTGTTGCCGACATTCATTTCGACCACAAGCTGGCGTTGATTGCATTGGAGAGCGGGATTGATAAAATTCGGATCAACCCGGGAAACATCGGTTCGAAAGAAAAAACGCAACGTGTAGTGGAAGCGTGCCGTGAGCGCAATGTTCCGATCCGTATCGGGGTCAACTCCGGTTCTGTCGAGAAAAGACTTTTGGATAAATATGGTTACCCTTCTCCGGAAGCAATCGTAGAAAGTGCCATGGACCACGTGCAAATTCTGGAAGACTTGAACTACGACAACATTGTCATTTCCTTGAAGTCTTCCGATGTTCCAACGATGATCCAAACCTATTCATTGATGGCACAGAAACGCAACTATCCGCTGCACGTCGGTGTAACAGAAGCAGGCACACAGTTCTCCGGCAGCATCAAGTCTTCAGTTGGAATCGGAACGGTATTGTCGATGGGAATCGGTGATACCATCCGTGTATCTCTGACGGCTGATCCTGTTGAAGAAATTAAAGTAGCAAAACAAATCCTTCGCAGCTTGGATATCGTGAACAACGATCCAGTGGTGATTGCATGCCCATCCTGCGGTCGATGCGCAATTGACCTGATCGGCTTGGCAACAAAAGTCGAGGATGCCGTTTCCACGCTGAAAGTACCGTTAAAAGTAGCGGTAATGGGCTGCGCGGTAAATGGACCTGGTGAAGCTCGTGAAGCAGATGTAGGCGTTGCCGGCGGAAATGGCGAGGGCTTGATTTTCCGTAATGGTGAAATTGTTCGGAAAGTAAAAGAGACCGAGTTGTTTGAAGAACTGATGAAAGAAATTAACGAAATAGTAAACGAGCAAAAACCTACAACTGTAGGGTAATGCACGTTGATTGCTGATAAGGCATAAGGAGGACACGCACGTGTTGAAGCAAAGTCAAATGTTGATCCCTACCCTGCGGGAAGTGCCATCCGACGCGGAGATTGCCAGCCACAAGCTGCTGCTCCGCGCAGGTATGGCCCGCCAACTGGCTTCCGGTATTTATACGTACCTGCCCCTGGCGCTCCGTTCCCTGCACAAAATCCAAGCGATTGTGCGTGAAGAAATGAACAATGCTGGGGGACAAGAGCTGTTGATGCCAGCGATGCAACCAGCTGAGCTGTGGCATCAAACGGGTCGCTGGGATGTATACGGTCCCGAGCTCGTTCGCCTGCGTGATCGTCATGATCGTCCTTTTGCCTTGGGTCCAACCCACGAAGAAGTCATTACGAGTCTCGTGCGTGATGAGATTAACTCTTACAAAAAACTCCCGATCAACCTTTATCAAATTCAAACCAAGTTCCGTGATGAAGTGCGTCCACGCTTCGGTTTGATTCGTTGCCGCGAGTTTATTATGAAGGATGCTTACTCTTTTGATACGTCACAAGAAGGTCTGGATCGCAACTTCCAGGCAATGTACGATGCATACACGAACATCTTTACCCGAGTAGGCTTGAACTTCCGTGCAGTAGAAGCGGATGCAGGTGCAATCGGCGGAAAAGGGACTTACGAATTCATGGCGTTGTGCGACATTGGGGAAGACACGATTGCTTATTCTGAAGAAGGTGATTATGCGGCCAACTTGGAAAAGGCAGAAGTCGTGTACAAGCCATCTCCGAAGCCAGCAACAGAAGCGCCAGCTCGCGAAAAATTGCATACGCCTGGCACTAAAACGATCGACCAATTGGTACAAGCACTGCAAATCGAAGCAAAGCAAATCATCAAGAGCCTCATTTATCGCGTAGACGACAAGCTGGTTATGGTGCTAGTCCGCGGTGATCATGAGATCAATGAAGTGAAGCTGAAAAACTTGTATGATGCAACGATCGTAGGTTTGGCTTCTGAAGCGGATATCGTTTCGGTAACAGGAGCGCCTGCGGGATTTGTTGGCCCAGTGGGTATTGATCCTGAAAAAGTGGAAATCATCGCGGACAATTTTGTTCAAGATGTTTATGATGGTGTCGTCGGTGCCAATGAAACAGACTATCATCTGACTCACGTAGTTGCTGGCCGTGATTTCACGGTTTCCCGGTACGCTGACTTGCGCAACATTACTGAAGGCGACGAATGCCCTCGTACAGGTGGTGTCATCAAGTTTGCACGTGGTGTAGAAGTCGGTCACGTATTCAAGCTGGGTACGAAATACTCCATAGCGAT
Organism: Brevibacillus sp. MER 51; assembly: GCF_023714195.1. Lineage (NCBI taxonomy): Bacteria > Bacillati > Bacillota > Bacilli > Caryophanales > Paenibacillaceae > Brevibacillus > Brevibacillus sp. MER 51. Next base: position 930,453 of record NZ_JAMAUS010000001.1, on the reverse strand, counting down.
GGGTGCTACCTACCTGGATGAGAACGGTCGCAGTCAACCGATGATCATGGGCTGCTACGGAATCGGGGTATCCCGTACAATTGCGGCAGTGATCGAGCAGAACAATGATGAAAATGGTATCATTTGGCCAGTATCTGTTGCACCTTTCCATGTGCATGTGATTCCGGTCAATGTTAAAGTAGAAGAGCAACGTCAAGCTAGTGAACAAATTACAGAAGCACTGCGCAAAGCTGGCGTCGAGGTTTTGTTTGACGATCGTCCCGAGCGTGCTGGTGTGAAATTTAAAGACGCTGATTTGATCGGATTGCCTCTGCGTATTACGGTTTCTGATAAAGCGGCACAAGAAGGAACAGTTGAAGTGCGTATCCGTAAAAATGGCGAAACACATGATGTGAAGCTGGATCAATTGGTCGATGAAGTGAAAGGTCTCCTATCTCGCGTTGACCAAACCGGAGCTGCGCTGTTCGGTAACTAGTTGCATGCAGGAATAAGAAGGATTTTGTCGAATTTTTACGGGGTACTCCCCTAGATTAAAGGGGAGTGCCTCTTTTTCTTGTTTGAACGCTCACTTATGGGGAAGGTGGGAAAACCGTGGACCGTTTACAAGAGCAAAAACATCGCTTCTCCCTATTGGTCAAGCAAATGGAAGTTCCTGACGAATGGGTGGAGCGATTTTTTCTAGATGCGCAGATTGAAAAGCTAGAGCTGTATAAGCAAAACAAAGAATGGGTTTTTCACTTTGCCCTCCCGAGAATGATACCTGCAGATGTTTATGCTGCTTTTACCAAGCGATTGACGCATACATTTTCACATCTAGCCAAAGTAGATACCCGATTTCGCTATCACCAAAAGCCGTCTCTTGATCACGTAGTCGAAGAGTATTGGGATGTCTTGCTGGCTGGGCTGGAGCCAACATTGAACTCCTTGGCCGTTACGATGCGTCAAGCACGTAAGCAAGTCGATCAACAGGAAGTCAAGGTGTACTTGCCAACGGAGATGTCTGTTGAGGTTGCCAAGCGAAAACGAGCGGATAATGAGCTTTTGGCTGCTTTCCAGAAAGCAACCGATTGTTCGATGCGCTTTTCTTTCCATGGGGAAGAAAGCGATGACGCGTACAAGGCCTTTGAGGAGCAACGTAAAGAAGAAGAGCGTGCTCTCGTCGAAGTTGTGATGACGGCTGTTCAACAAGAAAGCAAATCGTCTGATAAAGCCGAGGCTGTCACTACGCTTATGATGGGTTATGAAATCAAAGATGCGCCGATCCCGATTTGTGAGATTCAAGATGAGGAACGGCGTATCGTCATCCAAGGAACCGTATTTAACGTAGAAGTAAAAGAGCTTCGCAGTGGACGTCATTTGCTCACGTTCAACATTTCTGACTATACGGATTCTCTCACGGTGAAGATGTTCTCCCGCGATAAAGAAGACGTGAAAATGCTTGAATTGCTGAAAGACGGCATGTGGGTGAAAGTGCGGGGAAGTGTTCAGCATGACACATTTGTACGCGATCTCGTTATGAATGCCAATGATTTGAACCAGATTGAGCAGGTCATTCGCAAAGATCAAGCAGAAGAAAAACGTGTCGAGCTCCATTGTCATACGCCGATGAGTGCGTTGGATGCCGTTGCATCTGTCAAATCACTGATCTCGACGGCAGCAAAGTGGGGTCATAAAGCCATTGCTGTCACTGACCATGGTGTCGTACAGGCATTTCCAGAGGCGTATTCCATCGCCAAAAAGAACAACATCAAATGCATTCTCGGTATGGAAGCGTACGTAGTCGAGGATGGTATCGATATTGTTTATAACCTGCAAGCAGACAATAATCTTTCCATAGATGAAAATACCGAGTACGTTGTGTTTGATACGGAGACAACGGGTTTAAACGCGTCTGAGCATACCATCATCGAGATCGCTGCTGTCAAAATGAAAGGCTCGGAAATTGTCGACCAATGGACGGAACTGATTGACCCGCAATTGGAAATTGGGCCAAAGACAACTGAGATTACGGGGATTACCAACGAAATGCTCCGCGGACAAGAGACACTCGATGTGGTTCTTCGAAAGTTCAAGGATTTTACTGGTGACGCCATCCTGGTTGCACATAATGCAGAGTTTGACAAAGCGTTTATTAACGCCTGCGCCAAACGGATCGGCATGGAGCCATGGACCAATCCATTTTTAGATACGCTGCCTTTGGCTCGGTTGATGTACAAAGGAATGCGCAATTATCGTTTGGGATCATTAGCGAAAAAGTTCAACGTCGAGCTCATCAATGCCCACCGTGCGTTGGACGATACCGTAGCATTGGCTCACGTGTTCCAGCAAATGTTGAAGGACATAAAAGAAGCGGAAATCAAATCGCTTGCTGAATTGAATGAAAAAAGCAACGAAGAGGCGGATTACAAGAGTGGACGTCCATTCCATGCGACGATTCTCGTGCAAAATAAAGAGGGACTCAAAAACCTGTACAAGCTTGTAAGTCGTTCCCATGTGGAAACATTCTTCCGTTGGCCCCGGATTCAGCGAAGCCAGCTGACCAAATACCGCGAAGGCTTGTTAATTGGTACGGCGTGCAAAGACGGAGAGCTCATGCAATCGATTCTCCGCGGTAAGTCACCTGAAGAGTTGAAGGAAGTTGCTGCTTTTTACGACTTTTTGGAATTGCAGCCGATCGCTCATTACTCACCACTGTTGCGTAATGAAGAAATTCCTTCGCTGGAGACGATGAAAGGCTACCATGAAAAGATCGTCGAAATGGGAAAAGAGCTCGGTAAGCTGGTCGTAGCTACAGGGGATGTGCACTTCCTGAATCCACAGGATGAGATCTTCCGCGATGTTTTCTTGTTGTCAAAAGGTGATCCAACCGCAGGCAACCAGCCGCCGCTTTACTTCCATACAACGGATGAGATGCTGGAGGCGTTCTCCTTTTTGGGAGAGGAGACCGCAAAAGAAATTGTCGTGACGAACACTAATGCCATCGCAGACATGATTGAGGATATTAGTCCGATTCCAGACAAGCTGTACACGCCGATCATTGAAGGGGCGGATGATGAGCTGCGTCAAATGTGTTATGACAAAGCAAGGTCGTTGTACGGTGACCCATTGCCTGAACTGGTCGAGCATCGCTTGGAAAAAGAATTGAACAGTATCATCAAACACGGCTTCGGTGTGATTTATTTGATTTCGCAACGCTTGGTAACGAAATCATTGAATGATGGTTATCTGGTAGGCTCACGTGGATCTGTAGGCTCGTCTTTTGTTGCGACGATGTCTGAGATTACCGAGGTAAACCCATTGCCTCCTCACTATCGCTGCCCAAATTGCAAGCACAGCGAGTTTATTACTGATGGTTCAATCGCCTCTGGGTTTGACTTGGAGGATAAAGCGTGTACAGAATGTGGAACCATGTATGCCAAGGATGGACAGGACATCCCGTTCGAGACGTTCCTCGGCTTTAAAGGAGATAAGGTACCCGATATTGACTTGAACTTCTCTGGTGATTATCAGCCGCGTGCACACAAGTACACACAAGAACTGTTCGGAGCAGACTACGTATATCGCGCAGGAACGATTGGTACTGTTGCGGAAAAAACAGCGTATGGCTATGTGCGCAAGTATGCCGATGAACGAGGCATGACGTTGCGCAATGCCGAGATATCCCGGATCGTGAACGGCTGCACAGGTGTAAAAAGGACGACAGGGCAGCATCCGGGCGGTATTATCGTAGTTCCTGACTACATGGAAATTGAGGACTTTTGTCCGATTCAGTTCCCGGCTGATGATAATGAGTCAGAATGGCGCACAACCCATTTTGACTTCCACTCCATTCATGACAACTTGCTAAAACTCGATATTCTGGGACACGACGATCCGACCGTCATTCGTATGCTTCAAGACTTAACGGGAATGGACCCGAAGACGATTCCACTGGATGATAAAAAGACAATGTCCATCTTCAGTTCGACGGAAGCCCTGGGGGTAACACCCGAGCAAATCGGTACGAACATGGGGACATTGGGCATTCCAGAGTTCGGAACCAAATTCGTTCGTCAGATGCTGGAAGACACCAAACCGACTACGTTTGCCGAGCTTGTTCAGATTTCTGGACTTTCTCACGGTACGGACGTTTGGTTGAACAACGCGCAGGACTTGATCCGCAATGGTACTTGCAAACTGCCAGACGTAATTGGTTGTCGTGACGATATCATGGTGTATTTGATCTATAAAGGACTAGAGCCTTCGCGTGCCTTTAAGATCATGGAGTCTGTGCGTAAAGGTAAAGGGGTTCCTGAGGACGATCAAGAAGAAATGCGCAATAACAATGTGCCAGAATGGTATATTCAGTCGTGCCAGCGGATCAAATACATGTTCCCGAAGGCGCACGCGACTGCCTATGTCATGATGGCCGTGCGGATTGCCTACTTCAAGGTTCATCGCCCACTGGAGTTTTACGCGACGTATTTTACTGTTCGCGCAGATGACTTTGATATTCCGCTGATGGTCAAAGGCTCAGCGGCGATCAAGCAAAAGATTGAAGAGATCGAGGGCAAGGGACACGATGCGCAGCCAAAAGAAAAGGCATTGCTGACTGTTTTGGAGATGGCGTTGGAAATGGTTGAACGCGGCTTCCGTTTTGCCAACGTTGATTTGTACAAATCGGACGCTACTCGCTTCTTGATCGAGGGTGATTCTCTAATCGCTCCATTCAACGCCCTGCCTGGTTTAGGGACGAATGCAGCGATCAGCATCGTACAAGCGAGAGAGCAAGGGGAGTTTTTGTCAAAGGAAGACCTCCTGTCCCGCTCCCGTATCTCCAAGACCATTTTGGAGTTCTTGGACGAGCAAGGTGCGTTGAAAGGATTGCCAGAATCCAACCAGCTATCCTTGTTCTAAGGCGTGCAGTCAAGGCTCACAGTCATCCAAAGGTTGTCAGCAGAGGGCTGTTATGCTATAATTTTTTTGGAAATACTGGTTTTATACGCATGGCTGATCGAGAGTGGGGAAACCCACTCTTTCTTTCTGGCTACACCTCATGGTTCAAATGAGAAGGAGGTACTTGCTTGAGCAAGGTAACAGGCATCGTCACTGAACTCGTTACGCCCATTGCTGAAGAATTGGGCCTGGAGCTAGTTGACATCGAGTACAAAAAGGAAGGCAGCAACTGGTTTCTGCGCGTGTTTATCGACAATGAAACTGGCAACATTGATATTGATGACTGCCGCCTTGTCAGCGAGAAGCTGAGCGAAAAACTAGACGAAGTAGATCCCATCCCTACAGCATACTTTTTAGAAGTATCTTCGCCGGGTGCTGAGCGCCCATTACGCAAGGATAAGGATTTCACGAAAGCTGTCGGCAGAAATGTGCATATCACAACAAAAGAGCCAATAGAAGGTGCAACCACGTTCGAAGGCGAACTGGTATCCTATGAGGATGGCAAGCTGACAGTAAAAGAAGCAAAGAAAACGTATGTAATTTCCCAAGAGCAAATTGACACGGCTAGAATGGCAATTATTTTTTAGTTGTCGCGGCCTGTGTTAGCCTGTGGTAAGTAAAGGAGGAGGCAACGAAAGTCATGAACGGCGATTTTATCGAGGCTTTAGAAGCCATTGAGAGAGAGAAAGGCATCACCAAAGACGTACTGATTGAGGCCATCGAAGCGGCTCTTATCTCTGGATACAAACGTAACTTCAACTCGGCCCAAAATGTGCGGGTGGATGTAAATCGTCATTCAGGTATGGTGCGTGTGTTTGCGCGGAAGAACGTAGTGGAAGAGGTCTTGGATCCGCGCCTTGAGATCTCTCAAGAAGCAGCACAAGAAATCGATCCTAACTTCCGTCTGGAGGACATCGTCGAAATCGAGGTAACGCCTCGTGATTTCGGTCGAATTGCTGCTCAGACAGCGAAGCAAGTGGTTACGCAGCGGATTCGCGAAGCGGAGCGCGGTTTGATCTACAGCGAGTTTATTGAGCGTGAAGACGATATCGTAACAGGCGTTGTTCAGCGTATGGACGCTCGCAATTATTACATTGATCTGGGCAAGGCGGAAGCCGTTATGCCGATCACCGAAAAAATGCCATCCGAAGATTTTAAATCACAAGATCGCGTGAAGGCATACATCATCAAAGTAGAGAAAACCACTAAAGGACCGCAAATCGTCGTTTCCCGTACTCATCCGGGGCTTTTGAAGCGCCTCTTCGAACTAGAAGTGCCAGAAATATATGACGGTGTGGTTGAAATCAAGTCTGTTGCGCGAGAAGCCGGTGATCGCTCGAAGATCGCTGTGCATTCCATCAACGCAGATGTTGATCCAGTAGGAGCTTGTGTCGGTCCAAAGGGCATGCGTGTCCAAACGATCGTTACAGAGCTGAAAGGCGAAAAGATCGACATTGTTCGTTGGTCTGAAGATCCTGCCGAGTACGTAGCCAATGCACTCAGCCCTGCAAAAGTGCTGCATGTTGAGGTTAACGTAGCGGAGAAGGTTACTCGTGTGATCGTTCCCGATTATCAATTGTCTCTGGCGATTGGTAAGCGTGGCCAAAACGCGCGCCTGGCAGCCAAGCTGACTGGCTGGAAGATCGATATCAAGAGCGAGTCCCAAGCCGACCAAGAAGGCATCGCTTATCCAAAAGAAGTAGAGAGCGATGAAGGGACGGACAACGAATAATCATGAAGCAAAAAAAGATCCCGTTGCGTAAGTGCATTGTTTGCCAAGGAATGTTTCCGAAAAAGGAATTAATCCGCGTCGTCCGGACGCCAGAAGAAGAGATCGTCATTGATCTTACTGGAAGGGCGGCGGGACGCGGTACCTATGTGTGTCGGCAGGAAAGCTGTCTGAAGCCGGATGCGTTCGCATCGGGGAAATGGAAGAAAGTGCTGGAACGTGCCCTCAATATGTCCATCTCCCAAGAAAAGTATGATGCTTTCCGTGAGAAATGGCTGGAGATGGTGGGAAAATGACCCCAAAAGCAGCACAATTACTCGGATTGGCGATGCGTGCGAGAAAGATCGTTACTGGGGAGGAATTGGTCATTACCGCTGTTCGTAATGGGCAGGCCCGCCTGGTATTGCTCGCATCAGATGCATCAGACAATACCGCCAAGAAAGTAAAGGATAAATGTTCCTATTACGGTGTCTCATGTGTAACCACTGGCGACCGACATTCATTGGGACACGCAATCGGAAAAGATGGGCGCGTTACCGTGGCGGTAACCGATGGGAAATTGGCCGAAAGCATTCAGCGTCTGCTCACCTAACTAAGAAAGGGTGAAGTATATTTGAAGACACGTGTGTATGAGTATGCCAAACAGCACAACATGAGCAGCAAGGAAATCCTCAATTTGCTAAAACGATTGAATATAGAAGTAGCAAATCATATGAGTATCATGGAAGAAGGGACGATCAAAAGGATCGAGGATCACATGGCAAAATTGCGTTCTGGTGCCAAACCGGAGACGCGGAGCACACCTAGTGATGCAAGACCCAAACAAACGGACGATCAACGACGCCCCAACGACTCCAGAGGACAACAGATCAAACCCCAGCCGCAAGCGGGGCAAGTTCAACCGGTTAGAAATGAAAAACCAAATAGCGATCGCGGAGCAAAGAACCCAAGCACGAATCGTCCAGGAAATAGCAGTGCAAGTGGCAATCCCGATCAGCATAGTCCTCAGCATGGAAAAAATCAGGGGAAGAATCAGGAGAGAAAACCAAACAATATGAGAAGTCAACCCGCAAAGCCGTCTGACCGTAAGCCGCAGAATCAACAACGACCACAAAACCAACAGCGTCCTCAAAATCAGCAACGACCACAAAACCAACAACGACCACAAAACCAACAACGTCCTGCAAACCAACCTGCAGCGAATCAAACGGAGGGTCGTACAGGGGAAGAGTTTGAGGATAAAGTAAAACTTCCTTCCAATGTTGGTATGGAAAAGCGTGAGAAAATCAAAAAAGCTCCTCAAACCCAAAAGACTTTTGAAGATAACAAGAAGAATCAACCATTCCGCGGTGGAAACAACCGTAACAACCAAAACAACCGCCGTGGAGGAAATAACAACCGTGGTGGTGGTGGACAAAAGCCGCAACGTCCTGTGATTGAACCACCTACAAAGATCACGTTTACAGAGTCTTTGACTGTAAATGAGTTGGCAGTGAAACTGCGTAAGGAACCAGCCGAAGTAATCAAAAAGCTGTTCGGCTTGGGTATCATGGCGACGATCAACCAGTACCTCGATCGTGAAGCTATCGAACTGATTTGCGCGGACTACAACGTAGAAGTCGAAGAAAAAATCATCATTGATGAAACGAACTTCGAAACGTTGGAAGACGTAGATGCACCAGAAAGTCTCATGGAGCGCCCGCCAGTTGTTACCATCATGGGTCACGTTGACCACGGGAAAACAACGTTGCTGGACGCGATCCGCTCTACAAACGTAGTAGCGGGAGAAGCGGGAGGAATTACACAGCATATCGGTGCGTACCAAGTTGAGATCAAAGGAAAGAAAATTACTTTCCTCGATACACCAGGTCACGCGGCGTTCACAACGATGCGTGCACGCGGTGCGCAAATCACAGATATCACCATTCTGGTGGTTGCAGCAGATGACGGTGTCATGCCGCAAACCGTTGAGGCGATCAGCCATGCGAAAGCGGCAAATGTGCCAATCATCGTTGCTGTCAACAAGGTTGACAAACCAGAAGCAAATATTGACCGTATCAAGCAAGAGTTGACCGAGTATGAATTGGTTGCCGAAGAGTGGGGCGGCGATACGATCTTCTCCCCATTGTCCGCTAAACAGCGTACAGGTATCGAGGAATTGCTCGAGTACATCTTGCTCGTATCCGAAGTACAAGAACTGAAAGCCAACCCAGACAAACTTGCGCGCGGTACCGTTGTCGAAGCTGAGCTCGACAAGGGACGTGGTCCTGTTGCAACTATCCTGGTTCAACAAGGTACTCTCCGTGTAGGTGATCCTATCGTTGTCGGTTCCGCTTTTGGACGTGTGCGTGCGATGGTGAATGACAAAGGACGCCGTCTGAAAGAAGCAGGTCCATCTACGCCAGTAGAAATTACGGGTCTGAATGATGTTCCACAAGCAGGCGATCAGTTCCGTGTCTTTGAAGACGAGAAGAAAGCCCGCGCAATCGGGGAAGCACGTGCTTCCAAGCAACGTGAATCCGAGCGTCGTGAAAGCTCCCGCGTTTCTTTGGATGATTTGTTCCAACACATCCAAGAAGGCGATATCAAAGAACTGAACCTGATTGTAAAAGCAGACGTACACGGTTCTGTGGAAGCACTGCGCGGTTCTTTGGAGAAAATCGATGTCAACGGAACTCGTGTGAAGATCATTCATACAGGTGTTGGTGCGATTACAGAATCCGATGTTACACTGGCAAATGCTTCGAATGCCATTATCATTGGTTTCAACGTTCGTCCTGAACCAAATGCGCGCAGCATGGCTGAACAAGAGAAGATCGACATTCGCCTACACCGTGTGATCTATACTGTAATTGAAGAGATCGAGTCTGCTCTCAAAGGTATGCTTGATCCAGTCTTCAAAGAAAACATTATCGGCCAAGCTGAGATTCGTGAAGTGTTCAAAGTATCCAAAGTCGGAAACATTGCAGGTTGCTATGTGACTGAAGGTAAATTGAGCCGCGATGCTGGTGCGCGTTTGATCCGCGAAGGCATTGTGATTTATGAAGGTAAGCTCGATACCCTCAAACGCTTCAAAGATGATGCGAAAGACGTTGCTGCTGGCTATGAGTGCGGTCTGACTTTGGAACGCTTCAATGACCTCAAAATCGGCGACGTCATCGAAGCATTCGTCATGGTTGAAGTGAAACAATAATGATAGCAGGTGTGCAGATCGAACTGTTTCTGCCCGCTAGCCAAAACCTGAAAGAAAAACGGGCCATCGTCAAAAGTCTGATCGGCAAGCTGCGGAGCCGATTTCATGTCTCCGCGGCAGAGGTGGCTTATCTCGAGCAATGGCAGCGTACCGTGTTGGGTATCGCTGCCGTTGCTAATGAGATTTCTTTTTTACAACAAGAAATGCAGGCTGTCATTCGATTCGTGGAAAACCATCCAGAGGTAGAGTTGATTCGCGTGGATACGGAATACTACGACTAAAGAGCAGCCAGCGGAGGTGAAAATCGATGAATAAAACACGAATCAGCCGCGTAGGCGAAGAAATCAAAAAAGAGTTGAGCCTCGTATTGCAGCGTGGACTCAAAGATCCTCGTGTCGGTTTCGTAACGGTAACAGATGTAGAGGTAAGCAGTGACCTGCAATTGGCAAAGGTTTTTGTCAGCATTTTTGGCAGTGAGGAAGAGCGTAAAGCTTCTCTTGCAGGTTTGACAAAAGCAAAAGGTTATTTGCGTACGGAGATCGGGAAACGCGTAAAGCTGCGTCACATTCCTGATTTTGTATTCAAGCTGGACGAGTCCATTGACTACGGCAGCAAAATTGAATCAATCCTGCGGGAAATCTCCACAGAGGGAGAGAAACAGGATGAATCCTAATCAAATGGCAGTACAGGAAGCGGTGCGTTTTATGCAGGAGCACGACCGCTTCCTGGTTCTTTCCCATGTAAGCCCTGACGGAGATGCTACAGGATCTGCTTTGGGAGTCGTGCTCATGCTAGAGCAATTGGGAAAAGAGTATGTGGTTGTAAACGAAGGGGAAACACCGATCAAGTTTAACTTCTTGCCGCGGTTTGACCGTCTTTATAACCTGCGCAAACAACCACTGAACGAGACGTTCGGGGCCGTAATCGCTGTAGACTGCGCGGATGAGTCGCGGATGGGCGATGTACGGTCTTTATTTGCTTCTGGCCCTGCTTTGCTGAATATCGATCATCACCCGACCAACGATCATTTTGGAACGGTAAATCTGGTTCGACCGGATGCAGCCGCAACAGCAGAGATTTTGTTTGATGTTGCAGAAGCAGCAGGGGTTTCTTTCAACGAAGAGCTTGCGCTGTGTATCTATACTGGCCTTCTGACGGATACTGGCGGTTTCCGTTATTCCAATACATCACCACGCGTCATGGAGATCGCAGCTCGATTGCTCGGATATGGTGTGAAGCCAGGAGACGTAGCAGAACGGTGTCTGGAAGAAATCACATTTGCCCATGTGAAAGTACTGCGACGCGCTCTCCAAACGTTGCAACTGACCCATCAAAATTTGGTTGCCTCCATCACTGTTGCAGCCGCAGATTTTGCCGAAGTGGGGGCAGAGCGGGAAGATGCTGGTGGATTGGTGAATTACTGCCGTAACATTGAAGGAGTCGAGGTCGGCGTTTCTTTTGTGGAAGCGGAACCGGGAGTGGTAAAGGTGAGCATGCGCGCTCGCGATCGGGTTGACGTAGCTGTCATTGCGAAGCAGCTCGGTGGCGGTGGACACGCAAAAGCAGCAGGATGCACGATCAAAGGACCACTTTCAGAAGTACAGCAAAAAGTTTGGACTGTGCTGGACGATGCAGTAGGAGTGAAATTCGATGAGTAACGTGAACGGCGTGCTGGTTATCGACAAGCCAGCTGGTATGACATCCCATGATTGTGTAGCACGTATTCGTCGATTGTATGGAACGAAAAAAGTGGGGCATACGGGTACACTTGATCCAGATGTGACGGGTGTACTCCCCATTTGTGTGGGACACGCAACGAGGCTGGTTGAATATTTGCAAGAGCTGCCTAAGCGCTATGATGTAGTCATGCGCCTCGGCTCAACTACCACGACGGAAGATGCTTCCGGAGAAGTGGTGGAGCAAGCTGGAGTAGATGCAGCATCGATTACGACGGAGCGTATTCAAGCGCTGTTCGCATCCTTCTTGGGTGAAATGGAGCAGATACCTCCGATGTTCTCTGCGGTTAAGGTAAACGGCAAGCGGCTGTACGATCTGGCTCGTGAAGGCACGGTAATTGAACGGCAGGCTCGGAAAGTGACGCTCTATGAGCTGACACTTCATAAGATTAGCGTAGATGGGGACACTGTCGATGTTGCATTCACGTGCACGTGCTCCAAAGGCACATACATGCGCACCTTATGTGTTGACCTCGGACGCGCTCTGGGTTATCCTGCCCATATGAAGCTGTTGCGGCGAATAAAAAGCGGCCCGTTCCAGGAGCAAGAGGCAATCCCGCTCCAGCAAATTGAGGAACAGGCAGCAAGCGGGGAAGACATTTCCCACTACTTGGTCTCCATCCCTCAGGCAATCTCGTTCTTACCATCGTTTCAGGTCAAGCCAGAACGGATCAAAGCAGTACGTAATGGACTTGCGACTGCGCTTCCGGGCGTCACTGCGGAGGAAGGAAGTTTGATTTGCTTGTTTGCGGGGGAAGAATTACTTGGCATTCATCGCGTATGCCGTGGAGACAAAGGACTTTTCGCCAAGCCAGAAAAAGTCTTTCCAGCCGAGGTGTAATCCGTGAAAACGATCTACCTAACATACCCGTTTCCGTCTGACCTGCAAGCGAATCCTTGTGCAATTGCACTGGGGTACTTTGATGGTGTACATATTGGGCATCGCCGTGTAATCCAAAAGGCGATTGATACAGCGAAAGCAAACGGATGGCAAAGTACGGTAGTGACCTTTGATCCGCATCCTCGAGAAGTTTTGGGGCAAAGCGGTTATACCCGCTATTTGACACCACTTGCAGACAAGCTCGAGCAATTCGAAAAGATGGGCGTAGACACCACATATGTGATGAAGTTCGATATCAGCTTTGCGGCTATTTATCCAGAAGATTTCATCGCAGAGTGCCTTCTTCCATTGGAATGCCGCCATATTGTCGTTGGCTTCGACTACACCTTTGGTTATCGCGGGATGGGGACTGCCCATACCTTGCAAGAAATGAGCAAAGGTCGCTATGGGCTCGACATCGTGGGTCCGGTAAATCGCTTGGGTGAAAAAGTGAGCAGTACAATCATCCGTGAATATCTTCATCATGGGGATGTCGAGCAGGTTCGTCATTTGCTAGGCCGCTCCTACAAAGTGCGTGGAACAGTCGTGCATGGCGACAAACGCGGTCGAACCATTGGTTTTCCTACAGCGAACGTCCAAGTGAATCAGCCGTACTTAATCGGAAAGAATGGGGTCTACGGCGTTCGCTTTACCGTGGATGAACAAAGCTACTATGGTGTCATGAACGTTGGGATCAAGCCTACATTTGAACTGGAGAAAAAAGAAAAGTCACTAGAAGTGCACATTTTTGAGTTCTCTGGTGAAATTTATGACAAAGAAGTAGAAGTAGAGTTTTTGTTCTACATCCGGGAAGAGCAGAAGTTTGCTGGAGTCGATGCACTCATCGCACAAATTGGACGAGATGTACAAACGGCGAAGCAAAAATTCGCAGAGGGAATCTCGTAAAGGATTCTCTTTGCTTTTCACAAAATGGTATGCTATAATTCAAAACGTTGTACAGATAACCGTAGCTTGGCTGTCCGATTCTCACCGACGGCAGACTCGGCGAACGGTATAAAAAATGAGGAGGTGAGTCATGATGGCATTGACTCAAGAACGTAAAACTCAACTGATTCAAGAGTTCCGTACTCATGAGAACGACACCGGTTCACCGGAAGTGCAAATCGCTATCTTGACCGAAAACATTAACAATCTGAACGGACACTTGCGTACGCACAAGAAAGATCACCACAGCCGTCGTGGTCTCTTGAAAATGGTTGGTCAACGTCGTAACCTGTTGACATACCTGCGTGAAGCAGATGTTCAACGCTATCGTTCGGTTGTAGACCGCCTGGGTCTGCGCCGCTAATCAGCGTTTTGTAGAAAGCGGGTTCTGCCCGCTTTTTCTATCGTGTGGGAGGGTTTAGCGCACGAAATGCGCTAAGCCTATCCTAACGAGTAAAGGCTTAGAAACAAATGGTTTGCTTACATTAGCTTCACAAAAGAAGCTTTTTTTATTATCTAGAACGACTGCCAAAGGTACCCATTTAATTTTTATCATGGCAGGAAATAATACATATAGGTAGAAAACAAAGTGTGTAAATGCACATTGTTGTGAAGGAGGACTGCTAGCATCATGGAGCAACAATACCGTACATATGACTTCGAACTGGCAGGCCGAAAACTGACCCTGGAATTTGGCAAAATGGCTAAACAGGCGCATGGTTCGGTCTTGGTTCGTTACGGCGATACAGCAATCCTGTCTGCAGTTACAGTCTCGAAGGAGCCAAAACCACTTGACTTCTTTCCACTGACTGTCAACTATGAGGAACGTCTCTATGCGGTTGGGAAAATTCCTGGCGGCTTTATTAAAAGAGAAGGACGTCCAAGCGAAAAGGCGATTTTGGCTAGCCGCTTGATTGACCGCCCTGTCCGCCCTCTTTTTGCAGAAGGATTCCGTAACGATGTACAAATCGTAAATACTGTTCTGTCTGTGGATCAAGACTGCTCACCTGAAATCGCTGCGATGATCGGTACTTCCGCAGCGCTATGCGTCTCGGAGATTCCTTTTGAAGGTCCGATTGCAGGGGTAATCGTAGGTCGAATTGACGGTGAGTTCGTCATTAACCCTACTGTAGCTCAAGCAGAGAAAAGCGATATTCACCTGACTGTCGCAGGTACGCACAAAGCGATTAACATGGTGGAAGCAGCTGCGAACCAAGTACCGGAAGCGGTCATGCTTGAAGCGATCATGGCTGGTCATGACGTGATTAAGCAATTGGTAGAATTCCAGAACATGATCGTGGCAGAAATCGGCAAGCAAAAGATGGAAGTCATCTTGCATGAGGTTGATCCTGAAATCGATCAAGCTGTACGTGCATATGCGGAAGCTCGCTTGAAAGAAGCTGTTCGCATCGAAGAAAAACAAGCGCGCTACGATGCTATTGACGATATCAAGGCAGAAACCAAAGAGCATTTTGCAGCCAAGGATCCTGAGGCATATCCAGCACAGGAAAAGATGATTAGCGAAGTACTTGGCAATATTGTCAAGGATGAGGTTCGCCGTCTGATTACTGACGAGAAAGTTCGCCCTGATGGACGAGCTTTGCACGAAATCCGTCCGCTGTCCAGTGAGACAAACATTCTTTCCCGTACACATGGCTCTGCTATGTTTACCCGTGGTCAGACGCAAGCGTTGAGCGTTTGCACATTGGGCGCGCTGGGAGATGTTCAAATTCTCGATGGACTCGGTCTGGAAGAATCGAAGCGTTTCATGCACCACTACAACTTCCCGCCGTATAGCGTGGGTGAAGCACGTCCGTTGCGTCCTCCGGGTCGTCGTGAAATCGGACACGGTGCGTTGGGTGAGCGTGCTATCGAGCCGATCATTCCATCTGAGACAGAGTTCCCATACACGATTCGTCTCGTATCCGAAGTCATTGAATCCAACGGTTCCACATCGCAAGCGTCGATTTGCGCGAGCGTACTTGCCTTGATGGATGCAGGTGTACCGATCAAAGCACCGGTAGCAGGTATTGCGATGGGCTTGATCATGAGCAAAGATGAGAAATCTTTCTCGATCCTGACTGATATTCAAGGTATGGAAGATCATTTGGGAGACATGGATTTCAAAGTAGCGGGTACAGAGGCTGGTGTAACAGCTATCCAAATGGACATCAAAATTTCCGGTATTAACCGTGAAATTTTAGAGTTGGCCTTGGAGCAAGCGCGTGTTGGTCGTTTGCACATTTTGAACCATATGATGAGCACGATTTCCGAACCGCGTAAAGAACTGTCTCCTTATGCACCAAAAATCATGACCATGACGATCAATCCGGAGAAAATTCGCGATGTAATCGGTCCACAAGGTCGTGTCATCAATAAGATTATCGAAGAAACCGGCGTAAAAATCGACATCGAACAAGATGGAAGAGTCTTCATTGCATCCATCAACCACGAGGCGAATCTGCGCGCGAAACAAATCATTGAAGATCTGGTTCGTGAGGTAGCTGTTGGTCAGGTATACCTGGGAACAGTAAAACGCGTAGAGAAGTACGGTGCGTTCATCGAGTTGTTCGCGGGTAAAGAGGGCTTGTGCCACATCTCTCAACTGGCTGAAGAGCGTGTAGCCAAAACAGAAGATGTTGTCGCAGTTGGTGATAAAGTACAAGTGAAAGTGACCGAGATCGACGACCAAGGTCGTGTGAATCTCTCTCGCAAAGCAGTTTTGAAAGAACAAGCTGCTGCGGCACAAGCTGCTGAAACGCCAACAAAAGCAGAATAAAGGAAACCAAAAGGCTTCGTCACTCGAAGAAATTCGTGTACGGAAGCTTTTTTCTTTTCTATACCAGATGCTCCTGATTCGTATGTCTAAGTCGTTCCCTCCCTTCATACATTGGACAAGAGAGACTCGCACGATTGATAGAGGAGGGCGACGCCCTAATGACGAATAGGACCAGGAGACTTTTGTTCATCGTTATATATGGAGCTGCGCTGATTGTTCTCTTGAATTATCAGCCTATTCATCATTACATTAGCACGCTCAAAAATGTCCAGGTAGCAAATGGGGATCGAAACGACAATGAAAAAGCGCGTTTACGGGCGCAGATTGAAAAGTGGAAAGAGGGCAGAGAGGAAGAACCAATCGATGCCGTCGTCGATCAGACGTGGAAGGCGATTCCCGGCTATAATGGACGTGTAGTCGATGTAGAAGAATCACTCAATAAAATGCTGGCTGCGGGTGTGTCCAGCCCAGATTTGCTGGTATACAAGGAAGTACCTCCAGCGGTTTCGCTTGAGCAATTGGGAGCACAACCGATCTATCGAGGAAATCCAAATAAACCAGCGATTTCTTTTATGATCAATGTGGCTTGGGGAAATGAGTATCTCGATTCGATGCTCAATACACTCGATAAACATAAGGTAAAAACAACGTTCTTTCTGGATGGCTCTTGGGTAAAACGCTACCCAGAAGAAGCGAAAAAGATTATGGCACGTGGCCATGAGATTGGGAATCATGCGTATTCGCATCCTGATATGAACACACTGGGAACACAGAGGATTCATCAAGAGATAAGTCGTACGCAAGATGTTATTTTTAAAACGCTGGAAGTAAAGCCTTCCCTGTTTGCACCGCCATCTGGTGCTTTTAACCAACGCGTTGTACAAATCGCGCATTCATCTTATCAAATGAAGACGATACTATGGACGGCAGATACCATTGACTGGCAGAAACCTTCGCCTGCTTATGTGATCAATAAAATAAGCCGAAAAATGGAGAACGGCGTCCTCGTACTCATGCACCCTACTTCTACCTCCGAGGCCAGTTTAGATCAGCTTCTGACGATCGCCAAAAAGAAGGGGTTACAGCCGACGACTGTTTCGGAGGTTATATCGAGTCGTAGACTCCCGTCACCGTAAATACATGTTCATTTATTGTGGAGACAAAGGAAGTTTGCTATAGTTAGACGTGTTTACAAGAAATTCCCCGAGGTTTCGGGTAGAGACAGATGAACAACCGAGGAGGATTTACGTGATACAACGTCATACGTGTGATAACGGTCTTCGAATCGTGACGGAACGGATTCCGTCCGTTCGCTCCGTTGCCTTAGGCATCTGGGTAGGGACTGGTTCGAAATATGAAAACGAGAAAAACAACGGGATTTCCCATTT
Source organism: Brevibacillus sp. MER 51 (assembly GCF_023714195.1). Taxonomy (NCBI): domain Bacteria; kingdom Bacillati; phylum Bacillota; class Bacilli; order Caryophanales; family Paenibacillaceae; genus Brevibacillus; species Brevibacillus sp. MER 51. The sequence continues at coordinate 912,868 of NZ_JAMAUS010000001.1, read as the reverse complement.
TCTCGAGCATATGTTTTTCAAAGGCACAAAAACCCGTTCTGCAAAGGAAATTGCGGAAACCTTTGATGAGATTGGCGGGAACGTGAACGCCTTTACTTCGAAGGAGTATACTTGCTATTACGCAAGGGTGCTCGACCAACATGCTCCGATCGCTCTCGATGTTCTTTCCGATATGTACTTCAACTCGGTATTTGATGCAGATGAGTTGGAAAAGGAAAAGAACGTCGTCATTGAAGAGATCAGCATGTATGAAGACACTCCAGATGATTTGGTTCATGATTTGATTGCACGCGCTTCGTACAGCACACACCCGCTAGGCTATTCGATTTTGGGTACGGAAGATGTCCTGCGTAGCTTGAAACGTGATGATTTGCTCGGTTATATTGATCAGCACTACCTGCCAACGAATACGGTGATTACGGTAGCGGGAAATTTTGAAGACAGTTTGATTGAAGATATTCAAAAGCGCTTTCAAGCTTTCTCTCGTCCAGGCACTATGCCGACCTTGTCTACTCCTGACTTTGCTGGAAATGTTATCGCACATCACAAGGCAACAGAGCAAGCTCATTTGTGCCTGTCTTTACCTGGGTTTAAGGTAGGACATCCCGAAGTATATTCCTTGATTTTGCTGAACAATGTGCTGGGTGGCAGCATGAGCTCGCGTCTATTCCAAGAAATTCGAGAAGAACGCGGCTTGGCATACTCCGTGTATTCCTATCATTCGTCCTATAAAGAAGCGGGTACGTTCCACGTGTATACAGGAACGGCACCAGAGCAAGTGGGACAGGTTTTTGACATCGTCTCGCGCGTCCTGCGCGATGTCGCTGATCATGGAATTACGGACAAAGAGCTGAACAAAGGAAAAGAGCAGCTGAAAGGCAGCCTGATGCTCAGCTTGGAAAGCACGAATAGCCGTATGAGTCGCCTTGGCAAAAATGAGCTTTTGCTGGGCCGTCATCTCAGTCTTGATGAGATCATCGCCAAAATTGACCGTGTTTCCCATGAATCTGTTTTGGCTGTGGCGCAGCAGCTGTTCCGGTCCAAGATGTCGATGGCGATGGTGAGTCCACTCGATGGCTTCCCTGAAAACGTGAAGAACGATATTTTGTTGTAGGCAAAAATCCGGCATAGCCCGGATTTTTTTGCGTATATCAACAGTAAATGAAAGGACAAAGGGGGCTTCTCCATGCGCTTAAGCGAGTTGGGTGGGAAGGAGATTATCGGACTGGACAACGGAGAGAAAATGGGGGTCATCAGTGATTCCGATTTAGTCATCCATCCCGAAAACGGTTCGATTCAATCCATCATCTTGCCAGGAGGTAGTTTCTTTGGGTTCGGCAAGAAGCGCGAGGACCTCGTGATCCCATGGGGTTCCATCGTAAAAATTGGGCCAGATATGGTCATCATCCAGCTTCAAGCCCCTGAGGCACAAGCTTCTCAAAAGTAGGCGCTACTGTCACCGAAGTAGCAGGAGCGGAATAGGATGGGGGTAGACCGCATGGATTTCCGTCAACTTTTCCAAATGGAAAACCTTTGCGTTCCGATCATTTAATGCAGTAAAATGTGTGGAAAGGGGAACGCAGCATGCTAACGGGCATACATGTTGCCTTCATCGGCGGAGACGCTCGCCAGTTGGAAGTCATTAAGCGATGCATACAACTGGATGCTAGCGTCACGTTAGTTGGCTTCGACAACCTGGAAAGTAATTTTACAGGGGCAACGAAGAAACCATTAACATGCGATGTGTTGAAAGACGTGGACGCCCTCATCCTACCCATCGTAGGGACCGATGATCAAGGATACGTGGAAAGTATTTTCTGCTCCAAACAACTGCAGTTGCTAGACGAACATGTGGCAAGTCTGCCGGGTCATTGCGTGGTTTACACGGGAATGGCAAAGCCTTATCTGAAAAAGCTGTTGGCTTCCACACAGCTTCCTCTCGTGGAGCTTTTGGATCGTGATGACGTAGCTATCTATAACTCTATCCCTACTGTAGAGGGAGCGTTAATGATGGCGATTCAACATACGGATATTACGATTCATGGATCACAGTCAATTGTTTTGGGATTGGGCCGAACAGGTTTGTCCATGGCTCGAGCATTGCATTCGTTGGGAGCCCGCGTAAGAGTTGGAGCCAGACGTCAAGAACACTTGGCACGCATTTATGAGATGGGATTGACTCCCTTCCATATAAGCGAAGTAAGGCAACAGGTTACGAATGCTGATTTCATTTTTAATACCATCCCGCAATTATTACTCACGGCAGAAGTGATTGCTCAAATGCCTCAATCGGCGTTTATACTTGATCTTGCCTCCAAGCCAGGGGGAACAGATTTTCGTTACGCTGAGAGACGAGGTATCAAAGCTCTTCTTGCTCCCGGATTGCCTGGAATCGTTGCACCTAAAACCGCTGGACAAATTTTAGCCCAAACATTGTCTCGTCTGATTGCGGATCAAAGGAAAGCGCCAGGAGGGGATGCAACATGAGTAAGCTTCAGGGAAAGACCATTGGATTTGGTTTGTCTGGATCGCATTGCACCTTTGAGGAAACGATGCCGCAAATTAAGCGATTTGTGGATGCTGGAGCACGGGTGGTTCCGATCGTATCAAATACGATTATGACCACGGATACACGCTTCGGTACTTCGCAAAGCTGGCAGCAACAAATCAAGGAACTGACGGGGGAAGAGCTTATTTCGACTATTCCTCAGGCTGAGCCGTTGGGACCTTCCAAGCTGTTGGATGTCATGCTGATTGCGCCTTGCACAGGGAGTACGACGAGTCGACTGGCAAATGCCATTACGGATAGTGCCGTACTGATGGCGGCTAAGGCTACCATGCGTAATTTGCGACCCATCGTGATTGCCATATCCACCAATGATGGTCTGGGATTAAATGCAGCCAATATTGCCAAGCTGTTGGCTGCGAAAAATATGTATTTCGTGCCGTTCGGGCAGGATGCTCCGGATAAAAAACCGAATTCGCTTGTAGCTCGTATGGATCTCCTATTGGAAACATGCGAAGCAGCTTTGGAAGGTCGACAATTGCAACCCTTGCTCATCGAAAGATTTAACTACTAATAAGACTACAGAAAAAACAATTAACCTGCTTTTTCGCGATTAGGAGGAGAGTAAGAGATGGCAAACCAACTGACTTTCAATGTTGCTGTAGTCGGTGCGACTGGTGCAGTCGGACAGCAGATGATTCAACTATTAGAAAAGCGCAACTTCCCAATCAAACAGCTTAAGCTGCTTGCTTCTGGACGTTCTGCAGGAAAAACAGTCACCTTCAAGGGGCAAGAAATTGTACTGGAAGAGGCGACTCCAGACAGTTTTGCAGGGGTTGATTTCGCCCTGTTTAGTGCTGGCGGATCGGTCAGCAAGGAACTGGCTCATCACGCAGTACGTCATGGCGCGGTTGTCATTGACAATACCAGTGCATTCCGGATGGACCCAGATGTCCCTCTCGTTGTGCCAGAAGTAAACATGGATGCTGCGCTCGCTCATAATGGAATCATTGCGAATCCGAATTGCTCTACGATTCAGATGGTTGCCGCTCTAAAGCCCCTTTATGATCGTTTTGGTATAGACAGAATTATCGTTTCTACTTACCAGGCAGTATCCGGTGCAGGTCAATCTGCGATCAATGAATTGCTCGACCAGAGTCGAGACATTTTGGATGGGAAAGAACCGCAGTGTAACGTACTTCCCGTAGGCAAATTGCCTGTACATCATCAGATTGCGTACAACGCGATTCCGCAGATTGATGTGTTCACCGACAATGGTTTTACTTATGAAGAAATGAAAATGGTCAATGAGACCAAAAAAATCTTCGGTGATGACACTGTACTTGTTTCAGCTACTTGCGTACGTATTCCAGTGGTCTACGGCCACAGCGAGTCGGTATATGTAGAGCTGAAACAGGATTACGATCTGGCAGAAGTAAAGGCCCTGCTGAAAGACGCTCCGGGTATCGTGTTAGTAGATGCGCCGGAGGAACAGCAGTATCCACTCGCTACTGATGCAACAGGCAAACTGGAAGTATTCGTGGGCCGGGTGCGTCGTGATCTCCATCATCCTCGTGGACTGCATATGTGGATCGTTTCTGACAATCTTCTCAAGGGTGCAGCATGGAATACAGTACAAATCGCTGAAGAACTCATAAAAGCAAGAGTATAGGGGAGAGGTTAGTGAAGATTCTCGTCCAGAAGTTCGGTGGTTCTTCCTTGACGACGGAGGATTGCCGGATGCGGGCAATCTACCATATGGAAAAAGCAATTGATGAGGGCTATGCCCTCGTCGTTGTCGTATCGGCGATGGGACGCAAAGGCGATCCATATGCAACCGATACACTTTTGCAGTTGGTTCGAGCGAACGGGAACCAACTGCCGAGTAGAGAAATGGATATGCTGATGCATACCGGAGAAATCATCTCTGCTACAGTCATGTGCAGCATGCTGAATGCACGGGGAATTAAAGCAACGATTTTGACAGGCGGTCAAGCAAATATAGTGACGAGCGACGACTTTACAAATGCACAAATCATGTCGATCGATCCAAGTCGCATTTTGCAAGACTTGCAGGAAAATCAAGTTGTGATCGTTCCAGGATTTCAGGGGCGTACAGCCGAGTGGGAAATTACGACACTGGGACGGGGCGGAAGCGATACGACTGCAACCGCTCTCGGTGTCGCCTTGAAGGCTGAAACGGTGGATATTTTCACCGACGTGGAAGGCATCATGACCGCAGACCCGCGTATCGTTGAAGAAGCGCAGCGGCTCGGTATGGTGACCTACACGGAAATTTGCAACATGGCTCACCTGGGTGCAAAAGTTATTCATCCTAGAGCGGTGGAGATCGCGATGCACGCAAACGTGCCGATTCGTGTTCGCTCTACGTTTTCGGACGACCCCGGTACACTTGTTACGACGATGCTGGAGATCGGGAAGATGGGCTACACTGTAAACGACAGAGTCGTTATGGGAATTGCTCATGTACCGAACATTACCCAAATCAAAGTCGCGAACAAAGAAGGGTATTATGATACACAGCTACAAGTCTTCAAAACGATGGCAACCAATAACATCAGTGTAGATTTCATCAATGTGAACCCAATGGGTGTTGCTTACACGGTCCATGATGAAATGGGAGAAAAAGCTGCTCGTCTGTTAACGGAAATGGGATACGAGCCGCAGCTTTTGCCGCATTGCGCAAAAGTGTCCGTGATTGGTGCAGGGATGACGGGCGTGCCCGGCGTGATGGCGAGAATCGTGGAGGCACTTACACAAGAAGACATTCAAATTCTTCAATCGGCAGACTCTCATACTACCATCTGGGTACTCGTGCATGAAATGGATATGGTGAAGGCGGTTCGCGCTCTTCATCAGCAGTTCAACCTGCATGTTCAACATATGTAAGAGCATATCCTGACTTTAAATACCTACTGATCACGATAAGAGGAGTTGGAGAGGTAGTGGCACGTTTTGGTCGACTGGTTACCGCTATGGTAACGCCTTTTAATGAGCAGCTACAGGTCGATTACGATAAAACAGAGCGACTGATTGACCATTTGATTGCAAATGGTTCAACTGGAATCGTATTGAGTGGTACCACGGGTGAATCACCAACTTTATCCCGTACGGAGAAACTCGACCTTTTCCGACATGTGGTTTCCTACGCAAAAGGAAGATGCCACATCATTGCAGGAACAGGCAGTAATGATACAGCCTCAAGCATTGAGTTCACCCAAGCTGTACAATCCATTGGCGTAGACGCTGTCATGGTCGTTGCTCCTTATTACAGCAAGCCATCACAGGAAGGACTATACGCACATTTCAAGGCATTATCGGAAGCGACCGAGCTGCCCGTGATGCTTTATAATGTGCCAGGAAGATCCGTCGTCAATATGACTGCTGAAACGACACTCCGTTTGGCAAAACTGCCTAATGTAGTATGCATCAAGGAAGCCTCCGGCAATTTGTCGCAGATGGCGCAAATCATTGAGCATGCACCGGAAGGCTTTGAGCTGTACAGTGGCGATGATGGATTAACCTTGCCGATCCTGTCTATCGGGGGAGTGGGCATTGTCAGTGTGGCGAGTCACGTAGTTGGCCGTCCAATGACAGACATGATGGACGCCTTTTTTGTCGGTAACTTAGCGGAGGCAGCAAGACTCCATCGCAAGCTGTTGCCGATTTTTGAGGGCCTCTTTGCATACCCGAGCCCAGGACCGACCAAGGTCGCTTTAGAAAAGCTCGGCGTTCAAGTTGGAGGCGTTCGACTGCCATTAGTCGAGCTGAACGAACAAGAAAAAGCATTCGTTCATTCTCTGCTTGTTTAACTCCATAGAAGATCAAGAGCCATTCCTGCCTGGGATGGCTCTTTTTCCTTGTGTTCATGATTTCACTTCGGGTATAATAAGAACAAGTGATTTGGGGCGGTTTTTTTGAGTGGACATGACAACTAAATATAGGAGGTTACACGTTTTGGCAAAGTCGAATCACTCTGTTCTCGTTTTCGCCCTGGGCGGAGTCGGCGAAATTGGGAAGAATATGTACGTGGTACAAAGCGGTGACGACATCGTAGTGATTGATGCCGGATTGAAGTTCCCAGAAGAGGAAATGCTGGGGATTGATATGGTTATTCCGGATATCACCTACTTGGAGGAACATCGTGACAAGGTTCGGGGTATTATTATTACGCATGGACATGAAGACCACATCGGCGGCCTCAGCTATGTGCTGAAGCATTTGAAAGTCCCGGTTTATGCGACAAAACTTACCCTTGGTTTAATTGATGCAAAGTTAAAAGAAGCGGGCATCCTAAATGAAACAAAACGCGTATTGATCAACAGCGACTCGGAAGTCGTTCTCGGAAAGATGAAGGCAACCTTTTTCCGTGTAAACCACAGCATCCCGGATTGTGTAGGGGTATGCTTGGATACGCCAGAAGGCTACATCGTTCATACAGGAGACTTCAAGTTCGATCAAACACCTGTTAACAATCAGGTAGCTGATCTGGCAAAAATGGCGATGATCGGTGACAGAGGCGTTTTGTGCTTGCTCTCTGACAGTACGAATGCAGAACGGCCTGGATTTACCGGATCGGAACGCTCAGTGGGCAAAGCACTCATGGATGTGTTCAGCAAAGCACCTGGACGTATTGTTGTTTCTACGTTTGCATCAAATGTTCACCGCATTCAACAAGTGGTGGACGCTGCAGCACAGTTCAACCGTAAATTGACGGTTGTTGGCCGGAGCATGCAAAATGTCATTACTATCAGCAGAGACCTAGGGTACTTGTTGGTCCCTGAGGGCTTGATTGTTGAGATCGATGAAATCAACAAATTGCCTGCTGAACAAGTCGTTATTTTATCAACTGGAAGCCAAGGAGAGCCTATGTCTGCGCTCACTCGTATGGCCCGATCCGCCCATCGGAAAATTGACATCCTTCCAGGGGATACCGTTATTATTGCAGCCACTCCCATTCCAGGGAATGAAAAATACGTGGCGCGTACGATCGATCAATTATCGCGCATTGGTGCAGATGTCATTTATGGTGGCCATGGACCTAACGGAACCGTCCACGTCTCCGGTCATGGAAGCCAAGAGGAATTGCGCCTGATGCTTAACCTAATGAAGCCTAAATACTTTATTCCCGTTCACGGTGAATATCGCATGCTGAAAACACATGCTTTACTTGCTGAACAGGTTGGAATTCCTGAAGAAAACACATTTTTGCTCGATAACGGCGATACAGTTGAATTCTCAGGGGGCAAGGCCCGTTACGGTGGAAAAGTCCATGCTGGCAATGTTTTGATTGACGGCTTGGGTGTTGGTGATGTAGGAAACATCGTACTTAGAGATCGCAAATTACTGTCACAAGATGGCATACTGGTAGTTGTCGTTACACTCAGCAAACAAAATGGCACGATTTTGTCAGGTCCAGACATCATTTCTCGCGGTTTCGTCTACGTGCGAGAATCCGAAGAGCTGCTGGATGAGGCAAATCGCATAGTGACCCAAACACTTGTCAAATGCATGGAAGAAAATGTGAACGAATGGTCTTCACTGAAAAATAACGTGAAAGAGTCATTAGGCCGTTATCTGTACGAGCAAACGCGCAGACGTCCGATGATCTTGCCGATTATCATGGAAGTGTAGGATCACGATAAAGAGCTGGAAATCCTTTTGAAAAAGGGTTTCTGGCTTTTTTTGCCTTTGTGGGCGCATGATTTTTCCTGTCCTTATCCATACTACAGAGGAAAGTGAGGGAGGATCATCCATGTCGAATCAACAATTTAGCGATTTTTTAAATAGGCCGCCGTTTGCAAACACAGCAGTAAATAGTAAGGAATCTCAGCCACAATCACCCACTGATGATCAGGAGCCTTCTGCCTCGCCGCCATCAGAAGCACCCGCACAGGAAGACCCGAAGAAAAAACTGCTGGATTCCATTACGCAACTGGGCCAGACAAACGTTCCACAGCTCGAAAGCAATATTTATTGTATGACCGTCATCGGACAAGTAGAAGGGCATATTCAGTTGCCCCCACAAAATAAGACGACCAAGTACGAGCACCTCATCCCTCAATTGGTTGCGGCAGAACAAAACAGTAAAATAGAGGGCGTACTCGTTATTTTGAATACGGTTGGCGGGGACGTGGAAGCAGGCTTGGCAATTGCGGAAATGGTATCGTCCTTGTCCAAACCGGTAGTCACACTCGTACTTGGCGGTGGTCATAGCATTGGTGTTCCAATTGCTGTAGCTGGTTCGTACTCGTTTATTGCAGAAACAGCCACGATGACGATACACCCGATCCGTTTGACGGGTCTTGTAATTGGTGTGCCTCAAACGTTTGAGTACTTGGACAAAATGCAGGATCGTGTAGTAAGCTTTATCGCCCGTCACTCAAAAGTTTCAGAAGAAAAGTTCCGTGAGCTCATGACCCGTACCGGTGAATTGACACGAGACATTGGAACCAACGTGATTGGTGTAGATGCGGTAAAATACGGATTGATTGATGAAGTAGGCGGTCTTGGTAGCGCACTGAAAAAACTGAACGAACTGATCAAAGCGCAAAAAGGCGAGGAGAGTGTACTCCAATGATCCTATACTCCATCATTCCGATGGAAACGGTGTTTGAGAACATGGAGCAAGTGGAGAAACAAGAGCTCAAAGAGATAGCGGTGGGTCATGCCACGATGCTCATTGAGCAAACCGGACCGTTTGAAGGAAAAATCGTCAGGCTGATTAGTCCCAATCCGCAAGACTACCTGAAGGAACAATACGCACCTGGACAAAAAATTCAGTTTCAACCTGAGTGGCTTGCCTAAGAAGTCCTGTATTTCTATGAATTTCCTGTGTTATACTAGAGAAGTACGAACAGCAGCCGAACACGCGACGGCTGCCTTTTTTAACGAATAGGAATTTAGAAATTAAATTCCGGAGCGCATGGAAACTTTCCGCTATTACACGGTTGTTCTACGTTGAAAAAGCCTCGATAGAGGTGTTCTTACCATTGGATACATAAGGAGTATAATGACGGGAGGAGGCGTGCCATTGAGTAGGAGAAAAAAAGAGCGTTCACAAGCGGCATTGGCCTCAGTTGTCAAAATAGAGCTGCTGGGACTTCTCATCATCGTGCTATCCTTGATCGGGCTTTTGGAGAGTGGATGGCTGGGCAAAAATGTACTGGCACTTCTATTTCGGTTTATTGCGGGCTCATGGGATTTTCTCATTCCCGTTCTGCTAATCGGTATGGCCATACATATGATGTTTACCAGAAAGTCACCGAAGCTTACTTACCGCGTCTTAGGCATAGCGCTCATAGGTGTGGCGATTTTGACTTGGGATCACATGATATTGTACAAACAAATTACCGCAGATGGAAAATTTGCAGAGCAAAGCATTATTAAGGTTACATGGGACAGAATTTGGCTCGATCATGGTCAGAAAGTGTCCACCACCGGGGTAGGCGGAGGAATGATTGGTGCCCTGTTTTTTGCGGTGACAAATGGCCTTGTTGGAACAATCGGTACTGGTCTCGTGATTGTGTTCCTTTTCCTCGTGGGATTGATGTTTCTGTTCAATCTCTCTTATGTAAACATTTTGATGTTTGCCAAGGACAAGCTTGCTTTGTTTTACGGAAAGGCGAAGCATACAGTGAAGGACTCTGTACAGCTTTTGCAGGAAGAGAGCGAGAAGAGAAAGAAAGAAGCAAAGGAAGCGGAAGAGGCTCGCAAGCAAAAACAATCGGAGGCAGAGAACGAGGCCATTGCTGTTACGGCGTTGAAAGAGCAAAAATCTCATCCACAGCCTGTCAATCAGGAGGAAGAAGTACAGCAACTGAACGCCCCATTAATTCGTGATTTTACAGATCGCATTGCGCTGGAAGAGGATGAGGAACCGATTCATCCTAGTCATCAAGCGAAAGCTGCACAACCGAAAACCAATCAGGAAATTACGTTTGCGCTCGAAGGAGAAGAGGAAATCTTCGGTACAATAAATACCGGAGAAGAACAAAATACCATGCCGTATGAGCTGCCAAGTCTGCAAATGCTCGCAAGACCCAAAGCGAGTTCAACAGCTAAAGACGTCGATCATACCTCAAATGCGGCAAAATTAGTGCAGACACTAAAGAGCTTTGGCGTCAATGCAACTGTTTCCGAGGTACATCGAGGACCAGCTGTTACACGCTACGAAGTTCAGCCTGCTACAGGGGTAAAAGTAAGCAGGATTGTTAGCCTGACGGATGATCTGGCTTTGGCATTGGCAGCAAAAGATATTAGGATTGAGGCACCAATCCCAGGAAAATCAGCCATCGGCATCGAGGTTCCGAACTCGGAGGTAGCGGTCGTATCATTACGAGAGGTGTTGGAAGCACCCGAGTATCAAGATGCGCCAGGCAAGCTTACCGTTGCTCTTGGCCGAGATATTTCCGGAGAGCCGATCGTTGCAGATTTGACCAAGATGCCGCATTTGCTTGTAGCGGGTGCGACGGGAAGCGGAAAATCAGTATGTATTAACGGATTGATCATGAGTATTTTGTTCAAGGCCAAACCGGAAGAAGTCAAGCTGATGATGGTAGACCCGAAGATGGTGGAACTGAATGTCTACAACGGAATTCCGCATTTATTGGCTCCAGTTGTTACTGATCCGAGAAGGGCTTCTGTTGCATTGAAAAAAGTCGTGGCCGAGATGGAACGGCGCTATAATTTGTTTGCCAAAACCGGTAGCCGCAATATTGAAATGTACAATGCACAAGTGGAAGGCACGCCACTTCCCTATATCGTCGTTATCGTCGATGAGCTTGCGGACTTGATGATGGTAGCTCCGGGAGAAGTGGAGGATGCGATTTGTCGACTCGCGCAAATGGCTCGTGCTTCCGGGATTCATCTCATCATCGCGACCCAACGTCCTTCTGTAGATGTCATTACGGGTGTGATCAAGGCAAATATCCCATCCCGCATTGCCTTTGGGGTGTCTTCGATGGCGGACTCCAGAACGATTCTCGATATGGGAGGAGCAGAAAAGCTTCTCGGTAGAGGAGACATGCTATCGCTGCCGATGGGGGCATCCAAGCCGACCCGTGTCCAAGGAGCTTTTGTATCTGACAAGGAAGTAGAAGAGGTTGTTCGTTTTGTAAAAGAACAGCAAGAGGCTCGCTACAATGAAGAGATGATCCCGGGTGACGTGCAGGAGGAGCAGCAGCCAGTTGTGGATGATGAACTGTACGACCAAGCTGTCCAAATTGTTTCAGAAGCCCAAACGGCATCGGCATCCTTGTTGCAGCGTCGTCTTCGTGTCGGTTACACGAGAGCGGCACGATTGATTGATATGATGGAAGCTCAAGGAGTAGTCGGTCCGTATGAGGGAAGCAAGCCTCGTGAAGTTCGTCTTCCACGCCCGTCCATAGAAAGTAATATTTCATAAAGAGAGACCTTGCCAACATTTGTGTTGGTAGGGTCTTTTTTCCTATTTTAGGATAAAAATCCCTGTCGAAATTAATCATTTTGCATTATTATTCATAAATATTTGGCTTGCATGATACTCGCCCCTCATGTAAAATTTCTAAGAGATTGACGGAAATTGTTGTTATTAAGTCTCATACGAATCAGAGGTCTGACGTCCTACCTGTTGGGATGGCTGAAGGACAGCAGGAGTGAATGATGATGAGCATCAAAGGGAATGTTCGATCACTGTTTCTCTTGGTAATGGACAAGATCAAGAGTGATATCGAAACCGGACTTCTTCGTCCTGGTGAACGCCTCCCTTCTGAAGCCGAACTTTCGAAACAGCTTGGTGTAAGCAGGGCGACGCTTCGCGAGGCACTCCGACTTCTTGAGGAAGAGAAGATTGTCATTCGTAGACACGGTGTAGGTACCTTTATTAATTCAAAGCCTGTTTTTTCGGGTGGGATTGGGGAACTCTTTAGTGTGACGGATGCAATCGAGCGTCAAGGATATACGGCAGGAACCTTGATCCTGAAAACATCCTTTGGCGAATCTGCTGAAGAAGAGAGGAAGCGGCTGGCCTTAAATCCGGGTGAAGGCGTTCTCATCGTAGAGCGAATTCGAACGGCTGACGGTGAGCCTGTGGTTTATTGTGTGGACCGCATTCCTGCACATCTGGTGCCCGAGGGCTATGCGGCAAGTGGAGAGTCTATCTTCAAATGGCTGGAGAGCGTAACAGGGGTAAGGATCGCATACGCAGTAGCCGATATTGAACCCATGGGCTACAATGAAAAGGTTTCCAACCTGCTGCATTGCGATAAATCTGCTCCCATGCTCTTGCTCAAACAGATTCATTACGACGAAAGTGAAAAGCCAGTGCTATACTCCCATAATTACTTCAGGGCTGACAAAATTCACTTTCATGTCGTACGGAGACGGTTGTAACAGTGGGGGCAACCTCACTCAACAATTTCATCAACTAAAAACAGGGGGTAATCTCAGATGAAGAAAGTTCTATCCGTGCTTTCTGTGGCAACACTCAGCCTGTCGCTCGTTCTCGCTGGCTGCGGAAGCAAAGAAGCACAGCCTCAAGGCCAAACTGGTAGCAATGGAGGCGCTCCAGCCGCTAAAGCTATCAAAGTAGGTATGGTTACAGACGTTGGCGGTGTAAACGACAACTCCTTTAACCAGAGTGCTTGGGAAGGGCTGCAAAAACTCCAAACCGATATGAATCTCCCGAAAGAAAACGTAAACTATCTGCAATCAAAATCAGATGCTGACTATGTACCAAACCTGACTCAATTCGTAAAAGACGGTTGGGACCTGACTTGGGGTATCGGCTTCCTGATGGGTGACCACCTGAAAAAAGTAGCAGATGAAAACAAAGATGCAAAATTGGCGATCATCGACGCTGAAGTAGATGCTCCTAACGTAACATCTGTACTCTTTAAAGAGCATGAAGGCTCCTTCCTTGCTGGGGTAGTTGCAGCGAAAATGACCAAAACGAAAAAAGTTGGATTCGTGGGTGGCGTTGACATCCCGGTAATCAAACGTTTTGATCTTGGTTTCGAAGCGGGCGTAAAAGCTGTAGATCCAAGCATTCAAGTAGTTAAAGTTTACACGGGTGCTTTTGACAAACCAGACATGGGTAAATCTACTGCTTCCTCCATGTACGGTCAAGGTGTGGACATCATCTTCCACGCTTCCGGCGGTACAGGCGACGGTGTATTCAACGAAGCAAAAGACCGTAAAGCTAAAGGCGAAAACGTATGGGTAATCGGTGTTGACAAAGACCAATCCCTGACTTTCGGCGACGAAGTCACATTGACTTCCATGGTAAAACGTGTTGACGAAGCAGTTATTCGTGTATCGAAAGACCTGTCTGAGGGTAAATTCAAAGGCGGAGTACAATGGCTCGGACTGGCTGAAAACGGTGTAGGTCTGGCTGACACTTCCACGAAGAACGTTCCTGAAGACGTATTGAAGCTGGTTGAAGAATACAAGCAAAAAATCGTTAAAGGCGAAATCACAGTTCCTGACAAGTAAAAACTAAGGAAGCTGCAAATGGACAAGGCTGGTTCGAGCTACTGGCCTTGTCCTTTACCTTCACACTAGACCCGAAAAATGGGGTGAGCATGCATGAACTCGGTAAAAAAAGTGGTTGAAATGAGAGGGATCACGAAACGGTTCCCAGGCATTGTTGCGAACGACAGTATTACGCTGTCTGTAGGTAAAGGTGAAATTCATGCGCTGCTCGGAGAGAATGGCGCGGGCAAGTCCACACTCATGAATATCTTGTTCGGTCTATATCAGCCGGATGAAGGCGAAATTCTGATTAACGAGAAAGTTGTAGAGATCACAAGTCCAAGGATTGCAAACGAACTTGGTATCGGAATGGTTCACCAACATTTTATGCTCGTAGAAACATTTACAGTCACGGAAAACATTGTGCTAGGAAATGAACCGAAAAACGGGTTGAAGATAGATATTCAAAGCGCTGAGAAAGCGGTAGAAAAACTGTCGAATCAATACGGGCTCAAAGTTGATCCGAGAGCAAAAATTCAGGATATCTCAGTAGGGATGCAGCAGCGTGTAGAGATTTTGAAAACGCTTTATCGCGGTGCCGACATCTTGATTTTTGATGAGCCTACGGCTGTATTGACGCCGCAGGAAATCCATGAACTTATCGAGATCATGCATAACTTGGTAAAAGAAGGTAAGACGATTATCCTGATCACACACAAGCTGAAAGAAATTATGGCTGTATGTGACGCGGTTACAATCATTCGTCGAGGAAAAGTCATTGACTCCGTATTGGTAAAAAATACGAATCCAGACGATTTGGCTGCGAAAATGGTTGGTCGTGAAGTGAACTTCCGGGTTGATAAAACGGAAGCAAAACCAAAAGAAACGATTCTTTCCGTAGAGAATTTGACAGCGATGGGTAACCGTGGTGTGAATGCGTTGAACAATCTCAGCTTAGAGGTTCGCGCTGGTGAAATTCTCGGGATTGCAGGAGTCGACGGAAATGGCCAAAGTGAACTGATTGAAGTTTTAACTGGCTTGCGTAAAGCAACAAGTGGGCGTGTCCTTCTTAATGGCAAAGAAATTACGAATCAAAGTCCGCGTAACATCTCGGAATCAGGATTGTCGCACATTCCTGAAGACCGACATAAACGAGGATTGGTTCTTGATTTCACCATGAGTGAAAATATGGTATTGGAAACGTACTTCCATCCAACGTTTTGCAAAAACGGTTTTCTTGATTATGGCGCCATTGACAAGCATGCGGCCAAGCTTATCGAAGAATTCGACGTTCGGACTCCGAGTATTTACACGCCAGCACGAGCGCTCTCTGGAGGAAACCAACAGAAGGCAATTATTGCCCGCGAAGTGGACAAGAACCCGGATTTGCTGATTGCGGCTCAACCTACTCGTGGCTTGGACGTAGGGGCTATCGAATTTATTCATCGCAGGCTGATTGATCAGCGCGATCAGGGAAAAGCGGTTCTCTTGCTTTCCTTGGAGCTAGATGAGATTATCAATGTATCCGACCGGATTGCGGTTATTTATGAGGGAGCCATTGTGGGGATTGTCGATGCAAAATCGACAACGGAGCAAGAGCTCGGTTTGATGATGTCCGGCGGAAAAGTAATGCAAGGAGGGGGAAACGATGAATAAAGTTATTGCGGTCTTCACGAAAGAATCGTTTCTCGTTCCTGCCGTTGCGATCATTCTTGGTCTTTTGACCGGAGCAATCGCAATGCTGGCAGGTGGATTTGATCCAATCGCTGCCTATACGGCTTTGATTAAAAAAGTATTTGGTAGTGCGTATAACTTTGGTGAAACGATTCGCCAAATTACGCCTTTGATCTTTACAGGTTTGGCTGTAGCTTTTGCTTTCCGTACGGGTCTTTTTAACATCGGGGCAGAAGGCCAATTTATCGTCGGGATGATTGCTTCTACTGTCGTAGGTGTTTCTTTTGACCTTCCAGCTATCATTCACGCTCCACTTGCGATCCTTGCAGGTGCTTTAGCAGGTGGTTTGTGGGGTGCCATTGCCGGTTATTTGAAAGCAGCACGTGGTGTCAATGAGGTTATTACCAGCATCATGTTGAACTGGGTAGCACTTTACTTTGCAAACTGGATCATGAATGCTTTCTTTATTCCAGCTGGCAAACAAACATCGGAAGAGGTAAAGGATTCTGCGATCATTACTATCGGATGGCTCGCTGAAATGTTTGACAATGCTCGTTTGCACTGGGGTACACTCATTGCCGTACTCGCAGCTATTTTCTTCTATATCATCCTTTGGAAAACAAAATCTGGTTTTGAATTGCGTTCCGTTGGTTTGAACCCGCATGCTTCTGAGTATGCAGGTATGAACGTGAATCGTAATGTTGTAAAGGCCATGTTCATTGGTGGTATGTTTGCAGGGATTGGTGGAGCTACCGAGATTTTGGGCGTTTTCCACTATCAAGCGATTATGACGCAGCATACGGGCTATGGATTCGATGGAATCGCGGTAGCATTGATTGGCGGAAATACTCCATTCGGGGTTATCCTTGCTGCCATATTGTTTGGGGTTCTCACATTCGGTGCGAGCGGCATGCAGTTTAGTGCGGGTGTACCGTTTGAGTTAATCCGTGTCGTGATTGCTTCTGTTATTTTCTTCGTTGCTGCACATGGCATCGTGAAAATTTTCGTTAAGCCGATCTTGATGAAGAAAAAGGAAGGTGGAAACTGATGGATTGGGGATTAATTCTCAGCAACCTGGTTCATGATACCATCGTGTTTTCCACTGCCTTGATTTTTGCCGCATTGGGTGGATTGTACTCGGAGCGTTCTGGTGTCGTGAACATTGCGCTAGAAGGTATGATGATTATCGGTGCTTTTACCGGTGCCGTAATGACCTATGCTTTCCAAGATTCACTTGGTACTTGGGCACCGTGGGTCGGATTTATTGCGGCAGGGATTGCCGGTGCTATTTTTGCACTTCCACATGCCGTTGCTTCCGTTACATTTAAAGCGGACCAGACCGTCAGTGGTGTGGCCCTGAACTTCTTGGCAGCGGGACTTTCCATCTACCTGACCAAAATTATTTTCAACGGAGCAGGTCAAACAACAACATTGACCACTGTATTTAACAAATTCAGTATTCCTGGATTGAGTGAAATTCCGTATATCGGACATGCCATTTTTGAGGCGTATCCTACTAGCTTTTTGGCTTTCATTGCTGTTTTCGTTACTTGGTATGTTGTATTTAAGACACCATTCGGATTGCGCTTGCGTTCAGTTGGTGAGCATCCGCGTGCTGCTGATACGGTAGGGATCAACGTTAAGAGAATGCGCTACACGGCTGTTATGATCAGTGGTATGCTGGCGGCATTGGGTGGAGCGACCATTTCTTTGACGACAACCAGTAACTTCTCCCATAACACGGTTTCCGGACAAGGGTTTATCGCGATTGCGGCCTTGATCTTTGGTAAATGGCATCCAATGGGTGCAATGGGAGCAGCATTGTTCTTTGGTGTCGCTCAAGCGATCAAGTCTTTGGTACAAATCTTCGGATTGACCAATTACATTCCTACTGAATTTATCTTCATGCTTCCGTACGTACTGACGATTCTCGTGATGGCTGGTCTGGTAGGACGATCCAGTGCTCCAGCGGCCCTCGGCAAACCTTACGATACGGGATCGCGTTAATCATTCGTTAACAAAATTTGGCGTCTAGAACCTGTCACTTCCCCTGTGCGATAATTTTTGTGACTGCTTGCGGTCCGCAAAAAACGGTCCTGTCCGTTTTTGCAAATTGTTTGTGGGGAGGGAAAAAGATGAACCGCTGTCTACATAAGTACAGCAGTTATCGATGGAACAGGATTCTAGGCGCTTTTGTTTTTTGCCTGACGATAGCAGTATCCGGTGGAATGGTTTCAGCAAAAGAGCCAGGACCTGTCATTTCTGTCGTTGTCGATGGAAAGGGAGTTCAATCAGATGTATTGCCCATCCATCGAAATGGCCGAATGCTTGTTCCGATACGGGTAGTAGCGGAGGCAACAGGCTCAGAAGTAAGCTACGATGCCGCCACTCAAAAAGTCATGCTCAACAAAAAAAGCAAGCATATATCCCTTGCGATTGGCAGCCAGACAGCGTATGTAGATGGAAAACGATTGAAGGTGGATGTTTCTCCAATCATTGTGAATAAGCGGACGCTTGTTCCGATTCGTTTTATCTCTGAGGCATTTGGCTATCAAGTCCAATGGGATGAGACGTCGGCTGTTGCATACATACAATCCAAACCTGTGGAAGACAAGGCTATGAGTGTGAAATACTCCTTGAATCCCTATGTCGTTCAACAGGGTGATACCTTATCAAAAATTGCAGCTCGCCACGACACGAACATGAGTGCCATTCAGAAAAATAACCATCTTTCTTCTGATGAGGTACTGGTGGGTCAAATTTTATTTTTGCCAGAAGGTGCCCAAAGAGCTGAGCACCCCATTGCCACAATAGTTGCGGATGATCAATTGATTGGGAAACAATTTCGGTTTCCTTTCCACGATAATAGTTGGTATGAGCCGTATGGGGATAGCTTCGGATCCGATCGAGAGTGGACCGAGACGAATAGCGGCAGTGTTCGTAGTCACGAGGGCATCGACATAATGGCACCGAAAGGAACACCGATTTACTCGGTATCCGATGGGACGATCAACAAAGTGGGCTGGAATACGTATGGTGGCTGGAGAGTAAACATTACAGATGAGAATGGCCAATATCGGATGTATTACGCTCATTTGCAGGCGTATGTACCAGGATTGTATGTAGGGAAAACGATAAAAGCTGGGCAACTGATCGGTTTTGTTGGAGATACAGGCTACGGTGGAACTGGGACAGTGGGAATGTTTGAACCTCACCTGCATTTTGGCCTCTATCGTAACAGCACGGGGAAAGCGATCGATCCGTATGATTACTTGCGAATTTGGGAGCAAAATAAAGTAGATAGCGCCCTCTAAAATTTGGACAAACTACTACGGAGTACCTTCACGAATAAAAGGAGGCCCTTCGTATGTGGACATGTCCGTACTGTGGGGGAAGTCATGGCTTACCCTTTCACGATGAGCAGTTGGATGGCATGCTTTGTCTCTCGTCTGATTGCGGTCGATTTGTTGAAGAGCATAGCACATCGGATGATCCTCGAGACTGGGATGCAATGGATATGTAAGGAGAAGAGTGAACGGCCTTCGTAAGAAAGGTGCTGTTCGCTCTTTTTTTTTGTTCCATGGAAGCGCTGTGATTTGCGTATTATGGGACTTGCGTGAGCGCATAGGATGAAGCACTGGGATATATAATGGAAGATTCTGATGCTTGATGCCCTGACAATTGGTTACAATAGAGAAGAGTATGAGTATGCTGATGGAGAAGGGAGATTGGACTATGACTGCTTCTACGACCGAAATTGCATTTCAAAGCTCCCAAATCAATGGGATGAACGTACATATCCTTCCAACCGAAAAGTTCAAGACCACGACAATCGTGACGATGATTGAACAGGCGCTATCGGAGGAGCACGTAACGAAAACAGCATTGCTTGCAATGGTTATGAAACGTGCCAGCGCTCGTTTTCCGGAAACGAAGCAATTGCGAGCACATTTGGATTTCCTATACGGTGCCATTTTTGATGTAGATGTCATGAAAAAAGGCGAGCGGCAAATTCTGCAAATTTATATGGAAGTACCGAATGAAAAATATTTGTCCAATGAAGCCTCGCTTTTGGAGCAGGCCATCGAATTCGTGGGAGATATGCTCGTCAGACCGTATGTACAGGACAACGCTTTTTCCGAAAAGTACTTGGCACAGGAAAAAGAGACGCTACGAAAACGGATAGAGAGTTTGATCGACGACAAAATGAAGTATGCAAACCAACGCGTAACCGAAGAAATGTGCAAAGGTGAACCATTCTCTCTTCTCGTCCAAGGCCGTGTGGCGGATTTGCCGAAGATCTCAGGTCAGGAGCTGTATCAATATTTTAAAGAAGTAACGACGACCAATCCGATCAATATGTTCGTGGTGGGCGATGTTGACCAACAGGAAGTAAGCGAGGCTATTCGCAAGCATATCCCGTTGGAGCGCTCCCAAGTAGGAGAACTGCAGATCGCATCGACGGCGAAGGACGTATCTGCTGAGCGCGAAGTGATCGATCGGCTCGATGTCAACCAGGCAAAGCTCAACATCGGCTGCCGCACGCAGATCACCTATAAGGATGATGATTATCCGACGCTGCTCTTGTTCAACGGGATTTTAGGCGGTTTTCCTCACTCCAAGCTGTTTGTCAATGTCCGTGAAAAAGAGAGTCTAGCTTACTATGCCGTATCCAGGCTAGAGAGCCACAAAGGGATTCTCATGATCATGTCCGGGATTGATGTTAGCAAATATCAGCGTGCGGTTGAGATTATTAAACAGCAGCTGGAACTGATGCAACAAGGAACCATATCGGACGAGGAAATGAGCCAGACGCGTGCCACTTTGTCTAACCAATTCCGCGAGCTTTTGGACAGTGCACGCGGCATGATTGATTTTACGTACAATGGTGTAATTAGCGGACGTCCTCGGAAAATCGAAGAGCTTTTGGCTGGGATCAACCAAGCAACAATTGAAGATATCAAGAAGGTAGCGAGCAAGGTGACGATCGACACGATTTATCTGCTGCGGGACAAGAAGGGAGAGGCATAAGATGCAGACCACTGTCTTTGATCAAGTAAATGAAACGGTATATCATGAAACTCTCCAAAATGGATTGCAAGTCTATCTGGTTCCCAAACAAGGCTTCAGCAAAACATACGCGGTATTCACTACGCGCTACGGCTCCATTGATAGCCATTTCCGCACCCGAAGCGGGGAAGAAATCAATGTTCCCGACGGTATTGCGCATTTTCTTGAGCACAAAATGTTTGAGAAAAAAGATCGGGATGTCATGCACGAATTCAGTAAAAACGGGGCGAGCTGCAATGCGTTCACGAGCTTCAATCGTACAGCTTATTTGTTCTCGTGCACAGATAAGTTGGATGACAATCTGAATCTGCTGCTCGATTATGTTCAGGACCCATATTTTACAGATGCCAGTGTAGAAAAGGAAAAAGGAATCATCGGTCAGGAAATCACCATGTACGATGACAATCCTGACTGGAAGGTGTACATGAACCTCCTAAAGGCCATGTATCAGAAGTATCCGATCAACATTGAAATTGCGGGTACGATCGAGACGATCTCTCATATTACAAAAGAATATTTGTATCAGTGCTATGAAACGTTTTATCATCCTGCCAATATGCTCCTGTTGGTCGTGGGCTCCTTCGAACCTGAAGCGATCATGAAGCTCATTCGAGAAAATCAGGGAGCAAAGGAGTTTCCTCCTGCGCCACAAATCACGCGCGTGTTTCCAGACGAGCCATCAGCGCCAGCAGAGGCGAAGGTAGAAGCGTTGCTAACAGTTGGTCTACCCAAATGCATGATCGGAATTAAGGAAAAGGAAAACGGTCTAACCAAGGAAGCCTTGTTAAAACGCGAATTGACTACTAAACTGGTATTGGACATCGCGTTCGGCACTAGCTCCGCTGTCTATGAGCGTTTGTATGATAGCGAGCTGATTACGGAAAGCTTTGATTTTGACTACAGCAGTGAGCAGGATTATGCGTATACGATCATTGGTGGTGATACACCTGATCCAGAGCGTTTGGTGGAAACAATCAAAGCGGAGATCGAACAATTGAAGCAAGCCGGTATAGCCCAGGATGATTTTGAACGTGCGAAGCGTAAAAAAATCGGAAACTTCCTGCGTTCTCTAAACTCCGTGGAGTTTATCGCTAACCAGTTTACCAGCTTCAAATTTAACGGGAATGATCTGTTTTCCGTAGTGCCGACCTTGGAGTCGATCACACGCGAAGATGTGGAAAAACGTTTGAAGGAGCATTTTTTAATCGAGCAGATGGCTGTTTCCATCGTTCGTTCCGCTTCGCCACAGGAGTAATGTATTCATGTTCAAGCAAGAGACGCCATGGGCGTTAATTACGGGGGCTTCCGGAGAGATCGGGCAGGCGATTGGTGCCTATCTGATTGATGCGGGGGTTCCCCTTTATCTGCATTACAATCGAAATATGGAAAAATTGGAGCCGTTGGCGCAAAAATGCCAGGAGCGGGGCAATCCGTACGTTATCCTCCAGGCTGATTTACGGGACCCACATCAAATTGCCGCGATGTTTGCCCAGATGCAGGTTGCACCACTGTTGATCGTAAACAACGCTTCAGTGGATGATGTCGGCTTATTTACGGATGTGACTGTCGACAAATTCGATGAACTCATCGCACTCAATGTTCGATCCACTTTTTTGGTCTGCCAAACTGCTGTTCCGGCCATGCTGCGTGCAAGGTATGGGCGTATCGTCAACATTTCTTCCATTTGGGGGCTGACGGGTGGTTCGTGTGAGGTGCTTTACTCCATGACCAAAGGAGCAATCAATACGTTCACCAAAGCCTTGGCAAAGGAAATGGCACCAAACGGAATCACGGTAAATGCAGTCGCTCCAGGAGCGATTGCTGGTGGAATGATGGAGCGCTTTTCTCCTGATGAAATGGAAATGATCGCCGAAGAAATACCAGCCAATCGTCTGGGACAACCATATGAGGTAGCCGCAGTCGTGCGCTTTTTGCTATCGGCGGATTCCAGTTATGTGACGGGGCAAGTGATTAGTCCAAACGGTGGATGGTACACGTAGAAGATAAGTATGCATGAATAAAATTCGAGAAATGATGGAATTCTACCTTTTGTGTGGGCAGCAAATCTGTTCGCAACGTACAAAAGGAGGGAATTTCCCTATGTCGATTCTTGACAATTTTAGCGACTGGAAAGCGTTTCTCGGAGATCGGGTAGAACAAGCGAAACAAGCCGGGATGGAAAGCGATACGCTTCAAAATGTAGCTTATCAAATCGGTAGCTACCTGTCTGAGCAAGTAGACCCGAAAAACGATCAGGAGCGTCTGTTGAAACAGCTGTGGGACGCAGGTGATCAACAGCAGCAACAAGCTTTGGCATCACTCATGGTGAAGCTTGTTCAGAATCGCAATGACGCGAACGCTGGCAGCTAGCCATTCAAATCCCCTCCTTTTGGGGATTTTTCTTTTCGCGATTGTCGAATGATACGAACGTGATATACTACATAAGAAGAGAATTCTGGTTGGCGGAGAGGATTGCATATGGAAGCGAAGAAAGAATGGTACATGGAGTATGAGATTGCCCGTAACCGTCCTGGTCTATTAGGGGACGTATCTTCTATTCTGGGGATGTTGAACATCAACATCGTGACGATCAATGGCGTGGATACCATGCGTCGAGGTATGCTGCTCTTGACCGATGATGATGAAAAAATGGAGGTTTTGCGCAACGTTGTGCAAAAAATGGACAACATAACCATAACGAGGTTACGTCCCCCGACAATGCTGGATCGTTTGGCTGTTCGCCATGGTCGCTATATTGAACGGGATAGCGAGGACAAAAAAACGTTTCGCTTTGTTCGTGAGGAGCTGGGCTTGCTGGTCGATTTCATGGCAGAAATCCTGAAGAAGGAAGGTCATCAGCTCATCGGGATTCGGGGAATGCCTCGCGTAGGAAAGACTGAATCAATGATTGCTGCCAGCGTATCCGCCAATAAACGTTGGACATTTATTTCCTCTACTTTGTTGCGCCAGACGGTGCGCAGCTCCTTAGCCATTGATGAAATGTCTACTGATCATGTATATTTGATAGATGGAATTGTCTCAACGCTGCGATCGACAGAAAAGCACTATACCTTGCTTCGGGAGATTATGAACTTTCCTGCCGCAAAAATCATTGAGCATCCGGATATATTCGTAAGGGAATCAGAGTATCAACTAGATGATTTCCATTACATTATTGAGCTGCGTCATCATCCGGATGAAGAGATTACATATGAGCTTATCAACAATCGCGGCTTTGATAATTTCGAAATGAATTAAGGAGGGGCAGCTGTGTCTGAGCTAGGTCAAGTCCTGCAAAGGGCCCGCGAAGAAAAAGGAATCACGCTCGACGACATCCAACGTATCACCAAGATACAGCGGCGATATTTGGAAGCAATTGAAAGGGGTCATTTTCACGTACTTCCTGGCCACTTTTACGCGCGTGCATTTATAAAGAGTTATGCGGAAGCTGTCGGTCTAGACCCGAACCACATCCTGACTCACTTTCAGTCCGATTTGCCGGCCCAGCCACCTACAGAGCAAGTAGAGCGACTGCGTCGCAGAAGAGTTGCTTCAGCGAACAATCCATTACAAGCGGGGCGATGGGTTACCAAAACCTTGCTCGTATTGTTTATTGCCTTGATTATCGGGGTTATTTATTTCGCTGTCGTCAACAACAACGGTCAGTTGACTCAGCCAATGCCAGGTGGAACAGTTAACCCTGGAGCGGAAATTGTCACGCCTGGAACTGGTGGTGGAGCGGCAACATCCCCGATTGCTCAACAACCGAAGCCTCCTTCTATTACCACACCGAATACTGAAACAGGAACAACCCCACCTGAGACTGTTACGGAAACTCCTCAGGCAACCATCACATTTGAATCGCAGCAAGGATCGATGTATAGCTATTCCTTGCAAGGTGGAGAAAAAATCACGGTTTATCTGAAGATAAAAGATGAAACGAGCTGGTTTGGTATTTCGGAAGGAAAAGGCAAAAAGTATGTTGAGCAGGGCACGCTCAAGAAGGATCAGGAAAAAACGATTGAACTGGGGAAATCCGCTTATATTCGTTTGGGCAAACCGACTGTAGTGGAACTGAAAGTAAACGGAGTCTTGGTAGACACGTCTAAAATGAAGTCAATGCCGTCCAATATTACGATGAAAGTAAAAGAGGCGGTCACCCAGTAGGCAAGCATATGCTTGCCTTTTGTACTTTTCTCTTTTTTGACACTTCCTTTAGGCTTATATTATACTGGATAGGTGTAATATGGGTTGGTGTGACCAATTGGAGGAAAAAAGATGACAGAGAAGGTAGGCACGCGTGAAAAAGTAGCGATTGTTACGCTGGGCTGTGAAAAGAATCTCGTTGATTCGGACATGATGGCCCATCTGATAGATGAAAAAGGTTATGAACTGGTTGATAACCCGGAAGAAGCAACTGTGGTTATCGTCAATACCTGCGGTTTCATCGATGCAGCCAAGGAAGAATCCGTAAATAAGATTCTGGAAATGGGTGAATTGAAGGAAGCCGGCAAACTGAAATCGCTTGTGGTGGCAGGCTGTCTCACACAACGTTACAAAGAGGATATCTTGAATGAGATTCCTGAGGTGGATGGCATTGTCGGAACAGGCGATTTTATGTCGATTACAGGTATTATCGAAGAATCTCTGGAGGGCAAGCGACCGATTTTTGTAGGTAATCCCATTTTTACGTACGAAGATGTCGTGAAGCGAAAAGTAAAACAGGGCACGTACTCCGCATATATTAAAATTGCCGAGGGCTGCGACAACGCCTGTACGTTCTGCTCGATTCCTTTGATGCGTGGAGGATTCCGCAGTCGTACAATCGAGTCCATCGTGGAAGAAGCTCGTCATTTGGCGGCACAAGGGATCGTAGAAGTAAGTCTGATTGCCCAAGACTCTACGAACTACGGAACGGATATTTACGATGGAAAATTGATGCTTCCCGAACTTTTAAACCGTCTGGCAGAAGTCGAGGGCATCGAGTGGATTCGTCTTCACTATGCATACCCTGGATTCTTCACGGATGAATTGATCCACACCTTTGCTACCAATCCAAAAGTGTGCAAATACGTAGATATGCCTTTGCAGCACTCGGAAGACCATATTCTGAAAAGAATGCGTCGCCCAGGAAGACAGACGGACATTCGTGCGCTGGTTGCAAAAATTCGCGCGCAGGTTCCAGACGTTGCTCTGCGTACCTCTTTGATCGTAGGGTTCCCTGGGGAAACAGAGGAAGACTTCGAGCGTCTTAGCGAGTTTGTGAAGGATATCCGTTTTGATCGACTGGGTGTATTTACTTACTCCAACGAGGATGACACGCCAGCTTCCCGATTGCCTGACCATGTAGACGAAGAGGTTAAGGAAAAACGTGCGAACATGCTGATGGAAATTCAGCGTGAAGTAGCTGGAGATCGTAACGGACGCTTTGTTGGTCAAGTCTTGGAAGTTTTGATTGAACGCTACGAAGGACGTAACGATATTTATGTAGGTCGAACACAGTATGACGCTCCGGAAATCGATGGTGAAGTATTCGTCACTGGTTTTAAAGGCGAACTGGGCACCATCGTAAAAGTAAAAATAACTCACTCCTATGAATACGATTTAGCCGGGGAGGTAGTCTAGGTGAATCTCGCCAACCGCATCACCCTCGCCAGGATTTTTCTGGTGCCGGTAGTTATGTTTTTTCTGCTGGTGCGTTACAACATCGGGACATTTTCGATTGGCAGCCTGACGATGACGTATAACGAGCTGATTGCGGCTTTGGTGTTTATCCTAGCAGCCAGTACGGACGGACTCGACGGTTATATTGCACGGAAAAAGAAAATCGTGACGAACTTGGGGAAGTTTCTGGACCCGCTTGCTGATAAGCTGTTGATTTCTGCAGCACTCATTTCACTCGTAGAGATGCAGCGTTTGGAAGCGTGGATTGCGATTGTCATTATCAGCCGGGAGTTTGCGGTAACGGGTCTACGGCTAGTTGCTGCGGCAGAAGGACAGGTAATTGCTGCGAGTGCATTGGGTAAACTGAAAACATGGGTGCAGATCGTAGCGATTACGGCTGTCATGATTCGCAACTTCCCATTTGGGTTCTTCGGTATTCCGTTCGACGAAGTAGCTACTTGGGCGATGGTGATCATCACGATTTACTCCGGGTACGACTACTTTGCGAAAAATCGTAACGTGATCCAATACTCGTAATGCGGGTATTGGTCTCTTTTTTCACAAGACTCTTCTCTTGAGCGTTTGCAAGTGATAAACTGTTAGTTTAGAGGCTTTTCTACTCTCAAAGAGAATGGATGAGGAAGATGAGAGCGGAGATTATCGCGGTAGGTACCGAGCTTTTGTTAGGCCAAATCGCTAACACCAACGCACAGTTTCTTTCTCAGAAGCTGGCGGAAATTGGCGTGGGAGTATACTTTCATACGGTTGTGGGAGACAACACGGAGCGATTGCTACAAGTGATTCGATTGGCATCAGGACGATCTGATCTCGTCATTTTCACGGGTGGGCTAGGGCCGACTCAAGATGATTTGACAAAAGAGACCTTGGCGGGGCATGTAGGCATTGGATTGGAAACGAATTCAGAGGCCATGGAGAGAATTGAAAAATTCTTTTCGCAACGTGGGATTGTCATGACGGAGAACAATCGTAAGCAGGCGCTGGTGCTTTCTGGCAGCCATGTATTCTCCAACGATTTCGGGATGGCGCCGGGGATGGCGATCCGTCATGACAGTAGTACGTTCGTGCTGTTGCCGGGACCACCAAGTGAGATGTATCCAATGGTGGAGAATTACGTGATGCCTTACTTGACTGATTTGCTCCCCGAAAAACAAGTGTTTCACTCTCATGTACTCCGCTTCTACGGGATAGGCGAATCCGCTTTGGAGGAAAAACTGCTCGATTTGATCGAAAAGCAAGACAATCCAACGATCGCGCCTTACGCCAAAGAATTCGAAGTAACGCTGCGGATTACGGCAAGAGCTACTACAGTCGAAGAAGGGGAAGCCCTGATTTTGCCTGTAGAAAAAGAAATTCTCAGCCGTGTTGGCCAGTATATGTACGGGATGGGCGAGAACTCGTCGCTGCATGATATGCTGGTTGCTGAGCTGAAAAAAAGAAATGAGACGATTGCTTGTGCAGAAAGCTGCACAGGAGGAGCAATTGCCTCGTTGATTACCTCTGTACCGGGAAGCTCGCATGTGTTTCGTGGCGGGGTTGTCTGCTACACCAATGAAGTGAAAAATCAGCTACTCGAAGTACCTGATTCCATTTTGCAAACAGATGGGGCAGTCAGTGAGAAAACAGCTCAATTGCTGGCTGAGCATGTACGAGAAAAGCTGGGAGCTACTTACGGGATTTCTGTCACGGGAGTAGCTGGCCCCGATCCATCCGAGGGCAAGCCTGTTGGTCTTGTTTACGTAGGGATCGCGGCAGAAGGAATACCCACAGTTGTAAAAGAGCTGCGCCTTGCCGGAAGAAGGCATGCAATTGTTGGGCGTGCCGCTAAATACGCGTTGTTTTATGCGCTGCAAATGCAAAAAGAAAGGTGATTTTTTCATGACGATTTTTTCTGATTTTCCTTTACATAAATCTATTCTGCAAGCGATTCACGATATGGGCTTCGAAGAGCCATCACCGATTCAGGCAGCTTGCATTCCAAAAGTTCTGGATGGCGGAGACCTGATTGGTCAAGCACAGACAGGTACTGGTAAAACTGCTGCATTCGGGATTCCACTTGTAGAAAAGATTACGCCTGCCAATCGTGTTCAAGCGATCGTGCTGACACCCACTCGTGAGCTGGCTATCCAGGTTGCGGGAGAGCTCCTGCGCATCTCCAAATACAACAAAGTTCGTACGCTGCCAATCTATGGCGGACAATCGATCGGACATCAAATTCGTGCACTCCGTCAAGGTGTACAAATCGTTGTAGGTACTCCTGGCCGTGTCATGGATCACTTGCGCCGCAAAACATTGAAGCTGGATCACGTACATACACTCGTTTTGGATGAAGCGGATGAAATGCTGGACATGGGCTTCATCGAAGATATCGAAACGATCATCACACATATGCCGGAAGAGCGTCAAACCTTGCTGTTCTCTGCGACGATGCCGCC
Organism: Brevibacillus sp. MER 51; assembly: GCF_023714195.1. Taxonomy (NCBI): domain Bacteria; kingdom Bacillati; phylum Bacillota; class Bacilli; order Caryophanales; family Paenibacillaceae; genus Brevibacillus; species Brevibacillus sp. MER 51. Next base: position 884,029 of record NZ_JAMAUS010000001.1, on the reverse strand, counting down.
AGAAATCAAGCGTTTGGCTACCCGTTACATGAAACAGCCGCAAACGATTGCGGTGAGCCGTGAAGAAGTAACGGCGCCATTGATCGAACAGGTATACTACAAAGTGTTTGACCGTAACAAAGTAGAGAGCCTCTGCCGCATTCTGGACAGCGAGGATGTAGAGTTGGGAATCATTTTCTGCCGTACCAAGCGCGGTGTAGATGAGTTGTCCGAAGTGCTGCAATCCCGCGGATACCTTGCAGACGGTTTGCATGGCGACTTGTCACAGGCACAGCGTGACAAGGTCATGAATGCGTTCCGCGAAGGCTCGATTGAATTCCTGATTGCAACAGACGTAGCAGCACGTGGTATCGACGTAGGAAACGTTTCTCACGTAATCAACTACGATATTCCACAAGACTCTGAGAGCTACGTACACCGTATTGGCCGTACAGGTCGCGCTGGTCGCAAAGGAATTGCGATGACGCTGGTTACGCCTCGTGAAGTAAGACAAATGATGTTTATCCAAAAGCAGACAAAAGCACAAGTGCTCTCTCGCAATGTTCCTTCCCTGGAGGAAGTGGCTGAGCGCAAACAAGAGCAATTGCGCGAACAGTTGACTAGCCTTTTGGAAAGCGATGCAATCGCGGATATGTATCAAAAAGTAGCGGATGCTCTCGTAGGTCAATACCCGGCTGAAAAAGTAGCTGCTGCTGCATTGCACCTCGCATTCCATACCGAAACAGGACAAGGGCAGGAAGTAGAAGCGTACAACTTTGGTGAGACGGGTGCAGCAAAAGGCATGGTTCGTTTCTTCCTGAACGTAGGTCGCAATGCGAACATGAAGCCACAGGATCTGGTAAGAGAAATCTCTGAATCTGTTGGTATCCCGGGAAAATCAGTGGGTCGCATCGACATTTTCGAGAACTTCACATTTGTTGAGGTTCCAGAAGAGGTAGCGGCATTCGTATATGAGTCACTGCGTCAAACACGCATCAACGGAAAACGAATCAATCTGGAGCCTGCAAAACCTCGCGGAGCGAAGCGTTCCTAATTAGGGTGCATGACACAAAGCAGCCATTTCACTGGGAATAACCAGGAAATGGCTGCTTTTTTATGATGCGAATATTTGTTCGCAAAAAATACTTGGCAAACACTTCTGTCTCGAGGTATGATGAAGACAAGCAAAACAGAAGCGAAAAATTGAAAGGGTGTGTACCATTTGTCAGATCGTCGCGCAGCTTTGGAGAGTGCATTGCGTCAGATAGAAAAGCAATTCGGAAAAGGTTCCATTATGAAGTTGGGGGAAGTATCCAACGTTCAGATTTCTACTGTATCGAGCGGAGCGCTTGCTCTTGATATCGCACTTGGTGTGGGCGGATTCCCACGTGGACGGATTATTGAGATTTACGGACCAGAGTCTTCTGGTAAAACAACAGTAGCACTTCATGCAATCGCAGAAGTGCAAAGACAAGGCGGACAGGCTGCGTTTATCGATGCTGAGCATGCCTTGGATCCGGTTTACGCTGCAAAGCTGGGTGTGAACATCGACGAATTGCTGTTGTCCCAACCAGACACGGGTGAGCAAGCATTGGAGATCGCGGAAGCATTGGTGCGTTCGGGTGCAGTAGACATTATCGTAGTCGACTCCGTTGCGGCACTCGTTCCAAAAGCAGAGATCGAGGGCGAGATGGGAGATTCCCACGTAGGTTTGCAAGCACGCTTGATGTCCCAAGCACTCCGCAAGCTGTCCGGTGCCATCAACAAGTCCAAAACGATTGCGATCTTCATCAACCAGCTTCGTGAAAAAGTGGGTGTTATGTTCGGTAACCCGGAAACAACTCCAGGTGGACGCGCTTTGAAGTTCTACGCGAGTGTTCGTTTGGATGTTCGTAAAGCGGAATCTATCAAAGTCGGCAACGACATTTTGGGTAGCAAGACAAAGATCAAAGTTGTCAAAAATAAAGTGGCTCCACCATTTAAGGTTGCAGAAGTGGACATCATGTACGGTGAAGGTATTTCCAGAGAAGGTAGCATTCTCGACATCGGTTCTGAGATTGATGTCGTGCAAAAGAGTGGTGCTTGGTATTCCTTCAACGAAGAGCGTCTCGGCCAAGGTAGAGAAAATTCGAAAGTCTTCCTGAAGGAAAATCCGCACATTGCATCACAGATTGAAACGAAAGTGCGCGAATACTTCAGCCTGAACCCTGGTTCTGTTCCAGAAGTAGAGGCAGAGCATGACCCAGAGCAAGATGAAGAGCCTACATTTGATCTGGAGTAAGAAAGTAAAACAGCAGCCTGTCGATGAGACAGGCTGTTATTTTAGCTTTGCGAAGGAGTGAATCATCATGAAGAGCGGCCTGATCACTGCCGTTCATCGAGATATCAAACAAAAGCAACGCTACCATATCGATGTAGAAGGCGAGTATGCCATTACCGTACATGAAGACATACTGGTAAAGTACAACCTATTTAAGGGAACAGAATTAGATGAAGCTTTTTGCCGAGAAGTCCTAATAGCAGAAGAAAAGCATAAAGCGTATTTAGGAGCTTTGCGATACCTCGGTATACGCCCACGGACAAGCAGTCAGCTGCATTCTTATTTGGTAGAGAAGGGATTTTCTTCGCAAATTGCCGAAGAGATATGTCAACGCTGCAAGGATCACGGCTATATCGATGATGAAGCATTTGCGAAGCAATGGGTAGACGAGCGGTTGCGTTTGAAGCCGAGGAGCTCGTATATGCTGCGTATGGAGCTTACGCAGCGAGGAGTGGACAGAGCGATTGTAGAGGACGCAGTAAGTGGCGTGTCTAGGCAGGCTGAACTAAATGCTGCCCGCGCATTGATAGAAAAGAAGGCGCGACGCATAGAGGGTGCCCCGAACCCCGAGGAAGAACGCAAGCTGCTGTCCATGCTGATGCGCAAGGGATTCTCTCATGCGATCATTCAACAAATGCGTGAAGAATTGCGTCATAGAAGCGATAGTTAGGGCCAACTCTATTTGCATGATCTTGACAATTCTTGTTCACAAATAATAAAATAGGTTTGTATTTACTTGGTGTATCATAACTTTTTGTGATTTGCTCACTCGATGCCTATGAAACAACTGAAAAACCGTGCGAAAGCAGTACGGATTCAGCGGACCGAGTAAAATCGGTCTTGTTTTTTAGCCGAATGTTCAAATGTGAGAGCACTCCATGAAAAACAAATGCTTGGAAAGCGGGGAGATGTCTTACAATAAGGAGGTGAAACGAAAAAGCCTATGGATCCTATAATTACTGTTGTCATTGTGCTCGTTGCCCTGCTGATCGGCTTGGGTGCTGGCTACTTCACTCGTAAATCGATTGCCGAAGCGAAGATCTCCAGTGCAGAAGAAGCTGCACGACAGATCGTGGAGGAAGCCAAACGGGACGCCGAAGCCGTTAAGAAGGAGAAGGTGCTGGAGGCAAAGGATGAAGTGTTCAAGCTTCGATCCGAAGCGGAAACCGAATTGCGTGAGAGACGCAATGAGATCCAGCGTCAGGAACGACGAATTCTACAAAAAGAAGAATCGTTGGACCGCAAGATGGAACAGTTGGAGCGCAAAGAAGAAGAATTGTCTGAGCGTGACCGTGCCATCGCAGAACTGCAAAGCAAGGTAGAGCACTTATATAAAGAACAAGTATCAGAGCTAGAACGAATCTCCGGCTTGACGCAGGATGAGGCGAAGACGATCATTCTCACAGATGTGGAGAATACCGTCCGTCACGAAATGGCTGTGATGATCAAGGAGATTGAGACTCAGGCCAAGGAAGAAGCGGACAAACGTGCTCGTGAGATCATTACGACCTCCATTCAACGTTGTGCAGCAGACCACGTAGCAGAAACAACCGTTTCTGTGGTTACGCTGCCAAATGATGAGATGAAGGGACGTATTATCGGACGGGAAGGACGTAACATTCGTGCCCTGGAGACGTTGACTGGTATCGATCTGATTATTGACGATACTCCAGAAGCAGTCATCCTGTCTGGCTTCGACCCGATTCGTCGGGAAATCGCCAAGACAGCGTTGGATAAACTGGTCGCAGACGGTCGCATTCACCCAGCTCGCATCGAGGAAATGGTGGAAAAAGCGCGTCGCGAAGTAGACGAGCGAATCCGTGAATACGGTGAGCAAGCAACGTTCGAAACAGGCGTTCACGGCTTGCATCCAGATCTGATCAAGATTCTCGGACGCTTGCGTTACCGTACGAGCTACGGTCAAAACGTACTGAAGCACTCTATGGAAGTGGCACATCTCGCCGGTTTAATGGCGGCAGAACTGAAAGAAGATGTGAAGCTGGCCAAACGTGCAGGTTTGCTGCATGATATCGGAAAAGCGATTGACCATGAAGTAGAAGGTTCACACGTGGAAATCGGTGTAGAACTGGCTAAGAAGTACAATGAGCATCACGTTGTAGTGAACAGTATTGCGTCTCATCACGGTGATACCGAACCAACTTCCGTCATTGCTATGCTCGTGGGAGCTGCCGACGCTCTGTCTGCCGCACGCCCAGGTGCACGCCGTGAGACATTGGAAACATATATCAGACGTTTGGAGAAACTGGAAGAAATCTCTGAGTCGTTCGATGGCGTAGAAAAGTCTTATGCGATTCAAGCAGGACGCGAAATTCGCGTGATGGTTCAACCTGATAAGATTGACGATGCGGAAGCTACCCGTCTGGCACGGGAGATCACGAAACGAATTGAAAATGAACTTGACTACCCAGGTCATATTAAAGTAACGGTTATCCGTGAAACAAGGGCAGTTGAGTATGCAAAGTAAAGTGGCTGCGTGCCACTTTACTTTTTTTGTAGCACACCAGATGCTTGACGAAGTCAAGTTTTCTAATGAGCAGAGGAATTGTGTATACTAGCAATGAGGTGATTTGGTAATGAAGTTGTTATTCATTGGAGATATTATGGGCTCGCCTGGCAGAGAGATCGTGAAAACATATCTGCCGTTACTGAAACGAAAATATAACCCAACCTTTATCGTAGCGAATGGAGAGAACGCTGCGCATGGTCGCGGGATCACAGAGAAAATTACCAAGGAGCTTTTCGAGTGGGGTGTTCACGCGATTACGCTCGGGAATCATACGTGGGACCAAAGAGAAATTTTCGATTTTATCGATAATGAGCCGCGGATGATTAGACCGGCGAACTTTCCGGAAGGGGCTCCTGGAAAAGGGATTACATATATCAAACAACCTGAAGGGGAACTAGCCGTCATTAATTTGATGGGGCGTACGTTCTTGCCACCTCTCGACTGTCCGTTCCAAATGGCTGACAAGCTCGTAGAACAAGCACGAAAACGCACGAAGCTGATTTTTGTAGATTTTCATGCCGAAGCCACATCCGAGAAGCAAGCAATGTCATGGTACCTCGATGGAAAGGTAACAGCGGTCGTGGGGACACATACCCATGTGCAAACCGCTGATGAACGTATTTTGCCTCAAGGAACCGGATTTTTGTGTGATGTAGGAATGTGCGGCCCAAGTAACGGCATTTTGGGAATGGAACGCGAAGCTGTTATTAAGAAATTTTTGACGCAGCTCCCTGTTCGATTTGAGGTAGCGCCAGATCCAGCGCAGTTGAATGCGGTGCTGATTACCCTGGATAAAGCGACAGGCCATGCGAAAAAACTAGAACGAATCAGAATTGACTCTGACCATCCGTTTATGGAATAATGGGAATAAGATTAGAATTTTTTGAATCTTTCAAGCAAGTTAGCAGGAATTTTTAGGGGTTATGCGAATATCATACTAATGATGACAGGATTCCTATCAGACGGGAGGTTCAAAAAGGATGGAAGTATTAAAAGTTTCAGCAAAGTCTAACCCCAATTCCGTTGCTGGTGCCCTTGCCGGAGTTCTTCGTGAACGAGGAGCGGCTGAGATCCAAGCCATTGGTGCTGGGGCGCTTAATCAAGCTGTGAAGGCAGTAGCAATCGCACGAGGGTTCGTAGCGCCGAGTGGAGTTGACCTCATTTGTATTCCAGCCTTTACCGACATCGTGATTGATGGAGAAGAGCGAACTGCAATCAAACTAATCGTAGAACCCAGATGATACAACTGCAAATGCATCACCTGCCTGTTTGTTCGAAGAATGAACAGGTTTTTTCGTTTGTCCAGAAGTATGACCCTCCGAAGTTATCGAAGAGAAGGAGCATTTCCATATGAAAATCTTTGATGCGCATTGCGATGTATTATGCAAGCTATGGCAGAATCCCGAGCTGGACTTTTATAAAGAAGACAAGCTCTTGCAATCTGGTTTTACCGCTCTTGAAAAAGGGAATGTAGACATACAAGTGCTTGCCTGTTTCGTCCCATCTCAGGTGCCGTTTGGACGACGTTTTCATACTGTGCTAGAAATGATCGATATTTTTTATCAAAAGGTGGCAGGTGATCAATTCCGTCCCATTTTTACAAAGGCAGATTTGGCTGAATGCGTATTAAAGGGACAGAAAGGGGCTATTCTGTTTGTAGAAGGTGCGCATGCATTAGAAGAGAGCCTCGTTCAGCTACGTACGTGGTATCGGCTTGGTGTACGAGGAATGACACTGACCTGGAATCATGGCAATGCTCTAGCGAGTGGAAATGGAGAGCCGAATCCAGGTGGACTTACTTCATTTGGACGAGAAGTCATTGATGAAATGAATCGGCTAGGGATGATTATTGATGTTTCGCATTTAGCCGATCCAGGATTCTGGGATGTACTAGAATGCTCGAAAGCACCCGTGATCGCTTCGCATTCAAACGTGAGAAGCCTATGTCATCACTCTCGCAATTTGACGGACGAGCAAATTCGAGCGTTAATCGCCAAAGATGGCGCGATTGGCTTGACGTTTTTAGACTTCTTTACCGTATCGGAGAAGCGCACGGTCTGGATCGACGACTTGTTGCGCCACTTGGATCACATCTGCGCATTGGGTGGCGTAGACCACGTAGGTTTTGGCTCCGATTTCGATGGGATTACCGAGACGTTTGGAGATATGGTATCCGCAGCAGATTACTCCCAGTTACTAGAAGCTTTGTTAAAACGTTATAAAGAGGCGGAAGTATTGAAATTTGTGCAAGGAAATTGGTTGCGTGTTTTCGGAAACGTGCTACAATAAAGCATGAGGATATTAATGTACCAAGTTCAACATTAAAATTCAGGTCAAAAGTAAGTTGAGTAAAAGCACTTGCAATTTGACATGGACAGGACTACAATTGTTACTGTCTATGCACAGAAATGTCACATCTTATCAGTCTTTTCAAGGTGTGATAGGCAGCTTTTCTCACAGTCACTGAAAGGGTGGAATCTGAATGATTAGTCAACTTTCCTGGAAAGTTGGAGGACAGCAAGGGGAGGGCATCGAGAGTACTGGTGAGATTTTCTCGATGGCGATGAACCGGATGGGGTACCATCTGTATAGCTACCGTCACTTCTCTTCCCGTATTAAGGGTGGACACACGAACAATAAAATTCGCGTGAGCACAACGCCTATGCGTGCGATCTCTGACGATCTGGACATTCTCGTAGCGTTTGACCAAGAGACGATCGATTTCAATGCGCATGAGCTTCGTGAAGGCGGTATCATTATCGCGGATGCGAAATTTAATCCAAAGTTGCCGGACGGCTTGAAGCCAGTTCGCTTCTTCACTGTACCACTGACTGAGATCGCTGATGAGCTGGGAACTTCCCTGATGAAAAACATGGTGTCGATTGGTGCTTCCAGTGCCATCCTCGGCATTGCAGTGGAAAGCTTCCGTCCCATCGTTGAAGATATGTTCCTCCGCAAGGGCGAAAAAGTGGTTGAAAAGAACATGGATGCCATTCGCCGCGGTTTTGATTTTGTAAATGAATTGACTGGTGGTCAACTGCCTGAGTTCCAAATGGAAAAGGCTGACCCACAAAAACAACTGTTCCTCATCGGTAACGATGCGATCGCTCTGGGTGCTGTAGCAGCAGGCTGCCGTTTCATGCCAGCTTACCCGATCACACCTGCTTCCGAGGTAATGGAATATTTGATTAAAAAGCTGCCTAAATTGGGCGGTACGGTTATCCAAACAGAAGATGAGATTGCTGCTATTACAATGGCAATCGGTGCTAACTTCGCAGGTGCTCGTTCCTTGACTGCTTCTGCAGGTCCTGGTCTGTCCCTGATGATGGAAGCAATTGGTCTGGCTGGTATCACGGAACAACCTGTTGTAATCGTGAACACACAGCGTGGTGGCCCATCCACTGGTATGCCTACTAAAATCGAGCAATCCGATGTGAATGCTATGATCTATGGTACGCATGGTGACATTCCAAAAGTAGTTATCGCGCCAAGCACAGTAGAAGAGTGCTTCTACGATGCAGTTGAAGCGTTTAACATTGCGGAAGAATACCAACTGCCTGTTATCCTGATGACAGACTTGACGCTGTCCTTGGGCAAACAAACTGTTGTTCCATTTGACTACAGCAAAGTAGAAATCCGTCGCGGAAAACTGCTTGCTGGACAAGAATTGCCAGAAAAAGAGCAAAACGACCTGTTCAAACGTTATGAAGTAACAGAAGACGGCGTTTCTCCTCGTGTAATTCCTGGTCAAAAATACGGTCTGCACCACGTAACTGGTGTAGAGCATGATCAAACTGGTCGTCCATCTGAGAATGCTGCAAACCGTATTCAACAAATGGATAAACGTATGCGCAAAATGGAAGGCGTCCTGAAAAACTTCAAAGGCGCTGTAACTGCAGATGCTCCTCACGCTGATGCGGATGTCCTGGTTGTGGGTATCAACTCTACAATTGGTACGATTCAAGAAGCAAAAGGCCGTCTGGAACAAGAGGGAATCAAAGTAAACCATGCACAAATTCGTTTGCTGCATCCGTTCCCAACTGAAGAAATCAAAGCACTCGTAGACAAAGCGAAGAAAGTTGTTGTTGTAGAGCACAACGCCCAAGCGCAAGTAACAAGCTTGCTCAAACAACACGTTGGAAACGCTGAAAAAATCGAATCCGTGCTTAAATATGACGGTAACCCATTCCTGCCGAAGGAAATCTATGCTGAAGTGAAGGAGCTGGTAAAACATGGCGACTATGAAAGAGTTTCGAAATAACGTTAAGCCAAACTGGTGCCCAGGCTGTGGAGACTTCTCCATCCAAGCGGCTATTCAACGCGCCGCAGCGAACGTAGGCCTGGAACCTGAAAATCTGGCGGTTGTTTCCGGTATCGGTTGCTCTGGTCGTATTTCCGGCTACATCAACTGCTATGGTTTCCACGGTATTCACGGACGTTCCCTGCCAATCGCACAAGGTGTGAAAATGGCGAATCGCGAGCTGACAGTTATCGCAGCTGGTGGTGACGGGGATGGTTTCGCGATCGGTATGGGCCATACTGTACACGCTATCCGTCGTAACATGAACATCACGTACATCGTAATGGATAACCAAATCTACGGTCTGACAAAAGGTCAAACCTCCCCGCGTTCTGCGACTGGTTTCGTGACTAAGTCTACACCGGCAGGTTCCATCGAGTCCTCCATTTCTCCAGTTGAACTGGCGCTGTCTGTTGGTGCGACATTCGTTGCTCAATCCTTCTCCAGCGATCTGAAGGGCTTGACTGAACTGATCGAAAAAGGTATCCAACACGAAGGCTTCTCCTTGATCAACGTATTCAGCCCTTGTGTAACCTACAACAAGGTAAATACGTACGACTGGTTCAAAGAGAACATCGTACCAGTAGACACGATCGAAGGATACGATCCACATGACCGTATCAAAGCAATGTCTACTTCCATGCAACACAAAGGCCTGATTACAGGTCTGATCTACCAAAACACTGAGCAAAAACCTTACGAAGCTCTCGTAAATGGCTTCAAAGAAGAAGGTTTGGCTAACCAAGACATTCGTTTGTCTGAAGAAGACTTCGAAAAATTGGTTAAAGAATTTGCTTAAGTTTGATAGAGTGAAAAACCTCTCCTTAACGGGAGAGGTTTTTTTGTTACATGCGATCGCGCCACTGCCTGTACACGAGCATGACAAGGAAAAAGACAACCAATTGACCAAAGAGTGGGTATAGGAAACGTAGAAGTGAGCTAAACCCGATAAAACTGATCAAATAGCAAATGAGCAAAATCCCTAGTAAAATAGTCGGACCTCGAAGGGAGATAACTTGTCTAATCTGTTGGGCAAGGCCAAATACGTTTGCCACAAGAGTCGAGAAAATTTCGGCGTACACCAATAGGGAGAACAAAAAGGGAATAGTTGGTCCCAAGCCTTGCAGGACAGCGATCATGGGCATTTCCGCGTGATGGATTCCCGGCATTTTTACAGACAGAGAGGCGAAAGCGAGCAAGAGTAGAAGGCCTATTCCTAACCCTCCTATGATTCCCCCTAGGATAAGAGGCTTCTCGCTGGGACTCTGTCTGCCCATCGGAATCAAAACCGCTTGTGTAAGTGTGACATTTAAGGCAACATAATAAAAGGGAGAACTAAGCCACGCCCAAGGCCGTAACGATTCAACGACGACATTCGTATCTAACCATGGCTTCGTGTAAATGAAGACAAGTACAGTAAAGGCAATGAGCATCGGAACAAAAATGCTGTTCACGTGATGGATGGCAAACAGCCCTTTTTTCGTCACGAAAAAAATCAAAATCATGCTAAACCAAATGCCAATTTGGGGAGATAATCGAAAAGACTCCCAAAAGATCGCACCGGTGGCAGCGAGCATGACGGAGGTAGTGCCTAGCAATACGGTTAAAAGCAAGGTATTAAATACAGTGCCAAACGGATGCCCAAATAAATAGGTGCTGACTTCTTGATAGGAATCGGCCTGAATTCGATAGGCAATCAGCATGACGCGGATACCGGCCCAAATAAACAGCGTCGTCGCAAGAATGATGCCTACCAAGCCTTGTGTTCCATATTGAACAAAGAACTCTACAATTTCTTTGCCTGAGGCAAAACCAGCTCCTACGACTGTCCCAATATACGTAAAAGCGATCTGCCATGCGGCTCTCCATGTTCCTTGCATCTCAGACCTCCTGTCCCACCTTACTCCATCCTATGAGAGGAAGTGAACCGAATATGCGCGTTACCGTGTTAGGCTATCAATCTCCTTATCCTGGCCCAGGAGGTGCTACTCCGGGTTACCTGATCGAGACAGACCAAGTCAAAATTCTTCTCGACTGCGGCAGCGGTGTTCTTGGGCAGTTAGGCAAGCATTTGCCCATTTATGAGCTGGATGCCGTGTTCTTGTCCCACTATCATCATGATCATGTTGCGGATGTAGGAGTCATGCAGTACGGTTTGATGGTTCATCAGTTATTTGGTCAAAGACCTGCTGACAAGCCGCTTCCGATCTACGCACCTGCGTTGCCAGTGGCTAATGCTCAGACATTGGTGTATCGAGATGCGACAATATTTACCCCCATCACCGAAGAAACGTCTGTTACCATTGGGGATGTCTTGATCACTTTTTTACGGACAGACCATGGTGACGGAGATCCATGCTACGCCATGCGTTTGGAAGCAGAGGGACATGTCCTCGTATACGGAGCTGACAGTGGACCAGGAACAGGTTGGGAGGGCTTTGCCAGTCAAGCGGATTTGTTTATTTGCGAGGGGACCTATCTGGATTACAATTTACCAGTGAAGCCAAATGGGCACCTGTCTGTTCGCCAAGCGGCAGAGTTGGCACAATCCCTATCCTGCCGCTCGCTATTAATTACGCATTTGTTTTACGGCTATGAGGAGTCTCAAGTAATCGCGGAGGCAAATGCCTTTGTCGCAGGTCCAGTTTATGCGGCGAGCATCGGTCTGCAAATTGATTTATAACGCTATTTGTCTACATAGAGAGGAGAGGTGACTTTGTTTCCAAATGTATTAGAAGTCGCACGCAAATTAATTCGCGAACGCGTACAAGCAGGAGAAACGGTTGTTGACGCCACGATGGGGAATGGAAATGACACCTTATTTTTAGCGCAATTGGTACAAGAAGAAGGGAAAGTAATCGCCTTCGATATCCAGCCGCAGGCGATCGAGAAAACGCGCGAGAGACTCGAGAGAGAAGGTCTGGCAAACAGGGTAGAAATGAAGCTCGCCAGTCATGAGGAAATTGACAAGCTGGAGATTAGTGCCGCGGCGATCATGTTTAATTTGGGCTATTTGCCGGGTGGAGACAAGGAAATCACTACACAAGCGAGCAGTACCATTCAAGCGATTCAATCAGGGTTGAGGGTACTCAGACCAGGCGGAATCATGACAGTCATGATTTATTGGGGGCATCCGGCGGGAGAGACGGAAAAAGAGGCAGTGGAAGCATTTTGCCACGAGCTAAGTCAATTGGATTATTTGGTTTTAAAATACCAATACATTAATCAGCAAAACCAAGCGCCATTTTTACTTGCCATCGAACGCAGGGGACAATAGAAAGAACGCAACGCGATCCTTTCCCGGGCAAGCGCAGCATCCGACATCATTCCGATGGAAATGCAATATTTTGTCGTGTCGCTGATAGGTGTACAAAAATAGGCACGCTCTTGCCATTTCTGGCACATACCCTATGTAGAGCAATGTGGCAAGGGGGATCTACGTGGACAGAATCGGGATAATGTTGGATTGGGCCCTTATGGAGAAAGGAATTCATGGCATCAAGTCATATGAGCGTCTGCCTTATTACGTTGAAATCGGTAAAGAGCTTGGATTGGAGCCTGTTTTTTTCCATCCGCGGCATGTGAGGCCAGGAGATGAACGCGTTAAGGGATATTTTTGGAACGGAAACCGACTTGTTTCACAACTGGTTTCAGTCCCGCGAGTCATCCACAATCGTGTTTTGACAGGAGATGCAAAAGCGCGGAATGTGATTCGAAGATTGAGCCAAAAGAAGACGGTATTCAATGGCTTGGTTGTACGGGATAAGAGAAAAGTACATCAGATGCTCTGGAAAAACGAACAGATTCGCAGCTATCTGCCGCATACAATACCTTATTCCATGGAGCAGTTACGTCTGTTCTTGGATAAATACCAGGTGGTGTACGTCAAGCCGTCAATTGGATCTGTTGGAATTGGCGTAGCACGTATTGAACGGCACGGAGGCAGTTATCACTTCATTGCATCGAAAAAACGGCAGATCTTATCTCGTTCGCAGTTACTCTCCACGGTGCGACGTTGGGTCGGCAACAAAAGATTTTTGATCCAACAAGGAATTCCTTTGGCGCACTATGGAGGAAAAACGTTTGATATTCGTGTTTCGGTACAGAAAAACAAAGAGAAACAGTGGACTGTGAGCGGGATGGTTGCCAAGGTTGCCAATAAGAAAAACAAGCTGAGCAATCTCTCTCGAGGAGGGACAGCAGTACCATTTTCGGAAGCTTTGGCCCCCATCTTTCCTGAGGTGAAACAACAACAAGCGGTTATCGAAAGAGTGAGCATAGCGGCGGTGGAAATTGCGAAGCAGTACGGTCGGCATTTTTCATCATTAGCAGACTTAGGGATGGATATGGGAATTGACGAGCGAGGCAATCCGTATTTAATCGAAGTCAATGTGCGTGATCAACGCTATTCTTTTTTCAAAGCAGGAGAGAAGGCGATGTTTAAACAAACGTACCGTCATCCGCTGGAATATGCCCAGACATTGCTCGCTGAAAAAAAGAAACGGAAGCATCAGCTTCTAGCACCGAGCCAATTGCTCTAAGAAGAAATACAGAAGAAAGTGAAAAAGACGGTGGCATTTAATGCCCCGTCTTTTCGTATACGGTGACCTACGATTCTGCCGGCTGTTGCTGGTCAGCCAAAGGAAAGGGCAGGTTGCGAAAGTGGCGATATACCAAAGCCAATATCGATTTTCGAGTCAAGATTCCTTGAAAATAGTGCTCGTCGTCTTCAATACAAACGAACGGGTGATTTATCGACACTTCTAAAGCTTTCAAAAATTCATCGGTGTCACGCAATCGAGGGACCTTCGTATCCATCACATCATCTACTGTATGTTCGGACATACGCTCAGTCTCGAAGCGCTCCAAACCAAGAGTCTTATTCATGATCATATTCGTGCTGATTAACCCATGCAACCGATACTGATGATCCAGTACAGGAACGGCTGAATAGCCTGACTTGATTAGGACTAGCAGGGCGTGCTCAAGCGAATTTCCTAGCTGTACATGTGCGACCTTTGTGGACGCGATTATGAGGTCTTTGATCGGAATATGTAACAAAGGGATCTCTTGATTCATTCAGATCCACCACCTTTTCTTTCTGTCGTCTATAGCAGTAAGAACTGCCTGTGGTCCCCTTCTATGATACCGTAAGAGAGATACAAACGGTAGGGCTACATTTAGAAAACTTGGCGTTGCCAAGGCTTTGGAGTGAGTGGCTTCAAACAAAAAAAGCCCGGCAGTTACGCCAGGCAAGTAATCGAGGTGTGGAACAATCGTCCCTAGTTCTAGTATGCGAGATCCTGTTGTTTTTTACATTAGGAGCTTAGAGGAAACCAGTTCCTCCCTTACGCTTTATACGTTTGATTTTTGAAAATGGGTTTGGCCTCCACCCGTTTTTTTCGATTGAACCAAAAGGACATCGTCGTCAACTCGTAAAGGAAAATACAGAGTGGCGGTGTAATCACGAACATGCCGAGAACCATTGACGGCGTCGACCAGCCAAGTCGATGAATGACGTAGCTCTGCAGTAAAAACAAGATCAACGGATGGACCAAATAGATAGCCATATTTTGTTTGGCCAACCGGGCAAGCCATGGACCGAGTTTAGGCAGTTTGCCTAGATAACCGGATACAGGGTAAAAGCTGATGATTACACAGAGTGTGTAGACCAAGTAAAGCGGCTCGAAAATATTCATGCTCTCGTAATAGCTCTTGTACCCGGAAAGATAGCTGTAAGCCAGCCAAACGGCTGCACTTGCCATCACAACGATAGAAGGTATTTGAAGTCGTTTCACCCATGTTCGCCATTTATCCACATTCATCCCGGCATAAGCGCCGAGTGCAAAAGTAAATACGTACATGAAAACATAATGCTGTCCGTAAACATAAGTGTGCTTCATGAGGGACAAGAATGGGTTTGCTGCCCAATCAATAGCCCATAACGGCGTAATGAACAAATAGTGGTAGAGAACGTACAAACCCGCTTGTCCAATAAATAGAACGATGATCCAACGGAAATTCAAGTACCGTTCCATCCACGGTTTAATCAGGCAAAACAACAAGCTCAATTGCAAGTAAAGCGGAATGTAGTACAGGTGGTAGAAAGAGCTACCCGTAAACAGACTATCGAAAAACGGTTCTACCAGCACGGCCGGGTCAAAGGTCTGATGTTTAAAATAGGTGAAGATGGCTGTCCAAATTACGTAAGGCAAAATAACCGCGCGCCAGCGTTTTTTCCAGAAAGCACGCCAATCCAATTGTCGGTTTTGATACCAGTAAAACAGCAACATTCCCGTTGCAAAAATAAACAAGGAGCGACCGAATTTTAATAAGATAATTAGAACGGCTTGCAAATCACTATTCCACGGATACGTCTTCTCATTTGCGAGAAAAAAACTGAGGATGTGAATCATCAAGACAGTAAGAGCCCCAAAAACAAAAAGGGCATTCAGATCCTGAAACGTCCCCTTTCGATTGCTATTCATAATTCCTCCAGAATTTTACCGGCAGCACCTGGAGAATCAAACGCAAGTAAAATGCCCGTTATTCGGGTAAGTGCCAGTCAGGTGCGGCCAGTTCTTTTGCGGTATAAGAAAATAAGTGTAATCGCTGCGACAAATGTTGCCTCGACTCTGTCACTAACTCATTTTGCACATAAAAGGGGGTAGGTGATACAGCCCACTCAGAACGGATTGTCTCCAATAGACGTGCTTTTACATCATCCATGGTGGCCAATTTTCCAGTCAAACTTGCAATGCTGCCAACGGTCGAAGCATCGATGGAAGGAATTGGCTTATGACTCTGCATTTCATCCAGACCGGCGAGACGGTAAAAGCGCTCCATCCATTCCCCGCGAGGTCGATCGTCGACGTTAATGCATAATTGCAAAATAGAGCCGTGTCGCGTGCGTCTTTGTGCCATGCCCCCGATTTTTTTACCGTGAATGGAAAAATCGTATTCCCCTGCACAGTAGGAACCCGTCACTTCTCCGAATTCCAGCTTTCCGTAATCACGCAGGCCCACATTAAGAAGCTGGGCAACAAACGAGAAGAAGGAGTCAATGGAAATCGACGTGTCGGGCAATAAACAAGCCATATTGAGTACGCCAGCATCAAGCGGAACACAAGCGCCACCAGACGAGCGAAGAACACAACCAAAGCCATCTTGACCGAACTTGCGCAAGGCCTGCTGGAGATGGGGAAGCTTGGCGTCTCTGCGGCCGAGATACAGCGCCTGATCGTACACCCAGAGATGAATGACAGGTGTTGCTGATTCATGTTGCATACTGGCTGCCAACGCTTCATCACGAATTAAAGGTTCAAGTGGACTATCCTGGTAAGTACCGGAGTCCATCCAGCGGAACGGTTGATTAATAGAAAATGACATAGGAAGGCTCCTTCACAGGACAAGAATAGCTACCATTATAACATCTGAAATGCGTCTATTTCTACGTTTTCGCTATCTTTTTTCCATTTGGTAGAACATGCATATGGAGTAGAGTGAAAAATACCCGACAGGCCAAGATAGCTTGTCGGGTCAAAATATGGTTCTTTATTTGGTCTCCTTAAAGGAGAAATTGTCTAGGTAAGTCGTTTTGCGAGGTGCACCTTTCGTCGCATCTTCTTGCAGGTACAGACCGAGCTTTGTGCCTTCTTGTTTCACATACTGTTGACCGAACAAGTATTGATCGTTCAGATAAATGGAAACAGTGTTCTCGTTAACTTCTACTTTTAAGCGATTGCTGGATTTTAGCTTGTAGGAGCTAGAAGTAATGATGTCAATATCGTCATCTTCGACATCATTCACTTTTCCTAAAACAACACGATCTTTTTGGACGAATACAACATTGGCTTTTCCGTCTTTACCGTTGAAGTAAAGGCCTCCTAAACCTTCACTACCTACGACATTAACATCGACGCTCAATTCGTATTTTTTTACTTTGTCAGACTCGTTCCAATTCAATGGCAGGAAGTAGTGATCCAGATCATCGTCATCGGATTCAGCTGTCACTTGTTTGCTCGCGACCTCCCAGTTTCCTGTCGCTTTGTCTGTATTCCAGTTTTTCAATTTGGAATCAGAGAAGGAGTCGCTGATATTGATTCGCTCTGGTTCTGGCTGTGGTTTCGGTTGACCAGGGGTAGGGAAAACAATTTTGATCTCATCATCATCGTCGCGATCCAAAATAGCGCGATAGAGCAGAGAAGCAGCTTCCGCACGTGTAATTGGATCTTGTGGACGGAAATTGCCATTGTATCCTTTCATCAGATCGGTTTGGATTGCAATCGCAATATACGGACGCAGTGCTGACGAAATATCGTCGTAATCACGGAACTTTTTCAATTGATTCAAGTCGGCTTTGTACTTTTGATCGTAGCCCAACAGGCGTACCAATGCGACAGCAATGTCTTCACGTACTGCCGCTTGATCTGGCTTATACGTGTAGGTGGAGCCGGATTTGTAACCAGTCAAGTAAGGCTTGGCGTATTCCACATACAGAAATGCCCAGTGATGACGCGGTACATCTTTAAAGGTTTGGTCGACATAGCTTTTGTTTATATCTACATCTGCTGCTGCGATCATAATTTTTGCAAATTCGGCGCGGGTAACTTCATTATTCGGTCTAAATGTCCGATTGTCGTATCCTTTGATGATCCCTTTTGCCGCCATCTCCGTAATTTCCTTGTATGCCCAATGGCTACGTGGAACGTCTGAGAACGAAGGGGTGGAAGCGGCACCGACGACCGGGATAACCGTTAAGAACATCAACACCGACAGGAATACGGCTAGTGCTCTTTTCATGTTAACCTCCTCAAAATGGCAATGTAGTTTTTGTTGACTGCTATTCAGACGGCTAGTGGGCTTGTATTGTTGCAGGAGAAAAAAATATTATGGTGAAAATAGGAAAAAAGACGGAGTTTCGAAAAAATTGGCGGGTAAGGAGGAGCATGTAGAAATGGAAGGACATGCTTCTTTGATTTGGATGGAACGCTTTTCGATCGGGAACGGTCTCTCGCCGTTTCGTACATATTTTGCCTCATAATGGTTATTATGCATTGGCTTTTGTATCACCCAAAATGATATAATTCTTTATTGGTTACTTATGTAGATGATTATAGCTGAGGTGATATATGATGAAGGAAACGAAAGAGGCGACTGTGGACTTAAAATCCGTTAAGTCTCCAAAGAAAACGGAAGACTATGCGAAATACTTCCAGGCCCCCTCTCTGAAAGATGCGAAAAAGCGCGGTAAGGAAGAGATTTTAGTTCATTACGATTTTAATATCCCAGAAGATATGCAGAACATCGGAAAAGGAAAGCGTTATCACGTTCGTACGTATGGCTGCCAAATGAACGAGCATGATTCGGAGACGATTTCTGGTATTTTGCAGGCAATGGGTTATACTTCCTCTGATTCTGTCGAAGATGCGGATGTCATCCTATTTAACACCTGTGCGATCCGCGAAAATGCAGAGGATAAAGTATTTGGAGAGCTCGGCCACATGAAGCGGCTCAAGAACAACAACCCAAATCTGATCCTCGGTGTTTGCGGCTGTATGTCCCAAGAAGAGAAAGTCGTCAAGAAAATCCTGAAAAGCTACCAGCAGGTCGACTTGATTTTTGGAACGCACAATATTCACCGACTGCCAGAATTGTTGCGCGATGCGATGTTCAGCAAAGAAATGGTGATTGAGGTTTGGTCCAAGGAAGGCGATATCGTCGAAAACATGCCGAAGCTCCGTGAAGGAAACACCAAGGGCTGGGTTAACATTATGTACGGCTGTGACAAGTTCTGTACGTACTGCATCGTTCCGTATACCCGCGGAAAAGAGCGCAGTCGACGCCCGGAAGATGTCATCGCAGAAGTGCGTGATCTCGCTCGCCAAGGCTTTAAAGAAATCATGCTTCTTGGACAAAACGTCAATGCGTATGGGAAAGATTTTGAGGACATCGAGTACGGCTTTGGGGACTTGATGGACGAGATCCGTAAAATTGATATCCCGCGTGTGCGCTTTACGACAAGTCATCCGCGTGATTTTGACGACCACTTGATCGAGGTTCTTGCAAAAGGCGGCAACTTGGTGGAGCAAATCCATTTGCCTGTCCAATCCGGTTCGACAGAAGTACTCAAGCGGATGGCGCGCAAATATTCGCGTGAGCATTATCTGGAGCTCGTTCGCAAAATCAAGGACGCGATCCCGAATGTCTCGCTTTCTACCGATATTATTGTTGGCTTCCCAGGCGAAACCGATGAGCAGTTCGAAGATACCATTTCGATGGTGGAAGAGGTCAAATATGATTTTGCCTATACCTTCATTTACTCCCCACGTGAAGGCACACCGGCTGCTGTCATGGAAGACAACGTTCCGATGGAAGTGAAAAAAGCGCGCCTGTATCGACTCAATGAAGTTTTGGCTCGCATCGGACTGGAGCAGAACAAAAAACTGCAGGATCAGGTTGTCGAGGTACTCGTGGAAGGCGAATCGAGGACGAATGCGGAAGTGCTTGCGGGTCGTACGCGTACGAACAAGCTGGTTCATTTCACCGGCGACAAATCCTTGATCGGACAGTATGTTCACATAAAAATTACAGATGCGAAAACGTGGACACTCCACGGTGAACTCGTATCTAAAGTTGAGGTGTAGGTCATAATGGAACAAACAAACGTATATACCCAGAAAGAAATTCTCGATAAAGCTCGTGAGCTTGCAGCCATGATCGCGCGTACAAATGAAGTTGATTTCTTCAAGCGTGCCGAACTGCAAATCAAGAACAATGAACGTGTGCAAGATTTGATTGATACATTGAAGCAGAAACAAAAGCAAATGGTGATGTTTGAATCCATCAACAAGCCGGAACTGGTGAAAAAAGTGGAAGGCGAATACAACCAATTGCATGAGGAGCTGGATTCCATTCCAATCGTTACGGAATTCAAGCAATCGCAGGTCGATGTGAACGATCTTTTGCAAATGGTTACGAACGTGATCACGAACACTGTTTCGGAGCGTATTATTTTGGATACAGGCGGAAACCCATTGACCGGAGAGACGGGTGGCGGGCCTGAAAAGAAAAAATCTGACGGCTGCTGCTCCTAATTCTTGATAGAAAGCCTTCCCGGCGCTGTTTTGATGAATACCCAACAACTTTCCCAAATATAAGGTGGTTGTTTGCACGCTAGTCGAATGCCCTGCATACAAATGTACAGAAACGTTGTATGGAGGAGGTAACGAAATGTCGGGTATAGACAAAGATCTACAGTGCCGGGAACTTATCGCGAAAGCAGTCTGCGGCAAAGGCCATAAATTTTCTACTACCACCCACACCATCATACCGTCGCAAACTCCTTCGACGATCCTCGGATGCTGGGTTATAAACACGAACTTCCAAGCAGAGAAAGTCGGAGATGCCGTTGAAGTATCTGGTACGTATGACGTCAACCTGTGGTTTTCGTTTGCTAATAACACGCAAACCGAAGTCAAGCGGGAAACTGTTCAGTTCTCCGTACTCGTACCGCTTACGTTCTTCGACAAAAACTGCAGAGGCGATCTGGAAATCGTTGCACGCGCCGTGGAGCAACCGAAGTGCATAAAAGCGGAGTTAAGTGGTGGTAGCACAATCACGGTCAGAGTTGAAAGCGAATATGCAGTAGAGGTCATTGGAGAAACAAAGGTGTGCGTTGTTGTCTGCAATAGTTGTGATGACAAAGAATTCCATCTGGTTGACGACTTTGAAGATAACAGTGACGAGTATGATGACTTTGATTCCGCTACGCTACTCGACGAGCTCGACTAAAGAGGAGAAATTATCTCCTCTTTTTTCTTTTTTTCGGATACGTACCATTCACACGTTTTTCTGGGCGCATTCATAAGATAACGAGAGAATAGCGGGGGAGTGTGGAAGGCATGATTCTACGCACAAGGGCGAGTCAGCGAGCAAACAAGCAGGAAACGCCAGCAACACAACCGATGACGGCCAACGCTAAAGAAGTGGTAGCGTATTTGCATCGTCCTGAAATCGGTCGCTGGTTGCTCCGGCAAGGGAGAATACCTGTAACAACAGGAAAAGCAGCGCGACCGGGCTGGCGAACATATAGGATATGCCTTTACCAAGACTATGTACTGGATATCGCCAGAAGCGAGGAGCAATCACAATGGCTGCTGCACCGCCTACAGGAACCCGAATGGCATTCCGTCTCCTTGCCTTCCACTGAACCAGAGATTCAGGTGGTGCAAGGGCTGGCTGTGCGCAGTTTGTATGCCGCCGGAGCCGATGCGGGTCAAGTGACGGTCATGGCGGCCTCTCCCCATCGACTTAAGGTCGTCGAGGTAGAACCGAATTGGCCAGCCAAGCAAGCTGATGAATATATGCAGCGGGCTCGAGAGTGGTGGGAAGCTCGGATGCGCAAACAGCCGCAAAAGCTGCAAAGTATGGGGGCAGATCCCGAATTTGCTTTACGCAAGCCCACAGGAGAGATGGCACTTGCTTCTGACTTCCTGAGCATCAATGGGACGGTTGGATGTGATACGACACGTTACCGGGAAGAATTAGGTCTCCATCAGCACCCGGTTGCAGAGTTGAGACCTGCGCCGTCGGAGGACCCTGATCAATTATTTATGCATATCTACGATAATTTGGCACTCGCATACAAAAAAATAGGGAATTCGTCTATCGTATGGCTCGCTGGCGGAATGCCGTTTCAAGGTTATCCAATCGGTGGGCATATTCATTTTGGCGGGCTCACACCGACTTTTTCTCTTCGGCGAAAGCTGGATGCCTACTTGGCTCTTCCCCTTGTTCTGATTGAGGATGCAGGCTGTATGAGCCGCAGAGAGCGCTATGGATTTTTGGGGGATGTAAGGGAGAAGGACTATGGTTTCGAATACCGTACACTCCCTAGTTGGCTCGTTGATCCCCTCGTCGCTCGAGGTATTCTTCATTTGGCCCATTTGGTTGCAACCAATCATGAGAAGCTACAAGCGATGCCCCATCTAAAGCTCCCACTTATCAAAGCGTACTACCAGGGCGAAAAAGAAAAGCTCCTGCCGTACGTAGTCCAAGTCTGGAAAGAAGTAAAGGAGCTACCAGGCTATACGCTGTCACGTATACATTTGGATCGATATTTTTCTTTTTTAATCGAGTGCCAATCTTGGAAAACGGATGAAGACCTGCGCAAGATATGGAAGCTATCATAAACGGATACTGCCATCGGATGTAGGGTCAACATTACCGTTCAATCATGTTATAATAGCGACGAGAATGAGTAGGCTAGGAGAAGAAAATCATGGCTCAATATACCCCGATGATTCAACAGTATCTGGCTATCAAAAAAGATTATCCGGATACTTTCTTATTTTTTCGCTTAGGCGATTTTTATGAACTGTTTTTTGATGACGCCATCCTTGCGTCCCGTGAGCTGGAAATTACACTGACGGGACGTGATGGTGGAGGTTCTGAGCGCATACCAATGTGTGGTGTTCCACATCATGCGGCAGACGGCTATATTGCAGAGCTACTAAAAAAAGGACATAAAGTAGCCGTTTGCGAGCAAGTCGAAGATCCCAAAGAAGCCAAAGGGGTCGTTCGCCGGGAAGTTACACGTGTCATTACTCCAGGTACGATGATGGAAGGCAAATGGCTGACGGATAAGGAAAATAATTACATGGCGGCGTTGGCCCAAGTAGAAGGGCGAACGGGTGTTGCTGCGTGTGATATGAGTACAGGCGAGATGTATGTTACCTCTTTGGTGGGACAGGCAGAGGGTGTTCTGGATGAAGCCTTGCAATATCGCCCCAAGGAGCTCGTCTTTTTTGGCCTCGCTGTTTTGCCGAAGACAGCACTGCCAGCTACTGTCGTGGATGCGCACCAACTGGACGCATTTGCGGTAGATAGTCAATATGCGGAGCAGGCCAAAGGGTTGGATCTATCCATGCGAGCGGCAGTCAATGCTCTCTTGTTCTACATAGGGACGACGCAAAAACGCAGCCTTGCTCATATGCGCCTGTTAAAGCAGTACGATGCAAAGCAGTATCTCCAAATGGACGGCTTTTCCAGACGTAATTTGGAATTGACAGAGACTATTCGCGATAAGACGAAAAAAGGCTCTCTGTTGTGGCTGTTGGATCGGACTCAAACGGCAATGGGTGGTCGTCTTTTGCGCAGGTGGATTGAGCGGCCATTGCTCAGTCGCGATCAGTTGGAAGCACGTTTGAGCGCTGTGGAAGCATTGAAGGGTGACATGCTGCTTCGGTCCGATTTGCGGACTTGCTTGGATCGTGTCTATGATTTGGAGCGTCTGGCGGGTCGTATTTCCTACGGGAATGCGAACGCACGAGATCTCATTCAGCTACGGATGTCTTTGGAGGCAGTTCCAGAGCTAAAGCAGTATATGATCCAAACGAATACCCCAGTATTGATGGAACTGGCGCAAGGGATGGATGAGTGTACAGATATCGTCAACTATTTGGCTCATGCGCTCGTGGATGATCCACCGATATCGGTTCGTGAAGGCGGCATGATTCGGACGGGATATGATGAATACCTGGACAAGCTCCATACAGCAAGTCGTGAAGGGAAGACGTGGATTGCCCAGCTGGAGCAGGGGGAACGGGAAGCGACTGGAATTCGTTCACTTAAAGTAGGCTTTAATAAGGTGTTCGGCTATTACATCGAAATATCGAAATCCAACATTGCCAACGTTCCGGCTGGTCGGTATGAGCGCAAGCAAACTTTGGCCAATGCAGAGCGGTACATCACGCCAGAGTTGAAGGAACGTGAAGCCCTTATTCTGGAAGCGGAAGAAAAGATGATTGAGCTGGAATACCAACTGTTCGTGGCGGTAAGAAGTGAAGTCGCGAAGCATATACCAAGACTGCAAAACCTCGCGGAGCGCATTGCATCTGTGGACGTTCTTCAGGCGTTTGCTACGGTAAGTGACGAGCGGGGATTTGTACGCCCTGAGCTTGTGGAAAGCGGCGAATACGTTATTACAGAAGGGCGTCATCCAGTAGTAGAAGCCGTTCTGGAGCGCGAAAAATACGTGGCAAATGACGTGGAGATGGATCAGACCAATCGCCAAGTTTTGCTCATTACGGGCCCGAATATGGCAGGTAAGAGTACGTACATGAGACAGATTGCCTTGATCACGGTGATGGCACAGATCGGTTGCTTCGTTCCGGCTAAACAGGCCAAACTGTCGATTGTCGATCAGATTTTTACTCGAATCGGGGCAGCCGACGACTTGGTAGGCGGGCACAGTACGTTTATGGTGGAAATGCTGGAGACCAGACACGCTCTGCAAAAAGCAACAGCGAAGAGCTTGATTCTGCTCGATGAGATTGGCCGCGGGACTTCGACGTACGATGGAATGGCGCTTGCACAAGCAGTCATTGAGTACATTTGTCAAAAAATCGGTGCCAAAACGCTCTTCTCCACGCACTACCACGAGTTGACCGGGTTGGCAGAGACGTTGAGTGGTGTCGTCAACGTCAATGCTCGATGCGAAGAACGGGAAGGAAAGCTCTTGTTCCTTCACAAAATTGAAGAAGGACGAGCAGATAAAAGTTATGGAATTCATGTGGCAGAGCTTGCGGAAATGCCGACCTGGGTCATTGAGCGGGCGCGCAGTATCTTAACCGGGCTTGAAGCGAGTGGAAGCGCAGGGAATGGAAATGCTGCGAGCGACGTGCAAATGTCGCTTGAATCGTTATGGACGGCTCCAGTTGCTGCGGTGCGTGAAGAACCGATGCAGTTGGCGTCAGCGGAGGAAGAAGCGATTATGGCTGAACTGCGCGAGCTGGATTTGAATTCAACGACGCCAATGGACGCCATGATGAAACTATATGCATGGAAACAGCAATTGAAAAAGCGATAGGGTTCGTCCGGAGGGGAGGCACTCATGGGAACCATTCACGTTTTAGATGAGCATCTCGCCAATATGATTGCTGCAGGGGAAGTAGTGGAAAGACCGGCTTCTGTTGTCAAAGAGCTGGTCGAAAACGCAATTGATGCCAGTGCAACGACAATCGAGATCCACGTAGAGGAAGGCGGTCTGGAGATGATTCGGATCGTTGACAATGGGAAAGGGATGGATCGGGAAGATTGCCAGCTGGCTTTTGAGCGACATGCTACGAGTAAAATCAGCAACGCTCGTGATTTGTTCCGCATTCGTACACTGGGCTTTCGTGGAGAGGCACTGCCGAGTATTGCAGCAGTCTCGCGTATGGAGCTGACGAGCAGTACATCCAGCAGTGAGGTAGGTACTCATCTCTTAATTGAAGGTGGGCAGCTCGGAACGATTTCCGATAAAGCCGCTGTTAAAGGGACGGAAGTATGTGTACGCAGCTTGTTTTTCAACACACCTGCTCGCTTGAAATACATGAAGTCGATCGCTACGGAAGTCGGACATATTTCCGATTATGTGAACCGGCTTGCACTCACGCATCCATCGATCTCCTTCCTGCTGACTCATAACGGCAAGACACTCTTGCAAACATCTGGCGACGGAAAGCTGTTGCACGTCATGGCGGCAATCTATGGTGTGCAAGTCGCGAAGCTGTTGCTTCCAATTGCAGGGGAGACCCTCGACTATAAGTGGTCTGGTTTTCTTTCGAAGACGGAAGTGACAAGGGCGAATCGCTCTTACCTTTCGACACTGGTAAACGGTCGGTACGTGCGCAGCTATTCGATCAACAATGCGATTATGCGCGGTTATCATACATTGTTACCGATCGGCCGTTATCCGATTGTGGCCTTGCAGATCGAAATGGATCCGTCACTGGTCGATGTGAACGTACATCCTGCCAAACTAGAGGCGAGATTCAGTAAAGAAGATGAATTGTGCAGTGCAATAGAACAATCGGTAAAAGAGACTTTGAGACAAGGCTTGGGGATTGTCAGACCCATGATTACGCAACCAAAAGCTAAGGTCGTCACCCAGGTCGTTCAACCGCAGTTTGACCTGCAAATCACCAAGCCTGATACTCCACAATCGCCGTTATTAGCTGCGAGTCCCCGACTCCAGGAATGGATGGCCAAGCAAGAAACGCCAAGTAAGCAAGTAGATGTGGTGGCCCATACCGCATCCATTGAGAACGGTACGGTGAAAGAGACTGCAGCCAACTATGAAAAGCTGGAAGCTGCAAAGGTAGAGACTACCTCGCATGAAATCGTGCGGGCGACTTTGTTGGATCAAAGGGACAAGAGGGAAGCTTTCCAACCTCACGAGACTCAGATTCCGATACAATTGGACATTGCCCAGGCACCATCTCCTGTGCATCCATCTAATGAAATCAGCAGCGAGGACAATTCAGCAGTAGCAGGTACTGAACAAGCGCCGCCACTCCTGGAATCCACCAATGAAAATGAAACGGATTCGCCTGTTCCGGTTATGTACCCAGTTGGTCAAGTCCATGGCACCTACATCGTCGCGCAAAATGACGAAGGCATGTATTTAATTGATCAACATGCCGCGCAGGAGCGGATTTTTTACGAGTACTTCATGGAAAAGCTTGCAGAAGAGGACATTTCCAGCCAGATTATGCTGTTTCCTCATACGGTGGAATATACGGCTGCAGAGGCAAGCAAACTGGAGAAGCGACTGTCGCTTTTGCAATCGTTTGGTTTGGAGATCGAGGCGTTTGGTGGGCGGACCTTTATCGTTCGCGCTCATCCACATTGGTTCCCAGAAGGGGCTGAGCTGGAGGTCATTGAGGAGCTCATTCAGTTTGTACTGGAAACGGGAGAAAACGCCCAAGCCAATGTCGTGCTGATGCGCGAAAAAGCTGCCATCATGATGTCCTGCAAAGCATCGATTAAAGCAAACCGTTTCCTGACGCATGCAGAGATGGAAAGCTTGCTGAACCAACTGCGTAATACGAGCAGTCCGTATACGTGTCCACACGGAAGGCCGATTGTGATTCATTTTACTGGATATGACTTAGAAAAAATGTTTAAGCGTGTGATGTGAACTGTGCCCTCTTGCGGAGAAATCCGGGGAGGGTATTCTGCTGTAAAAGAAAGCGGAAAAAACAAAAGTCAATAAAACAAATCTCATGCTGGAACAGAGCTTCTTCCATATAGGCAAATGACAAATGGGATCATTGGATACGACTACAGATATATTTCTTCTTTTATTGAAAAAACGAAAGGTAGAGGAGTATCTGTTTATATAATATTGAGTTCTGTACTTTTGTACGAAGTGATCGGTAACTATTCGGCAGGGTGGAAACGTTCTGAACCAGATAACATGACGGTCCCGGAAGCGTGGGAAAGGAAGGAGCTATATAATAGAACACGGCCAAAGAAGTAAGCTCCTTTGGCCGTTCTGAAGCAGTTAGTGTTTATTCTGAAGACGACGAGAAATTTCGTCTAGTTTATGGATGATAGAAAATAATTGCTCGGAAGTAGTATCTAATTGCTCAGCGGAAACAGTTGTTAATGAGACCTGTTGATCAATTTTAAGTAATTGATTGTTAATGTTCTGTAGAGATTGGTAAATGTCTTTCGATGAGGCATTTGATTTATCGGCTAATTTACGTACTTCATTAGCAACAACGGTAAAGCCACGTCCGTGCTCTCCAGCTCTAGCAGCTTCAATCGCAGCATTAAGGCCTAGAAGATTGGTTTGTGTAGAAACATCTGCTACGAAGCCGCTAAGTTTCTCAATCTCCTCATTCTGCTCCTTTAACACATTCATGGAATGAGCGATCTCACCATTGTATTCATATAGTTTGGTTGCGGAGTCGGTGAAGACGGAAGAGATTCTAATCGCTTCCTGGGTTGTAGCTGTCAATTCGGCTGCCATTTGCTCCATATTGTGGCGGTAGCTTACATTTTCACGCATCGTGTCACCGATATACTGTTCAAGAATAATTGCAGAATCAAAAAAAACTCTTTTGATAAGAGCCTGATAAAATGCAGTTGAGTTTTCTAGCGATTGAATTCTCTCTGAAAAAAGACGTAAATACAGTGAGTATCCACCCAAAAACCAAGAAGCAGATAATCCGATTCTCGCGTGGGTAGTTCCGATTCGTTTTCGGCTATTTACATATTCTTCATCAATAACAGGAGAAGAAAGTGTTTCGATATACCAAATCTGCATGTTCTTTAATTGGTCCATAGTTACATTTGTACGAATCAATTGATCCAAGTTGGGATGTTTTTCCAATTCTTCATAAAAACAATCTACGATTTCTTTTGAGTGAGTGCTGAAAAATTCCTTATATGAATACAAAAGGTCTAAGTCTTCTTTTGTTAGGCCGTAGAACAGCCTAAGTGAATTCCATTTGTTATCCAGTGCAATCATGATACCAACCCCTATTTTCTTTATATGTAATGTGAAACTCTTTCAGATTCTAACAAAAATAAAATGGTAGATTATAATAAAATGTTAAATAAAAATGAAATATTTATGAAATATATACTGATGTGATAAACATAACGTGTTTAAGAAACAAGTATCCCTGCAACTAAGAACATGGAAGATGTATGGGATTTGGGGGTATTTGTTTGGGGATGTTGTTCAGAAAATTCGAAAATATTGATTGATTTTAGGCAAACACTGACTTATGATTACTTGCAAAAACGAGGTGAAACGAAATGAGTTCATCACGACAAAACGGGATGTTTATTTATCCATGGGATATA
Source organism: Brevibacillus sp. MER 51 (assembly GCF_023714195.1). Classification (NCBI taxonomy): domain Bacteria; kingdom Bacillati; phylum Bacillota; class Bacilli; order Caryophanales; family Paenibacillaceae; genus Brevibacillus; species Brevibacillus sp. MER 51. Next base: position 855,259 of record NZ_JAMAUS010000001.1, on the reverse strand, counting down.
GCAGAGAGTGGTATCGAGGCAGTAATGCAAGCCTTGCAAGAAGCCAGATGCAATACAGCAGTGGTCAATAGCAGCTATCATCAGGGTAGATTTTTTCACCCGCGAAGCAAAACGTTTCGCAGGCTGCCGTTTTCAGGAGTATCGTTTACGCCTGATTGGTCGAAGTACAACCGTTTGCGCCCGACCGTACACGAGCAAATCGCACAAGCGGGCATTCTTGCCAAAATGAAAGAAGCTTGTGAGCAGGCGGGGATGGGATTTCATACATGGTGGGTTGGCCTGCACAATTCTACACTTGGTTTGGCTCATCCAGAGCTTTGTGTGCAAAACATCTGGGGGGATACATACACATACGCATTATGTCCATCGCAACCTGAGGTACAGCATTATGCCAAGGCGCTTTTTACCGATACGTTAGAGCAGGTCAAGCCAGAGCGGATTTTGATGGAAGCGACTGCCTTTTTGCCGATGAAGCATGGCGAGCATCATGAAGTATGCCTCCTACCACTAGGAGAATCACTGCAATGGTTACTCTCGTTCTGTTTTTGCGGGGCGTGCATAGAGCGTGCCGAATCGAAGCGAATTGATGTAGGAGCAGTCCGATTGCTTGTATCGAGGCTAGTCAGTCAGATGGTGGATGCCGATTCTATCTCGCAAGTATCAGCAGAAGCGAGAGAAGTTGCTTTTTTACTGCTGGAATATCCGGAATTGTATCATTATCAGCAATCCCGTTTGGAAGCGGTAGATCAGATATGGAGGAGCCTGAAGGAGATCGCGCAGAGTATGGGGACTGCGTTGGATGGTTTTCCGTCCTCGACACCATTTTTTGTGAACCAGTCTTATTGGGAAGGGGTTTCATTGCGAAAAGCAGCGGCTACTCTCGATCGTGTCGTTCCGCTCGCCTATGGAGATAGTGTCGGTGATGTGGCGTATACGTTCCATGCCATCAAGCTTGTAGCCCCAGAAGCTTCGCTGGGAGCGGCTTTTTCCCTGCATCATAGTCAAATCCGGTCAGCAGTCGATTTGGCAGCGAGGGTGAAAACAGCAGTGGACGCAGGCGTTCAATCGATTGTTTATTACAATCTCGGTCTGTTAAATAACCGGAGGCTGGACTGGATCAAACAGGCGAACCTTGCAGTTGAGGAGTGGAGATAGCTTTCTCATTCGCATGGCGTATGCCGACATGTAACAAGACCCATAGAACTTCGCGGGTCTCTTTTACATGGGTGAAACTGATGGACTGGAAAATCATACTACAGTCTGACTGGGTTTCATAAAAAATGGTATGATTGTCATAGCGGAGAGGAAAAAAGTTTGGTTCAGATTCTATTTGACCGGCAAATTAATCCTGCTTACAATAATATGATCGTTACCGTTTATGTAAAAACCGTCGAGTCGCTTTTCTGGAACAGCAGTTCTTATTAAAAAGGGCGAAGACGTAAGGAAGGGAACAAAGGCGTGATTGTTACGACAGGACTTGAGCCTGGTGAAGAAACCTTGCGTCACGCAGCTGAATTGGCTAGTACATTGGGGCTACAAGTTGTGAATCGACGCGATTTTTCATTGGGTCAAATGCGCAAGCGATATGGGGTAGAAGAAGTATTGGTGGTTTCCGCTCTCGGAGCACGTCTGGAAGTGCCGGGAAAAAAACCATTCTTTTTTCATCCGAACACATCTGCTTTTCGTATAAAGCGGCTCATGCGCGGCGATACTGATACTATGCTTGTTGCTTGCCAAATTCATCCAGGGGATCAAGTGTTGGACGCCACCTTGGGTTTGGGTGCAGATGCGATTGTATTTTCGCATGCGACTGGCGCAAATGGGAAAGTCGTTGGCATCGAATCAGAGCGACTGCTAGCCATCTTGGTAGAAGATGGGTTACGGCACTGGTCATCTGATGCGGAAGAATTGGAGCAAGCCATGCGTCGTATTGAGGTGCGGTGTGGCAACCATTTAGAAGTACTGAGAGGACTGCCCGCCCGTTCCTTCGATGTCGTTTATTTCGATCCCATGTTCGAAGTAACTGTACAAAGTTCGTCGGGGATCGCCGGAGTCCGTGAGCTCGCCAATCCAGATGCTCTTTCCGAGGAGGCTGTTTTGGAAGCGCAGCGAGTTGCGAGAAAACGTGTGGTAATGAAAGAAGGAAAAGAAGGTAGGATGTACGAGCGCTTTGGTTTTACGCCGTTTCGCTCCCGCGGCCAGCAGGTCGTGTACAGCTACAAAGAGATAGGTGGAGGGGAGTGACCTTGCAACAGAGAGAAAGGCTAGTCGTGATTATTGGCCCAACAGCGGTCGGCAAAACCCAGCTTAGTCTGGAGCTGGCCGAACAGTTCGACGGTGAGATTATTTCCGGAGATTCCATGCAAGTATACCGTGGGATGGATATTGGCACCGCAAAAGCAGAACCTGAGGAGCTTGCAAGCATACCGCATCACCTCATTGATATTAAAAATCCAGACGAGGAATACTCTGTTGCGATGTTTCAGGAAAGTGCCGCAGGATTGATTACAGACATCAACCAACGTGGCAAACTTCCGTTTATCGTCGGCGGAACAGGTCTGTACATAGAATCGGTTACCCATCGATTTCAGTTTTCCACCACTTCTCAAGACCCTGAGCTGCGTGATCGACTGCAAAGATTGGCTGACAGTGAAGGCGTGGAAGCACTACACGCCCGATTGGCCGATGTCGATCCGATTACAGCCGAACGCTTGCATCCCAATGATGTAAAGCGGGTGATTCGCGCACTGGAGATTTATGAAAGCAGCGGGTACAAAATGTCCGACTTTCAGCTGCGGGCGCAGCATTCCCCTTATGATTTGGTGATGATTGGTCTCACGATGGACCGCGCAAAGCTGTATGAACGAATCAACCACCGGGTCGAACTCATGATCGAAGCGGGACTGGTTGAGGAAGTGAGGGGGCTTTTGGATGCTGGCTATGACGCGTCACTGGTCTCCATGCAAGGCTTGGGGTACAAAGAGCTCATTCCTTATCTGTATGGAGAAATCACCCTAGAAAAAGCGGTGAATGACATACAGCAGCGAACGCGGCATTTTGCCAAACGCCAACTCTCCTGGTTCCGTCGCATGGAAGAAATTCAATGGTTTGACATGACTGATCCAGCTGAACAGAGGAATAACGTGGAAACTATCAAGCGAATATTGGCAGGAAAGTTTCAACAATTGCCGAATATATAACATACAAGTCCTTTTAGGGGGTAGTGTACATGAAACAGACGATCAACATTCAAGATACGTTCTTGAATCATTTGCGGAAAGAAAACATCGCGGTTACCATTTACCTTGTGAACGGATTTCAATTGCGCGGGTATATTAAAGCATTCGATAATTTCACGATTGTGATTGATAGCGAAGGCAAGCAACAATTAGTATACAAGCATGCGATCTCCACTTTCACTCCGCAACGCCCTGTATCGCTCATGTCTCAGGAGAACAACCAACAGTAAGCGAAGCAACACCAACAGCCAGGATACATGTGATCCTGGTTCTTTTTTATAATCTGACCCGAGTGGGGGAGGGAATTTGGAAATTAATAATGATGCTGCTTACAAAACTTATTTTTATCGCAGGATATTGACGACCACGGCCATCATTCTGTTCATTTCGACTTCAGTGGATGGATTTTGGAGTTCTGAGTCCGGAGAGAATACGTGGGGGATGATTTTATTTTCTGCTGTTTGGTACTCTGGCGCATCCTGTTTCATTAGTGCATTTCTCATCAATCAGAGGTGGAAATACCTTCAACGCAAAAAGTATCATTTAAAAAAGCCCTGACGCCGTTGAAGCGAACAGGGCTTTCACATTACTCCATGCAATGATTATTCGTGTAAATTTGGAACGTGATGCCGAACTTGTCCTTCACATTGCCGTATGCCGGGCTGAAGAACGTCTCTTGCAGAGGCATAATCACTTGACCGCCTTCTTGCAGCGCATCAAAAATCTTATGCGATTGCTCTTTATCATCGGTCGAGATGCAAATGGTCACTTGATCACCAAGCTGATGCGGTTGTCCTGGGAAGGTATCGGAAAACATCAGTTCAGTTTCACCAACGCGGATAGTAGCATGTCCGATACGATTCTTGGCTTCTGCAGGTAATGGGAACTCCGGATTTTCCGGCATTTCACCGAAGGTTTGCTTGAACAGCACTTCAGCACCTAACGCACCCTCGTAAAAGCTAATCGCGTCACCAGCAGTACCATCCAAAACGATGTAAGGAATCAAACGCAATGCCATGTGTCAACATCTCCCTTGGTTTTCATATGACCAACTTGTCAAACCCACTTACTATTATTGCCTATAATTTGATTGTAATGCACAGAACATATGTTTGCAAGTGGTGAATTGATCACGACGCTCAAGAACTCCGGCGAACCATAACTACGTAGCATACAATGGCGCCGATCGTAGAAAGAGCAATGATGATCCCCATTGGTACTGCGGTATGTTCACCGCTGATTCCCACAAGTGGCGCGACAATGCCGCCGCTAATGAAGGAGAGAAGCCCCTGAAGAGCAGATGCACTTCCTGCCGCTTTGCTTTGATTTTGCATGGCGAGAGAAAAGCCTGTTGCCCCGACAATCCCTACGCTGGATACGACAAAGAATAAGGGAACGAGCACAGCAATAAGACCAGCTTGTAGGAGAATCATTGCCAGAAGGAGGATTCCGCCGACCCCGGCAATGGTAATCCCTGCAATGAACAAGGAAGTTTCTTTCACTTTCCCTGCAAGCTTCCCGGTGATTTGACTCGCAATAATAATGCCTACCCCATTAATCGCGAAAATGAGACTAAACGTTTGTGGAGACACTTCAAATATTTTTTGAAACACAAATGGCGAACCGGCGATGTAGGCAAACATAGCAGCAGTCACCAGCCCCTGTGCCATGGCGTAACCCATGAAAACGCGATCCTTTAACAAGGTGCCAAACGTCGCCAGTGTGTTGCCGATTCCCGCCTTGGATCGGCGATCTTGTGGCAATGTTTCTGGAAGAGCAAGCAGCACGACGAGGAACATGATAGCGCCGATCAGGCCCAGGACGACAAACACGCCGTGCCAGGTAGTGAATTCCAGAATTTGTCCCCCTAGGATAGGTGCCGCAATCGGAGCAATCCCGTTAATGAGCATCAAGAGGGCGAAAAACTTCGTCAGTTCTGTCCCCGCGTACAAATCGCGAACCGTAGCGCGAGCGATAACAATTCCAGCAGAACCCGCAAGACCTTGTACGAAGCGAAGCAAGACGAACGTATAAATAGAGGGAGCTACCGCACATAAAAAGGAAGAGACGGCATACAAAATGAGTCCAATAATCAAAGGGATTCTTCGACCGCGTACGTCGCTGATCGGCCCCGCGAACAATTGACCAATGGACAGGCCGAGCATGCATGCTGTCAAACTCAGTTGGGTCATGGAGGTGCTCGTTTGCAAATCATCGGCAAGCATAGGAAGTGCAGGTAAATACATATCTAAGGATAGTGGGCCGAATGCAGAAAGCGATCCTAGTATCGAAGCCATCCACAGTCGGCGTGATTTGTTGCCGGTAAGGGACGTGGAATCAAGTTCTTTTGCTAGTTTATTCACGGCAAGTTGTCAAACCTTTCTCATTATTTTTCCGGAAAAGAAGCTTTTTACAACGCAGAAGTAGGCTGCGTATTTTGCGAGTAAAAAGCTTGGAGGTTGCTGTGCATGCGATCGAGCAAGCCACGCAACACATCCTTTTCTTCCTCAGAGAATCCGATGAAACAGTTTTCCTCAATGACGCGTAATACTTCTTTGACATGTTTGGTAGCCATCCGACCTTTGTCGGTAAGATAAACGCGGGAGATACGTTGGTCCCGTTCGTCTGCTCTGCGCTCGACAAGTCCCGATTTGGCCATCCGATTAATCATGACGGTAAGCGTAGCGGGCTTTACCCCGATTTTTCGGGCCAATTCTCTTTGGATCATTCCATCTTTTTCAATCAAGCGCATCAAGAGTATAGGCTGACCGGGATAGACGTCGTATTTTTGAATCAGAAATTCTACATTTTGCCGATGCAATTTCATCACATGCGACGCAGAATGGGTTAATGCGGTTGCATAACTAAACTCCACCAAAGTACCCCCAATTAATTAGTTTGCTAATGAATATTCTGTTAAAGACGTCCGTAAGTTCACACCTTGTCCTATTATACAAAAACGATGGGTCTTCGTCATGAAAATGATTTGCATGTACGAGCTTTGGAAGGATACGCTGCATTCTTTGGAGAAGTAATAATGTCCTTGAAAATCGAATGAACAGGTTAGGTGAGATCAAGATGATCCTGAATGAAAAAATAAAAGCGGCAGTCGTACAATTAACAGGAGTAAACGGGGAAGATCTTGGAATCATCTCCACAAAAGAAGCGCTTCAAATGGCACAAGAACAGGGAGTGGACCTGGTCTGTCTTTCTTTGGCTTCGAGTCCGCCGCCTTGTCAGTTAGTGAATCGAACGAATTATAAGGAACAGCTAATCAAAGAAAACGCCAAAAACCGAAAAGCAGAAAAAGGCGTAAAAGTTAAAGAAATTCGTCTAAGTGCCTACATCGAAGACCATGATTACGATACGAAAAAAAGACAGGCAGAACGAATTCTTTTATCTGGGGATGCTGTGCAATTGATTGTAAAACTGGAGAAAAAGGAAAATCAGGAAGCCAAGCGATTACTTGAGCAGCTCATCAAAGATCTGAATCATTGTGGAAAACAGGATAAAGGGATTCAAGTAAGCGGCAAGCAGGTAGTTGCCAATCTATTGCCGCTCTAATCAAGAAAAGGGAGTAAGCGCATGCCTTTTACTTTTGCTCATCCGGCTATTGTTCTACCGTTACGCAAATGCAAGTGGTTTTCGTTCTCTGCCCTCGTTTTCGGCAGTATCGCACCCGATTTTGAGTATTTCTTCCGGATGCAGCCATTCAGTGTGTACAGTCACACCATGCCCGGATTGTGGCTGGTTGATTTGCCAATCGCGATCCTATTGGCGTTTTTGTACCAGCACGTGGTCAAAAACCCGTTGCTTGCATGTTTGCCGGAGTGGATGGGACGAGGGCTCGACTACACAAACAATGGGAGCGGAATGCCAGCGTGGCGAACAGCAATTGTATTTATATACTCCGCGATACTCGGTAGTCTGAGTCATATCGCATGGGATGCCTTCACCCATGACGGTGGTCGTATGGTTGACCACTTTTTGTTCTTGCAACAATCCCTCTCAATCGCTCATTATCAAGTCCCAGTTTACAAACTGCTGCAGCATGGTAGTACCCTTCTCGGCGGGTTGGCCATTTTGTATGTTATTGGACAAAGGGCGCGGAAAAACAGACAGATCGTCATGAGACAAGTACCTGTCTTGGAAAAATGGTTGTTCTGGTTTGGTGTAGGGTTGTTTGGTATCGTGACGGTCTTTTTGCACGCATTCGTGGTAAAAGGAATTTCACCCTTCGTCCATCCTATGCAGCAAGTCGTCCCGTTTCTCTCTGGATCACTGCTTGGAATCGTGGTGCTCTGCTTCGCTTTGGACAGGCTCAGGTTGAAAAAGTAGAATCCCTCAATATGATGAGGGATTTTATTGTTTCTAAATGGAAAAATCCTCAGACTTCAAATTCATTAAATCATCACGGGTTGGGTCAGGAATTTTCAGCAATCTAACCGCTTGCACACGTATTGCCTTTTCAATATTATTTCGTACATATCTTGCATTACTGAAATTTACTTGAAACGGATCACTCGTCACTGTTATCAGTCTTCTTCTCAGTTTTTCACTTGCTTCAGCAGAGATTCTATACTCCTTGTTCTTTGCCATTACATTTGCAATTTCCATCAACTCATCCACCTCATAATCAGCAAAGTTGATGTGGACGGGAAAACGGGAAGGCAGTCCCGGATTTAACTCAAGAAATGTATCGATTTCATCATTGTACCCGGCAATTATACAGACGAAATCATTGCCAAAGTCCTCAAGGCATTTTGTAAGGCAATCGACAGCCTCTTTTCCAAAATCTTTTTCACCGCCGCGAGCTAATGAGTAAGCCTCATCGATAAACAGGATTCCTCCCATGGCTTTCTTAACAAGATCACGAGTCTTTTGTGCCGTGTGCCCAATGAATTCACCAACGAGATCTGCACGTTCAACTTCAGTTAGATGGCCCTTCGTTAAAACACCCATTTCCTTAAAAATCTTTCCGAAAAGGCGTGCAATTGTTGTTTTCCCAGTACCGGGATTTCCTTTAAAAACCATATGGAATACTTGCTTCTCAACTTTAAGTCCGTGTCGTTCCCTTGCTTTATTCATTTTGATGAGCGCATAAATTTCATAAATCGTTTTCTTGGCTTCATGTAAGCCAATCAGACTTTCTAATTCTTCAAAAACGGTTGTTAAATTTGAACTCGACGTGGTGCGCACTATTTCAGGTAAAGTATTTAACTGCTTAACACTTACTGGTCGATTGAATACAACTTGAATTCGATTATTACTACTTGAAGATTCGAGCACCTCCGTTTGAGGAATAGCTCCTGCTTGCTTCACATGTTTCACCTGCCTTGACCTTCATACAGAAAGTATACTCAGGAACATCGGAAAACCTGCCAATTTTTACGCGAGAGATTGAATAGGACAAGTCATTGAAGGGGTTGTTGTGAAAGACAGAAGATTTCACATAAACGGCATCAGTAGATAAACGACCATTACTCCGTTAGCGAAGAGTGATGGTCGTTCTGTTTTCATCAAGGAATGCCGTTCAAAATTCTACAATATGATATAATCTTCCAAAATAAAGGACTTTACCAAACCTACAAATTGATTGATGAAGGTGTACCGGAAGAGACCTTTGGCGTAAAAGACATGGGAATTATCCTGAAAAATCTGAATTTACGCATTCATGAAGATCCCCTCAAGGAAGAGGCGGATACCTTGCCTGATGGATATGATGACAAGGAACTTCGCAAAGCAATTAGCAAAGTGATTCCGCTTTTCGTCAAGGAGATTTTCTCAGAGAAAGCGGCAGGTAACCCATGACATATGTTGATTTCAGTTGGCATGCCGCACTGCCGTAACGTTTTGGGCAAAATGTGGTATGATAGTCATGAAGGGGCGTGAATCGGTGAACGATCTGATCAAAACGCAAGAAACAGCCATACTGGTTGGTTGCTATTTAGATAACCGGGATGAAGAAAGAACCCGTCTTTCCATGGAAGAGTTGCATGAGCTGGCTGATACTGCTGGTGTAGAAGTACTGGACGTCATCACGCAAAATCGGGACAGGGTTGATTCTGCCTGGTATTTGGGGACTGGAAAAATTGATGAAATCGCGCAGAGGGCTGAAGAGCTTGATGTGGACGTCATCATTTTCAATGATGAGTTGTCTCCGAGTCAGACTCGTAATTTGGATAAAGTGTTTGATTGCAAAGTGATTGATCGCACGCAGCTCATTTTGGATATTTTCGCAGGACGTGCACAGTCGCGTGAAGGGAAAATCCAGGTAGAGCTGGCGCAGTACAACTACTTGCTGCCGCGGCTTGCCGGGCAAGGGAAACAGCTTTCCCGTCTTGGAGGCGGTATCGGTACGCGCGGTCCAGGTGAAACCAAGCTGGAAAGTGACCGCCGTCATATACGCAAGCGCATCAGTGAACTTAAGCAGCAATTAGAAGATACTGTTCGGACGAGACAATTGCATCGGGAGCGTCGGAAGAAAAACAACGTGTTCCAGATTGCGTTGGTCGGTTATACAAACGCCGGGAAGTCGACGATCCTCAACAAGCTTACGAATGCAAACACGCTGCAGGAAGACAAACTGTTTGCCACTTTGGACCCGACGACCAGGCAATTGGAGTTGCCGAGCGGACTGGATGTGCTATTGACGGATACGGTTGGCTTTATTCAAGACTTGCCAACGAGTCTGGTTGCTGCATTCCGTTCGACGCTGGAAGGTGTAAAGGAAGCAGACCTCATCCTGCATGTGGTGGATAGTCATCACCCTGATTTCCAAGTACACATGGAAGTCGTAGACAAGATCTTGCGCGAGCTAAAAGCAGAAGAAATTCCGCAGCTAGTCGTTTTCAACAAGGCAGACATGCTTGCAGAAGGCTCTTATTTGCCGCGTGCAGACGAATCGATTTTAATTTCTGCCATGCGGGATGATGACCTGAAGCAACTGCTCACCCGGATTGAGTCATTTGCACTGCAATCCTTTAATGAAATGAAGCTGCGCGTTCCTGTCGAGCGCGGAGATATTCTCTCCCTCCTGCATCGGGATGGGGTAGAGATGGAACAAGAGTTTAATGAAGAGGAAGCGGCCTACTTGATCACCGTCCGTGTGAACAAGGAAAATCCGATATACGGAAAGATTGTTCCTTTCCTCCTGGATAAACCAGAGACTGTTGAAGAGAGTTGGTAAGTAACAGATGTTTTCATATTTTTCCCATGGAGAAAAGCTTCGTCCCCTCGTGATGGAGGTGGAAGCGACGATCTCAGAGAGACTTCGTCAAATTTCCGCTTTGGTGGATACGAATCAACTGAAAGTATTGCGTTCCTTCCAAAAGCACGAGGTCAATGAATTTCATTTTTCAACATCCACAGGATATGGCTACGATGATTCTGGACGGGCAACGTTAGAATCGATTTACGCCGAAGTATTCGGTGGAGAAGCGGCTTTGGTGCGCAACCATATCATCTCGGGTACACATGCGATTGCGATTTCTTTGTTTGGCATTCTTCGTCCGGGCGACGATCTTCTCTATATTACGGGCAAACCGTACGATACGCTTGAAGAGGTAGTAGGTGTGCGCGGCGAAGGGCAAGGTTCGCTCAAGGATTACGGCATCGGTTATAGCTACGTGCCTTTGACGCCAGAAGGTGAAATTGATTTTGTGGCAGTTGCACAAGCGATTACGCCTAAGACAAAGGTCATTGGGATTCAACGTTCGCGAGGCTATGCAGACCGTCCTTCTTTCACCATCGCGAAAATCCAAGAGATGATTCGGGTTGTAAAAGAGATCAAGCCTGATCTGATCGTATTTGTAGACAACTGCTACGGAGAGTTCACGGAGGAGCAAGAGCCATTGCACGTAGGTGCAGACATCATGGCTGGCTCTCTCATCAAAAACCCGGGTGGCGGCTTGGTCAAAACAGGCGGTTATATAGTAGGACGCGAGGATTTGGTTCAGCTTGCTTCGTATCGGATGGCAGCACCTGGAATTGGCGCAGAGGGCGGTGCATCGCTCTACTCGCTACTGGAGATGTACCAAGGCTTTTTCTTGGCTCCACACGTCGTGGGAGAAGCTCTCAAGGGAGCGGTATTCTCTTCGGCAATGCTGGAGCGTTTGGGCTTCAAAACAAATCCACTGTGGCATGAGCCGCGAACCGACCTGATTCAATCCGTGGAATTCGGCAGTGCTGAACGACTGATCACGTTTTGCCAAGGGATTCAAAAAGCAGCACCAGTCGATTCACACGTTACTCCGTATCCAAGCGAAATGCCTGGGTACGCTGATCCTGTGATTATGGCAGCCGGTACGTTTATTCAAGGGGCGAGTATCGAATTCTCGGCAGATGGTCCGATTCGTCCACCTTACTTGGGCTTCGTTCAAGGCGGTTTGACGTATTCGCACGTAAAAGTGGGGATTTTGACAGCGTTGAATGGGATGCTGGAAAAAGGCTTACTCGAAATACCGGGTGAATAGGATAAAAGCGCAAGGAATGGACGGCATTCTCTGGATGATGGAGGATGTCGTTTTTCATGTAAAAAAACTGTACATAACTTTCTGTGTAATATTATCTAACATCTATTGACAGGGATTTTGTTATAAAATAGAATAAGACTAAGAAATACGAAACAGGAGGGACAAGTCATGAGTGATGACCTTCGCCGGAATATGGCCCTCTTTCCCATTGGGATCGTCATGAAACTGACGGATCTCACTGCGAGGCAAATCCGTTATTACGAACAAAACGACCTGATTCAGCCCGCCCGCACAGAAGGGAAGCAGAGGCTCTTTTCTTTCAACGACGTAGATCGCTTGTTGGAGATCAAGGCTCTGATTGAAAAAGGACTGAATATTGCAGGGATCAAGCAAGTCCTGCAAATGCAAGAGCCTGCTATGGAACAAACAGAGATTACCACCACGTCCGAAGAGAAACGCAAGGACATGTCCGACAAAGAGCTGCATCAGCTCCTAAGGCAGCAGATTATGTATCGCGATGCCACTCGCCATGGTGAGGGTGCATTGATACGTGGAGAGCTTTCCCGCTTCTTCCACTAGATAGAAAGCCGAAATAGAGACTGGAGGAGAGAAATGTGAGCAAGTTTACAAGAGAAGACATCATGCGCATGGCCAAAGAAGAGGACGTAAGGTATATTCGACTGCAGTTTACCGACCTGATGGGGATCATTAAAAACGTAGAAATCCCGCTGTCCCAATTGCCAAAAGCACTCGATGGCAAAATGATGTTTGATGGTTCTTCCATCGAAGGCTTCGTTCGCATCGAGGAGTCCGACATGTACCTGGTGCCTGATCTGGATACATGGGTAGTATTCCCGTGGGGCAATGAGTTTGGTAAAATTGCACGTCTGATCTGTGATATCCACATGCCAGATGGCTCTCCATTCGAAGGAGACCCGCGCTACATCCTGAAGCGTGCCTTGAAAGAAGCCGAAGAAATGGGCTTCACAGCTTTCAACGTAGGTCCAGAGCCTGAGTTTTTCCTGTTCAAGCTGGATGCAAAAGGTGAGCCTACGCTGGATCTGAATGACCAAGGCGGATACTTCGACTTTGCTCCACTCGACTCCGGTGAAAACTGCCGCCGTGATATTGTATTGACGCTGGAAAAAATGGGCTTTGAAGTGGAAGCATCTCACCACGAGGTAGCTCCTGGTCAACACGAAATCGACTTCAAGTATGCAAATGCACTCCAAGCAGCTGATCAAATCTTGACGTTCAAACTGGTTGTTAAAACCATCGCGCAAAAGCATGGTCTGCATGCGACCTTCATGCCAAAACCGCTGTACGGTGTAGCTGGTTCCGGTATGCACGCGAACCAATCGCTGTTCCGTGGGAAAGAAAATGCTTTCTATGACGAGTCCGATGTAATGGGACTGAGCCAAACAGCGAAGCATTACCTGGCAGGTATTTTGCAGCATGCGCGCAGCTTTACTGCGATCACGAACCCGCTCGTAAACTCCTACAAGCGTTTGGTTCCTGGTTACGAGGCTCCTTGCTATGTAGCTTGGTCTGCGAAAAACCGCTCTCCATTGATCCGTATCCCTGCTTCCAGAGGCTTGAGCACGCGTATTGAAGTACGCAGCCCAGACCCTGCAACGAACCCATACTTGGCGTTGGCAGTGATGCTGAAAGCTGGTTTGGACGGAATCAAAAACAAGCTTACACCACCACCTGCTATCGACCGCAACATCTACGTCATGACCGAGCAAGACCGCGAAGCCAACGGTATCGAGAACTTGCCTGCTACACTGAAGGAAGCAATCGAGTGCCTGAAAGCAGATCCGGTGATTTGTGAAGCATTGGGCGAGCATGCATTGGTACACTTTATTGAAGCGAAAGAAATTGAGTGGGATATGTTCCGCACACGCGTTCACGATTGGGAGCGCGAGCAATACATGACTGCTTACTAATAAGCGAAACCCCTTGTGCCTGTAGGTGCGAGGGGTTTTTCTATTTGGTGGGCAATTTTGATTTTTTAAGAGGTTTAACATTTTTGCCCACGATTTGCCCACTATTTTTTTCTGAGTACACACTTTCCATGTAGCTTTCAAACTTGTCCATGTTATCTAATTCAATTTTCTTTGAGATGTGGGCATAAACATCCGAAGTGATCTGGATACTGCCGTGACCTAATCGTTCTTGGATGTATTTCATATCAGTTCCAGTTTCCAATAATAGAACTGCGTGAGTGTGCCTGAGAGAGTGAATAGGGATTGAGGGAATGTCTAATCTTTTGAGAGTACGGGAGAAAGCATTAAAGAGTGACGATTTTGGGACATAATTACCATCGTCTCTAGTTAAAACGAGATTTAGATCGTGGTGGTAAAGTTCGTTTAAAGCCAGTTTTTTCTGGTTTTGATACTTCATATGTTGCTTTAGATCATCAGCTAATGTTTTGCTCATACGAATGACCCTAGTTGAGTTGTAAGTTTTTGTATCGCCAAATAGCTCACTTTTGTCTTTTGCTTGAAAGTCCAGTGTTTTGCTAATGCTTATCGTCATATTCTTAAAATCTATGTCCGTCCACTGTAAAGCTCCTGCTTCACCTTTGCGCATACCAGTTTCAATTAGCACTTTAAAATATAGCCAATAGATATAGCCGTAAAGGTGTACCGCTTGTAAAAATCGGGGAATGTCACTTGTTTCCATGAATTTTATACCGGTCTTATTTTCTTCGCGCCCCTTGATGGTAACACCGTTGCAGGGGTTCTTTTCGATCTTATTCAGTGTTAATGCTTTTTCCATTGCATTGTTTAGAGTTGAGTGGATCAATTCAATAGTTCGCCTACTGTAGTCATTATCTTCTGCGAGGTCATTAATGAATTTTTGATACATAATCGGTTTTAAATCTTGTAACATGATTTTTTTAAAATAAGGAACAATATGATTTGTAATGTTCCTGCTGTGCAATTTAAAGGTATTTTTACGCACAGTGTCTTTTTTATACTCATCTAACCAAATCATAAGAAAATCTTGGAGTGGTAGATCCTTTTGCTCGTATCCCTCCAATAAGCTGTTTTCAAATTCAGTTGCAGCGATTTGTGCTTCTTTCTTAGTTGCGAAACCTCCTTTTGTTTTTTCTTTGTATTCCTGAGTGAAAGGATCAGTGTACTTTAATCGATACTCCCATTTTTTTCCCCGCTTCCTGAAACTAGCCATAACGTTTTCTCCTTATAATTTTGAATGTAAAAAAAGCGCATCCGATTGGGTGCGTCTTTTTTATTTATGTCTTTTTTGAAGCAAAGTAACAATGTAATTGCTCAAGCTTCTGTTTTCATTTTTCGCTTCTTCTTCCAGCTTCTTTTTCAATTCAACAGGCATTGTTATAAGTGCTTTGGTAGTTTCTGATGACATGATATTCACCTCCTATCCAAAGTATAAACATTTTAATATAGTATTGCAATAGTTTGCATCTGTGTATATACTTTGGATATCTATTAGATATAAAGGAGATATCCGAATGGATAAGAGCATGCTTTTAGAAATGCAGCCATTTAGTTATTTTGCTTCAAAAGGGGAGCTAAGGCAGTCTATCAACGAACGGGTTAGGAAATTAAGAAACAAGCTTACTCCATCAACTTTGTGTGTTCTAGATGTATTAAGGTTACGATCGATGAAAGTTTTAGGAGTCGCATACCTAAAGATCGAAACAATCATGGCATTAACAAAAGTAAGCCGGGCAAGTGTGGAAAGGGCGATTAGGAAGTTGGAGCAGGAAGGGATTATAAAGCGAATCTCTACTTCCAGAAAAACGGGGCTCCAAGGAGCAAACATTTACTATTTTTTACCCTTGAATGACGGGGTTGAGCTGACGGGGTTGGACAAGCCTGAAACGCCTGAAAAATCAAAGGTTGAGGCTACCAAGCAGGAAGCTAATACAGGGGTTTTTAATACTCCAAAAAGACCAAAAGAAACTAAGAAAAATAACGTAAATGGAACGCACCTCGCGAAAGACAACTCTGTAGTTCCTTCTTACATCCCGAGAGATTTCGCTAAGCTGATCCAGCAGGGATTTTCATGTGGAAGAGTGATCAAGCAGTTCTGGAGCAAGGTGGTGATGTTTAAAAACGTTACTGGGTGGACTCGTAACGAAAACGTTCTACCAATTGCTGCAGATGCCTGGGAGTACACCAAGAACGAATACAAGAGGGATAAACGCGAATGGGAACTTGATCGATTCTTGAAATGCTTCTATGGGACGATGAAACGGATTGAAGAGAAAAGGGTTGAGGAGTACGCAGCGATTTGGACGTGATCCTAAAAAATAAAGTTGTGTAAGCAATAAATTTTTATTAAGAAAAATGTTATACTAATTGGGTGAATTTTACTTTTGTTAACAAGGAATCTAAAAACTGGTAAGAGCAAAAAGCCAACAGGATACTGCAAAGAAGGGGTCGGAAAAGTGAATATGGGAAACCTGTTGCCATCATTAGGAATGGATCTTTTTGCTTCTCAACGGGGAGAAGTGATTTGAATGGCTGTTCGAAATCGTGTAATAGCAGAGAGAGTCCAAGATGCAATCGAACATAGTGGATTAAAAAAACAGCATATTGCTGCGAATATCGGTGTCAATTATAAAGACTTTTGTCGATGGGTAGCTGGAGCAAGGCCATTTGAGATACATGCTCTTGTAGATGTTTCAGAAATGTTAGGGTTTCCAAAGGATTACTTTCTAAAGGACTTTTTGCGTGACTGCTGGGATGCTCCAAGAGACAAACCCCAAAGGATTAAGGAATTTCTAATCTATACCAAAGTAGAAAAACTTAATGAGTACACCACTGGGATGACTGATCTTTTGCTAGAGAGTGGCAAACAGTTAGACATCTTGGTTGCTGCTGGAATAGATTTAGAGAAACTTGGACTTCCTAATGATGCTCTATACTTTTACGATATGGTAATTGATAATGAGCGAAACCGCCTGGCAGAGTGCCTTGCATTAAGCTATTATCGGCGTTTTATGATTGTGCGAGATTGGGACATGGACTATGCATTTGAGGCAGCAACAAAGCTAGGTGAACATGTTAGGTCATTGCCTGACGATCTATTATTTGAAGCCTACGTGAATATCACAGCCGTTTTTTATGTGTTAGATAAATGGGATCATCTAATAAAATACGGTAATGAAGTATGTGGTATGCTTGAAATGACAAAGAAGGAAAATGCACGTCTGTATGCTAAATTTATGGCTCACTTAGGCTTTGCGTATAGGAAAAAGGGGCTCTTTTCTGAAGCTACAGAAACTGAAGAAAAATGCAGAGAACTTGGGGATAGCCAAATAAGTAGATGGGCTGATATGAACGCATGCTTAACTGCAATAGAAGCAGGAAAATATGATAAAACATACGAACTGATTGAGTTTATGAAAAAATACCGGGAAGATGCACCTAATAATCTTGACCATGTCCTAAAGGCGTTTCACGATCAAAAAAACTATCAGGATATGGCATGGGTACTATCATTATTCCCTCAAGAACTTAAATGTTTATTTGAAAAAAGAGACCCATACCATTCCAAGAAATCAATTCGGGTTAAATGTTATATTGCTGAACTATACTTTCATGACAATAGATATACAGAAGCCATGGATCTTCTTTTAGAGAGTTTAGCTACGGCTAAAAAACTGCGTCTCACAAATCAAGTCAATGAGTGTGCCGATATTATTTTTAAAAACAGCAAAATATTTGCTGCATGTGTTGAATAATTGTGTGAATTTAAAAGATAAAAAAAGAAGGCGAAAAGGTATCGATAACCTTTGCCTTCTTTTTTATTGTCGTGCTAAATCTTTACCATCCGCCTCCATTGTCGAGTGTATACATAATTGGAGGTTGTGGTTTCAAGTTGCCTTTTTTTGTACCATAATTCTCCTTCGCAGACCATCCACCTCCATTGTCCGCTGATACCCCTGTTGCTACCGAAAGAATAGATAAAATCATAGCTAGTGTAAGGAATGTACGTTTCATTTTTTCCACCTCTTTTAAGTCATTATATATTAATCATATAGTACCACAATAAGTATAAAATGTCGATAATTGTCGTTTTTTAGATTTGATACCCAAAATTGTAATTTAATTACTAATGGGTATTTTATGTATGATAGACTTGTGCCACTATATTTGAACATGTCTGATGAACATTAGGAATTACCATCAGGATGACTTTTCGGGGGATGAGATAATGGTAGAACTTAATTCATCAAAAGAAAATCAAGGAACAGTTCAAATGCCGCCTGAAGTAATAGAACTGTTTCGTGAAATAGCAAGAGACTGTAGCCTAGTAGAGATCAGAGAAATAATAGATACATACAAAAAAAGCCGCCAGGTCACTTAGACCGAGCGGCTTTTATACCGTTCTTGATAAACATCATGTGCTTTACAAAATCTTCACGTTCTTGTGCAGACAAAGTACCGTAGAAGTCGATCAGCTCTTGTAGATTCTCGTCTTCTTCCTGAGCTTTCTCTGACTCATCAATACCCAGCAAGTAATCTGTAGTCACTTTAAGTATTTCCGACAGGGAAGTCAATGTCTCAGGATCAGGCTTCCTTTTTTCGTTTTCGTATCGAGTAATTGTAGTCTCATTTACGCCCAACTTTTCAGCAAGGTCCTTTCTACTCATCCCCATAGCCAAACGAGCTTCTTTTATGCGCTGACCATACATTTATATATCCCTCCGTACGATACGTGCCACTATGGAACGTATTATAACAAATCACTCTAATGAAGTAAAACAAAAAATGCCAATTTGGAATTTTATAGTTGATTAATGCCATATTGGCATTTTATACTATAAAAACAGATTCCAAATTGGCATCAGGAGGTGATAGAAGGTGAAACTAGACGAACTAGACTTAGAGAAGATAAAGCAAATTAGGCTCAACAAAAAAATAGCTATAGAAGAGCTTTCACTCGCACTTGGATATAAGACGAGATATGGATACCAGCACGTTGAGAAGGGTAGACGGAAGCTGCCAGCATTCAAGATGCCTACACTATCTCGACTGTTAGGGACGCCGATTGATGACTTGTATAAGAAAAACTCGAATCTGGCTGGTATGGATAAATCAGTCAAATATTGCGATGGGAGTTTAGAATCCGTACCAAATGCTAGGGAGGAGAGAACTAAATGCGAAAACTTGTGACCGTAAATATTGATGAGCAAGAAGTTATGGACATGTGTCGTGAACGGGTAAATGAACTGGTAAAAGAGGTAGATGCAGAAAAAGTGTTTTGGGACACGACAGAGCTTAAAAAACGTACGTGTATGTGCTGGAACACCATACAGGATAAAGTTTTCTTTGATCCAAGATTCCCCAAATTTAAAGTCGGCGGGAAGTGGTACTTCCCTGCAAGAGAGACAAGAGAATTTTTGATTAAGTGGCTGTATGAACAGCCAAGGCATTGATTGATAGTAGACAAGCCTTAGAGGAGGTAAGTGGGGATGAGTGAGCAAAAAGAAACCACCGCGGACACGGTGGTTGTAGAGACATCAAAATCAAACATTGATGTTGCGATGAATTTGTATCAACTGATCAGGGACAAGCCTCTGAATGATATCAAAGAAATTGTTGAGTACCTGAGAATCATCGTCGCTAACAGAATAGCCAATCGAATCAAGTGAGTTTAACACCAACAATCAGTTCCTCAAATCCAGGGTCTTTCATATAAACTACTGCAAGTTTACCTTGTTTCTCTAACTCTTTCAGTTTGATCTCAATAATATTGCTATTATGCTGACCATAAATTGAGCAGGCATTAACAATATCAGCAAATGAAATCACACTTCCATAGTCTTCAAACGGAGTTATGGGCAAAGTTCGAAGCAATTGGATTAACTGCAATGGAAAACCTCCTTCCTGTGAGATTTTGGTAAGTTTGGACAGCTTCCAAATTCGACAGAAGGATGGAAAATCCTACAAATGAATATCCTGATCGGAGGGACAAAAGTCATGGGCGAATTTACACCTGTTTTTACAGAGCTGGAAATGGAAGTCACCAAAATACTCAATGAGAGGACTGCAATGGGCTTACAGGCTTCAATTTTGAGCGACACGACCATGAGCGCGTCGGGAGATGTTTATTCCCGCCACGTAGTAATTGGAGACACAGTAAGCTTGCACACTGTTCATCAGTTCTGTCATCAATCGCCAATCGGTAAGATCGATGGGTTTGGTCTTAGTGTTCATTGCGTAGGTGTTTCAGATGTTAGAAAGTATACGCGGTATTTGGATGGTGAGGGGTATGATGTACGACTTTGATTCTGCAATTAACCGAATAGCAGAGCTTTGGAGAATCTACCGTTCTCTGCGAAATAAGCCAGCTGATGGCACGTGGGACTGGTGGATCGTGAATGAAGTAAACGAGCTGGAAAAGGAAATGGCAGCTGCCAGAGAAAACGAAAAGGCCACTGCTCGCAACAGTGACCAATTCAACACACAAACAAATTTCAATAGTCCTATCCTACCACAGTTGAGCGTGGACAACCACTGTGATACGTCGTGGCTGTCCAAATCAGGAGACAAAAGCTCAATCAAGTTAAAAGCGTCCCTTAATGCGGATCTTCTTTACCAAGAATCAATCCTACGAGGTTACCAATAAATTCAAACACAAAGATTATTAGTTCCAATGGCTTCACACCCCAATTACTCATCTTGTATTTAAATACGAATGTTACAGAAATTGGTTTCAATGCACCTTCACAACAAACTGTTCATTCTGGATATGCTTGTCCGTCCCCTCCAAAGAGTTCTCGGACTACAGCATAAACTCGAACAGGGAGCGACGGAAAAACGATCGCGATGTGATTCGGCGCAATATTTAACTTCTTTGATTGAACGAGTACGAACGGAATAAAGCGATCAGATAGTTCTCTAACCAGCGCGTTCGCTTCAGACCACGTAACGACATAATAAAACGACCTTTCCACAGGGCTACACTCCTTTTTCTTAGAGAGTAACGTGGAAGAGTGGGACAAAAAAAGATAATGAAACGCGGGCTTCGGCCCTGCGTGCAGCTGATTGGAAATCGTCGGTTGCACGGAGGTTCGAACCTCCATGTAATACATAAGCAAGGTCCCAACGGGATCAGTCATCGGAGCTGTACGGCTGGCAGAGAGGTTGGGCTGTCGGCGGCCTTGGTAGAAAGAAAGGGTGATGGGATGCCCCGTAAAAAGTAAAAGACCCAGCGCGGCAACGCTGAGTCCAAAGCAAAGCATAATTCGATTGCCACCATTGTATATCGATGGAGGCCCAAAAACAAGGAGGCTATTTATGAACATCACTTTGAATATCGAAGCTGCCAACCCAGGTGAATTGCAGGAGGCTATTGTTGGTTTGGCTGGCATTGTAGGTTTCGTAACTGACGGCACGGGTATCCAGTTGCCTACTAATAAAGAAAATGGCGAAAAACCGAAACGCGGCAGTCGCTCTACTTCTAAACCGGACAAGCAGCAAGCGTCCGAGTCTGATTCAAAAGCAGAAGATGAGGTGGAAGACAAAAAAGCTAATGAGGATTCAAGTAAGGGCTTCGAAGATGGTGAAGGCGGAGGCCAGGACGTCCCTAGTGCCTCTGAGCTTTTAGCAAAGGCGCAACAGGTCGGCACAACACCAGAGGGCAAAAAAGCGGTCAGGGCGCTCTTGGATAGGTTTGAGAGTAAAAATATTTCTAATGTTCCAGAGGATAAACGGGCTGAGTTCATGGCTGAATTGGACCTGCTATGACACAGGCGCACGCTGAACGGGCACATGCCCTACTGAGTGCATCGGGGGCAAGTAGGTGGATTAACTGCCCCCCGAGTGCCCGACTAACCGAACACATTCCAGAAAGCCGTAGCGAATATGCAAATGAGGGAACGGCAGCTCATGAGCTTTCAGAGATACTGCTTCGCCGTAGTCTATATCCGTGTAACTCCAAAGAGCGTAAGCGCTTGGCTGATGCCCTACAGTTGTTCATGTCCACCAACCCATACTACGGTCCTGAGATGGAGAACGCTGTCCAGGATTACGTAGACATTGTGAATGAACGTTTCATGGAAGCAAAGTCTCGATCAAGTGCCGCGATGGTGTTGCTGGAGGAGCGCCTTGATTATTCCGAATGGGTGCCAGATGGCTACGGGACGGGCGACGTTGTTCTCATCTCAGATGGTGTCTTGGAAGTAATCGACTTGAAATATGGTAAGGGCGTACCGGTAAGCGCTGTTGGCAATCCTCAGATTCGGCTCTATGCCCTCGGTGCTTGGTCAGCTTACAGCTACCTTTATGACATTCAAGAAGTTCGCATGACTATCGTACAGCCAAGGCTCGATAGCGTCAGTAGCGATACGATGTCAATAGATGAATTGATCGAATGGGCAGAGTCTGTCGTGAAGCCTGCTGCAGCCCTCGCAGATGCCGGAGAAGGCGAGTACAAAGCAGGCGAACATTGCCGGTGGTGCAAGGTGAAAGCCAATTGCCGCGCCAGGGCAGACGAAAATATGAAGGCTCTTGCCCACGAATTTAAGGACCCAGCGCTGCTGGACAACGAGGAAATCGGTTCAATCTTGTTTGTAGCTGAACAGCTCAAAGCATGGGCCAAGGATGTCGAGGAGTACGCATTTGAACAGGCGAAGGCGGGCAAGAAGATTCCCCAATGGAAGCTAGTCGAGGGTAGAAGTAATCGAGCGATTTTGAATAAAGACGTGGCTTGGAAGGATCTTCAAGAGGCTGGCATTGATCAAGACAAATATCTGAAACCTCGTGAGTTGCTGGGTATTGGGGAGCTGGAAAAGCGGATCGGCAAGAAAGAGCTTGCTTCTATATTAGGTGACCTGATCATCAAGCCACAAGGCAAACCCGTTCTCGTCCCTGAAACGGACAAGCGTCCTGAATTGAACAGTATAGATGGGGATTTCGCAAATGAAGAATTTGCCTGAGCAGTGGGGAGTCTATAGTACTTGGTCAAAGCGGTTTTGTTTCGGGATTAAGGCTCCGACAAAGCAGCTCGCACGGAAGGAACTATTCGAGAAAATCGGTAAGGACGCTTACAAATGGCGATTTGAGATCAAGAAAATTAAGCCAATTCAACAAAATCAAAGGAGCGATATTCATATGACAATCGACAACACAACAACAAAGGTAATCACAGGAAAGGTACGTCTCTCGTACACGCATATCTTTGAACCGCAATCCATCGATGGGGGCGACGAGAAATACAGCACTGCCATTCTGATTCCTAAGTCTGACAAGGAAACACTTCGAAAGATCAAGGCTGCGGTTGATGCTGCGAAAGAGCAAGGCAAAAGCAAATGGGGTGGCAAGATTCCTGCAAACTGCAAAACGCCTTTGCGCGATGGTGACGAAGAGCGACCAGACGATGAGGCTTACGCTGGTCACTACTTCCTGAACGCGACAAGCAAGAACAAGCCAGGGATCGCCAAGCCGATCGGCAAAGATGGAAACGGAAAAACCAAGTTCCAGGAGATCACAGACACCACTGAGGTATATAGTGGCTGCTACGCAAAAGTAAGTCTGAACTTCTATCCATTTGACTCGAAAGGCAATCGTGGTGTCGCTGCTGGACTGAACAATGTAGTGAAAGTACAAGATGGTGAGTTCTTGGGTGGCCGTGCAAGTCTGAATGATGACTTTGCCGAAGAGGACTTCGATATCGACCTTGATGGAGACGATGAAGATTTCATGAACTAACCGAACAGGGGATTCAGTGATGGGTCCCCTTTCCTATATAAAAATTCGGGAGGTAAGGCGCTTTGAATATATTCAAAAGGCTTGCGGCTGCTGTAGTTCAACCTGAACAATATACAATCCGATTCTTCGGAACGAAGTGGAATAGCACCATTTCCATTCAGTTTCTTCGAAGTAACACGTTGGGGAAAAGAGGCTTGTACTTACACTCAGGGTTTGCAGAGCTGTACATTGGTCGGCTCAAGATCCGGTACTACAACAAGAAGTGAGGTCTGTAGTATATGACAGTTCTCCAGATTGACCTTGAAACTTTTTCATCTGTTGACCTAAAGAAATCAGGTGTTTATCGATATGTTGAAGCTCCTGATTTTGAAATCCTGCTTTTTGGATACGCCTATGGAGACGATCCGGTTACAGTTGTTGACCTGACTGCCTTTGAAGATGTGCCAGTTGAAGTCCTGCACGATCTGACTAACCCAAATGTCATCAAGACAGCTTTCAATGCTGGATTTGAACGGACGTGTATAACAAAGCAGTTCGGTATTACCTGCGACCCGCGCCAGTGGCGATGCACAGCAGTACATGCGCTCACACTCGGATTGCCTGGCGACTTAGACGGGGTAGCATCAGTGTTAAAGCTGGATGCTAAAAAGGATGCAAAAGGCAAAGCTTTGATCAAGTATTTCTCAGTACCATGCAAACCAACGCAAACGAATGGACAGCGTACACGAAACTATCCACATCACGATCCTGAAAAATGGGAGGACTACAAAGCTTATAACCAACAGGACGTTGTTGTAGAGCGAGAAGTGAGGCGTAAACTGGAGCGCTTCCCTGTTCCAGCTCACGAATGGCAACTTTGGGCTTTAGATCAGGAGATTAACGACCGTGGCACTCGACTTGATCGGGAATTGGTCCAGCAGGCTATCAGTTGCGACGAGCAATACGAAGCACGATTGTTGGACGAGGCGCGAGAGCTGACAGGGCTGGAGAATCCAAACAGCTTGGCGCAGGTCAAGGAGTGGTTGGCTGATCGAGGGCTTGAAACACCTGACGGATTAGCGAAGGAGTACATACCTGTCCTTCTGGATACCGCGCCGGATGATGAGACTCGTCGGATGCTGGAGCTTCGACAGGAAATGAGTAAAACCAGCGTGGACAAGTATCATGCCATGCAGCGTTCTATTTGCTCAGATGATCGCGCACGCGGGCTCCTCCAGTATTGCGGTGCAAACCGGACATGGCGCTGGGCTGGTAGGCTCATACAGGTGCAAAACCTCCCGCAAAACAAAATTGAGGACTTGGCTCTTGCTAGAGAGACTCTGTTGAGTGGTGACTTTGATTTACTTGAAATTTTGTTTGGAGCCCCACCATTTGTACTTAGTCAGTTGATCCGTACAGCGTTTATCCCTTCGGAAGGCAGCCGATTTATTGTTTCAGACTTCGCAGCGATTGAAGCCCGCGTTATCGCGTGGTTAGCGGACGAACATTGGGTGCTCGACGTATTCAAGGGCCATGGAAAGATTTACGAGGCTACCGCAGCAAACATGTTCGGTGTTCCACTTGAAACGATAGTAAAAGGGCACGGAAATTACCGATATCGTGCGCCTGGGAAAGTGGCTGTCTTAGCGTGTGGATTCCAAGGCGGTCCAGGAGCCATGGAGAACATGGACAAGAAGAAAGAGATTGATCCTGATGACTACCCACGACTCGTTAAGCAGTGGCGAAAAGCCAATCCGAACATCGTCAAGTTGTGGTATGCCGCAGAGGATGCAGCAGTAACAGCAGTGCGCGAGAAGACGACTGTCAAACTAGCGCATGGGGTACAGTACCGATACGCAGCAGGCATGTTGTTTGCAGATTTACCTAGTGGTCGAAGCCTTGCATACGTGAATCCACGAATTAAACCTGATCCTAAATTTAACAAGTACGGGCTGGTATTTGACGGGATGGATCAGGTCAAAAAGAAGTGGATGTCCCATCGGACGTATGGGGGGAGATTGGTGGAGAACCTAGTCCAAGCGATTGCGCGGGACTGCTTGGCTGAGAGTCTAATGCGGCTGGACAATGAGGGATACAAGATAGTCATGCACGTACATGACGAGGTTGTTTTAGATGTGCCGATAGGCACCGGATCAGTAGAGCATGTAACAGCAGTAATGGGGAGGCCCATTCGATGGGCTCCCGGTTTGCCACTGTCCGCTGCTGGATTTGAGTGCGAATTTTATCAAAAGGATTAGGCAGTATACCCAATATTGTTAAGAATTTCTATGACACAGTCTTGAATTGTAGTGGTTTGGACTTGAGCAATTTTTGGGTCCTCTACTAGATGGAGAACAATATCTGTAGATAAATCTTTTTGATTGGGACGGGTACCAGGCTCTAAACGCTGCAAGTAATTAATAACACCAACTTCAATCGCATTGATAATCTCTTTCTTTAGCCTGAATCGCACAGGTGGAGTTATTTGATGGGTATCCTTATTTCGGTTATAAGCTTGCGAAGATTTTAAGGAGGCAACATCAGATTGCATTTCGTTTAACTTATCAATAATTAAGTCAATCGGCATTACTTCTGTTTCATCCAGTTTAGCGACTTTAAATTGACCGAAACTTTTAAGAAAAGGTGAATGATTCGGATCTCTTAAAGAGTCTTCCAATGTTGCGATGGTTTTCCTGAGAAGAGTGTTTTTAAACTCAACAACCTTTGTAAATCTAAGGTCTCGCGGATATTCGACGTGCTCGATTCCGCCAGCGTCGAAAGTGTAGTTTGTTTTGTCATCCTTAATGATGATTGTCGGTTTGTCAAATGCAAGACGCATTCCTAATTCAAACATGACATTTGGGTTCTTGCAGCTCACATCACAGATTACAATATCGGAATTATGGAGTCCCTGAACAATCCTTTTGTGAATAAGCCCAACACTGTCAGACTCGCTAACCAACTTAGTTTCAAACTGGTATTTTTCATGATTTGAAAGGGCCTCAGTAATGATCGATTTTACTTCAAGCCAGTGTTCAGGTCCGCAGTTATCAATCATTGCAATAGGCATAACTAGCCCAACTTGAATTTTCTTTTTCTCAACGGTCATTTGAGAGTCTCCTATCTATCAACGAATTAGGAACATTATACCAATTGTAGGTATAAGAGTACATCGAAATTGTCGAATAATGCCGTCAATAGAAGGGGGACCCATGCTATCAGATGCAATTTCAAAAATAAGTACCGAAATGAACGGGAGCAAGGATGATGCATAAATTAAGTTCGGTGATTTCTTAATCCGTCACGTCGAGGTATATCCTGATGAGCTACTGGTTTTAAGCGTGAATTATAACAGAGGGATTAGCGATGCTAATTTAACATGTTTCTGCTTTTTAACAACTCTGCCCTTGCGTGGAAAATATCGCGCTTCCAAAGAATGATCTGCTGGATAGTCGGAACAGAATTGGTGTAGATAATGGAGTCTTCAATCTCAGCAATTATCATGCAGGCTTGGATTCTAGCTTTTTTTGCAAAGGGTTCCAAGTCGTCCCCACCTAAATCAAGAAACACACCATATGGTTCGTCAAGTAGCAAATCATGGAGTTTTTCAAGTGATGATGCTAGATTTGGCTGCCCAGGGCTATTAACCGCAGATAGTAAATTGTCCAATCGAATACCTATTTTCTTTATGTAAATTTGAAGACCATAAAGTGAATGGGATAATCGGGAAATTCGGTCTTTTTTTCGGTAGTAAACTGTGACGTATTTACCGAGAAAGTAACCAAGTATTGGGCCGACCAACACCCCCAAAACGAGGTTCAAAAGTAACTCGCCGACGTCCTTAAAAAGCCAAAAAATATAAAAGATTTGAGTGCCTACTATTGTTGTGCAAAGAATGAATATCGTGTTCTTTTCATAATGGCTTATTATTTATACCCTCCTCACTATAAAAATTTACATGTACTGCAATATTTTGTCTAGGTTTATCGAAAAGGGGTTGATTAGGTGAAGCAACTTGACTTATTTGCGGGGATCGGTGGCATAAGCTTGGCGGCAGAATGGGCGGGTATAGAAACCGTTGCCTTTTGTGAGAAGGAGCCATTTGCCCAAGGTGTTCTGCGCCGCCGTTTTCCTGGTAGACCTATATACGAAGATGTGTTTCAACTAACGCGGGAGGTATTGGAGAATGACGGTATCACAGACATTGACATCATTGCAGGTGGCTTCCCATGTCAACCTTTTAGCCATGCGGGAAAGCGCCAAGGTACGGGAGATGACCGCTACCTCTGGCCGGAAATGTGCCGAATCATTGGAGAAGTCAGACCCACTTGGGTACTTGCTGAAAATGTTGATGGACTCGTCTCTATGGCTCAGTCCGATTGGGAGTTTGTCATGGAAGAGGAAACAACAATATGCGAAGAAGCGGAAATGGTCCTCGAAACAATCAGGAAAGACCTTGAAAACATCGGGTATCGAGCCATCTCAATTATTATTCCAGCTTGCGGTGTCGGTGCCTCGCACCGGAGATACCGAATATTCATTTTGGGGTACACCGAGTGCAGCGGACGCAGTGGGGAGTCACGGAGGTGGTCAGGGGAAGAGTTTGCGGACGGATATTGCGAATTGGAAAAAGGGGATTTGGCCAACTCCTACAGCATCGGAGATAACTGCCAGAGAAAATATAGTACTGACGGAGACGGGCAGGCGAGAAATCAAAGGGGGCAAGAGTCACAGCATAGACTTGGCAACGAGTGTAAAGTTGTGCCCGACTCCAGCAGCGCAGGATGCCAAGAACGCTACGCTTCCACCCTCTCAAGCGAATCGGGATACTATCCCGGGTGCAGTCATGAGGGAAGGACAAACAGGGCAACTCAACCCGGAATGGGTGGAAGCCCTTATGAACTTTCCGATTGGGTGGACGGAATTGGAATGAATCTGCTGGACGCTCTGATCAATTTCATTTCCTCATATCCGCAACCCGCATTGATGGGGCAGGAGCAGCACGCCTGGGAGCCGCCACGGGTTGCAATTGGCGTCAAGAACCGGGCGGCTCGGTTGAAAGCTCTGGGAAATGCAGTCGATCCTCTTCAAGCTTTACCAATTTTATATGGTATACGGGTAATTAATGAGAGCTTTTAAGGAAAGTAAGATTGTTGACTACCTTTGAAAAGGAATTTGGAATCAAAAGGGCTAGTAGGTCTTTTGAGGAAGATTAAAGAGGTTATTCCTCCTTATCTTTGTCATGCAAAAAGAGGAAATGGGTTTTACCTGCCCCTGTTTTATGATTCAAAAAATAATTTTTTGAAGGGGTTACTCCCTTAAATTTGAACGGTTCCATATCTTCGTTTATGATGTTTTGCTTATTAAGATTACTGACGTGTTCTTTTAATTCGTTCATTGCTTGGACAAATTCTTCGTTTTGTTTTTTTAATTGTTCTAAACTTTGTGGGTTCTGGTCTGGTTGAGGTACATCTAGTACTTTACTAATTACTCCTTCAATGTCTTGACTAACGTCTGCTCTAATCTCCTTGAGAATTGCAATATCACTCGTTAACTTACTAAATTCAGATGTTAATTTACTTACTTCTGAAAGCATTTGGAAGCTCTGGCGTGAGGTTTCGTTAGATTGGATAAACGGAATTATGATTGCTACCCCAGCTAATAGTATTGAGAAAAGTGCAGCACCAAGAACAAGTTTTTCAGACAAGACTTCTGGATTAGGAATCCCATTAACAAGTAAGAACACAATCAAGATAACAGAAAAAATTTGTAAGTAGATAAAATCTTTAGTAGTGGGCCATTTCCTTTTTGGTTTAGTTTCTTCAGACATATTTGTCACCTCAAATCTATTGTATGGAAAATAATTCATTTGTCTATATCTGTTGATGGCTTCATAGGCAGATAGCCACAAGAAAGGGTGAACCTCCAATGCACGATATCGAACTTGATATATCATTCGGCAAGCATCGTGCGGACACGAACTGGAAGCCGGAGTACCTGACGTGGGTAGAGTTCGTTGACCGTCTGCGGAAGGTACGCCGGACGTCTGAGACGATGGCTCAGTACGACAAAATGAGTTTGCCTGCACAAGGCAAAGCCAAAGATGGGCCAGCTTTTGTCGGTGGGTTGATCCGGGGAGGTCGCCGTAAGAAAGAGAACGTCGACACGCGCTGCCTCATTACATTGGATGCTGACTATGCAAACGATGACTTCTTATTTGCTGTCGAGCTTGTGTTGGGTGGACGAGCCTATGTCGTCTACTCAACACATAGCCACCGTCCATATAAGCAGAAGTACCGCCTGATTGCTCCGATAGATCGAGCGGTGAGTCCAGACGAATATACGGCTATTAGTAGGAAGATTGCAGAGCAGATTGGTATGCATTATTTCGATAAGACGACATTCCGTATTCAGCAGCTCATGTTCTTGCCGAGCTGCTCCAAGGACGCTGAGCCGTTTATGGAAGTCTTTGAAGGTGATCCAATCAGTGCCGACGATGTCTTGTCTGAGTATGAAGATTGGCAGGACGTGATGAGTTGGCCAAGACATCCAGAAGAGCAGAAGGCACTCCGAATATCTGCTTCCAAAGCCCAAGACCCGAGGGAAAAGCAAGGCATTATCGGTCTTTTCTGCCGCGCATTCGGAATCGAGGAGGGCATTGACACGTTTCTATCTGATGTTTACGAATCAGGCTCTATGGCAAATCGGTACACATACGCTCACGGTTCATCCGCAAACGGGCTGGAGATTTACCCGGATCAAGAGTTGGCGTTTTCCCATCAGGATAGCGACCCAGTTTCAGACGGTAGGACATATAACCTCTTTGATCTTGTCCGTGTGCATAAGTTTGGCCATTTGGATGATCGGGTGAAAGAACATACGCCTGACGCTAAAAAGCCGAGTCATTTGGCAATGGAGCGTTGGGCAGCTGATCGGCCAGAGGTGAAAAAGCTGAGCTTTGAGGAGCGACAAGCGGAGTTTGCTGACATGGCAGACGAGTTTGACAACGGTGAAGACGATGAAGAGCCAGAGGACGACTGGGAAACGAAACTGGAGCTCCATCACAAAAGCGGATTGCCACTACCGACTGCCGGCAATGTTGAGTTGATACTGACGCATGGCGTTTGGCGAAAGGTTTTAGCGTACGATGCTTTTGGAAATTCCGAAGTAATTCGAAAGGCACTACCTTGGCGCGGTCTTGAGCGACCTGGGAGGCTTTACGAACCTTGGCTTGGTGCAGATGACAAAAGGCTGCAACACTGGTTCGCTAAAGTGCATGAAATCGGTTCAGGAAAAGTGATCCAAAACGCGTTTACCGAAGTCGTCCATAAAAACACGTTTCACCCGATCAAAGCGTATCTGGAGAGCGGTCTGTGGGATGGGGTGGAGCGTGCAGAACGGTTGTTCACCGTTTACTTGGGTGCCCCTGATACGCATTACGTTCGACAGGTGACAAGAAAGATGTTACTTGCTGCTGTAGCCCGTTTGTACCGTCCTGGTTGCAAGTTCGATCAGATGCTGGTTCTAGTGGGACCGCAGGGGGCTGGCAAGAGTAGCTTGTTGGCAAAGCTTGGGCGTGAATGGTTCTCTGATAGCTTGCGGACGTTTGA
This sequence comes from Brevibacillus sp. MER 51, assembly GCF_023714195.1. Lineage (NCBI taxonomy): Bacteria > Bacillati > Bacillota > Bacilli > Caryophanales > Paenibacillaceae > Brevibacillus > Brevibacillus sp. MER 51. The sequence continues at coordinate 824,243 of NZ_JAMAUS010000001.1, read as the reverse complement.
AAACAAGGAAGCTGGTGAACACTTGCAGAGCGGTTGGATCTTCGAGATTGGGGAGTTGTCTGCCATGAAGAAGACCGAGGTCGAGGAGGTCAAAGCGTTCTTATCCAAAACAGAGGACCGCTACCGCGTGGCCTACGACCGACAGGTGACGGAATTCCCACGTAAGTGCGTATTTTTTGGAACGACGAACACCCGTGATTTCTTGAGAGACGCTACAGGGAACCGCCGTTTTTGGCCGATCGAGGTAGCGCCAGAAAGAGCAGAGTTGAGCCACTGGACGCATTTAACTGAGGAAATGGTAAGCCAAATTTGGGCGGAGGTTTTGTGCTGGTTCAAGGCGGGGGAAACCTTGGAACTGGATCAGGAAGCCCGCGAGGAGGCAGAACAGCAGCAAGCTGCACATATGGAGAGTGATCCACGGGAAGGTCTTATTCAGGAATGGCTTGATACACCGATTGAGGATGAGTGGGCGGACGAGCCATCAGACCAACTACGGCAGCGCGTTTGTGCGGCCCAGATATGGACGGAATGTCTGGGTAAGAAGAGAGGCGACATGCGTCCTTGGGAAGGAAAAGAGATCATGGATATCCTGCGGCGCATTCCTGGATGGGTTGAGCGAAACGGGAAAGCAAAGATAGCTGAGTACGGCGTTCAGAGGGTTTTTGAGCGGTTGCCGTGACGGTTGCCGAGGGGTTGCCGTGGTTGCCGTGAAAGGTTGCCGTGGTTGCCGCGAGGTTGCCGTAACAGCCCAGTGCAAGGCAACCGCTGAAATCTTACAGCATAAAGGGATACGGAGATTGGTTGCCACGGTTGCCGTAAAATTCTTAGAAGTAATAAAAATATTTATTTAACCCATATAGCGACCACGGCACATATAGTTAAACGCACATTTACGCAGTACGCGCGAAAGAAGGACTATTCGGCAACCGATAGAGGAGGGGCAAAAATGAGAGAATCAACCTTGGAACGACGACTGGTTCGTGAAGTCGAGAGAATTGGTGGGAAAGCGCCAAAATGGGTATCGCCTGGAAATCGCGGTGTGCTTGACCGCCTTGTGATCTTGCCAAACGGCAGAACGGTGTACGTTGAGATGAAAGCACCTGGTAAGCCGTTGAAGCCTCTACAGGAGAAATGGGCAAAGACATTACGGAAACTTGGGCACAGTGTTTATAAAATTGACTCCAATGCTGGCATTGATCAATTTATTGCAGAGGTGAGTCAGGGTGAAGTATAAGCCACACCAATATCAGGATTATGCTACGCAAAGGATTCTGGACACGCCATTTATCGCCCTGCTGTTAGAGATGGGCTTGGGGAAAACAGTCTCAACCTTGACCGCGATTGACCTACTTCTGAACGACTACTTTGAGGCAGGCCGAGTGCTGGTGATCGCACCTTTACGGGTTGCCGATGACACTTGGGCGCGTGAGGTAGAAAAGTGGGATCACTTGAAACACTTGCGAATTAGCAAAGTTTTGGGCGGTGTGTCTGCAAGACGAAAAGCACTGAAAGCTGAGGCTGACATATGGGTGATCAATCGGGAGAATGTTGAGTGGCTTGTCAGTGAACTAGGGACGAAATGGGATTTTGACACAGTAGTGATTGACGAGTTGAGCAGCTTTAAAAATTCTCAGTCTAAGCGCTTCCGGGCTCTCCGTCGAGTCCGACCGATGATGAAACGAGTAATCGGATTGACTGGAACACCAGCACCCAATAGTTTGATGGATTTATGGGCACCCATTTATTTGCTGGATCAGGGAGAACGTCTCGGAAAGACAATCACAGGCTACCGGGATCGATATTTTACACCTGGAGCTAAAAGCGGTCATGTTGTGTACGAGTGGAAGCAGAAAAAAGAAGCCGAACAACGTATTTACGAAGCCATTTCAGATATTGCGGTGAGCATGAAGGCGGCTGATTGGCTGGAGCTGCCAGAGCGGATCGACAGAGTAGTACCTATCAGGCTTTCAGGAAAAGCAAGGGAGCTTTATGAAAAGCTAGAAAGTGATTTGCTTCTGCCGTATCTTGACGCTGATGTGGTAGCAAGTACTGCAGCCGTGCTTTCAAACAAGCTGTTACAAATGGCATCCGGCGCGGTGTATGACGAGGACAAAGGGGTCAAATTGATACATGATGCAAAGCTTGACGCATTGGAGGACATTATCGAGGCAGCGCAAGGTAAGCCCGTTATGGTGTTCTACAACTTCAAGCACTCGCTTGACAGAATCAAACAGCGTTTCCCACAAGCGCGAACCTTGGGGAAAGGCAAAGAAGGGAACGAGGACATACGGGCATGGAACAACAACGAGATTCCGCTTTTACTGCTTCATCCGAAGAGTGCTGGTCACGGCCTAAATCTCCAAGAATCAAATTGCCAAACAGTTGTCTGGTATGACCAGATATGGAGTCTCGAAGAGGACGAACAGGCCAATGCGAGGGTACATCGACAAGGGCAGAAAAACCGAGTTGTCATCATGCGGTTAGTAGCAGAAGGCACGATGGACGAAGACGCTGTTGCTGCACTTGAACGAAAAGCAACAGGGCAAGAAGAATTAAAACAAGCTTTGAAAGCAAGGATCAATAGGATAGCTGCATAGCAAAATCCCAAGCGATTGGGAATTTCAACAGAGAGGGTGAAAAGAATGGCGCAGAAACAGGCACTTAGTCCTGAAATGATCGAAGAGATTACCCGCACCACTTTACAAGTGATGAAGGATTATCAGGAAAAAGAGAAGCAAAAGCAACAGAAGGAGAAACGTGACTGGCGTCTCCGCAATACAAAGTTGCTGTTGAAACATTATCGGTCATTTGTAAGCCATGTGGAAGGCGCAAGGGAAAAGGTGACGGCGATGGATTATGCAGATGCCATGGAGAGCCTGTACACCAATAAGTTAGCGCTGGAGTCCATCAAGCGTAGCAGGCAACGAACGATTGTCATGGTGAAATTCGTTCAGAAAATGATCGGTGTCTATCAGGCAATGTGTGAAACTTCTGGACAGCAAGAGGATTTACGGCGATATCATATCATCTACGAGATGTACATTTCTGAGAAAAAACAAACGGTTGAGGAGCTCGCAGAATTTCACAAAATTGAGCCTAGAACGGTTTACAATGATGTGAAAAATGCAGTGAATACCTTGTCAGTTCTGGTGTTTGGCGTAGATGGAATCGAATTTAACTGATTTCATTTTCGTTTCAAAAAGTGTTCATTTTCCATTCAGTGAAACCGTGTTACTATGGTAGCATCGATAAATTATGAACAGAGAAACGTGGGAGCCATCCGATAGACCGGATGGCTCTTATTGATTAGTTGGTGATACATTTATAGTATTGAGAAACAAATACACAATGAGGTGTTTTTCATGAACATTGGAACTGACCAGTTAAAAGAAGTTCTGGCGGAGTTGTTTGGATTTAATCTAGAAAGCCAAACCGGCATCATAGTTGAGGGTGTTGTTGAGTACGGAGCTATGCTTACACCGTATATTGGTTCTGCAATGAATTTCATCAAGTTCAGGAGAATCGAAACCAGGCTTCAAAAACACTCTGAGGAACTAGCAGAACTTAGAAATTTACTCATAACTTTGGATAGTAATTTCCAGCAGTTCATTCGTGACAAGGTATTTCCCCTAGTTATTGATAATATCTATGAAGAAACACAGGAAGAAAAAATTGGCGTGATACTTAACGGATTGGCCGGGGTAATAAAAAACAGAGTTGCTGATGAGGACTTGATTATTACTTATTTTGATGTCCTGAACCAGCTAAGAATTGCAGAAATCCAACATTTGTTTTCTAATTACGATAATAGAAATAGAGCTAAGATTGACATGAGCTTTCTTAACCTTGCAATGGATAGAACTCGAGAAGGAAGAAAGAAATACGCTGAACTGCAAGGTTTTAAAAATTACGTTGATAACAAACTGTTACGTCTCGGACTACTGAGGTACAAGCAAGGAAATGATAATACTTATTCGTATGAGTATATGATTCCTAGTTATAAGCCCAAAACAGAGGATAATGATGATCGGAAATGGATACTCGATCAGTATTTTCTAAGTGACTTTGGGAAACAGTTTATCGCATTCTTTGAGAGCAATAAGTAAATGAGCACCGATATGGTGCTTTTTTCTTTTTGCTTCTTGCTATAACTACTGTGTCCTAAGAGAGCGGGTCCTTCTGGAGAACCGGGAAGAGTGCGGGTGAAGCGAGCCCCGAAATCGCGCTAGATTTATTTTTAAAAAATTACTTTCGCTTTTGCTTTACCCGATCTCCAGAGACGACATTTTCAAATTTTAGCTTCATCAAATGACCTGAAAATCAGTACCACTACAATACGAGTTTAAAACGAAAGTGAGGTGGAAAAATTGGCGAAGCCAAAGGCGAAACTAGAAACGCTACAAGACAAAGAAATACTGACATCAGAATTGGCGGCAATTGTAGGGAAGACTCCCCAATGGATACGCCAATTGACAAGGGATAAAGTGCTGAACCAGGTAAGCAGAGGCAAGTACAATCTTGGAGAAGCGGTTCAAGCGTACTGTGAGCATGTGTCCGGTGGAAAGGAAGAAGAGCAAAAGCCGCGTCTCATCGATTTCAAAACCCGGTATGAAAAGACCAAGGCTGAGAAAGCGGAGCTCGAACTGGAGCGAATAAAAGGGAACCTCCATGCAGCGGCAGATGTTGAGTGGCTACTGTCGGATATGATCTTAACAATAAAAACCCGCCTGCTGGGTGTACCTAGCAGGGTTTCTACGGAGTGCGAAAATGAATCCGCAGATGTTGTAGAATCCGTGGTGCGCCGAGAAATTGAAACGGCCCTGTCAGCCATGGCAAAATACACCCCGGATCAGATTGGGGGCGACGTTTCTCATGGTGGCCCAGAAGACAGTTGAGCTATTTGTACGAGCAAGTAAGCAATGGGAGCCGCAACGAAGACTCACGGTATCAGAATGGGCAGATCAGCACCGTGTATTGACCACTGAAAGCAGTGCAGAAACCGGACCATGGCGGACATCCAGAGCTGAGTATCAGCGTGAGATTATGGATTCTATTGAGAAATGGGAAGAAGTCGCGATCATGGCGTCCGCCCAGGTGGGGAAAACGGAATTCCTCCTGAATGTGACAGGATCGTACATCGATCAAGAGCCATGCCCGATCATGCACGTTTTACCCAATGAGGATTTGATCCAGGCGTACTCCAAAAAAAGGCTTACACCTATGATCAACAATAGTGAAGTGCTGCGTAACAAGATTGGGGTTGCAAAGTCCCGAGACAGCAGTAACACGATTGAAGAAAAATCGTTCCCGGGTGGGTATGTAGCCATTGTGGGGGCAAATGCTCCTGCCGGACTGTCATCCAGACCTGTACAAATTATCCTGTGTGACGAAGTGGACAGGTTCCCCATATCGTCAGGTAAAGAGGGCGACCCCATCTCTCTTGCCATTGCCCGTACCAAAACATTCCGTCACAAGCGTAGACATATTTTTGTTTCAACTCCGGTTGAAAAAGAAACCTCACGGATCTATCAACTTTATGAGGACAGCACAATGGAGCAGTGGTGTTTGCCTTGTCCTCACTGTGAGGAGCTTCAACCACTCCGGTTTAAGGACGGGATTGTCTACGAGCACTATATTTCAGAGAGTGGCGAGATTGTTGTCACAAAAGCCGAGCACCGTTGCGCATACTGTGGCATGCTTGGCTCTGAGAAAGATTGGAAACGCGGTGAGGGAAAGTGGATCGCTCGGAAACAGCATTCAACCCGTCGCGGTTTTCATATCAATCAGCTTTCCAGCCCGTGGTCAGATTGGCGCGAGGTTGCGAAGGCTTTTTTGGTTGCAAAAAGAGAAGGCGTCGACAAGCTGAAAGTTTTTGTGAACACAGTACTAGGCGAGCCATGGGAAACCAAGGAGAAGGGCGCGAACGAAAAGACGCTGGCGGCTCGACGAGAAACATATGCCTACGATGTGCCGGCCGAAGTGAAGGTAATCACAGCGGCAGTTGATACTCAAGACGACCGTTTTGAGATTGAAGTCAAGGGCTGGGGGGCTGGAAAAGAGTCATGGGGGATCGAATATCACCGCATTTACGGCAATTTGGATAAGCCGGAAATCTGGAAGCAACTTGACGAGTTCCTGTGTCGTTCCTGGCTTGGCGAAAACGGAAGAGAATACCGAATTATCGGTGCGTGCATAGACGCTGGTGGCCACTTCACGAAAGAAGTGTATGAGTTCACGCGAGCACGTAACTACCGGCACATTTACGCCATTAAAGGTCAGGGGATCAACCCGAAAACAGCCAAACAAATCCCGTTTATCCACAAAAAAGGCAAAACTCAACTAGAAGGAGCTGTGCTCTGGATGCTTGGTGTGGATGACGGCAAGGTGAAGGTGTTTGATAGCCTCAACGTTCAGGAGCCTGGTCCACTTTACTGTCATTTCCCTGGCGAGGATAAGGGATATACAGAAGAGTATTTCCTAGGCCTAACCGCAGAAGCACCCGTATATCAGACCATTGGCGGACGGAAGTACAAGACTTGGAAGAAAATCCGTGATAGAAATGAACCTTTTGACCTTGCCGTTTACAACCGGGCAGTCATTGAAATTTTGCGCCCGAATCTCTCGCTGCCAATTGAGCGTCAGCCGAACGGTCCAAAGGTGATGCCTGGTGGAGTAGCGGCAGGAAAGAAACGTCGAAAGCAAGGCGTTTCGAGTAGCATCTAACTCATTCGAAGGGAGGTGAAAGGATAATGCCGAGAATGACACTTGAAGAGGCAAAAGAAATGTACCAGTTGTGGTCAAATGCGGAAAAAGCACTGGCTTCTGCACAGTCCTATACGATTGCTGGTCGATCATTGACTAGAGCGGATATGAGTACAGTTTTGGAGCGAAAAAAGTACTATGGACGAATCCTTGACGAATTGCAAACAGGTCGACGACGTTCAAAAGTACGCAGCATTACTCCGTTTGACCTATGAACAAACTGGATCGTGCTATCGGGCTTGTATTTCCGTCATGGGCCGAGCGTAGAGCAGCTGCACGAGCAGAAGCAGCCCGGCATGAAGCAGTTCAAAACGTACTTTCCGGTTATGGAAAAGGTTATGGCAGGCACGGTGCTAGTCAATCAAAGAAATCCATGGTCATGTGGCAAACGGATGCAGGTGACGCGGATGTGGATATCCATGATAATCTTGAGCGCTTGCGTGCGCGTGCGCGAGACTTGCACATGGGATCAGACATCGTGGCTGCTGCCCATAAAGGACTGCGTACAAACATCGTTGGTACTGGTCTTAGGTTAAAGCCAGCATTTGACTCTAAGTTTCTGAAGCTGAGCAAAAAGGAAGAAGAACGGCTGCGAGACAGTATTTACAGGGAGTGGTCCATGTGGGCCGAAACAACCAAATGTGATGCTGCAGGGCTCAATGATTTTTACGAGTTGCAGTCGCTGGCATTTCTCTCAACGCTCATGAGTGGTGATGTGTTTGCTTTAATGCCCATGTTGCCGCGTAAGCATTCGGTATACGACCTGCGAATCAACCTCATTGAAGCTGATCGATGCGACACACCAGAGACTAAGGCACTTCTTAACCCCGAGCGGATTCAGTCCGGGGTAGAAGTTGACGATGAAGGGATGGTGGTAGCGTATCACTTTTCCAACCGTCATCCAGGGAGCAACCGAGTCGCTGTATCTCCGCAAGAATGGGTGAGGGTTGAGAAGTACGGGGAGCTCACCGGACGGCTTAACGTCATTCACATGTTTGAGGCTGAAAGGCCAGGACAGCGCAGAGGTATTCCGATCATTTCGCCCATCATCGAGTCTCTAAAGCAGCTTGACCAATACACTGAAGCAGAGTTGATGGCAGCCGTTATTTCAGCCATGTACACCGTTTTTGTAAAGTCCCCTGCCGAGGATGACGACTACATGCACGGCATGGAGGAGCCTGAAACTGACAACCAGTACCAGGAACCAATTCCGGGAACGGGCGGGAACAACATCAAGATGGGGCGCGGGGCAATCGTCTACCTTGACCCGGGTGAGGACGTTCAGTTTGCAAATCCTACACGACCGAATCCCGACTACGTTGGCTTTGTAAACGCGTTGCTGCGGCAAATTGCAGCGGCACTGGAGCTCCCATTCGAGATTCTAACCAAGCAATTCACAGCTTCGTATTCCGCAAGTCGCGGTGCGTTACTTGAGGCTTGGAAAATGTACAAAATGCGCAGGTCTTGGCTCGCGAAGTCGTTTTGTCAGCCGATCTATGAGGAATGGTTTGTTGAAGCAGTCACAAAAGGACGCATTGACGCGCCGGGTATCTTTGACGATCCGGCTATTTTTCATGCCTACACGCGTGCAGAATGGCATGGACCAAGCCAAGGTCTACTCGATCCAACGAAAGAGGTTGACGCAGCGGTTACGCGCATTCAAAACAACTTCTCGACAGCCGAGCGCGAGACAGCTGAGTTAACAGGTGGATCGTGGGAACAAAACATCGAGCAGCGAGCGTATGAAAAAACACGCTTGGCGGATTTAGGTCTTTCTGGTAATGCCAGTGTGACGCCACAACAACCGGATGACGGAAATTCGGAAGATGACTCAGAAGATGATTCAGAAGATGATTCAGATACGGAAGGGGGTGAACAAGAAAATGCCAAAAAAAATCAAGCTGAACGGGGCAGTCATCAATGACAATTCAGCGTGGATTTATGACTATTTCGGGATTGCAAACATTAGCCCCAGAAAGGTATCGAACTTCTTGGACGAGGCGAACGGGGAGGATGTAGAGATAGTCGTTAATTCTGGCGGAGGCGAAGTGCCGTCAGGTGCGGATATTTACACGATGCTCAAGGAGTATGCTGGCAACGTGACGGTCAAGATTGTGCACGCTGCAAGCGCTGCGTCCGTTTTTGCGATGGGCGGAAGCAAGGTCCTGATGTCTCCAGCGGGCCAGTTGATGATTCATAATTCATCTACCGTGGCTTGGGGCGACAAAAACGAGATGGGCGGAGCATCTGACATGCTGAAAGCCGTCGACGAATCCATTGCTAATGCTTACGTGGCTAAGACAGGCATGAGCAGAGACACACTGCTTGCTCTGATGGACAAAGAAACTTGGATGGACGCTCACAAGGCCAAGGAGTTAGGTTTTGTGGACGAAATCATGTTCAGCGAAGGCGAGTTGGTTGTAACAAATAGCGCATCTACCAACGTTGTTTTGCCGCCTGAAGTCATCGACAAAATCCGTAATGAGCTGATGAGGAATAATGGTTCTCTGGTTCAGGATGCTGGGCAGGTGCCGAATACTGGGACGAAAAATCAAATTAAAAACAAGGAGGATGATAAACCTATGAATTTCGCTGAACTGAAAGAAAAACACCCTGGCCTGGTCAATGAAATTATGACGCAGGCTATTTCTACTGAGCGCAATCGAATTTCTGCACTCAATGAATTGGCAGATGCTCCAGGAGCTGCACCGTTTATCAAAGATGCTATTGCTAACGGAGAAACTGCTGGTGATGTAGCCATGAAAATAATTAAGGCCTCAGCTGAACGTGTTAAGCAAGAAGGTGAAAACCGCCAAAAGGATGCCGAAAACAGCAAAGTTACTGATGTTGTGACGCAGCCACCGGTGAATCAGGAAGCGAATGAAGCCGCAGAAGACGCTGCTTCAATTGAGAACATGGTCCAATACGCAACAGAATTGATCAATAAAAAAGGAGGTCGTATTTAATGCCAGCATACGAAAGTGTTAAATTTGATGATTTGTTCGCTGGTGGGGTTAAGCCGCCAACAGCAATTGCAGTCGTTGTCAAAGCTGGATCGGGGGTAGTTACTCGCGGTATGGTCCTTGGCAAGCTCTCCCAACTTGCTGAGTCTGACCTTTACGCGGGTACACCTGTCATGGCTCCCGTTAACTCTACCAAGACCGATGGCTCGGAAACGCCTTATGCAGTATTGGCTGACGCGGAAATTGATGCAACCTCTAAGGATGTTCGCGCCGTGGCATACACCGATGGTGAATTCAATCGCGCAGCTCTAAAGTTTGGTGGCACTGATACCATTGCGACACATGAAACATCGCTGCGTAAGATCGGAATTATTACAAAACGAGTTGTCAAATAAGGAGGACCTACACAATGCCAAGAGATATTTACTCGTTCCCCTACTTGTTCCGTGTGGTTGAGGCATTCCCAAAGCCGAGCACATACATTCTGGATCAATTCTTTGCTGAAGGGGAAATTTTCGAAAAAGAAGAGATCGAAATCCAGACTAAAAAAGGACACAAGCCTATTGCTCCCTATGTAAACGAGCTGTTGCCGGGGAAAGTCATTTTGCGCACTGGATTTACTGCTAAGCAATACAAGCCAGCACTGGTAAAACCGATGCGTATTATTACGACAAATGACTTGAAAGTAAGGCAAGCTGGTGAAAGCTTGTACAACCCTGACACTCCTGAAATTCGGGCACAGAAACTTCTAACGAAAGACCTGGTGGAACTGAACGACTCAATCGTACAACGTATGGTGGAGATGGGTTCCAGTCTGATTTTTACAGGTAAGGTCACACAAGTAGGGGAAGGTATCAGTCAAGAACTGGACTATGACTTCGAAAATATTTATACCTTGTCCGGGACTGACCTTTTTTCGAATGATGCTGCGGATGTTCTGGGCATTCTTGCAGGAATCAAACGAGATGTTATGCAAAAAAGTGGACGAACTCCGCGCAAAGTTCTTACGACCTTTGCAGTAGGTGAGAGAATCATGACCCATCCGAAAGTTTTGGAACTTGCAAAGATCAATAACAATTCCGTTATTACGGTCGGAAATCTCAACCAAGAAATGTTGCCCGATGGCGTTACTTATCACGGATACTTACAGCAAGTTGATCTACATGTATACAGTTTGATTGCCAGCTATACAAATGACAATGGAATCGAAACCGATGTTGTTCCGGCGGGAACTTTGGCAATGTTACCCGATGGAAAACCATACGAGTTTGCGTATGGAGCAAATCTAATCATGGGTGACAATGGAGCTTTCCAGTATGTTAAGGCCCGTATCACGCCACAGTCGTGGACCACAAAAGAACCAGCTGCACGCTATCTGCAAATGCTCTCTCGACCATTCCCGATTCCTATGGACGTAAATGGTTGGGCTGTCGCTAAGGTACTTTAAAAAGGAGGAATACAGACATGTCAGTTATCGTAACGAAAGGTATAGTACGCCATAACGGAAAGGACTACAGAGTGGGCGAAGAGTTGCCGACTCTTAAAAAAGAAGAGGCAGAACGGCTGCTTGACCTTAACGTGGTAGAAGAAAAGGGCAAGTCAAAAGGTAAGCCGGCCCCGAATGAGGAGACAGAATGAGTCTCAAAGATGTCATCGCAGCGGATCTTGACGTCTTTCTCAACACGGACGAATTCGCAGATGAACATATTCTCGACGGAAAGAAAATACGGCTGGTTGTTGCAGCTGATACGTTGAATGGCACCCCCTTACCGCATGCGGAGGGGGTTTCTCTTTGGAGAAAGGTCATTCATGTATCTTGCACTGACCTAGGATATCGACCAAATGAAGGCGGACTACTGGAACTGGACGAGCAGGTGTATGAGGTTGTCAATGTGGAAGAGCAGGACGGCTTGTATGCTATCACCCTGGAGGCGAACACGATGTGAGGATTCCAGAGCTGAGAAATGCTATTCGCCAAATTCGCCGAGTGCAGGACGACGCATCAAAAGCGATGTCCTCTGCACTAAACAGGACAATCCACGGTGTTGGAACTGAGGCAACCCGGAAGACGAAAGAGCGGTTTTTCGTGAAGACGGCGGATGTCAAAGGCACGATACGTATTCGCAACGCCGCCCCGGAGAACTTGGAAGCCACGATGACAGCTAAATCTACAAACCTGCCACTTATGAGGTTTAAGACGAATCCCGGAAAGGTCCCGATTCGTCGTCCGACAGCTACCAAGTCGGCAGTAAGACGTGCTGGCTTAGTACCAGTACATGGGGCATTTATTGCGCGAATGCGCAGCGGGCATGTCGGCGTGTTCAAGCGGGCGCGATCTTGGCGCCATAAAAAGGTCACGAGAAACGGACGCACGTACTGGTCCGGCCTCCCGATCCGTGAGTTGTACGGACCATCCGTACCAGGTATGGTCGGCAGCCGGAAAGTGGTCGATCACGTCGAACAGGAAGCAAAACGACGAATGGAGACACGATTGGACCATGAAATAAATCGATTATTGAGGTGATGATATGACACCAGTATTGCTTATGCGCAGCCTGAAATCTTTTCTGGAGGAGGTAGTCGCAAACGTCGAGTTGACCAGTCCAAAAGGAGTGCTTACGCAACCTAAGGTTTTTCTGGAAGCATTGCCACAAAAGGCAGCATCCAGCCAAGAAGAAGATTTCCCGTTCGTTATTATCCGGGCGATGGGCGGAGAGGATCAGGATGGCAAAGCGTCTGTTAGCATTAATTTGCTTGTTGGCACGCACTCGAAAGATGATGACGGCTTTATCGATGTGCTGAATATCATCGAGGATGTGCGCCAATCTCTATTAAAAAATCGAGTTGTCGGCGGAAGCTTTCGACTGGATTTACCCCTCAAATGGAAACTGTTTGACGAGCAGCCATACCCGGGCTGGATTGGCGAAATCAATACGCTTTGGGAGATTCCTAGAGTAGAACAGGAGGTACTTTTCTGATGGCAGTGAGAAAAGAAGAAGGGCAAGAGAGAAGGGGAGCCAAACAACAGCAGTATCCATTGATCTATGTTGGTCCAAATATCCCAGGCGGACTCCTGATGCAGTACACGGTTTTCCGAGGTGGTGTTCCTGAGCATCTGACTGACCTTTTTGAAAAACAACCCGCAATCCGCCAGTTGATTGTACCAGTGAATGACCTTGCTGCTGTTCAAGAGCGGATGCGTAAGTCCGGAACGCTTGAACACACACTATTTCAACAAGTAAAGGATGGTGATAAATAATGCGTCACGGAGTATATGTACGGGAGGTTCCGACCTCTGTTTTGCCACCGGCTACTGCGTCAGCATCACTTCCAGTGGTCTTCGGAACAGCGCCGGTTAACCTGTCCAAGCGAGATAAAGCGCCTGTGAACGAACCGATCCTCTGCTATAGCTATTCAGAGGCGGTGGAAGCACTCGGGTACAGCGATGACTGGAAATCATATACACTCTGCGAGTTTATGTACTCGCATTTCCAACTGTTTCAGCAGGGGCCGATCGTATTTATTAATGTTCTTGATCCTACCGAGCACAAAATAGATGTCGCGGAAAGCGAGATTCCTCTCGCCAAGGGTGTTGCCAAGATTAATCAGTCAGGCGTGCTAGTAACGTCCTTGGTGGTCAAACTGGCGGTTGCCGGCCAGCCATTGGAAAAAGGAAAAGATTATGCTGCTGCTTTCGATGAAGACGGGAATGTCATCATTAACCGTATTTCTGGAGGAGCAATTCCCGATTCGCAGACAAGTTTGACCGTATCCTTTACGAAACTGGAGCCTTCGAAGGTAATTGCCAAGGATATTATCGGCGGTGTGGACGTTACAACGGGCCAGTTGACAGGTCTGGAGCTGGTTCAGCAAGTTTTTCCGCGTTTCCGCCTCCTGCCTGGGCTTCTGCTTGCGCCAGGATGGTCACAAGATCCGGTCGTTGGGGCTGTCATGAAAGCCAAGTCCACCAATATCAATGGGCATTTTCGTTGCATGGCACTACTGGATATCCCAACGGATACGATCAAGAAGTATACAGATGCGCCTGCCTGGAAAGAACAGAACAACTACACAGCTGAGACACAGGCTGTTTGCTATCCAAAACTGAAGCTTGGCGACCATATATTCCATCAATCCACACAATTGGCGGGTGTCATTTGCCAAGTGGACCAGAAAAACGAGGGTGTGCCTTATGAGTCGCCATCCAATAAGTCGTATCAGGCGAACAGTGCAGTCTTAGACGATGGAACAGAAGTTCTGCTGGGTCTTGACCAGGCGAACTATCTGAATGGTCAGGGGATTGTATCGCCATTGAATTTTACTGGTGGATGGAAATGCTGGGGGAACCGAACAGCGGCATATCCTGCCGTAACAGACCCAGTGAAGAGCTTCATTCCTGTCCGTCGCATGTTTGACTGGATCGGAAACTCGCTTATCCTCACGTTTTGGCAAAAGGTCGATGATCCAGCCAACAAACGTTTGGTGCAAACGGTGATCGATAGCGTCAATATCTGGCTGAATGGATTGCAAGCAGCAGGATATATCCTGGGTGGCAGAGTTGAGTTTGTGAAATCTGAGAATCCGGTCACGGACTTGATGAACGGTACGCTGCGATTCCACGTTTTTGTGACACCAGCGTCTCCTGCAGAGGAGATTCAGTTCTTGCTGGAGTACGATCCATCATACCTGGGCGGCCTCTTCGCCTAGAAAGGAGATGAACGAAATTGGCAAAACAAGTGTCTGAAAAACTCATTAGCTATCGCGTGTACAAAGACGGAAAAGACTTCCTTGGAACAGCTGATGTTACCTTACCAAGCGTAGAATACCTTACGGAAACGGTGAAAGGTGCCGGAATCGCAGGCGAAGTGAACAGCCCAACGATCGGCAATTTTGGATCAATGGGTGTCACGTTGAACTGGCGAACCATTGAAGCAGATGCCATCAGGTTGGCTGCCCCGCAGGCACATGCATTGGACTTCTGGGGCGCACAGCAGGTATTCAATCAATCTTCTGGGACTTATGACAGCGTAGCTGTGAAAGTATCTGTTCGCGCTATCCCGAAAAAGTTCGATATCGGTAAGTTCGAACCCGGAGCGACCACGGACAGCTCATCTGAATTCGAGGTCATCTATCTGAAGCTGTCCCATAACGACAGAGTGCTGTTGGAAATCGATAAATACAACTACATCTGCGTGATAGACGGCGTAGATTACTTGGCAAAAGTTCGTAGCCAGTTGGGCTACTAAGGGGGAAAAGAGAGTGGAAAATGAGCAAAAACAGCAAATACCAGGGGCGATTGTGAAGTTTCGGAAACCATTTCAATTCGATGGCAGAACATACGAGGAACTGGTACTGGATTTGGATAGCCTGACGGGTGACGACCTAATCGCTTGCGAGCGGAAGGTACAAGCATCTCAGGATATGTCCTATATGATAGAAACTTCAAAGTCATATCTTGCGGCGGTCGCGGCACGATCGGCTAAAGTACCAGTGGAAATGATGAGCAAACTACCTGCGCGTGAATTTACGAAGGTAACAGTTAAGGTACAAACTTTTTTGCTCGGTTAGGGCTCTTGGTCCCGAACAGGAGGCAGTTACTCAAACAAGTGGCTGCCTCTTTTTCTATGGCAACCAGGGACCCGGCAGCCTATTGGCTCAGTTTACCGCTTGATGAACTGTTGGACTGGACGGAAGTCATTCAAGAGATGCAACCGAAAGGTAGGTGAGAGAAGTGTCCAAGGTTTACAAAATAGCATTTGAGTTGGCTGGAAAGCTGGAATCTAGTTTTTCTAGCTCATTTACGCAAGCGCTTCGAGATATGCAACAGCTTGAAAACCGAGCGCGTGAGATTGGGGCTATCCGTATTTCTGGCAGCACGTTTGAGCAAATCAGAGATTCAGCGCGGGAGTCCGCAAATGAGTTGAGGGACGTTGAACGCGCATTGCAGGCAATTCGAGGAATACGTCTCAACGACCAAATGGGGCCACTCAGAGATGACCTACGTCAATCATCGCAAGCTGTACAGGAGCTACAGAGACGACTGAGAGAGTTGGAACGCACAAGAGGCCCACGGCTTGATCCGTTGCCTGATGACTTGGATGATTCCAGCGGCCAGGTGGACATTCTTGGTGGGAAATTTTCCAAGATGGCTGTGGCGGTAACAGCATCGATGGCAGCAGTTGGTGGGGCGATCATTGGCGCATTCAAAGCTGTATCCGTAAGTGATGAATACCAACAAGCCATGAATAAAATTGAAGCAGCAACAGGTACATCTGTTGAAAACATGGCAGAGATAAAAGAGACAGCAACCAACCTTTACAATATGAATCTTGGTGAGAATTGGGACGATTTGGCGAAGAGCATATCAGCTGTGAAATCGGTAACCAAACTCGAAGGTGCTGAACTTGAAAACACCACCAGAAACGCGTTGTTGTTTAGAGATACATTTGAGTTTGACATCAAAGAATCTGTGAAATCAGCAGACACCATGGTGAAGAACTTCGGTATCACATCAGAAGAAGCGTATAATCTCCTGGCACAAGGTGCTCAAAATGGATTGGATAAATCAGGCGAATTGCTAGACACAGCCAATGAATACAGCGCTTATTTTAGCAAACTAGGTTTCTCTGCCAATGACATGTTTAACATCTTTAGTTCTGGATTAGAGGCAGGAGCTTTCAACCTGGACAAGGTTGGGGATGGGATCAAAGAATTCGGTATTCGTACAAAAGATGGGTCCAAAACCTCCTTGGATGCCTATAAATCAATTGGTTTGCACGGTGAGGAAATGACCAAGCAGTTCGCTGCTGGCGGAAAAACAGCTCAAGAAGCGTTTTTAAAGACTGTAAAAGCTATCAATGAAGTGAAAGACCCCGTCCAACGTAATGCTGCTTCAGTTGCTTTGTTTGGGACACAGGCAGAAGACTTGGAAGAACGGGTCATCAAAGCTTACGGAAATATCAAAAAGACTTTCGACATGACGAAGAACACAATGGATGGAATGTCCAAAGTCAAATTTAATTCAGTAGGACAAGCGTTCCAAAGAATCGGGAGACAAATAGAAACAGGCTTCCTTATTCCATTAGGGAACGCTGTCTTACCACTTTTAGGGGAACTATCTGAATCCATTTCTTACATTCTGCCTGTTGTGAAAGAAACGTTCAAAACAATGGGCGGAGAAATGAGTGGATTCTTTCAAAAAATTGATTTTGGCGATACCTTTGAGCCAATCAAACAGCTTGCAAATGAGGTCGGCCCGAAATACCTAGGGTTCATGAAGAGTATATGGAGCGCGACAAAATCCACGTTTCCCGTTTTTGAGGGACTGGCGGGCATAATCGGAAATACGTTGAAGTCAGTCATCAAGTATGCGGCTCCAGTGGTTACCTATTTCGGAAATCAGCTCTATCCGATTTTGCAAGACGGTTTTCAGTTCCTAGCAAGCGAAGTATTTCCGGCAATATCATCTGCGATCCAACGTTTTTCGCCACAAATTCAGACCGTCATTAACAGCCTAGGACGCGGCTTTACAGCCGTTTGGGGTGTCATCAAGCCCGTTTTGGACGGGTTATTTGCTGGGTTCCAGTTTGTTTTCCCTACCATAAAACAAACGGTCGTGGCATCGATAAACGTTATATCTGGTGTAATTGGCGGGCTTCTTACTACACTAAGTGGCGTTATCGACTTTGTTACAGGTGTTTTTACAGGCAACTGGGGTGTCGCATGGACGGGTGTCAAAAATGTGTTTACTGGCATTTTTGAGACGTTAGGAGCTGCACTCGCAGCACCAATTAACGCTGGAATCGATATGATCAACGCAGCGATCAGGGGTATCAATTCGATCAAGATGGATGTTCCAGAGTGGGTTCCTGGTATGGGTGGACAAACTTTTAGCTTCAGCATCGCGGAAGTACCTAAAATTAATGGATACGCGAATGGTGGTATTGTCAGCCGGCCAGAACTCGCTTGGATCGGCGAAGGCGGAGATACAGAGGTCGTTGTCCCGATTAATAACTCGCAACGCTCTTTGGATTTATGGAATACCGCCGGAAAAATGCTGGGAGTTGGAGGAGCGCCTACCAGTTCGAATACAGGTGGTGGCTTATCATTTAACCCGAACATCACTGTGTATGGTGGTTCATCGGATGATGTACAGGCTCAGATCAACCAAGCCATGGAATTGAGTATCCGTAAGTTGGAGCAACTGCTGATGGACTTACAACGTGACAAGCAAAGGAGGTCCTTTGCCAATTGAGTACCTATACGACGAAACAAGGGGATACCTTTGATGGTATCTCCTTTCAACTTTTTGGTACGGATAAGCATATGCCTCTTTTGATCGCCTCAAACCCGAAACATGCCACAACCGTCATTTTTTCGGCGGAGGTAAAGCTGTCGATACCAAATATTCCGGTCGCTACGCCATCGTCGCTGCCACCGTGGAGAAAGGGGTGATCGCATGGACATGATCAACGCTAGGCGTGCGGAGCTTGTCGTCTTTTACAACGGATATGATCTATCCATTGATCTTGCCAAGTATCTGATTGATTTTAGCTATACGGATGCGGCCCCAGGTGAGGCAGACGACATACAAATTACGCTGGAAGATCGCGAAAACAACTGGCAAAGCCCAGAATGGAGTCCAATGCAAGGCGACAGCATCATGGCTGAAATTCGTACAACTGGATGGGAGAAGCCAGGGGAAGTCCAACGACTGCCGTTAGGGACGTTTGAGGTAAACTCAGTCACATCGAGTGGTCCACCAGACAAAGTAAGTATGAAAGCAACGAGTTTGCCAGTTAGCGGTAACGCGAAACAAGAAAAACGGTCAAAAGCATGGGAAAAAGTCACACTCAAGACGATGGCAGCCGATATAGCCAAACGAGCAGGATTAAAACTCAACTATTTAGCCCCGATGAATCCAACTTATGACCGGATAGACCAAACGGAGCAAGAAGACTTATCCTTCCTGTACAACCAAGCCAAGGAGGAAGGAATCGCGATCAAAGTCGTGTCTGGCCAACTTGTGCTTTTCGACGAATTTGAATTTGAAAAAAGCGCGCCAGTCGCCACTATTAAAAGAGGAAAAGATAACATTCTTTCCTATAGCTTTGATTGGAACGCTGCTTATGCCGCCTATGTTGCCTGCGAAGTAACCTACACGCAAGCCAAAGAGAAGAATACGTTAAAGGCTAAATATGTACCTCCTGGGGCTCCGGCAATTGGACCCGTTCTGAAGATCAACGAGCAAGCAGATAGCCAGGCGGCGGCATTAAGAAAAGCCCGAAAAAGCTTGCGTGAGAAGAATAAAGAACGATCACAGGCAAGCATGACGCTGATGGGGGATATCCGCATTGCTGCAGGCGTTACGATCATGGTGGAAGGCTTCGGGGCCTTCGATGGTAAGTACCTAATTGTGAGCGCCACCCACAATCTGAGCAGTAGCGGGTACACAACAGACATGACAATGAGACAGGTATTGGGGTGGTAGTATGAGTGTTCTTAAAAATCTAATCCGTATTGGCCTTGTTTCGTCTGTAAATGAACAGAAAGGGACGGTCAGAGTAGTTTTCGAAGATAAAGACGACATGGTTTCAGGCGACCTTCCAGTGCTATTTCGCCACTCTATGAAAATAAAAGAATACAGCTTGCCAGCGATTCGGGAACAGGTAGCTTGCATGTTCTTAGGAAACGGCATACAGGAAGGGCTCTGTCTTGGCTCCTTTTATTCGCTAGTCGATATGCCACCCGTTCAGGACAAAAACAAACATGGAGTCTGGTTTGAAGATGGAAGCTATGTCTATTATGACACGGAGAGCGGTAGACTCCATGTGAAAGCAGTTAGTGATGTGTATATCGAAGGGAACCTACATGTGAAAGGTAAGATTTTCACGGGTGATTCATCATGAGTAATCTCGGCAGCCTTGGGCCGGTCGTTTTTGTTGCTTCAGCAGAGACAATGCGGACGTTTACAGACTTTACACGAAGCGGTGCTAGCCGATATGCAGACCATGAGATACTCGGGAAAAAACCCAAATCGCAGTGGATTGGTCCAGGTCTCGATACAATCACATTTTCGATGAAATTTGATGTCCTGTATGGATTAAATCCACGGAAAGAGTTAGCTCAATTAGTTGAGATCGAGCGAGCTGGGAAAGCAATGCCACTAACGATTGGAGGCGTCGGAATCGGTGTGTATATGTGGATCATCACAGCATTGTCACAAAAATGGGACATCGTTGACAACCACGGTCATGTTCTGAAAGCCACAGCGGATCTTACTCTGAAGGAGTATGCAAAATGACAGAACACACGGTTTCAGTATCCTCGAAAAGAACATGGGTAAATTTCGCGCCTCCAACACTGCTGGAGGAAGTGCAGCAAAATCTTCGCACGATCATGACTACAGCATTGGGTACGGCCCCTGGTTCACGGGGAATCGGAGTACCATGGGACATCGTTGACGAGCCACTTCACATCGCAAGAGCGAGAATGACAGGTGTCCTTATGTCCGCCATATCCGAGCAAGAGCCGCGCGCGCAAGTTACAAGAGTGACCTTCAATGAACAGAGTGTGGAAGCAAGTA
This sequence comes from Brevibacillus sp. MER 51, assembly GCF_023714195.1. NCBI lineage: Bacteria > Bacillati > Bacillota > Bacilli > Caryophanales > Paenibacillaceae > Brevibacillus > Brevibacillus sp. MER 51. Next base: position 803,933 of record NZ_JAMAUS010000001.1, on the reverse strand, counting down.
TGAATGGGCGGTTGTCTCCAACCATTCACTTTATATTAGCTGGAGAGGGGGCTGTACCATGACTAGCCTGACAAGCTTACCACAAATTCAATTTATCGACGTAGATGCTGAAAAAACAACGAATGAGATCATTGCTATTTATGAAGGTCTGGCGGGTCGCACCCTGTATCCAGCAGACCCTATCCGGCTATTCTTAACGGCATTAGCTCAAATCATTATTCAGCAGCGCGTCCTGATCAATGAGAATGCGAAGCAGAACCTTCTCCGGTATGCAGAAGATGCCATTCTAGATCACATGGGCGCGCTTTACAAGGTGCCTCGCCTCGAAGCGGCACCAGCACGGACAACACAGAGAATCGTCCTCTCTGCACCATTGTCATCATCTATGATCATTCCAGCAGGTACACTCTTTGGACCAGATGGGGGGAATGGCCTGTACTTCGAAACAGAGAAATCGATGGAAATTCCAGCGGGCTCTCTCTCAGGATCAGTTGAGGTTATCTGTACAACTCCAGGAGTCATTGGAAATGGGTTCTTACCCGGGCAAATCAACACCCTGATCGAACCACTGCCATTTGTGCAAAGCGTTGCCAATCTCTCGGTTACTGCTGGTGGAGCGGATAGAGAAACAAACGATGCTTACCGTGAGCGCATCCACATTGCGCCTGAGTCTTTCAGCGTTGCTGGTCCTGACGGAGCCTATCGATTTTGGGCATCTTCAGCCAGTCAGCTTATCGTGGACGTATCTGTTACAAATCCAACACCTGGTGTGGTCAAAATTATTCCGTTGTTGGCTGGAGGAGGACTACCGACGCAGGAGATTCTAGATGCAGTGTTTGCAAAGTGTTCTCCAGCGGATAAAAGACCGTTTACAGATCACGTAACCGTAGCCGCCCCGACTGTCAAGAAATACAACTTAGCTTTTACTTACTGGATTGCCATGTCACGAGCAGCGGAGGCAGCAGCAATACAGACTGCTGTAAATGCTGCGGTGCAGTCCTATACACTTTGGCAGAAATCAGCGCTTGGTCGTGACATAAACCCATCCGAATTGACGCGTCTGCTGATGCAAGCGGGTGCTCATCATGTGTCGATCGTATCACCGACACATACGGACGTACCTTTTGATCAGGTTGCTATTGCGGAAACAGTCACAGTTACGTACGGAGGGCTGACTGATGGTTAACCTCAATCAGTTCAAACTCACTGACATACTGACACCAAACCTATTGGCTGATGAGAACATACGGAACGCTGCAGAGAGCATTGACGCAGAAATGCAGGCGATTGCTTCAGCAGCTGAACGCTTACCTCTTTTAGCGAATCTGGACTCCTTACATGAACAATGGTTAGACGAGTTGTTGTGGCAATTTCATGTTGAGGGAGTGGAGTTTGCGGATACTTTGGAAGAAAAACGAGCATTAATCCGCAACTCCATCGAAATTCACCGAACCAAAGGCACACGGTATGCACTTGAGCGAGTACTTGAAATCCTCAACATGCGTGGGATCATATCTGAGTGGTGGGAACACGGCGGAGATCCGTTCACTTTTCGCATCGATATTCTGGAAGTAAGAAACGGATTAACGGAAGAAAGGATACGGCTACTTGATCGACTGGTCCAGGAATATAAAAACACTCGCTCATGGCTCGAATCCATTCGTATTTACCTGACTACACATGGCAGTATCTATTTCGCAGCAGCCATGACCACCGGAGAGACGATCACAGTCTATCCGTGGACAGTAGAAGCACTTAGCGCAAATGGTTCAATCCATGTGGGATCAGGAATGCAAAGTACAGAAACAATCACGGTTTATCCGGCACAATAGAAAGGAGGCAGGCAAGTGGCTGAAAAGTTTTACGCGATATTAACCAACATAGGCAAGGCTAAAATTGCCAATGCGACAGCCTTGGGAACAAAGGTCAATATCTCTACACTCGTTGTAGGTGATGGACTGAACGGCGGCTACTATAATCCAACAGAAGATCAAACATCGTTGAAGCATCAAGTGTGGCAAGGCCAAGTGAACATGGTCAGAACGGATGAACAAAACCCAAATTGGATTGTGGTTGAAGCTGTGATTCCTGCTGATGTAGGCGGCTTCTCTGTCCGCGAGGCAGGCATTTTAGATGATCAGGGCAACCTCCTGGCTGTCGGAAAGTATCCAGAGACGTACAAGCCTGTTTTAGCGAATGGGAGCGCAAAGGATCTCTATATTCGTATGATTCTGGAGGTATCCAATGCGGCAACCGTAACACTCAAGATCGATCCGGCTACAGTTCTGGTTACCAAAAAGTATGTTGATGATACAGTCGCAACTGCTAGCCAAAACCTCGACAATAAAATTTCATCCCATATCCAGAATGGTAATGTGCATGTTACCCCAGCTGAAAAAGATACTTGGAATAGTAAAGCTGCGGGAAACCATACGCACCCAAACGCAACACAAACCATATCAGGATTCTTGAGCGGGCCGGATAAGAAGAAACTGGATGATCAAGTCATCTTGAACACTGGTGGTGCGTTTACTGGCGATGTCAAAATCGACGCTGGGCTAACCGTTCGATTAAAAGTGAAAAAGAGCGGGAAGGATTCCAATGGGAAATTTACGACAGTAGAATGGCGCCGAAAAAAAGACAACACACTCTTCATGCGTTCTGTGTTAAGTATCCCAGATGTAAATGGGAACTACCAAACCGATACATGGTCGATCTACAATGCAGCAGGAACAGCAGTCATAGAAACCGTGACATGGACTCTAACGTATGACGCAGACGGCGACTTTGTAGAATCGTCATAAGGAGGGATGAGAGCGTGAATTTAACAGAAGTTTTAGCAGCACATGGCTTATCTGGTAAGAAAATAGCGTTACCGAAAGACCTGGTGGAAGTAGATACGATTGTGTGGGAAACTTCGAATTCAGTCTCCTATGACTTCATAAACTTGGACAGTTCGGACGATGTTTATTTAGCAAAGAAAACCGATGCAGAAGTCAAGAAAATAAGATCACACGGTGTTGTAGCCTGGACAGTACCTTTAGATTTTAGTGTATATGCTGTGTGTATTGGACAAGACGGCTATTACTATGCGGTCGGAACGAAGAAAGCAGCTAAAATCAACATGACAACTGGCGCTGTAACTACGATTACCTTTTCCGGATTTAATTTAGTATCCGTTTACCATGTTACAGTAGACGCTTCCGGGAATATCTATATGTCATGTCAGGATGATACGTACACAAATGTTCGGGCATATAAAATCCTCCCTGCTGGAACAAGGGCATGGCTGTACGATTCGGGTGTAACAACTGCAAATGGTACATCAGGTATATGCGTAATCTCTAGTTACCTGTACGTAAATCTTGGCGGAAACATGTACAAGTTTCTGTTGACTGGTGGATTGGTATGGTCAGGAAATGGATTTGATCTATACGGAGTGATACCCGATCTATCCGACAGTAACCGTGCTTATGCTTTAAACGGGAGAAAATTTACACATTACGGTTTATCAGGTGCATCTGGACCTGCCATCGTAAAAGAAGCGAGCGTTAACCTTGGTACGATTGATTTCTCTTCAGTTAATTTACGAGTCATTGGTGACTTTGGTTATGTTACGACAACCGAATATTGGTTCAAAATTCGGTTGTCTGATTTCAAGGTAGTGGGTATACGGGGTGACAACAAAATTCGCGCGATTGCATCCGATTCATCTTTCATCATTTTGGATGCAGGAGTGGTGCGTCGCATGAAATACCGCTACAAAATTAAGTAAGGGAGGTATTGGGATATGTTTTACATTGGCTATGAAAAAATCGAGGAAACAAAAGCAAGAGTCACGCTGATTCACCACTTCCCATCCGAGCTTGATCAAGAAATGTTAAATCGCGGATTGCTTACGGAAACTGTACCCGAGCCACAAACACCACCAGGTAAATTAGCACGACAATACGTCAATCCTAAAACAAAAGAAATGTGGTATGAGTATGTCGATGATACTCCATCGCCATTAGAAGATCGGCTCAAAAAAGTGGAGAGTGCTACCTCAGAAACCAAGCAAGCCAACCTGGATACGCAAGATGCCGTTTTGCAACTATACGAAATGGTCGCAGTACCAGCAACCAAGTAAGCCCACATAGGAGGAGCAGAAATGCTAAATCGACTATGGATATGGCTTCTTTTTTTATGCTTGAAAGGAGGTGAGAGGACGATGGTAGCAGTTTGCATAAGCTTGATTATTAACGGTCGCCGTACCTTTGCACAGATTCCAGTAAGCCTACAGGATGCTGTAAAAGCCGACATGGAAGCATTGGGTCTTGGTACAGATGGCAAGCCGTTGGCATAACGCCTTTCCTAATCAGGAGGGCGTTTTTTCATGGGGAGCTGCTGAAGTGCTTCTTTTCCGTTAGTTTCAAATTTGTCTCAATGTATAACTTTAGTTAGAAGACCAGTTATACGTAAGGAGCTTATAATCACAATGCCCGTTGTAGGTTGTCCTCTTTCTATCCGTTGATGGCACGCCGTGTGCGATGAAAGTCGCCTGCACGGTGTAGGCTCGAACGAAAACCCTCACAACAGAAGGGAATAAGTCGAGAATAGCGATGAAACCCCAGCAGTTGGTACAATCACTCTTGTTAATGCTAGTATTTTGTTGATTAGATTCAATGAAGCATTATCAGATGATACCTTATCTTTTACTGATATAAATCAGATAATCACCCACATTAACAATCAAAATGGAGCAAATTTAAAACACCCCAATGCCAATCAAAGTATCGAATGGGATACAACTGATCCTGAAAAGCCCATTCTCAAGATTTACATGGGTTATAATCCTGATACTTGGCATACTGGGTTTTCCTATCAAGTTAAATTTGTTTCCGGGTCAGTAAAAGATAAAAGTGGGAACATTACGTATGAAACTCCATTTAGTAGTCCATTTTGAGATCCCATCGACGACCCTCGGGAAATCCCGGGGGTATTTTTATCACTAAGACCTTGAGAAAGCCTCGTTCCTAGCGGGGCTATTTTTATTTCCCCCAGGGGGAGAGGAGGATGAGCACATGTCAAACAATGAGATGCAGGTACTTTCTGATATCCGCGAGCGGATTGTACGAGTAGAGACAAAACTGGACTCTATGACTGATGTACGTGCTACTGCGGAAGAGGCGAAAGAGAAAGCGAATGAAGCTCTTCAATACGGCAAGTCTGCACACCACCGTTTGAATGAGGTGGCTGATAATCAAAAATGGCTCTGGCGTACGGTTATAGGCGCGCTGATCGCTGGAGCCATAACATTGCTATGGAAGGGGTTGGCGGTATGAAGACGTTCTTAAATGACAGAGATGGCGTCAGTGAGAAGGACTATCTACTCCTGATCGCAAGTACTGTCTTTTTTCTTTTCGTAGCGATTGGGCTTATTCTCTCGTTGCTAGGTAAACCTGTAAGTTCGGGCTACCTTGCTCTATTGGATATGATGGCTCCAGTCCTAATGACGGTTGCAGGCGGCGTGTTCGGTGTACGAGCAGTGCAAGAATTACGCAAACCACGGTCCAGTGAGCATGATACGGAAGGAGAGGACTACGATGCCCGTGTCTAAGGTAGACGAGATGCTCAAAGGATACCGTGTGACCAGCCCGTATGGACCGCGTGCAGATCCTTTCACAACCAAGCAGGTATTCCACACGGGGATTGACCTGGTTAAAAAACATCGGGCACCGATCCTTGCTTTTGTCACAGGAGTTGTTACGCACGCAAAAGAAGGTGTAAAAGGATCAGGATACGGGGGCTTTGGAATTGTAGTGGCTGTTAAAGACCTGAACGGCTGCACACACGTATATGCCCACCTACACAGCGTAGCTGTTAAGGTTGGCGACCGGGTCGAGTGTGGCGATGTCGTCGGGCACCAGGGCAGCACAGGACGAAGCACCGGATCACATCTGCATTACGAGGTTCGGCGCGGCGGATTCGGGACACATACCGATCCTGTAGCGTATTTGCGAGAATATTACCAATCTGTTGATAAACCTGTGGATAGAGGAGATGAAGACACAGTGAAAGCACTGGAACCGTGGAAGCTCCAACTCGCAGACAAGGCGTTAGACAGCCTTGCCAGCAAAAAGGATACAGAAGGCAAAGCCTTGATAAACAACGCAGAAGAGTGGAAAAAACGATTGCGAACAGAGCCACAGGCAGTCTTAGAAGACATGTCTTGGCTCATTTTTGTACTTGTGGATAGATCTACCAATACACTAGATTTTCTTGTCCCACAAGAGGAGGATGTAGATCATGAACGAAGAGTTTAAACGCAAGCTTTCATCACGCAAACTGTGGATGGCAGTGGCTGCCTTTATCACGAGCGTGCTGGTACTGTTTGGAATGGACGGTGACACGATTACAAAGGTAACCGCCATGATTACGGCTCTCGGCTCTGTTGTCGCGTACATGGTAGCTGAAGGATTCGTGGATGCAGAGCGTATCAAGAATGATGCAGGAGATTCGGTCGGTACATCAGAAAAAAGCCAATAACACCAACAGCCCTCCTTTGGAGTATTAATCCGGGGAGGGCTGTTGGTATTTTGTACGATCTAAAGTATTTTCTTATAATGCCTTCGTTTTTAGCGATTTTAATTCTTTTTTTATCCACTTGAAGATAAAATCTCGACAATCTTCCAAGTTAGTGAAACTTTGTTTTAGAAACTCAGAAGTTATTACCTCACCAGTAGGTTTACGGATTTTAAAGATATATAGTTTGAAATCCGGGTGATCTTTTTTGTACGGCTTTTCAATTCGAGCATAATAAAATTGATGCCTACCCTGCCAAATGTCATAGTCAATTCGCTTGTCCCTTGTTAATAGCTGAAAGTGCATTTTTTATCACCAATTCAATATTTTGTATAAGATACAACTTACATAACTAAGATAATACCCCATTTCAAGCGAAAAGTGGTAATTTGAAATGTGACTATTTTCCTGGATGAGTAAAAATGTTTGTTCGAGATATTGCGAAGCCCTCCTTCGGAGAAACAATCCGGGGAGGGCTTTTTTATTTGAACAGCTTTTTGATCAACGAGAACATATCAAAGGTGGTCTGCTGATACACTTTGTTATAAGCGTATTTCTTCGGATTCCTCAACCATCCCCAGCCGCGGGGCATCTTTAATCCTGCCCGATGGACGAGTTGGCGTTTAAGACTGGTTCTAGCTGCAATTCTCTTTTTTAGGCTTGGCTTCCTCATACCGAATTTCAAAGTGATCACTCCTTTAAATACAGTATAACGACTCATCGGAATCTTTTCTAATATTTGGTTTAGATGTATGATTGAGAAAAAGCGAGGTGATAGAATGAGCTACGATTTAAAAGATGTTGGCGAACGTGGCATCCCAATGAATTTTGATTTTGGTGAACGCTGCACTGTGCTATGTTTTGACCTCGGAGAAAGACCGTATCTTTTTGATGCTGGTGAAAGAGGGCAAGTTCTGTGTACAGGCCCGGAATGGCAGATGCAAGATGGCCCAGAATGGGAAAGCATGAAACTTGATGATGGTCCGGGTTGGGCTATGAAAACTTCAGGCCCTGATTGGGAAAGCATGAAGCTCGATAATGGACCGCGCTGGGAAATGAAGACAACCGATCCTGAATGGGTAGCCATTAAGTTGGATGGCGGGCCAGGTTGGCAAATGCAGTTTACTGGGCCTGATTGGGAAGTGAAAATTGACGGCGGTGTTGGTTGGAATCCGTTGACTTTGCTCCACTAAAAAGTGGGGCTTTTCTTTTTTACCCTCCAACATAAAGGCTATAATCTCCTGACAGATGAACAGGTACAGTCGATCATACTAGCCGTAGAATCCCTTCTTACAGTGATCTAAACAGTTCAGTCCTCTGCGGAGAAATCTGTTGGGGGCTTTTCTCTTCCAAAAATAGGGTGAAATACCCATTTAAAACTAATCGAGATCGAGTATACTCAGTTTGGAAAAAAATACCTTAAAACGAATGAGGTTTTTATATACTATTCATAATAGTACATATATAATAGGTTTTGTAAAAAAATGTAAATTAAACAAAGGGGAATGCATATGTTCAAAAAAAGCATGTTGGCTTTGACTGCTGCAATCGTTTGTGCAGGAGGTGCTTACAGTACGAGTTTTGCTAAAGGTCCTATAGAAGAGTTTAGTTTCACAAGATACGAGGCAAAAATAAAAGTTAAAGATTCCTCTGTACACGGTTACGCACAAGCTGAAGCCGAAGGCAAGGACATGAGAAAACTTACAGTAAAATGCGAATTGTACTCTGAGGGAATTTGGCAAGAAAGAGATACTGGGGAAGCTACTTCTTCACCTTGGTACGCGTATGCCAGAACAGACGCAGTTAACTGGATTAATGATGGGTATGAGGTTAAGGCAACCTTTACAGCAAAGAGTAAAAGTGGTGATACATTGAAGAAGTCAGATTCCGATACGTGGAAGCCATAAAGTTAACAAATACAAATACAAATACAAGGAAGGTGTAAGTTGGATGAATCTTAATAAGAAAAACTTATTTATTGGTACAACTGCATTGGCACTTTTGTTAACATCGTACGTTGGGATCTCGAATGTTTCAGCTGGGATTTTTGAGAAACCTACCTCTTGGGTTGAATCAAATGATAGTGACGTAAATAGCGACTCAGATACTCAGGTTCCTAAAAAATCTCAAGCTTTACATCTTAATGCTTTGGAAGAAATAGGATTTGAAAAAGAAGTAGCAGTGAGCAAAAATAGAATCCAGTCTAATCAAGAAGAAAAATCGTTGGAAAATTTAGATGTAATCGTGGATCAGAATAAAGACAAGTGGCTGTATTGCTCTTATATTCAAAGCAACCTGGTAGAGGATCAAATTGAAGCTAAATATTCTGAGAGAGCATCGACTTCTTTTATTGAAATTCAAGAAGAAGTGATGGAAAAGCATCGTAAGTCTGGTGACACTGTACCTATGTTGCTGTTAAAAGAAGACCTCAATGCTGGAAAGATTGTTTTTACAAGGGACAAGGGTAATGGGGAAGTTGTAACCATCAACGTAGCTATGAATGAGGACTCTGAAAATTGGAGTATTCAGGAGTAGGCAAATAGCCCTCATTGAGGGCTCAGAGTGTCGATAAAGTCCCCTCCGATTGGAGAAGGGGACTTTATTTATTTGCATGTTAGCGTGTTGCTCACCTATAATTGGAACAAACGTTCGATTTTGGGGGAGGGCGCGAATTGCCGAGTAAAATTAACGACCCGATTGGAAGGGGATTCTTTTTACCAGAACACGTCACTGAATTGATTAATCACGCTTATGAGAAAACTTTGGTGACAAAGCCTGTATTAGAGGATGACGAGATGGTGGATATTGATCGACTCATGCGCGCGTCGATGACCGAAGACTTTTCGGTGACTGTTCGTTACTGGGTGGAAAGACGTCCAGGTCTTGGTGAAATACATCAGATGTGGGGCGTGGTACAGCGGATTGATCCAGTACGCAAACAGGCAAAAGTCGTAAACACCGCCGATATCATGTGGATTAATTTACGCGACATTACGGCAGTCATTGGATAGCAGCAAAAAACCCGCCTGATTTAATTTCAAGCGGGTTTTTAATCACTTTCTGAGTTCGTTGATTTCTGCAATTATTCCGGAAAGTGAAGTGTAAGTTTCGGTTGATTCTTTAACTAATCGTACATGTTCATCATAATTTTCTTGAGGGTTCGAAGCTAAAATTTTCGCACTAAGGTCCTTAGCTTGCTTTGACAATTCTTCATGCTGTGCCCAAAGTTTTAACTCTTGAGCGGCTCTTTCTTTTTCTGGCCAATCTCTTCCATAGCCCATTCTCCCACAATCAAGACATTCAAAGTCTCCAGTTTGTGAGCCCATTATGTACTCCTTCCTTAAATTTTTGTGCCTGCATTTTTCTTTAAGTTGATCTCCCATTGATAACCCACCTTTTTCCATCTTTTTTATAAGATCAGATTAACAGACAAGTGCATAAAGTACTAGAAAAATTGGTGGAAATATATTGATAATTAATAGCAGACCTTATTTATTAATGTTGGAACAGTAATTACCAGAGCGCCTTCATAACCGTATTGGTACAATTATATCGGTGATGCTATATGGAATTTATATACCCGATGCTGCTAGAACAGGTAGATAAGCCATTTTCGGACGAACGATATATCTATGAGCCGAAGATCGACGGCCATCGCCTGATTTTATCCCGAAAAAACGGCGAGACGCGACTTTATACAAGACACAACAACGATGTAACAGCGAAGTACCCTGAACTTATAACAGATGGTCCTGACATCATATTGGACGGCGAACTCGCAGTAATGGACTCCGAAACGGGTATCCCTGACTTTGAGCTGACTATGCAGCGATTCCAGTCGAAGCGATCGCGGCTGCCGATATCTTACGTCGTGTTCGATATCCTGCGTTATGAGGACACCGACTTGCGCGGGCTTACTCTAATGGAGCGCAAAGCCGTCCTGGACCGTGCAATAACGGATACCCCAACCATGAGCAAAATAGCGTACATTGATGGTCGAGGCGAGGACTTATGGGACGCAATTGTTGCTCGAAATATGGAGGGCATAGTTGCCAAGCGGAAGGACGGGAGATATCATGCAGATAAGCGAACCGATGACTTCTTAAAGATCATCAACTATAGCTATGTTGACGTTCATATTGCCGGATGGCGTAAGGGAGACTTCGGATGGTTGGCACATTACAATGGGCGACCAGCAGGCGTGATCGAACTTGGCGTGCCTCCTACACACAAGCAGGCGTTTTTGGGGGTGGCGAAACAGTTGATTACTGGTGAGGATCGCGATTTTGTGTATATACAATCGCAGATAAAGGCCAAAGTCAAAATGCGTAACTGGACAAAGAGTGGCATGCTACGATCGCCAGTATTCGTCGATTTTATCCTGACTGCATAAAAACAACCCGCCTCATTCAACAGGCGGGTTGTTCTATTAATTCTTTTCGTTTTTTCCATGATCATAAGCAGCTCTGATAATGCCCATGATATTGTCAACCGTACTTTGTTCGTATCCAGCCAACCAAGCGATCGTACTAAGCTCATCTTTTGTTAGATTACGACCGATACAAGTTCTTATACCTTCTACAAACGGCCTGTACTGTTCAACTTGCCATTCTTCCATTACTAATCCTTCTGGACGCCATGGACTTGCGAGATCGAGTTCAATCCATTCCACACGCCCAAGTTTATTAACCCCTTTATATTGCAAATCCATGTCCATACACGCTCCCTAGTGATTGCGGTCTGAAACCTATTCATCTGTCTTTTTCTTACGTCCTCGTGGTCTCGGTGTATCCATCCATGTTTGAATCTGGCCCCGGAGCCAGAGCGGGCCACTTGCAAGATTCTTCACCGGCTCCGGGAACTGTTCTCGCTCAAGATAAATCTTGATGTATTGTTTGGACTTACCTGTCATTTCGCTAACTTCTGCCAAGCCCATGATGTCGTCTAAGTTGACCTGCATGTTAATCCCTTCTTCCAAACAAGGCCGTGATCAGAATGTACGATACGGAGACAATCAGGATTGTTTGCTGCCACCAAGAGCCACCTGGAGAGTAGGTCAGAGCCAAAGCAATACCGAGAACCCCACGCGGTGACAACAAGTTAGTGACGTCTAACTTCCTTGTTTTCATGGTATAATTGGAGTAAGATTGGTTGTAAGAAGGAGGAGTTTCTCCTCCTTCTGCCTAGCTATTTGCGACGTTTACTCTTGGTGGAGGGGCGTCGCTTTTGCTTTTTCTTCCACCACTTTTTCAGCGGTGGCTCTACTCGATCTTTAAAGATCACGTAGAGAAAAGCAATCAAGGCTAACCATTCTTTAAACTCCAATTTGTTCACCTCCTTATAACTAAATTATACCATTTTGTTTTATAAAATACAACAATTATTTTCTAGTACCTATCCATGTAATCGGAAGTGTATCCGAAGTGCTTTCCACCACCGATCATGTACCGTTTCAGCTTCTCGCGAAACACCCCATCAGCGAGAGCCAGCTCAACAACAAACGCTTGGGCACTCCCTAATGACCGATTCCGTTTCGCCCTTTCATTAAAAATTGGTCCATTTTTTCGCGAATGAGGGCCTGAATAATCTTTTGATCCCTTGTCTAAACTGCGGATAAGGTCAGTTAAATAATTTTAAAAGGTGAATATAATTGAACAAATCCGTAGATATTCTCGAAGTAATAATTCAGCAACTATTAGAGGATGATAGGTTGGTAAAGATGTTGATACCGAGATTACTAGAAAGGATGGGGACGAGAGGCGAGCCTACAATTGAAAAGTGGTTAACTGTTAATGAAGCAGCCAAATACCTGAATATTTCTTCAGACACGATCTACATTATGGTACGCGAAGGTACATTACCAGCATCTCGACTCGGATCATTAAGTTCACGAAAACCAGCACTTCGCTTTCAACTCAGTAAAGTAAATGATTGGATGGAAGCTGGAGGGGTCCGCGATCCTGTTAACAAACAAGCATGAAGGAAAGAAATTATTCCATATAGTAAAGTGCACCCGGGAGTTTGATGCCTCTCGGGTGCACTTTTTTAAAGAATAGGACTTTCGAATTTTGCCCACCGTTTTGCCCACTTTTTGCCCACGAAAATTTGAAACGCTTTGATTTCATTTGAAACAACAGTAGGTGAAACTGTTGATTTAATGCGCTTTTCGTGGAGCGTTAAAAACGATTGAAAGCCAAGGATATGTTCCGCACACGCGTTCACGATTGGGAGCGCGAGCAATACATGACCGCTTACTAATAAGCGAAACCTCTTGTGCCTGTAGGTGCGAGGGGTTTTTTCTATTTGGTGGGTGCGGCTGTAAGAATTGCTTCACCCACAAACGCACCCACAAATTACTCATAAATCTTCTCCATATGGTCTTCGAATTTTCTCATGTTCTCGCTTTCGATTTTTTTAGAAATGTGGGCATACACATCCAAACTCGTCTTTTCCCATTTTTACTACTGTTGCCCCTGATAGAAACTCCCGTAACTCCCCTTTTTTTATTTCTCTCTCGATCATAAGTTTTCATAGAGGCTTGTAACTAAAAGCCATATAAATGCACCTTCTTAGAAAGAGACCTGGGTCCATAGGTGGTTCCTACATTAGGCCAGCCCCGTAATCGGGCTACAGACTGATGATAAGTATATATTGGTTTGTTACATTTTATGGGTAAGAAATTTAACCTGAGGGAGAGTAGGCATGTGAAAACTGTATGGCGAATCAGTATTTATCTCATCGTTTTTGTTGTCGTAGTAGGAGGTGCAGGCACACTCGGGTTCGTCAATACAATGAATGAGGTAATGTCGGTTTACGATAAAGCCGCACCTGCATTGACGAATGTGCAGGTACCGAAATATGACGCAAACAAACCGACAGTGGCAGTGTTACTGGCGAATGAATCAACAGAAGTGTTCGATTTTCTCGTCCCATACGAGATGTTTGCGATGACGGAAGCTTACAATGTATACGGCGTTGCACCCGATCGTGAAATAAAATCACTAACCGGCGGACTCGATGTCGTTCCGCATTATTCGTTTGACGAAATGGATGCGATGCTCGGAAAAAGCCCGGACATTATCGTCATACCGTTTATGCCGATTCTAGATGAGAAAAAATATACGCCTGTCCGCGAATGGATTCAGAAGCACGCGAGTGACAAGACTTTATTGCTTTCCATTTGCAATGGGGCAGAAAACCTGGCTGATACTGGCTTACTTAACGGCAAATCTGCAGCGACGCACTGGGGAGACATCGACCGACTCATTAAACAATATCCGAAAGTCCAGTGGGTGAAAGATCTGCGCTACGTCCCACAAGGCAATATCATATCTTCTGCGGGTCTGACATCGGGAATTGACGCTACACTATATGTCATCTCACAGCAGTTGGGTGAGGAGGCGGCGGAGAAAGTAGCGGTAGAGATGAACTATCCATCTTACGATTACGTGAAAAAACCGCAAATGGAACCGTTCACTGCCGGGCTCAGCGATATAACGTTCATACTTAACAACGCTTATCAATGGAACAAAGTAAAAGCGGGCGTTCTGCTGTATAACGGCGTTGATGAACTAGATTTGTCCGCCGCATTCGATACGTACGCTGCTTCTGGCACGACTTCGACGTTGACTGTTTCCGGTGCAAACGAACCGATCGTAACGAAGCATGGCCTGAACTTAGTCGCGCGCTATCAGATAAAAAACGTGCCGAAACTAGCGAAAATGATTGTCGTCGGTGCCGATGCCGAATCAGCCGTCGCCAAAGACATCAACCAATGGAACGAAAGCGGCAACAGCGCGGAACTACTGTACTTACATCGCGAAGCAATGGATCGGTTTGCAATGGATCCTGCATTCGAGGATTTGGCCAAGCAGGAGGATATTGGGACGGCGAAATTTGCTGCAAAGCGGCTCGAATATCGCGCCACCGATCATCTGAAGCTAGAAGGTAGAACCTTCTCTTTTGAAGCGTTTGGTGTACCAATTTTGCTCGGCATCCTATCCTTGATCGTTGCTTTTTTCATCGATCAGCGCTTCTTCCGCAGGAAAAAAGATATAAGCGCATCAAGGTAGTGACATTCTATCCGACTTGAAGGTGGCCGATCAGGGGTGCTGGCTGAAAGAATAGACTGTTTTCTACGCCCCTCCATCTGTCCGATGAAAAAATGATTGATACTGGTGTTGTTGATCTAGTGATTTCTTAACCATAACTGCTCGTTAGTTGGATAACTTGCAGTCAGATTTTTGCATGGAGCAACAACCATTCAACTAATGCGGAAGCCCTCCCTTGGACAAATAATCCTGGGAGGGCTTTTTTATTTGAAAATGGACGTCTTTTATCACATGAACTATATTACAGTTTATTACAAATATACGCGTAAAGAATTATGGAATTTATTACCAAATCACTTGTCTGTGTGGTATTATAATGAATAAAAAAAGATATTTGGAGTATCATTCTGGAAAAAAGGTGATTGATGTGACTGGAATGTCGATTAAAAAAATTCTTAAAAACTTCTCTATTTTTACTGTTGCACTAGTTGTTATATTGGGTTTTATTTCGTATATCCGAGTGGGATACGTAGACTACAATGATAGTTTCGATGTGTGGTTAATCTCCTCGCTTGCTTATCTAAGTGTATTAGTTTTATTTGAATTAAGAAATAAAACAGGCAAGAATACCTCTGGTGAGTAGAGGAAACTTGCAACCGAAAAGACCCAACTCCTTATTAGTCGGAGTCGGGTCTTTTTTTTCATTATTTCGGTGCGACGTCGCCGCCGTGATTTGCATCAGCTTCATACTCAATCACATCTTCATCAATAACCGTGTTGCCCATCTTTATTGTTGTTTCAACTCGATAGAAAGCTTTTGTGGGGAATTTTATCCACTTATAGTATGTCGTCCCGGAAACTTTGATGTCGCCAGTAACAGAGGAACCTACCCCAGCTGAAATGGCAGCCGCAATAGGAGCTGTCCATTCGACCGGCACTCCACGCTTTTCCAATAATTTAGCGATAGTGGCAGTTCCGCCAGCCACAGCAGCAATAATGGAACTTTTAGGAATTGTATAGCTGTTGCTAAAAGACCCATCCCATTTTGATTTAGCTTGTGCCTCTTGAATTGCGCGGTCTTGAGGAGCAGCGAACGCAGGTGTAATGGCAGATACCGCCATTACAATAGCCATAGCTCCAGAGAATAATACTTTTTTCATTTACATTCACTCCCATTAATTGGATAATTTTGCAAACAATTAGAGTGTAAAGGTTGTTTCTATAAATGTAAATTTTTGGCAATTAATTCGTATATTCACTTTATATCTCCCCACTGGTAAAAATTGTGGTTGCATGTTCGGATGGTGTTCTTATAAAATAGGAACAAACGTTCGCGAAAAATGATTAACATGGAGACAATCCAAGCAGTGATTGATGGCCAACTCCAAGTAATACCCGTTTTAACCCCAAAGCACCTAAAAGCAATACGCAAAATCCGTACTGGGGCAAGTACTGGATGCGCCACTGACATTCTCCGAGATTTGATAGAGGCTGGATTGGTGGAGGAGACTTCGAATGACCCTACTGTATGAACATCACTATGAGGAAGTCGTTGTTCCGTTACCCGAGGTTGATCCAGAATCCTTGGCAGAAATGAACGTGATTATTTACGACTCTGTCCGTAAAGACTATGCAGTCAACGTAAGTTGGCACGAGAACTGTATTCGGAGAGAATGGGGAGTAGTCAAAGACATCGATCGGGATGAGAACAAGATCAAGCTTGTCCGCGTGGATGGTGTGTGGTGGGTGCCCATTGAAAAAATGCTGCAGGTTGAGCGGGTGTATTAGACAATGATTCACCCTGACAAATGGCGAGAAATCCTGCATGAAACGATCCTATACCGCATGCTACAAAGGACGTAACTAAAGTGCAAATGGCAGGAAGCATGATCAGCAAAAATAGCAAGAAGTCGAGACCTTTAAAGGACTCACCAAAAATATAGTCATAGCAAACAATCAGTGACATCAATGATCCACTAAGACCAACCAATAAACCTCCAATGGAGAACCAATTCTTTAGCACCGTATCAACCCTCCTTTATGGACCAAATAGTACCATCTGAAACTTTAGGAGGAAAGAAAACGAGCTCAATCGCTTTACAAAATGTGTAATGAAGAAACGCAAATAGCCGTTTTCGTTACCGAAACGGCTTAGAAACAACGTTGTGTAATGTATAACTTAAAAGGCTATATACTTCATTTCCTGGTTCGATAAAAGGCTGGCAACCTGATGGAGATTTAAGGGGATGGCAAATTGTTCCATATTAGATCTGTCCTCCCAGTCCATTGCATTCCCTACCCATGTATTGGTTGTTCCACAATAGGCTACACGACCACCCAAACGAACAAATGTTAGGGCCCATTCTAATATATTCTTTGGATTGTCGCCGTAAAGAAATTGTGGAATTTCCATGCCTAATTGTTGAGTGACAGTTTGTTCGGTATTAGGACTACCGATCATTTTAACAAGCCTTCCTTTCACCAAACCAATTACCCCCTCTCCATTAAAAAACATAGTGGTTTGGATACCGAGACGTTGCCAATATGCTGCTGAAATAAAGCTAGAGAAATACTTTGCCCCTTGATCCGGGGGTGAGGAAAGATGGATTAAAATTGGAGTTTGCGTAAAGGAATTTTCGTCACGATAAATGGGGTGGTTAACAGAGCGAGCCCAATAATGAGGCAGGGAATATTCATGAAATATCATGTTAGTTCCTTCCTAAGTCATATTTTTTGTATGGTATGTTATTAGGTCGGAATAGGTGTGTGTCTTGTAGCAAGCGGAGGAAGGCATGAGCCTGGCATTCCAGGAGGCAAGGGGAGCTAGATGCATACATCAGGATGACATTCGAATCTTAGGTACCACCACTAATTTGCACGATTAATCCGGGTGTCATTTGTGAAGCGGCCAAAAAGTAAATTGAAGCGATTGAGTCTCGAGCTTAACACATCGGTAATTGAGATGAACGGAGGCAAGACGGTGTACAGCCCAATTTATGCTTCGGTAATGTCTAGGGGTAGCCTCGCCTCCCAAAGAAAAAAGAGCCGCAAGGTAGCTCGGCTCTAAATATAATCTTAATGGTCTCTCTAATATTAAATTTATTCTCCGGTCTCGTTGAAACTCTTAATGCGAGCGCCGATTTCATCACGAACTCGTTGAAACTCAGACCATTCTTTTCCCGCAGGATCGTCAAATCCCCAATGGACGCGTTTTACATGAGAAGGAGTAGCTGGACAAACGGAATCTGCATGGCTGCATAATGTCACGACGAGATCCGCATTGTTCAATATATCAGGGTCAATGACATCAGATGTTTGACTGGAAATGTCTATGCCAACTTCTTTCATCGCTTGAATGGCATTTGGATTGACCCCATGGGCTTCAATACCAGCTGAAAAGACGTTCCACTTGTTGCCCAAGTATTTCTTTCCCCATGCTTCTGCCATTTGGCTTCGGCAAGAATTTCCTGTACATAAAAAGTAGATTGTTTTTTTGTTTTTGTTTTCCATGATGTACCCACCTTTTCAGCTTCAATTAGGAAATGCTGGCAAAATACTTGCGCTTGAACCATAAAGCTACATAAACCAATGCAATCATCACAGGTACTTCAACAAGAGGACCGATGACGGCTGCAAAGGCGGCGCCTGATTGAATCCCAAACACGCCGACTGCCACAGCGATAGCTAATTCAAAGTTATTACTGCCTGCTGTGAAAGCAAGCGTCGTAGTAACAGGATAATTTGCGCCAATCTTTTTCCCCATATAGAAAGAGATAAAGAACATGAGGATGAAATAGATAAGAAGTGGAATGGCGATGCGAACAACATCAAGAGGAACGCTTACGATGTTCTCTCCTTGTGTTGAGAACATGACAATGATGGTAAAGAGTAAGGCAATCAGAGTCATAGGGCTAATTTTTGGGATGAACACTTTCTCGTACCATTGTCTGCCTTTCACTTTTACAATAGTAAAGCGTGTCAGCATCCCAGCAAGAAAAGGAATACCCAGGTAAATAAACACCGATTTTGCCACTTCCGCCATCGTAATGCTAATGACTGCCCCCTGAATCCCAAGCCATTCCGGAATTACGGTGACAAAGACATAGGCATATACTGAAAAGAAAAGCATCTGAAACACAGAATTGAAAGCCACAAGCCCCGCAACATATTCTGTATCTCCTTTTGCGAGGTCATTCCACACAATTACCATAGCGATACATCGTGCCAGCCCAATCATTATCAGCCCAACCATATATTCTGGTTTATCTGGCAAGAAAATGATGGCTAGTAAAAACATCAAAACCGGGCCTATCACCCAGTTTTGAATAAGGGATAGTACAAGAACCTTAAGGTCTTTAAAGACACGTCCCATTTCTTCATATCGAACTTTTGCTAAAGGGGGGTACATCATTAAGATTAAGCCAATGGCAAGCGGTATGGATGTTGTACCAATTTGTAAGCTGTTTAATCCATTTGTGAAAGTAGGAAAGAAAGTTCCGATAATAATCCCTACTGCCATAGCAAGAAAGATCCAAAGGGTCAAGAAGCGATCTAAAAATGATAATTGTTTCATTGGGCCTCCCACTTTGTCTTAGCAGCAAGAATTGGTTGCTTCTGTTTTTGAATCTACGCAGCAGGATGTGGATTCGATTTTATGAATGTCACTGTCAGACTTTGTGTAGAAAAATTCCCACTCATTACCGTCTGGATCAGTAACCCAAAATTTATCCTGCACAGCATAACAACATGTCGTATCCATCTCGTCCCGAGCGAAAAAGCCTTCTTTTTCTAGTCTTTCCTTATGAGTTAGGATTTCATTTGCAGTTTCAACCTGGAATCCGAAGTGGTTAACCTGATTTCCACTTACTGTATCCCGAACATTCAATGTGAAATTTAGTCCTGGGGTTTCAAGCAAGAACTTAGCATAATCAGGTTTTACCTTTACAGGATTAACTCCAAAAACCTTCTGATAGAACTCAATAGATTTCTCCAGATTGGTAACGTTAACGCCAACATGTACATACTTCATTTCATAATCCTCCTTTAATTAAAAACTATTAATCAAAAAAAGTTGATGTAAGGTCTAAAAAAAATTAGCAGCAGCTTCCTTTACCTGTTTTCCTGAAAATACAGCAAAGCTCTTCCGATAACAGATGATTCACTTCACCATCATTTAAATCATAGTAACTCCATGTGCCTCTTGTCTCTTTAATAATCAGATTAGCGTCCAATAAGATTTTGAGATGGTAAGATAACTTTGATTGAGGCATGTCAAAAACCTCGGTAAGGTCACACACGCATGTTTTACCTCTCTGGCAAAGCTCATACATAATTTCTAAACGTTTCTGATCGGCAAGAGCTTTGAATTTTTTCTCATATAGCTCCAAATTATGCTTGATGTCATTCATGGATTACGACCTCATTCATCAATTTTTATTGATGCATTTATTATATGTATGATTACCAAGAAGATGCAATAATTAAATCAACTTTTTTTGATGTAAGTTTTTTTTCATTTAGTATCGATCCATGTAATCGGATAAATAAACGAACTGTTTTCCACCACCAATAAACTGCGGATAAGGTCAGTTACATAATTTTAAAAGGTGAATATAATTGAACAAATCCGTAGATATCCTCGAAGTAATAATTCAGCAACTATTAGAGGATGATAGGTTGGTACAGATGTTGATACGGAGATTACTAGAAAGGATGGGGACGAGCCTGCAATTGAAAAGTGGTTAACTGTTAATGAAGCAGCAAATACCTGAATATTTCTTCTGACACGATCTACATTATGGTACGCGAAGGTACATTACCAGCATCTCGACTCGGATCATTAAGTTCACGAAAACCAGCACTTGGCTTTCAACTCAGTAAATGATTGGATGGAAGCTGGAGGGGGCCGCGATCCTGTTAACAAACAAGCATGAAGGAAAGAAATTATTCCATATAGAAAAGTGCACCCAGGAGTTTGATGCCTCACGGGTGCAGTGATGGCTGATGGGGATTCTAACTACCTTTACAATCTAGCGCCTTATCTTACATCGTTATCCTTTGCAATTGGATAGGTTCCACTATTTTCAGACGAATTGGTTAGCGTTTGAAAACCATTGAGGATACTCTTCATCTGTTTTATGTCCTCGCTTAGTTCATTTGGGGAGTTTACATGCTTTTTAATATTCGAAGCAAGACCCTCCATTTGGTCAGCAAGCCTGTGAACCAATCCAACATCGAATTGAGTCATTCTAATTACTCCTTCATCTGTTTTTACATTCCTTGCTTATAATACCGGTGTGAGAAAGAAAATCCCCGAATCTCGAGGGTTACAGTCTACCAATATGCTTGCTTACTTCAAAGCCGCTTAGACTTACCTTGGTCCCAGATTGGTTCGCTTCATAATTCGACGGAATCCCAATGTCTGGTCCAAATTCCTCACTTGCTCCGGCGGGGAGCGACTGTTCCAACGCCTCGACGTAGTCGACATCTGACTGAAATATACCCTTTTTATCGCTTTGATCTTTCGTTTCTTTTTGGTTAGTCATTGAAGCACTCCTTTCTAACGTAGTTTTTCCAAGCAAATAAAAATGAATTCCTTCTAGACCCGTTGTAACACAACATTACGCTTATACACGGGGGAAGAGAATAGCATGGAGACTCAAGCGCCTAGAACTGTTTATAGTGGCATATGGCACAGGTGCAAGCTTGCTGCATGAAAACATCAGTCAATTTTGACAAATAAAGTGAGTGAGTGGTAGATTTTATTTATACTATTTCTTAATATGGGTGGGCTTATGAGAAAAAAATTACAAATATACATATCGTCTACTTACTACGATCTTATTGAGGAAAGACATACCGCTGTTGAAGCCGTACTCCAAGCCGGTCATATCCCTGCTGGAGTCGAGCAATTTTTCAAGGAAAGTCCAATGAAAATTAGGAAGAGATGGATCGACGAGTCCGATGTATATATCCTGATTCTCGGAGGATTCTATGGTTTAACACTTCCTGATGAATCCAAGAGCTATACGCAATGGGAATATGAGTATGCCGGAGAAGCGGGCAAACCTAGATTTGCTTTTGTTGTCACAGATGAAGCATTAAGACAAAAGCCTTACGACTTCGCAGCAATTGAATATTATCAGAAATTTCAAGAGTTTAAGCAATCGGTCATGGAACAAATTCCTATCTACTATGTTGAAGATGTACGGCACATTAAAATGGTACTTCGTGATCAATTGCCAGAGTATGCAGCAAGAGACGATTTGTATGGCTGGTTTTCCGGCAAGGATGTCCCGGACGTTCAAAAGCTGTTGGAAGAGAATGCAAGATTAAAGGCGGAGTTGGAGAAAAAGAAATGAAAGAGGGGCTGGCAATCAGCCCCTTTCTTCTGTCTTCGCTTAATATTCTCCTTTAATGACAAAGAACGAACCCCGAATGGTCCCTGTAGTTTTACCGTGTACGATATGTAGACTACAATGATCGTTTCGATGAGTGGTTAATCTCATCACTTGCTTATCTATGTGTATTCGTTTTATTTGTATTAAGAAATAAAACAGGCAAGAATGCCTCTGGTGATTAGGGGAACTTGCAACCGAAAAGACCCAACTCCTTAATTGTAGGAGTTGGGTCTTTTCCATTATTTTGGGGGAGCGTCGCCGCCGTGATTTGCATCAGCTTCACACTCGATCACATCTTTATCAATAACCGTGCTGCCCATCTTTATTGTTTCTACCCGTTCCGGAAACGCTGTTGCTACAAGACCCATCCCATTTTGCTTTAGCTTGTGCTTCCTGAATTGCTCGGTCTTGAGGAGACGGCATCTGATGACGCATACCGCAGGCTTACCTTACCGTTTCTTCCAGGAAGAAAAGGGAACTTATGAGCTTGCCGGGGTATCGGACGGCATGGATCTGGCGGGAATTACACTTGAAGAAAATCTGCAAAGACTCGCTTCTGTCCCGCTTCAATATGAGCCGGGGAAAATGTGGAGGTATTCCATAGCAACAGACGTACTCGGGGCGGTCATCGAAAAGGTTACTGGAATGCCGCTAAGTGAAGCTGTACGGATGCTTGTAACTCATCCGCTTTCCATGATGGACACGGATTTCAAGGCCGTGGAACAGCCGCAGTCTAGGACTTGGTTTTGCAATGCTTGGATGGAAGTGGGGGAGTTCGCGATTCTGTTAACAAACAAGCTTGAGCGAAAAGGCCATTTATTATAAAGCAAAGTGCACCCAGGAGCTTGGATAGCCACCTGGGTGCACTTAGTTTGAAGAATAGCTCTTTCGAATATTGTCCACTTAGTTGCCCACTCTTTTTTTCTGAGTACACAAATTCCATGTAGCTTCAAACTTGTCCATGTTATCTAATTCAACTTTCTTTGAGAAGTGGGCATACACATCAGCTCTTTATTTCCTCACGTTCTTCTTCTTCCGAATATACCAGCCGCGTTTATGAAAGGAGATGGACCTGTATTTCTGGGCCAGTCTGATGATTCGTTTGCGAGTAAGTGATGCCGGTTTTGAAGATAAGCTTTTGTTAAGGGAACTTCTTACAACCAGATGACCGGGGTAGTGAGCTTTCACGAAGTTACCGTAAGTTTCGAACTCGGAAAAGCCGGCATAACTCTGCTTGTTTGTTTTCTTGATAATCGCCCAATACCATCTAGTTTTATGCCTGGCCTCAATTTTAGACTTTAGCCGGGAGAGCTTCGATTTGTCGAACAGCATATAGTGGGCAACGAAAGAGCGTGAAGCGGTTGGTCTGGTGCCCATTAATTTCTTATAGGTGCGAAAATACTCGGGACGACTCCAGTTACGGCAGTAAAAAATGGTTTTCCCGTTGACGAGAAAGACATGAGGTCGAATAAGAATGGTGTCGGCGTCAATCACAAGATAATACCTTTGCTTGGTCAAGTTACCTCCCGCTAGCTTCAACAATTGTTGGAGCAGCCAGCCTGATCGATTGGTGCGTTTGGTTTGGTAGTGAATGTCTTTTTTAGTAATTGGTAGGACGCGTCTTTCATTGATGAAGGTGCAGTTTTTACGCCGGCAAAGGGCTTGGATTCGTTTGCTTGGCGGTGATACAACCATGATCTTGCCGATCGGATGCTTCACTTTCTTACGGATACTGTCAATGACATAGGGAAGAGTGCCAAGATCTTTCTCAATAGCTGGGATCAGGACATCAATTTTAATAGAGCTGTTGAAGGTGCTTTTCGCTGAACGTGTCAACTTCTCAACTCCTTTTCGCTAAGCAGTTTCAAGCATATTTGTCTGAAAAGGTTGGCCAAAGTGTCCGACTTTCCAGATAGGATATGATTTTTTTTCTTAGCGGGAATACGACAGATATGGAAATCCTGCGAAATGTGTGTTTGTCAGCCTACTTGAGTCATGGAGCAACTCCTCATTCACTTTGTCTCGTCGAAATTGTTGATCTATAACAATGGCAGTTCAATCCGACTCAGATGGTACTGACTGGATAAATACGTTTCTCTGAAGGTAGACGGGAACAGATGGAGTTGGCAGAAAACCAGGAGCCTATGATGGCCCAGATGAAATCAGAGGAAACAAGCAAAAGGGTCTTTGACCATGAAAGACCTATGCCAAATTCATATCGGGATGAATTCATTCATTCTGTGTACAAAGTAAAATAGCCGTTCGAGTAGAACGGCATGTCGGGTGGAGTAGTTACGGTTACGTGGTGAAATGATGATTCTTTTGTGGTCAATTCGCCTATCTGGGTCAGGAAACGCAAGCATTACCAAGCATTGGGATTCTTACCTATCGGGACTTAGCACATGATGTGATAAATGAAGAAAAAGAAGATAGAAAGCTGGTTTTATTGTCCCAGTATTGAGAGTCTTGTAAAAGTAGAGCATAATACCGAGGGTGAGCGCCCTTTGAAACGTAAAGTATGCACAAAATGCCTGTCAAAGCAAAAAGACGGCCAAATGAGGACGTCTCGCTGTATTTATCCCGATACGAATATATATTGATAAAAAAAGCTTGACTCAGCGTTTCAAGGATTACGAGGAAAACCTTCGAAACGAGAATTCGTAAAAAATACCCGATAAAGGGGTGAAGATTAATGCTTCAAGACTGAAAGGGCGTGACGAACTTTATGTGCAAATTGGACGGGCTCGTCTATTGATTCGAAGTGTATAAACATGATGCCGGGGTTGTTAAAAAGCCAGTGATTGTGAAGGGCAGTAACCAGTATATCGTAATGGCGAAGAACAGAAATGGATGGGTTAATCTCTTCTGGGAGAATTACTGTTTCCCCCAAACAAAGAGCTTTCCCATTTTGATCCATTGATTCAAATGAACACATCATCGGTACCGTTAGTGCTGAACGAGAAGGACGTCTTAAAATGGTTACGGGAATATTCCTAACTGTTCTGAATGTCCAGGTAATCTCTGCTACCTTGAGACAATAGTAACCAATTCAGTAGGAATTTTGAGTTGTTTGGAGAATATGATTTATCAATTAGTTGAATAGGGGGACGTTAATGTGGGCTTCTTAGACGGTCTAATGGGTAACGCTTCGGAAGTTAACATTGCAGATGTTCAAAAGGAGTATGCTCAAATCTTAGCTAATAATGAAAGAATAGAAAAGGCGTACAAATTAATTCGTGATATGTTCATCTTCACCAACAAGCGGTTAATACTGGTTGATAAGCAAGGCATTACTGGTAGAAAGATAGAGTACCATTCCATTCCTTATAAAAGTATTAATCATTTTAGCATTGAAACAGCCGGAAATTTTGATTTGGATGCTGAATTGAAAATTTGGGTTTCTGGAAGTTCAGTACCGATCCAAAAGCAATTTAACAAGAACTTGAATATTTACCATATACAGAGTGTGTTGGCCGAGTACATTTTGGATTAGTCTCGCTTGATAAAGGGACTGCCCTAATCACTATGCTACATATTTCTTGGACATGATGAAGAGTATCTATGAGCAAGGGATTATTACAACCTATTTACCAATATTTATACAGGAAATAGCCGCCCAATCAAACCGATATAAGTAATGAAAGATGAAATCTAGTGTAGACTCTCTTGGGTAAGGCGTACGACTCAATCTGTGCAGATGAGTCTGCGCTATTTTTTTGGCAAGAGAAGGTATGCATACCTATATATACTTGTAGTAAATATCGAGCTGATATCCTACTATATGGATAACTACTTTTTTATTCACGTATTACTTCTTGTGTGTCCCAATTTGCTTAAAGCAGTTGGGGCTTTTTTTTA
The DNA here is from genome assembly GCF_023714195.1 of Brevibacillus sp. MER 51. NCBI lineage: Bacteria > Bacillati > Bacillota > Bacilli > Caryophanales > Paenibacillaceae > Brevibacillus > Brevibacillus sp. MER 51. The sequence goes on along the minus strand of NZ_JAMAUS010000001.1, from coordinate 778,060 downwards.
TCGAGATGACCACCATGTTTATTTCTCCGATGTTGCTTACCATACATGACAAGCACCATTTAATTTGTACATAATATCATGCGGTACAAAAACTAGCCTGAGTGAGCAGCTATTTTTGTACCATTTTTTAAAATAAGGCGCTGGTAAACTTTTTACTCGCCGCTGCATTTTGATTCAGGCGTTCATAGACTAAGTGACTTCAATTTCGAAGATTCGAATTATCTGCACCCTCTTACAACAAATGGGAGGCGTATGGGCAATCCACACCATGTATCGGGTTCCCCCGTACACCCCGGTACCATCGTCACTGAGCTCTCCCTGTGGACAGGAGTACACTCCTAAACCATTTTAGGGAGTCGTTTTCGTTCCGATTACGACGGTAGCATCGAGCTCGTCAGACCGTGTAACCCGTGTTTTCAGCCCGCAATGAGTGAAGATAGCGACTGTCTGTGATGTCTGACGCTCGCTTGTTTCAACGAGTAAGTGTCCACCAGGAGCCAGCCAGAGTGGTGCTGCAGCAACTACTCGTCTCTGAACGTCAAGCCCATCCGATCCTCCGTCGAGTGCTATTCTCGCCTCATGCATGCGAGCTTCAGGTGGGAGAAATTCGATTGATTTAGTGGGAACGTAGGGAGCATTGGCAACGATGACGTCAACGCGCCCCGTAAGTTGTTTTGGAAGAGGCTCAAATAAGTCTCCTTCGTATACGTGACCGTCTGCGGTAATAATATTGCGACGGGTGCATTGCACCGAGGCTGGATCAATGTCTGCAGCATACAATTCGATCTGTTTCATGTGAGCAAGAACTGCACCCACCGCCCCTGAACCGCAACAAAGGTCAAGCACAACGGACTTTTGACGGATGAGGTCGGTAGCCTGTCTAACGAGAAATGCTGTACGCTGTCTGGGAACGAAAACTCTCTTATCCACCATAATCCGCAGCCCACAGAACTCCGCCCAGCCGATAATGTGTTCGAGAGGCATACCAGATATTCGTCGTTCTACCATGTCCGAAAGTTCAGCCGTACCCCCTGCTGAGGCGATGAGGAGTTTGGCTTCATCTTCAGCGAAAACACACCCAGCTCCCTGAAGTTTAGTGACGATGGTAGAAAAAAATTGCTCGCCATGAATCCAATCATTTTTCAAATACTAATTTCCCTCACTTCAGAATTGATGTAATTTTATGTATTTGATTTTATTCTATGCTTAAGGGCAATACAATAAATGATTTGAAAAATGGGAGGACTTGTATGGGTGAGTGAATGAAGAAAGAAATTTTCATTCCGAATATGTCTTGCGGCGACTCGAAACAACTCTATTTAAAAAATGAAATTGATAAGTGCTCATATAGAAAGAGGAGCCGATTATTGGCTCCTAATGCTTCACTTTAGAAAAGGTGGACGAAGTTGATATTTATTACGCTATTTCCTCCAGAGTCCACCAGGGCAAGCAGTAAAACCACCTTTTTTATAAAACTCAGTATGTTCGGAGGCATAGGTTACCGTTACAATACCTAAGCCAGTACGTTCTGCTTCCTCTAACAGTTTTTTTACTAAGGCTACACCAACCCCTTGCTTTTGATGATCTGGATGCACAATTATATCTTCCATATACCCATGTAGTAATCCAGTACCACAAACATACCCGAAGGCAATGAGTGTTCCGTTTTCATCCCGGAGTCCTGCCCAGTAATTGCATCTTTCCAATAACGTTGGGAAATCTCCATCTCGTCTCTCCCAACCAATGTTTAATTCGATTTGCTAACGGAACTTGGAGATGGACCAAAAACTGGTGCTAATCTTGACGGGTGCAGCTTGGTGCTAAGGCCAAAAAACTCACAGAAGTTCATAATCAGTGGGCTCCACTTCTCAGGATCGATGTAGTTCTTCTCGCCAGTCATTAGGATTTGTTCATCAATGTGAACGCGTATGATCTTTACTTCAATAGCTTTTAAAGAGCTGGGCAATTCAAAATTATGGACCTGCTCTAATCGCGCCTCCAATTGAACTGGGCACTCAGCAACGCGTGGAGGCCGAATCAGGTCTGAATCTTGGGGGGTGAGCCTAGCTGTTCCGAATTTATCCGGTTCAAATTGGTATCCAACATTAGCCTTGCGCTCTGGGACAGGATTTCGCCCAGTAAGCAGAGCTAGACGGTCTACCGCATGAGCAAGATCGGACGAAGGAAGATTTAAAACACATTCGCGTTCGCGCAACAAATTGGCAACGGTTTGAGATGAACTACTCATTCCAAGCATACATGATTGATTCAGCCACCAGGCAGAAGACATGGGGGCCAGGTTGACAGAATTGTCCTCATTTAAAGTGCTGATGAGTACAACCGGCGTCCCAAAGTAAAGAATTTTTGGCTCAACTACCTTATGCATAATCGCGCTCCCTCCACTTCGAAAAGAAAAGTTTTCCATCGCCTCAGATATGAGACCTAGTTCAAATTATAATCACTATCCATTTCGTTATTTTGCTATTTCATTTCGAGTGAACTTTACACCACATTACTGATGAGAAGGGGAGGAAGGGGACGTACATCAAGCACAACTCGCATTCATGAACCAAGACGATAAGTTCATTTTTTTATATATACACAAAAAATATAAAAATCATTGACATGAGAGCTCAAATATGTGATTATCTTCTCTATCACTTATAATGATAATCATTATCAAATAATACCTCACACCAAACATCACGTGACAAGGAGAAATGAGCACATGAAAAAAGGAACACGAATTGTACTGGCCTGCTTGGTCGCCGTAGTTGCTGCCGTATCCGCGGGTTGTGGAAGCAGCCAAACGGCTTCGGAAGCACCGAAAAAGCCTGAGACACGCGTAGTCAAGCATTTGATGGGGGAAGTGACGATCCCTGTGGAGCCAAAACGAATTGCAGACGTATCGGGAGCAGCGGAGGAGCTTTTAATTTTGGGACACAAGCCGGTTGCTACGGCCAATACATACAAAACAAAAATCATGTCCCACGTTGCGGATAAGCTGACAGATGTAAAACCAGTTGGCTGGATGTGGGATGACTCCATTAATCTCGAAGCTGTGGTAGAAACAAAGCCAGACCTGATTATTATGAATAACCGCCAGCAAAAGATGTACGAGCAACTGTCCAAAATTGCGCCGACGGTCGTTCTGGAGACAGATATGGACAAATGGCGTGATAAGTTTAAAGAAATCGGTCGCCTGTTTGGACAAGAAGAGGACGTGAACAAATGGCTGGCTGGGTATGACGAGAAGACGAAAGGAATGCACGAGCAACTTAAGCAAGCTTACGGCGACGAGACTTTTATGTTCTTGGCCGTAACGCCAAAATTGTTCCGCGTGTATGGGAATTATGGATATGCAGATATCTTGTTCACTGATCTCGGCCTGAAGCCAGCAGCCGGAACACCTGCTGATAAAACAATGGAAATGATCGAACTGGAGGGACTGACGAATTTTCAGCCAGACCATATGTTCCTCGTCAATTTCGGCGGAAAAGCGGATGATGTATACGCAGAACTGAAAAAGAGCCCAGTATGGAAAAGCAACAAGGCAGTTCAGCAAGGCCATCTCTATGAAGTAAGCAATGAAACATTCAACATCAAAGCCTTTGGCCCAATTGGAAAGGAAATGCTCTTAGAGGAAATTGGAAGCATGTTGCTGAAAAAGCAATAGCGATGCGATCAACACAGAAAAGCGAAACTCCTTGTGCATGTTGTCACGAGGGGTTTTTTCTTTCGTGGGTGCGTTCAAAAAATAGAGCTCATCCAGACGGCACCCACGAAACAAGACGTAAACAGGAAAAACGACCTCTCCACAAAACAGCACGCTATTTTCGTAGAGAGTATGATGGGAGATTGGGACAAAAAAGTCGGGGTACACCAAACTTCATGCTCAATAGGGCACCTGACAAATGTGATCACAAATCCCGTGAGATCTCCAACGGCGGCAACGATCATAACACTCTTCATCCAATCGTACTCTTCTTGAGTCAAGATATGGAAGACATAGTGTTTCACAATCTTCATGAGGCGGACTTACACGTCTACATTCGTTCATACATTCTTGAAAACTAGGAAGAAATTCAACCAATTGACCATTTACTTTCGTGAATCGCTTAGACCTAGATTTTCTCTTTTTCAAGTGATATCACCTCTTGATGACGATCTAAGATAGTGTACGAATACAAGTGTCCATTTGATTGGTCGAATGTACCCCATGTATCGAAAATGTATGTGGATTAGCATTCAGGAACGTCACCAGAGCATGTTTTACTGAATCGTATAAGTAGCGACGATTACATTTTGATCCTGATAAGAATAGGGCGCTTGAAATTGTACGTAGTGATACCCGTCCGCATCAGCCTTGATAATGATACCTGTTGTGCCGCTCCAAATCTGTTTATTTTGAGCATTATAAACTGTGTAATAAGCAAAGCTACCTTTTGCACCGATACGGAGTTCCTGCCCTTTTTTTAGATAAATCGCTTCTTTTGGACTTAACTGCCCAGGAGTAAGGTAGTAATATTTGGTGAATGATTCTGCTTGCTTTTGTTGCTCAACGGTGACTGTGTTTGGTCCACCTTGTACATGAGCATTGGTAGAAGCGGAGGCATATGCAGGTGCGCAAGAGAGGAGTACAGCGAACATCGAAATAGAGAGAAGCTGTTTTTTCATACCTAGTACACTCCTTTTAATCAATTCTGACCAAATTCTAAATACATAAGCTAAAGGTAATTATACTCAAATCAAATCAAATGGTAAATATTTACATTGTTATGAAAATCCACCCAGAATAAATTTTGCTAAGGCAAATGCCTACAGTTCAATCCATCTAGCAGGTGAGCTTACAAGAAGCATAGGATAAAAATTAATCGCAACGATCACGATCATTGGCAATATTCACGATGCGACAAACAGAGGGATGGTTTTATAGAAAGCGAGAAGTGAGTTTCAGTGGTTTATGGAGATGGAGGGGGATAATGAACTTTCATTTGATGACAATGACAGATGCAAAGCAAGTCGCAATTTGGAAATATTCGCAGGAATATTCGATATCGGGCTCGGAATGAAACCGGATCTGAAAGGGAAGGGGATAGGCTTTTCGTTTTTAAAGGCTGGAATCGAATTTGTCATCCAACATTTTGAACGAAACTATTTACGTTTAAGTGTTGCTCGCAAAAACGAGATTCAAAGAAACGGCCTCCTTCGTAAACAACCGGACCCCTTTTATTGTGATGACGACGGAAGTGGAAAGCGTAAACGGAATACTACTCTGAAGTATGTAGTTGGAACAAAATTCTTCACATGAAGACATTTAGCCGCTCGGAGAAAGAACCGGGCGGCTCTTTTGTTGAAATGGTAAGTGAATGAAATACCACAGAAAAAGTTTTGTCCTAGGACAGGGCGTCCTAATCTGACCTCTCCACCATACTACACACCTTCTACCAAAGCGTAACGTGGGAGGATTGGACAAAAGAAGGGCTCAAAGCTCCATGATGTCATTAGAGGGAGAAAGAGGGCAGCCTAGCCGCCCATCACATTGGACAGATATTAGCAATCATCACAGCTGCAAGCAACAATTGTTAATAAAACGAAAAGAACCAAGACCAAAGCAAAATTGTCGTCAAAGAATCCCATCGATATCACCCCTTTGAAAAGTATGAGGAAGAACCTCAAACTCAAGCTATGCAAATTGAGGAGCTATGTAAGGGCGATACCACAGTAACTAAAAAATTTGGGCATGTTCCAGCCATGTCCAAGCGCTCAAAAAGGGTAAATCAGCAAGGGATATACGACCAAAAAAAGGCTATCCCCTAGCCACATTCATGGCATTTGGGACAACCTTCTTGGACATAGCTATCTCTATCAAAGACTCATCATTTTCAAAAGGCCTTTCATACTTTCTTCTCCCGGCTACATACATTTGTATAAAGTGGACTTACAATGAATCCAAAAAAAGAAAAACATCATACCGATAGTTTATCAGTCGGTAAATGATGTTTGATTAATAATACAAAGTAGAAGTTACGAACCTATTAATATCCATTAGCACCTTTGTCGCCAAGATCGTTTGCAATTGTGTTGGCAGTCGTCGTTTTATACAGGAATTATCATTGTTTCTTTCCAACTTCATTGGAATGGTTGGTGTTAAACGCTATAGGTCGGCCATCCGCAATACCCGTCAGCTTCACATGGTACACGTTGTTCTTTTGCGCTGCTAACACCAGGAAATGAAAGCGCTAGAAATAATGCAGCAGCAATACCAAACAGAGCAAATTTTTTCATAAATCTTCCCCCTCATAAAGTTACCTTCCAAAAAAGTATACGCTTGGGACCAACATATATTCTGAATAAATGGAGTAGATGAAAAGGACACAGTTAATCCCATCTGCAGAGGGGACCTGCCACGTCCATCATCAATCGCGAAGTTTGTTGAGTGAAATAAGTCATTTGAAACCCATCACAAACTGGCGTATAATCAGATATTATTGATGAATCACTAAAAGGGAGGCGATCCTGCAATGACGTCAGTCAATCGTAAAACGGAAATCGTTTCTGCGGCCATTGAGGTTTTTGCTGAAATCGGATATTTCCGGGCAACGACAGCGCAGGTTGCAGAGCGTGCAAAGATTTCCCAGCCGTATATTTTCAAGTTTTTTGCATCGAAGGAAGCGTTGTTACTGGCAGCATTAGAGGCGTCATGGGAACGGATCATTGACTCTTTCCGTCTCGTTGTGGAGTCCGCATCCAAAGAGCAGTTGGAAACAGATTTAATCAAGACATATGAAAAGATTTTGGCATCCCATCAAAATGAAATACTGCTTCAAATGCAGGCTCAGACGATTCAAGAGCCTTTGATTCGTGAGGCAATGCGCGAAGCATTTCGGGAGGTTCGTCAGATTGTCCTAACAGCTTTTCGCAAAGCGGGCATCGCGAATCCGGAAGAGAGAACGCTTATTTTCTTGGCAAGAGGAATGCTGTGTAACATTTCAGCGGCTTTGGACATGCCAGAATTGATGGAGGTGTAGCTGAGAAAAATTGCGAGAATTAGTTATTGACTAATCACTAACTAAAGCGTTATAGTTCAAACTAGTTAGTGATTGATCAATCACAAAATAAAACGAGTGGAGATGATCCGAATGAAAAAAGCGATTGTAGTCGGGGCAACAGGCGGAACGGGAGCGGCAATTTTGGAAGAGCTCATCAATCGAGGGATTGAAACGATTGCTTTTGGGCGATCTCGACAAAAGCTAGAACAAATGGCGTCAGAGCTGGGGAATCCAGTACATTTGTCACTGGCCGTCGGAGATGCATTCCGGTCTCAAGACATCATAGCTGCATCGGAAGGAGCGGATGTACTCTTCCATTGTGCAAACGTCCCTTACCATGAGATGGTGAATAAGCTGATCCCACTTGGCGAAGCGATCATGGAAGCCGCAAACAAGAGAGGTTTGAAGGTTGTAGCAGTAGACGGCATTTATCTATACGGGAAAAAGCAGATGGAACCAGTGACGGAGGAGCATCCAAAGCAACCGCATACGAAGAAAGGAAAAATCAGGTTGGCATTTGAACAGATGCTGTTTAGCAGTCGGTGGGATCATGCGCGAACGATGATTGTCAGATTACCGGATTATTATGGACCCACTGCTAATCAAGCATCGTATTTAGGTTCCACACTTGAGGCTATTGCGGCTGGAAAACCTGGTCTTTTCATTGGGAACATGCATGTTCCTCGCGAGTTTGTTTATTTACCGGATGCGGCGAAGATGATTGTAGAGTTGGCCTGCCGTGAGTTTGCTTATGGACAAAATTGGCACATCCCAGGTGGAGGCATCATTTCCGGTCGAGATATTGTCCGAATCGCCCAAAAAGCAAGTGGCACCGCAAAACCTGTCATTCCACTTGGGAAAATTGGTTTGTCTTTGTTGGGGATGTTCGTCCCGGTGATGAAGGAGGTTGTCGAGATGCTGTACTTAACTGAAAAACCTTTGATCCTTAGCGGAGAAAAATATAAACGGCTGATTGGACCGATCCCAGCGACGAATTTCGAGGAGGGAATAACAGCAACCATCCAGCATTTGCAGAATCGTGCTCCCATCAAATAAATGTTGACCATTTGTGATTGATTAATCACTAACAAAATAACTTGTAAAATCCTTTTAAATATTCCTTTACAGGAATATTCCCTTTGGTGTATATTTTACCTAACAAGACGATCACAATAACGCTGAAGGGGATGAGATGAACGTAGAATCCATCATGTAACGAGGTGAGTGACATGTCAGGGATGAATCCGGGCATGGACATGGCGACGCTGAGTGCTTTGGCTGAACCAAATCGTATGAAAATCGTCGAACTTTTGCGCGAAGGCCCTCTGACTGTAGGGGAAATCGCTGACCAACTGGGGCTTCGCCAGCCCCAAGCCTCGAAGCATTTGAAGGTGCTGAGTGACAACGGTATCGTGGATGTGAAGGCCGAAGCCAATCGCCGATTTTACAAACTCAGGCCCGAGCCCTTCCGAGCGCTGGATTCTTGGGTGAAGTCATTCCAGCGTGTTATGGAAGAGAGATTCGATAATCTGGAAGACTATTTGCGGGAACTGCAAAACAAAGAAAATGATTGAGATCCATTCTAATGAATGAGGAGGAATTACTATGTCAAGAAACGCAATGATTTCAAGGGTAGAGAACGAGCGGGTGCTGGTACTGGAGCGTGTATTCGACGCGCCTAGAGATCTGGTGTTCAAGATGTTTAAGGAGCCTGAGCATCTCAAGCGTTGGTGGGGACCGAAAGGCTGGGAACTCCCGGTTTGTCATGTTGATTTCCGACCAGGCGGTGTTTGGCACTACTGCATGAAGTGCGTCGATAAGAACCAAGGTGATTTTTACGGAATGGAATCTTGGGGCAAAGGCGTTTATAAGGAGATTGTTGAGCCCGAGAAAATTGTCTATACCGATTACTTTTCAGATGCAGAAGGCAACATAAATGATGCCATGCCTTCGACAGAGGTTATGATGGAATTCATCGATTTGGGTGGCAAGACGAAGCTGGTCAACCGTTCTGAGTATGTATCTGCGGAAGCTCTCAAAACTGTTATGGACATGGGCATGCTAGAGGGCATCACCCAAACATGGGATCGTTTGGAAGAAAGTCTCACCGAGATCAAGTAAGGAACATAGGAAAGGCCGCCTGGCATGGAGACCAGACGGCTTTTTCATTTTCGTTGCAGACTTATTTCACCATAAGAGAGATAAAATCGTTCAGCTTATCCAGCGAAATGATATTTTGATTGCACGTCACACTGTCTTGGCAAATGTAGTTTCCTTTTTTCAAATACGTTCCATCCCCAGAACCTTTGGCTTCAAGGACGAACATGCCGATTTCCTCAAAGCGATTACAGAGCGCACAAACGCCTTTTTTGTTTACTATTGTAAACTGTCCATGTATGCCAACCAGTTTTCCTTCGTGGTAAGCAACAATAAATTTCTTTTCTGTAGAGGTGTCTAGCCAGCTCACATAAGAGATTTCGGAAAAATCGATCTCAGCTAAATTCGAGACTTTCAACTTCTTTACTTTCGGAAAGAGCTTCTTAATGGAAGACTCTGTGAGAGCAGGGAAGGGAATCACAAATGGTGAAAGTTGATGCAAAAATTGTTTTCCTTCTGCCTTTTCTTTAATCGAGTCAATCGGTTGTAAAATCTCTTTTTGTTCTTCCGTCATGTTTGGGAACAATTGAAAGATTTCTTCATGGGCGATTTCTTTGCGAGCACGAATCACGTTGACATCTGTACTGGTCGCATAGGCGTTCATGATTGCTTGAACGCGTGATTTAATGAAGTGATATTGATGCGTATGGATAAAAGGTTCCATCTTGCGGTTCCTCCTGTTTCTGTCTTGTTTGGTGGGTTCTTCTTTACTTTAACGTGTTTGCAAGCGAAGAGAAAGGGAGAGGACATTTCCCAAAAAAACTCGCCATAAAAAAGCACTGACAACTTAAATGGAAAAGTCGTCAGTGCTTTATAAACGTCTATTTGGTATACACGATTTTTTTAATCGTCTCGGTAGACAAAAAGTATTCCTCCGCTAACTGAGAAATAGCCGTCCCGGCCCGAAAGCTGCTTTTAATAGCCGTATTCCGCTCATCCAGGAGTTTTCTCCCGCCGGTGCGCGTCCCCCATTTTTGATGGGTCACTTTTGTCTTTGGAATATAGATGGTTTCTCCTTGCACGTACTTTTGAATTTCCGCGAGTAACGATTCAGGAAGGATTAAGTTTGCTTTTACACATTTCATTTCTGCTCGCTCCTTATTTATAGATAGGCAAATAAGGGGCAAAGCCAAGAAATAGGAAATGAGATACGCAAATGAAGGCGATGATTCGTTTAAACGGAAGACCACCTCATGCAAAGTATCGCCTTACTATTTCTAGGCTTTGCATGAGCCGCTGCGGTATGTGGCAAATTGAGTGCATTCGCCATTCGTACACCCCCCTCGAGGTCCATTTTAAAAACGGTGTCCCCCTTTTTTGAAAGGGGCTATTTGAATTATATAAGAAAATGGCCTGTTTGTGTAACGATACTTACAAAAATGTAAGGAGATATGGAATGCTTATTTACAATCTTTTGAAAGTCACATATAGTGGTGGTATCTAATGTGAAAAGAGGTTTTGATTGAGTATGATGAAACTGATAATCGCTAAGTAAAATTCGAATGAATTTTATATGGGAAAAGGTCAAATGAAGGGCGCCCCTTTGTTTCTTTTTTATACCTTTTTCAAAAGCGATTAGAAGGCATTGTATCTCATTTAAACAAATTTCACGTTTGAGTACGGTATCTATTCTGTTCGGGGTAGGTATCTTCATCACAACGATTAATTTGACCATGAGAAGAGAATTCTTCTTGTGGTCTTTTTTATTTGGAAAGAAGGGATTGCTGAAGAGGAATGAATGATGACAAACAGCACAAACAATGGAATGGGAGGTTTTTACATGGGTGAATATCGATTGATTAGCGACTACAAGCATATCGAAACATACAAGGAAAGCTTTAATAACCTTGCCAAGCAGATCTTTCAGCTCGATTTTAAAGAATGGGATAACAAGGGTTTTTGGAACGACAACTATGTTTGCTATTCCTATTTGGATGGGGAACAGGTTATTGCGAACGCTTCTGCCAGTAAGATGATCGTGACATGCAATGGGAAAGAGTATAAAGCACTTCAGATCGGAACGGTCATGACGCATCCTGCCTATCGCAACCAAGGCTTGGCAGCGAAATTGATGAATCATATTCTTGAAACATGGGAGAAGGAATACGATTTTATATATTTGTATGCCAATGATACCGTGCTCGATTTTTATCCGAAGTTCGGGTTTGAGAGAGTACTGGAAAGTAGTTTTCGTTTATTGGCATCCGATTTGAAAAAGCAAGTGGGACAAAAATTGGCCTTACGTAAGCTGGATGTCGATAATGAGGCTGATTTTACTATTATGAAGGAATTTGCTGCTAAAAGAATCCCCGTTTCATCGAGACTAGGCGTGAAGGATAGCGAGCATCTGTTGATGTTTTACTTTTTGCTTGTTTTTCGGGATGCGATCTATTATCTCGAAGAGGAGGATGTGATTGTCTTATTTGAACGAGAAGACGACCAACTGCATGTATTTGATCTTGTAAGCAAAGAACCAGTTGATATAGAAGCGGTCATCTCTCATTTGGTAACGGCTGAGACTTCAAACATTCAATTTCACTTCATGCCGGATAGTGAGAATAAAAAGATCCAATCTGCATGGATGACAACGACCGATGATGTCTTATTTGTTCGACCCTCGTTAAAAATAGAGGCAGAACATTTTCGTTTTCCGCTTACTTCACACGCATAGAAGGTTTGAAATGACGCGTCAGGTGAAACAGTAAAATAGAAGAGAAAAGCAGGCGTCCAGTATGGAAGGATCTGAGGGAAAAGCATGTGCGGTCGTTTTACTCTCGTAACGAACTTGGAAAAATGGGAGCAAAGCCACGGTACAATATTGCACCGGGTCAGTTCATTCCAGCGATTATTTCTGACCGTGGCAAGCGACGTATGGGTTAGTTGAGATGGGGGTTAGTGCCGTCGTGGGCTGCCGATGAGAAGAGCAGCTACAAAATGATCAATGCATTCGCGCTGAACCATACCACAAGTAAGGGCAAGTTTTTTTGCGGAATACCTTGTAGGGCGTGGATTTGTATATATGTGTGTAGGTTCCGGGCTATGGTAACACCTGAAAAGGTCCATAGGGCTATCGTATTTTGAGTGGAACATCCTGTTCACATCCCAAGGAAGGAAGAGGCTTCGTGAACGAAGGAGGCTCCCCGAGGCTGGGCAAGAAAAGTGTCTGAAGTGTCGATGCTGGCAGTGAATGCGCCTCTGACGGTACTTTCGCTTAGCAGAAAGAGAAGATGCTCTAGATCACAATCGTGAAGGGGCACTTATGGTCGGCTCTTTGATTGAAGATTAATCCTTTCGTAGGAGATGAACTCTTTCACGTAATTCCTGTTCGGTTAACGATTCCAATTGCAACAAGGCCTCAAATGGATCACTACCTGGAATATGAAAGTATCGAGCAAATGCAGGCTCGGTTTTGATGCCGCTTTGCTTCAGAGCTCTGATGTGTTGGTATGCATCCATGCCCCCTATTTCTAGCAATCGTGCTTCGATGTCCATATGACGATAGGCATTTTGCTTTTCGACAGCTAACGGTTGAGCAAACAATTCAAACCAAAAGTCAGCTGTGAAAAAAGAGATAACGCACGTGGGGATACTTTTTATATCTAGTTGAGTCACTTCAAATCCAGGCAAACAGCCAAACGCTTTACGAACAACCTGCTCAAACTGATGCAAATCATGACTCTCGCAAATAATATCCAGATCACTTCCTACAACGTCAATGTTCAATGGGATGGTTCCGGCAAGCACTGGACGGTAATCGGATAGTACTTCCATGAGGTGCGTCTGTTGAATTGCTTCCAACGCCGCTTTTTGGCGTATTGTTCCTCTGCCCAGGTAAGAGAGATCATGCCAATTTCTCATGAGACAACCTCCATGTCTACTTTCTTTTAAAATAGTTTAGACAAAAGTGAATAAGTACGCAACGAAATCGGTAATCACTCGTATACCTAAATGAAGGGAGTGTAGTGGATGGAAATATTTTTGTGGGTCGTAGTTGTGTTGTTGTTCTTGCTTAGCATCGCAGGAATTTTCTTACCCGTTTTACCTGATACGATCTTGCTGTGGGCGGGCTTTTTACTCTATCACTTTTTTATTGCAGATCCGGGAGCGGGATTGCCGGCATCCTTTTGGTGGGGAATGGTCGTTCTAAGCATTCTACTTTACGGTGCTGACTTGCTGACGAACATGTACTTCGTGAAAAAGTATGGGGGGTCAAAGTGGTCGTCCATTGCCGCTGCGGTCGGAATTATCCTCGGGATTTTCGTGTTTCCACCGTTTGGTATGCTGATCTTGCCGTTTGTATTCGTCGTTCTCGTAGAGTTAATGGTGCAGAAGCAATCGATGGAGCGAGCAGTGAAAGCAGGGGTAGGTTCACTGATCGGATTTTTGGGTAGTGCGGTCGTAAAAGTCATCTTGCAAGTTACGATGATCATCTGGTTTTTTATCGCCAGATAACATATAGAAAACGAAAAGGACAGCCGAGGCTGTCCTTTTTTACGTGGAAACTAGTGAATGAGGCGATAGACACCGATGACTTTACCGAGAATGGTGACATGCTCCAGAATGATCGGTTCCATTGTGGCATTCTCCGGTTGGAGTCGGAAGTGGTTCTTTTCTTTGAAAAATCTTTTGACGGTCGCTTCGTCTTCTTCTGTCATGGCTACGACAATGTCACCATTGTTCGCTACGTGTTGTTGGCGAACAATGACGTAATCTCCGTCGAGAATTCCGGCATCAATCATACTGTTCCCGGAGACACGCAGCATGTAGACCTTGTCTGAAGTCACGATATTGTCTGGAAGCGGGAAGTATTCTTCCACATCCTCAATGGCTGTAATCGGTTGTCCAGCAGTTACTTTTCCGATTACGGGCACACGGACGACAGAGTCTTCGAAATTGTCTTGAAAACGATCTTCATCTGATAGCAATTCGATGGCGCGAGGTTTGGTAGGGTCTCGACGGATGAGGCCTTTTTTCTCTAAACGTGCCAAATGACCATGTACCGTTGAGCTGGAAGCGAGTCCGACAGCCTCTCCAATTTCACGTACAGAAGGCGGATATCCTTTATCACGAACTTCCTTTCGTATGAACTCGATGATGGCTTGTTGTCTACTCGATAATTTTGACATAGAAAGACACCCCTGATTTCTCGAACATATTTTCCTATATTATACCATGGGAGCTTGCGTTCGACAAACATAAGTTCGATTCATTGTTGACATGAACGTATGTTCTCATTTATTATGAGTTTACAAGAGGACAGAACGTATGTTTGTAAGGGGGCCATTATCATGAATTCATCGACTGTACGTAATCGTTTCGAGAAAAAAGAAGAACGTCGTGTTCGTTTTGGTATCACGAGAGGTCAAGCTCTCTTGTTTCTTATTACATTTATTCTCTTTTTTTACTTGTTGACCGAACTAGTGTTTGCTTCTTCGCCAATGGAGGAGCCACAAGGCATTGAGGTAACCGTACAATCCGGAGATAGCCTATGGTCGTTAGCCGTTCGCTACTCAGATCAGCATACAGATGTTCGTGACTATATCATAGAAATCAAGGAAGCGAACGGTTTGGATAGCAACAGGATTTACCCGGGTCAGACTCTGATCATGCCTGATATGCCGTAAGTGTTCGGCTGTCTTGCGGGATCATTCGAATGTGGTATAATGAAGCGGCACTACTACAGAGTGGGAGGAACCAGCAGTGGTATCTGACGCAGAAATTAAACGCATTAATGAATTGGTCAAAAAATCTCGCGAAGAAGGTTTGACTGAAGAAGAAAAGCTCGAACAAAAAGCATTGCGCCAAAAGTACATTGACGCCGTTAAGCTTTCATTGAGAGCAAATTTGGATTCCATCCGTTATGTGGAAGACCTTGAAGAAAATAAGCCAAAACAGTAAGATAACAATTACTGATACGACAGACATCCTCGCTTGACGCTAGGGTGTCTTTTTCTGTGACATACATAACGCTTTGATAGCCAGGGAGGGAAAGCGATGGCGTGGATAGCTGTAGCGGTTGGAGGAGCAGTTGGCTCTCTTTTGCGCTACCTATTGTCTTTGCTTGCGAATCAGCCAGGATGGCCATGGGGAACCTGGATCGCCAATGTTTGTGGATCGTTGATCATCGGCATCTTGTTCGTGCTGGGGAAAGAACGTGGCATATTATCTCCAACACTCTACCTCTTATTTGCAACGGGGGTCATGGGAGGATTTACGACTTTCTCTAGCTTTTCCTTGGAAGTGGTCACTTTTTGGGGAGAAGGCCACCTGTTGCGTGGCACTTTGTACGCTCTTCTCAGTTTGGGAGTCGGGCTACTTTCTTGTGCGTTTGGAATATGGCTGGGTAGGCAATGGTCCTGATACGTTCAATGGACACGATACATGTGAGGAGGAATGAAGGTGAGTACACAGCATCGTGATTATGAATGGGAACAAAAAAAGCTGGATGAAACGATTTCGGCGATTGACGAAGAAATGGAACAGCTTCGCAATGATATTCGCGAGGCGACAGATGACTATGTGAAACAGGTCGTTAACTATAAAAAGGCAAAGGATTTGCGTTACCTGGAAGATCAGGGGCGAGAGAAGCCTTATTTCGGCAGAGTGGACTTCCTGAAAGATGAGATCTACGAGCTGGATCAGGTCTACATAGGAAAACGGGGAATTGTACGCAGCGATACGTTTGACTCTGTCGTCGTGGATTGGCGTGCGCCTATCGCCAGTCTTTACTATTCCGGTGAGAGCAAAGACGCGTTTTATCGAATGGGACGAGAGATCGTACGTGGTGAAGTTCGCTTAAAGCGTAATTTTGCGATTGAAGACGGTAAGATCGTCGGCATCTATGATGGAGCGGTAAAAGAAACGATTAACCGCGAAATGGGGCATCCAGACGAGTTTTTGCAAGAGGGCTTCATTGATGAATTTTTGGCAGCCAATCTGAATCATGCGAACGATAGCAGGCTAAAAGACATCGTCGCTACGATTCAATCCGAGCAAAATGATATTATCCGGGCGGAAAAAGAACGGCCCATCGTTGTGCAAGGAGTAGCGGGGAGCGGAAAAACGACCATTGCGCTGCACCGACTCTCCTATTTGATATATAACTACCAGGATTCCATGATGTCCAAAAAATTCATGGTGTTCGCACCAAACCGGATGTTTCTTACCTATATATCCGAGGTTTTGCCTGAGCTGGGAGTCGATGACGTTCACCAGTCTACCTTTGTGGATTGGGCAGCGCGTCTCGTGAAACCTCTGCTGCCAAAAGGATGGAGAATCGTGAGTCCGGATAAGCCTCTGCAATTGTTCTTTGAAGAGGGGCAGGATGAGCGCCAGCAAGAAATAACGCGAAACAGGCTTCGCTTCAAAGGATCGCTCGCTTGTCGGGAGGCGCTGGAGCAATATATCCGGCATATCGTCGAAACGAGAATTCCTTTTAAGAAACTCAGCTTTTTATACAATAAAACGAAACAAGTCTTTTCCATTCCGGGTGATTTTATTCGCCAATGCTTCTTGGAGCAATTCGCCAATATGCCGTATCATCGACGGGTAGAAGCTCTTCGTAAGCATTTGAAACAAGAAATGAACAAGCAATTATTTGCCCATTTGCGAGAACGAAAAGTCGATTTGGACAAAGAAGGCTTGTACAAATTCGAGAAAATGCTGGAGCAAATCCTGGATACGTACCTGACTTCATTTCCAAGACTGGAAATTTTCGCAGCTTATCGCGAATTGATTGCTGACGAGGAATTGCTGCGCAAGCTCGTACCTGCTGATATTTCAGACGAAGTGGTGCGTGATGTGACGCAGTCTAGTGCTGCGCTGTTTGCAGAGGAGAGATTGGAGCCGGAAGATATCGCTCCATTGCTATACTTGCAGCATATTGTTGAAGGAATGAATAAAGCGGAGCATTTTGATCATACGGTCGTGGATGAAGCACAAGACTTGAGTGCGTTAGAAATAGCCGTCATTGCATTGGCAACCAAGCGAAACTCGCTCACAATCGTGGGAGATATTGCGCAAGGCATTCATAGCTACCGGGGGATTCTTACCTGGGAAGAGTTGACGAAGGGGATTTTTGCCCAGCTGTTTCCTTCTTATTATACGTTGTCGCAAAGTTATCGTTCCACAATTGAGATCATGCGCTGCGCCAATGAAGTGTTGCGGCAAATTGAATTGCCTGAGACGGTATTGGCAAAACCGGTTTTGCGACATGGTGAAAAACCAATCATGGTCAAGGCTCGTTCACGAGCGCAACTGTGGGAGGACATCTCTTTGCGTGTGGCTGCCTACCAGTCGGAAGGCTTCAAAACGATTGCCATCGTAGCGAAAACCATACAAGCGAGTAAAAAAGCCCATAAAGGCTTGCAAGACAAAATAGCTGATCTGACTCTGTTAGGCAGCAAGGATAACCAATTTCCCGGTGGCGTAACCGTCATGCCTGCTTTTTTAACAAAAGGCTTGCAGTTCGATGTGGTCATTATACTGGATGTGGATGCCTATCAAAATAATGAATGGGATGCGAAACTGTTGTACGTCGCGATGACACGTCCGGTCCATCGGCTTGTTATGACGCAGGTTGATGATGTTTCTTCACCGTTGCTGAAAGATTTACCGACAGCGCTGTACACCATGGCTACTGACGAATAAGAATCGATTCATCAAAGAAAACCCTCTGCCTGTAAAAAGCAGAGGGTTTATCTGTACAATCTTAGTGGTCGCCTGTGTTCCCTTTAGAAGGGTTGGTAATCACAAATCCTTCTTGCGGCAAGAAGAGGTAATCAATGACAACGCCATCCAGTAATGGCTCATCTTTTTTCACGATCACATCGATCTCTTTGTCAGTCGAGATCACCACATCTTCTTCTGTTGGCTTGTCCAGAGCGAGTCCGTAGTGGGCATGATCACCATGAGCGTGAGTAATATAAACGCGCAGTTTCAATTCTTTGTCTTCTTCTTGCTCGATAATTGGAGCCAATTGTTTGGCAGCGTTACGAGTGATTTTTAGTTTCACAGGTCAAATCCCCTAACTGTATGTAAGTTACCATTCCATCTTAGCAAGAGGGAATTCAGGATGCAATGTTGAAAGTGTTACGACATGTGTAGAGAATGACAACAGGGTGGAAGGAGAGTCATCTATGAAAATTGATTTGCGTAGTGATACCGTTACGAAACCAACCGAGGAGATGCTTCGGGCAATGGCGGAAGCGGAGGTTGGTGATGATGTTTACCGAGAGGACCCAACTGTCAATCGTTTGGAAGCGATCGCGGCTGAAATACTCGGAAAGGAAGCGGCTCTGTTCGTAACAAGTGGCACGCAAGGCAATCAGGTTGCTGTTTTGACGCACTGTGTCAATGGAGATGAGGTCATTGCGGAAGCGGATTCGCACATTTTTTACTATGAAGGCGGCGCTATGTCGGCATTAGCCGGCGTACAGACAAGGACGCTGGTTGGCGAACGGGGTGCTTTGCGCGCAGAAGAGGTAGAGAGGGCGGTAAGGGGCAACAATATCCATTTTCCTCGCACAAAATTGATCTGTCTCGAAAATACACATAATCGCGCTGGAGGGGCGGTAATCTCTGTGGCGCAAATGAAGAGTGTTTATGCTATCGCGCAAAAACACGGTATTCCCGTTCATTTGGACGGTGCTCGTCTCTTCAATGCGGCTGTCGCCCAAGGTGTTGCAGTCAGTGAGCTAAGCGCTTTTGCCGATACCGTTCAGATTTGTTTGTCGAAAGGGCTGAGTGCTCCAGTTGGTTCCATTTTGGCTGGGGATCGTGCGTTTATCGAGGAAGCGAGATGGTGGAGAAAAAAATTAGGAGGCGGGATGCGTCAGGCAGGGTATTTGGCAGCACCGGGCATCATCGCTTTGACACGGATGACCGAACGATTGGCAGAAGACCATGAACGGGCACAGCAATTGGCAAAAGGCTTGCGCCAGCTATCGCTTCAGGTCGAGCAGGTCGAGACGAATATCGTGCTGGTAAATACAGACTCGATTGGACAAACAGCTGTTGGCTTCTTGGAACGTTTGGAGGAAAAAGGAGTGCTCGCTGTTGATTTTGACGAGTATGTCATTCGCTTTACGACGCATCGACACATTACCGATCAACATATCGAGACCGTTGTTGCAGCAGTCGAGCAATTATTGGAAAAGGTGTAATCGTTTCAACCGCCCGTAGCCAGTCGAAGGGAAGACGGGCTTTTTCTTTTTCTCAAAACCGAATTCGAAATAATTAGACAATTTGTACAAAATAAGAGTCTATACACGATCTGTTTTTCGCCATACCGTCTGATTTGTTTCGTCTGCACTTGCGTTATCATGGTAGTGTGATAAAGCAAAAGCGCTTCCTGGTGTATGGAATCGAATGGAATCAAAGGGGATGGTCTCGATGAGAAAGAGGATAAGCTTTATTTTGAGCAGTTTCTTATTACTTCAAGTTTTAGCGGGATGTAGTACAAGTGAAACGGGGGTAACGAACAAACCAAACGATCAGGCATCTCAACCAACGAAGCCAACGGGAAAAGAGATGGTATTGAATTGGAATGCTGACGGTGGAGAGCCTCCGACAGCAGATCCCGGACTAGCTTCCGATGGCACTTCCTTTGATGTGATTACTGCTTGTTTTGAAGGACTGACTCGGTATGGACCGGATGGGAAAATAGCCAACGCGATTGCCGACAGTTATACGGTATCCGAGGATTTGACGACGTACACGTTCAAATTGAAAACGAATGCGCAATGGAGCAACGGAGATTCGGTAACCGCCCATGACTTTGAGTTCGCCTGGAAAAGAAATCTCGACCCCAAGACAGCGTCCGAATATGCCTATATGCTTTATTTCATTAAAGGGGCAGAGGAGTTTAACACTGGGAAAGGATCACATGAAGACGTAGGGGTAAAAGCACTAGACGATTTTACATTAGAGGTCAAGCTCAATTCGCCAGCTCCGTTTTTTTACGAGCTGACGGCTTTCCCGACACTGTTTCCTTTACATAAAAAGACCTTGGAGGCACATCCGAACTGGGCAGCTTCTCCAGACAACTACGTAGGCAACGGCCCATTCAAAATGGAGCTGTGGGAGCATAAAAACAAAATGGTCCTTGTGAAAAACGAGAAGTATCATGACAAAGATGCCGTGAAGCTCGACAAGATCGTCTGGAGCATGATTACTGATACCAACACCGCTCAAGCGTTGTTTGATTCTGGTGATTTGGATTGGGGAGGGCATCCTACCTACGTGTTGCCCGTCGATGTGATCCCTGCTTTGCAGGAGGAAGGAAAAATCGTGATGGCACCATATCCGAACACGGTTGCAGTTACCTTTAACACAACGGTGTCCCCTTTTACGAATAAAAAGATTCGCCAAGCCTTCTCGTATTCGATCCAACGGCAGCCTCTTGTAGATGGAATCGTGCAGACAGGGGTGCCTGCGGCTTTTGCGTGGGTTCCGCCCTCGATGCAACTCAGCGGAAATGACTATTTTCAAGAGGATGTAGACAAAGCCAAGCAGTTGTTGGCTGAAGGGTTAAAGGAGCTGGGGCTTTCGACATTGCCTGACGTGACCTACACATATGGTTCGGGTGACGATCGTCAGAAAAAACTGGCTGAAGCTCTTCAGGATCAATGGAAAAGAAACCTGGGTGTAGATGTGAAAATCAGTGGTTTGGAGGAAAAAGTTTTTTTACAAAACAAGCGCTCCAAAAACTATCAGTTTGCCTACCGTAATTGGGGTGCTGATTTTAACGACCCTATCAATTTCCTGGAAATTTTCAAGGATAAAACAGTGGGCACGAACGACGCTGCTTGGGAAAACGACAGATACAGAGAGCTAATCGTCCAAAGTTACTTGGAAAAAGACCCGGCGAAGCGTAATGCGATCATGCGTGAGGCAGAGAACATCTTAATGGAGGAAATGCCGATTGCCCCTGTGTATTATGGTGCAAGACCGTATATAAAAAACGACAATGTCAAAGGATTCTTGATCAACCCGTTTGGTGGTAGAGACTTTAAATATACTACCATCGAACAATAAAAAAGAGTCTTGCCGTATCCGGAAACTTGGAGAGCGGCAAGGCTTTTTTTGGTTCCGTTCGGTTGACTCACTTGTGTGTAATTCAGACCCGCCAATGAAATACTATAGCTATCCAACATAGGGGAAAAGAGGGATGGATATGATCTCGGCCAAAGAGCGAGAACGCATTCTCAATCAAATGAAACGGGATGAGAGCAAAATTGTCAACATCGTCCTAAACGATTCCAATCAGGTTGCGGGCGAAATTGAAAAAGCCAACCACCAAGGCATTTTCCTGGTGGATGGCCGGTACTACGGGTACGAGGACATCAAAGAAATCAATGGCTCGTAATGGTTACAGGCGTGGAGGCGGGAAGAAATAGCGCAAGGCGTCAGGCAGCTCTTTTTGCCACAAACCCCAGACGTGATTCCCTGGTTTTTCTCGATACGACAAGGTTGCTTGCTTGTCCTCAAGAATCTGTTTTGCCTTGCGATTCCATTGAACGAAATCGAAGGTACCCGCACTTGTTTCTACAGCTGTCTCATCGAGGCCAACGATCATCCAAATTCGCAGCCAAGATAGACTAGACTGATCCAAAAGCGGGTCGAGTGTCGTTTGGAAAAACGCCCCGGACAGCGCGAGCACTTGTGGAAAAAGGTTTGGGTTTTCCAATGCGAGATGCAAAGAAACGGTTCCACCCAAAGAGTCTCCTGCCAGCACACGTGAAGCAGGATCACGGCGCACAGGATAACGCTCCTCTATGTAAGGAATCAGCTCTTCGGTGAAAAAACGCTGATAGGCTGCGTTTCTCGACCCAGATGGAGAATACTCGCTCGTGCGTTTGTTACGGTCGACGGAAACACCGACGACGATATAGGGTTCGATACCTTCTTCCAGAATCAATTGATTGGAGATGGTCGCGATTCGCCCCATCGTAAAAAAGTCGTTCCCATCCTGGCAATACACAACAGGGTAAGAAAGAAGCTCATTATACCCCGGCGGCAGGTATACTTTGACCGAGCGGGGAGTGTCCACGTGGATGCTGGGCACTTCTTCTTTTATGATGGTTCGCTTTACATAGTCAGACATCGATTCACACTCCCTGTATGCTCAAATGAAAAACTAAGCCTTGAAAAAAACTGATACAGCTTATATAGTAAATGATAACAGAGAGGAAATAAACCCTGTAATATCAATACTGTAACACATTAAACAGGTATTTTGACTGCAATATAACAGGGTGTTGCAAACGGCGCTGTAAGCCCTTTCTTGCACCATGCAACTTTCTTCTGGTTTTTATCAGGGCCACTTCCGCCGCGAATGGCATTCGTCGCTCATCGAGCAGATGCTCAGATAGAGGAGACAAAGAGCAACGCGGAAAAAGGAAGTCCCTTATTCTAGTGACGAGGTGAATGTGATGAGCGTATCCACTGCTGTTGAACAAACAGAGAACAACGCCCCGCTGCAAATTCTTGCCCCGGATGGTACGGTTGTTCGTCCTGACTTGATGCCTAAGCTCTCCGATGATGAATTACGTGAACTGATGCGTAAAATGGTATTTACCCGTGTGTGGGACCAACGCGCAATCAGCTTGAACCGCCAAGGTCGTCTTGGTTTCTATGCACCAGTAGCTGGTCAAGAAGCAAGCATGATCGGTTCCGAGGCTGCTCTTTCCAAAGAAGACTTTATCCTGCCTAGCTACCGTGATATTCCACAAATGGTGTGGCATGGTTACCCTATGCACAAAGCATTCCTGTATTCCCGCGGACACATCGAGGGCGGCAAAATTCCTGAAGGTGTAAACGTATTGATGCCACAAATCATCATTGCGGCTCAATGTACACAAGCAACAGGTGTTGCAATGGGTTACAAGCTGCGCGGTGAAAAGAAAGTGGCGATCAACTACTTTGGTGACGGTGCGACTTCCCAAGGTGACTTCTACGAGGGTATGAACTTTGCAGGTGTATACAAGCTGCCTGTTATCTTCTTCTCCCAAAACAACGGTTATGCGATCTCTCTGCCGTTCGAAAAACAAACGGCTTCTGAAAATATCGCAGTCAAAGCAGTTGCGGCTGGTATTGCTAGCGAACGTGTTGACGGTATGGACATTCTCGCCGTTTACTACGCAGTTCAGCAAGCAAAAGAGCGCGGCGTGAATGGCGAAGGTGCGACTCTGATCGAAGCAATGACATACCGTTATGGACCTCACACCATGGCTGGTGACGACCCAACTCGCTACCGTACAGGTGAAGAGCAAAGCGAGTGGGAACTGCGCGATCCACTGATCCGCTTCCGCAAGTTCCTCGAAGCAAAAGGCCTCTGGAGCGAAAAAGACGAAGAAGCTGTGATCGAAGAAGCGAAAGCAGCTGTTGCGGACGCAATCAAGAAAGCGGACGAAACACCTAAGATGAAAGTTAGCGAACTGATCGATGTAATGTTTGAGACACTGCCGCCTGCACTCGAAGAGCAAAAGGCAGAATTCCTGGCGAAGGAGTCGAAATAAGCCATGGCACAAATGACAATGGTTCAAGCCATTACGGATGCAATGCGCGTAGAGTTGAAGCGCGATGAAACCGTTCTTGTCTTCGGTGAAGACGTAGGTAACAACGGCGGGGTGTTCCGTGCAACAGAAGGTCTGCAAGCTGAGTTCGGCGAGCAACGCGTTTTCGATACGCCGCTCGCTGAGTCCGGAATCGGCGGTTTGGCTGTTGGTCTTTCCGTAAACGGCTTCCGTCCAGTAGCAGAAATTCAGTTCTTTGGTTTCGTTTTTGAAACGTTCGATGCAATCGCATCTCAAGCTACTCGTATGCGTTACCGTTCCGGCGGTCGCTTCACGAGCCCAGTTACATTCCGCTCCCCATTTGGTGGCGGTGTGAAAACGCCTGAGCTGCATGCTGACTCTTTGGAAGGCTTGATGATGCAAACTCCGGGTCTGAAAGTGGTTATCCCTTCCAACCCGTATGATGCAAAAGGACTGTTGATCTCCGCGATTCGCGACAACGATCCGGTTGTATTCCTCGAGCACATGAAGCTGTACCGTTCCTTCCGTCAAGAAGTTCCAGAAGGCGAGTACACGATTCCACTCGGCAAAGCAAACGTAGTAAAAGAAGGTAGCGATGTTACCATCATCACCTATGGTGCGATGGTGCATACCAGCCTGAAAGCAGCAGAAGAAATCGAGAAAGCGCGTGGAGCAAAAGTAGAAGTAATCGACCTGCGCACCATCAGCCCACTTGATATCGATACGATCGTGGATTCTGTGAAGAAAACAAATCGTGCGATTGTGGTTCAAGAAGCACAAAAAACGTCTGGTGTTGCGGCAGAAATTATCACGCAAATCAACGAACGTGCGATCCTGCACCTCGAAGCACCAGTGCTGCGTATTACAGCACCAGATACCGTTTACCCGTTTGCACAAGCAGAAGATGTATGGCTGCCTGACGTAAAACGCGTAGTAGATGGTCTGACTCAAGTCCTCGATTTTTAATTGAGAAACGGACATAATGGCGGAAAAGTTGAAAGCTTTCCGCCTTCTTTTGGGAAATATAGGCTTACTACTATGGCGAAGTGTTATAAGGAGGAGATACTGTGAGTCGTTTTACATTCAGACTCCCGGAGCTCGGCGAGGGTATCCATGAAGGCGAAATCGTCAAATGGCACGTACAGCCCGGAGATTCCGTAGAAGAAGACCAAGTCATTATGGAAGTACAAAATGACAAGGCGGTTGTAGAAGTACCGTCGCCTGTTAAAGGGAAAGTTATCGATCTGAAAGTAACCGAGGGTACGGTTTCTGTAGTCGGCGATCCACTGATCGAGTTTGACGTAGAAGGCGAAATTCCGAACCTGCCAGACCATGGGCATGGCGATTCCCACGCTGCTGAAGCGGCACCAGCGCCTCAAGCTGCAGACAAAATGGAGCCAGGCTGCGACATCGGTTCCCAAGTGAGTGCAAATGCGAACCAAACTCTTGAAACGCCAATGGCACAAGCAACTGCAACTGCAACAGCAGTAGCGGCACCAATTGACCGTAAGCATGTGTTGGCAACACCTTCCGTTCGTAAATACGCTCGCGAAAAAGGCGTTCAATTGGCTAATGTACCTGGTACAGGCAAATTGGGTCGCATCACACGCGAAGACGTAGATCGCTTCGTATCTGGCGGAGCAGCAGCGCCAACTGCACAAGCAGTGGCAGCTACAGAAGTAACAGAGGCACCTGCAGCAGCTACAGGTGTAGCACAAGCAGCAGCGGCTCCAACCGTTCACCACACACCTCAAGCAGGCGAGCTGGAAGAGCGCGTTCCGCTGAAAGGTATGCGTAAAGCAATCGCGAAAGCAATGGTAAAATCCGCTTACACAGCACCACACGTAACAATCTTTGACGAAGTGGATGTTACAGCGCTTGTTGCTATGCGCAAAGATGCGAAGCCACTTGCTGAAGAGCGTGGTGTGAAGCTGACTTACCTGCCTATGATCGTGAAAGCTGTTGTAGCTGGTCTGAAGAAATTTCCAGAACTTAACGCTTCTATCGACGATGAAAAACAAGAAATCATCTTTAAAAAGTACTATAACATCGGTATCGCTACCTCGACAGAAGACGGCTTGCTCGTTCCAGTTGTGAAATCCGCTGACAGCAAATCCATCTTCCAAATCGCAGGCGAAATCGGCGAGCTGGCGAAGAAAGCACGCGACCGCAAAGCAACTGCTGATGAGTTGAAAGGTTCTACTTTCAGCATCACAAACATCGGTTCTGCGGGCGGTATGTTCTTCACGCCTATCATTAACTATCCAGAAGTAGCTATTCTGGGTGTTGGTCGCATTAGCGAAAAGCCGATTGTGAAAAATGGTGAAATCGCGGTAGGTCAAATGTTGCACCTGTCTTTGAGCTTTGACCACCGCTTGGTTGATGGCGAACCTGCACAGCGTTTCGTCAACTACGTGAAGCAGCTCCTCGAAAACCCAACGCTGCTCGTCATGGAGGGATAAGAGACAATGGTAGTAGGTGAATTTACTACAGAGGTTGACGTACTCGTAATCGGTGCCGGTCCAGGTGGATATGTTGCAGCAATTCGTGCCGCTCAACTTGGTAAAACAGTAGCTGTCGTGGAAAAAGCTGAGCTGGGTGGCGTGTGCCTGAACGTAGGTTGCATTCCTTCCAAAGCGATGATCCACGCTGCACACACATATGAGCACACCCAACATACGGAATCCATGGGTATCACCATGGAAAATGTAAAAGTGGATTTTGCCAAAGTACAAGAGTGGAAGAGCGGCATCGTGAAGCAACTGACTGGTGGAGTTGGCTCCCTTTTCAAAGGCCACAAAATCCAGGTAATCCCTGGTGAAGCGCTGTTCGTAAGTGAAAATGAAGTACGTGTGTTCCACGGTTATGATGTCAACCGTTATCGCTTCCAGCATTGCATCATTGCAACTGGTTCCCGTCCAATCGAGTTGCCTGCATTCCCGTTTGGCAAACGCGTAATGTCTTCTACTGAAGCGTTGTCCTTGACTGAACTGCCGAAGAGCCTCGTGGTAATCGGCGGCGGATACATCGGGATCGAGCTTGGTACAGTGTTCGCGAAGTTTGGTACAAAAGTTACAATTTTGGAAGGTTCCGATCAAATCTTGCCAGGATTTGAGCCAGACATGCCACGTTTGGTGGAACGCAAGCTGAAAAAGCTCGACGTTACCATCCATACAAAAGCATTGGCACAAGGAATGGAAGAGACAGAAAACGGCGTGATCGTGACTGCTGAAGTAAAAGGCGAACAACAAAAAATCGAGGCGGAATACGTACTCGTTACTGTTGGACGTCGTCCGAATACAGATGAACTCGGTATTCGCGATATCGGCATGAACATGACTGACCGTGGGTTGATCGTTGTCGACAAGCAAGGCCGCACGAGCATTCCTAACGTATACGCGATCGGGGATATCGTAGCAGGTCCTGCGCTGGCTCACAAAGCTTCCTACGAAGGTAAGGTTGCTGCTGAGGCGATTGCTGGTCATCCAGCAGAAGTGGACTACAAGGCGATTCCAGCGGTTGTATTCTGCGATCCAGAAATCGCAAGCGTTGGAATCAATGAGAAAGAAGCAAAAGAAAAAGGCATCGAATACATTGTAGGTCGTTTCCCATTCGCAGCAAACGGTCGCGCTCTGTCTGTAAATGCAGGCGAAGGCTACGTGAAGCTGATTGCAGAAAAAGAAACGAATCTCGTATTGGGTGCGCAAATCGTTGGTCCTGAAGCATCCAACATCATCGCTGAGATCGGATTGGCGATCGAAATGGGCGCAACACTCGAAGATATCGAGCTGACCATCCA
This sequence comes from Brevibacillus sp. MER 51, assembly GCF_023714195.1. NCBI lineage: Bacteria > Bacillati > Bacillota > Bacilli > Caryophanales > Paenibacillaceae > Brevibacillus > Brevibacillus sp. MER 51. The sequence goes on along the minus strand of NZ_JAMAUS010000001.1, from coordinate 750,515 downwards.
CGCACATCCAACACTGGGTGAAGTAACAATGGAAGCTGCTGAATTGGCTCTGGGTCGTCCGATCCACGTCATGAAATAGGAAGCGGAAAAAGCCTTGTGCCAGAAATGGGTACAAGGCTTTTTCTTCCACATCTTACCCTTTCCACCTGTTCTTAAATAATGTAAAATAGTGGGAGACAACGTTAGGTGGGGGCCTGCAGCATGGAAACAATGAGTAAGATGATTGATGACTTGCGACTAAAGCTGGAGCGCGCAGCGAAAGATTCAGGTTACAATTTTCTTGACCCTGAAATCGTGAGAATCAGCCAACAATTAGATAAATTAATTGTCGCACATATGCAACATGAAAAACGCCCTTCATGAGGGCGTTTTTGGTTGAGTGGATACTCCCGAGATGGAATAAAGCAAATGGGCATTCCAGCCTTTTTTCGTAAGCACGGGTTCTTGGGCATAATAATAGCTCGGATAAAGAATGAGATGCTGTGCATCATAGCTAGGACCATTACTCGGACAGGTAAGCTGGTGAGTTTTCGTATCGTAGGTAATGGCGGGAGAAATGGATTGCAGATAGGTAGTAAGGGATTCGATTCCTTGTAAAGAGTAATAAATCCGTTCTGCTTCACGAACAAATTTTGGAGCAATCGCCTCCCAATTCGCCTCAAAAAATAGCTGCCAATAAGATGAAACGAACAGGCTGAAACGGCCTTTCACATAATCGGCATCCTCTTCTAAATCGAGAGCAACTGCAGGAGAATTGTGATGCAATATCCACTCCTCCAAGATCGGTTTGATGCTACGCAAAAAATGATCAGTGGGAAGTGTTACGAAGTACTCATATTGATCATCGACAGCCATCACGCCTTTTGTATGTAGGGGGTCAAATGAGTCAGGGATCCCATATCGAAAGAGGGGGACCAAATAGCCCCATTCTTTTAAAAGACGGGCAGACTCAAACTGCTCTAATTTTTCTTCGGTCCAAAAAGCAAATCGCTCGGGAGGTGTCTCTTGGGCGAGTGTATACAAACTGGCAGCCATCTCGTACAGCGGCGAAACACTATAGCTGATCAAATTGGAAAGAGGGCTATGGTTGCCCGGAAGTGGAATGGTGATCATCTTCACTTAACCTCCATCAAGGATACTAAATTTATCATAGTTCATCCTTGTGGGACAATTCAATCTTTTTCGATGTTAAAAAAAGGAAGAGTAAAGACACCCGACTGCAATGGAGCCGGGTGCCATTCATTATCCTTCTCGTGTTCGAATAGCGCGCGAATGATTTTGCTGCTTCACTTTTTTAGAGCCGGACTGGGGTTCGCCGGTCTGTTCCAGCGGTTGAGCTACATTATTGTAAGTTTGATGCGGATTTTCATCAAGAATATGGTCCTTTTCCATAAAATCAACTCCTTCTTTACCTAGTTTGGCGTAAACACATGATGACGAACCATAGGAAATGCTGGTATTCTATAATGAGGTTGTTCCAAACTGGTATGGTGAGGAAGCATGTCCACATTTAGAAGGAATTGATATGTTGTCAAAACTACAGAATGGCACGATACTGTTTATAGAACATAATATTTATTATGTAAACAATAAACGAGCTCTGCTGGTCTGGAAGGAGCGAGAACTATGCCGGTCTTAATCGCCCCCGTATTCAATTCAACAACAGCACAGCCCGTTCGGATCGATTTGCCTAATTCGTACACGCTCATATCAGGCGCAAAGAGGCCATATGAGATCGCGTCTCGTTTCTTGCGCAATGAGATGGACGAGAACAAGCGAACCTTTGATTTGCGTGTAGATCCCAGCAGTTTATTTTTAGTTGGGGATCACGAAGAGATGAAAGTAACGGATGATCGGGTGTGGATTGAAGAAATCGAAAGTAAGCTGAATCTAGCGTCCACAACAGGGACTTGTTCGATTCCTTACATCATCACAGTCAGTGGCAATATGTATGGCATTACGTATTTGAAACGATCGCTTGATGGTGATAAGTACACATTTGATGATGAAACGGCTGGCATTTTTTCTTCATTAGTTGAACAGAAGCTGCCATCCCTTGCTTTTCGTCGCTATGCGCTCTCGCTGGAGAAGAAAAACTACGAGGATCAGCTGTTGGATCTGTGGATTGCATTAGAATCATTGTTCGTTCCCGATGGCAAAAAAGGCGAGATTACCTATAAATTGCGTGTCCGAATGGCGTACTACTTTGGAGAAACCGCCTTGCAGCGTGAACGGATTGCACAGTTTGTAAAAAAATCGTACAATCATCGCTCAGAGATTGTGCATAGCGGCAAGCTGTTCGGTGACAAGCTGGCTACAGAAGTCACGATTCTGAGGGCGTTGACAAGAGCCGCAATTTTGAACATCGCCGGGGAAAGTGTCAACCTTCAAGAAATGCGTGTCCGGCTGGACGAATTGGTATTTACGGGCGAATCTTATGTGGCAAGGTACGCGCCTACTTTTTTTGAAAGAATTTTGGTGTAAGCCTCATAGAGGAAACAGATCAGGAGGAAGAATAGAGCATGAGTGTTTTGATTGTAGAGAATTTGTCCCATGGTTTTGGGGACCGTGTTTTGTTTCGTGATGTTTCTTTCCGTTTGCAACCGAATGACCGTGTAGGACTGGTAGGCGCAAATGGTACCGGAAAATCAACGATGATGGGAATTTTGACAGGCCAAAACTTGCCTGATAACGGTCGTGTTGAATGGATGCCCAAAATCGAATACGGATATTTGGATCAGCATACCAAGCTGCAAGCTGGTAAAACGATTCGCGACGTACTTAAGGACGCTTTCCTGCCGCTGTTAGAGCAAGAGGCTGAATTGATGACGATTGGTGAAAAGATGGCCGAGGCATCTCCAGAGGAACTGGAAGAATTACTGGAACGCATGGGCGAAATTCAAGACAAGCTGGAAACAAGCGGCTTTTATTTGATCGATGCAAAAGTAGATGAAATTGCCAACGCTTTGGGCTTGAGTGCAATCGGTTTGGACCGCGATGTTGCCTCCCTCTCTGGTGGCCAGCGTACCAAGGTTCTTTTGGCAAAATTGCTGCTGGAAAAACCAACCGTTCTTTTGTTGGATGAGCCGACAAACTACTTGGATGAAGAGCATATCGTGTGGCTAAAAAACTACTTGAAGGAATATCCATATGCCTTCATGCTGATTTCACATGACACGACCTTCATGAATGAAGTTGTGAATGTGATTTATCATTTGGAATTTACCAAGTTGAATCGTTACACAGGGAACTACGAATCCTTCTTGGCACAGTCTGAGATGAAACGCAGTCAGCACTTTGACGCATTTGAGAAGCAACAGGAAGAAATAGCAAAAATGGAAGACTTTATTGCGCGCAATAAGGCACGTGCGTCTACTACCGGCCGTGCGAAGAGCCGTCAAAAGCAACTCGATAAAATGGATCGCATCGACAAGCCGGAAACAGCAGCGAAACCTTCGTTTATCTTTAAGGAATCCCGGGCAAGTAGCCGTTTTGTCATCGAAGCTGAAAACTTGGAGATCGGATATTCACATCCCTTGCTGCCAAAGCTTAGTGTGAAGCTGGAGCGCGGTGAAAAAGTAGCGATTGTCGGCATGAACGGTGTGGGTAAGTCTACATTGCTGAAAACGTTGCTGGGCGTAATTCCTCCGCTGGGTGGAAAGCTGGAGAAAGGCGATTTCCTCCATCCGGCTTACTTCGAGCAAGAAGTAAAGGCGAAGCCAATTACTGCACTCGATGATGTCTGGAATGAATTCCCTTCCATGAATAACCATGAGGTTCGCGGAGCGCTGGCACGTTGTGGCTTGAAAAATGAGCATATAAATCGTAACCTGAATGCTCTGTCCGGGGGCGAGCAAGCAAAAGTTCGTCTCTGTAAATTACTGCAGCGTGAGAGCAACTGGTTGGTATTTGACGAGCCGACGAACCACTTGGATGTCGTTGCCAAGGAAGAGTTGAAACGCTCTTTGAAGGAATTCAAAGGAACCGTCCTTCTCGTATGCCACGAACCTGAATTTTATGAGGATTGGGTTACACAGACGTGGGATGTTGAGAAATGGAGTTTGGAGCAGGCAAAAACTCCGATTAAATTGTAAAAACAAAACAGGCAGCCACCCATTGGGTGAGACTGCCTGTTTTATTATGTGAGCGACGCATTTCGCATACGGATCATGGAAAAGTGCAGACTGCTTTGTAGCAATGAATCTCGGAGCGGCAACAGCGAAGGAGTGATTCGCAATTCAATATCCGCTTGGCTAAGGCAGTGTACGAGGTCGCCTAATGGTCTTACGTCTAGTGGCGTAACCGTTTCCTTTGACAAATAGTAGCCTGCACCTTCGTCCCAGCAATAAAAAGCTTCTGGCGAGAAGGTATATTCATACAGCTTTGTTTGTGTAAGCTTGGGATACCATTTGCTTTCGATCGCAATAACCATTTTGGCGCTCGTCAAGCCAAGAAAGCGCTCGACGTCTGCCGGCATAGAATCTGCTTTTTTGTAAAAGCAAATCCTCGGGCAATCTCGCGGTAAATAATACATCGGCGCTCGTTCTTCATCAATCGCCCATACAGCCGGAGCGAGTGTGGGGTGGGAGGGATGTGCCCGAGGCTGAAAATTCGCAATGGCTGGGTCTTCACTATAGTGAAACAATTTGTCCAAGAATCTAAAACCTCCTCAAAATCACCCTAGCCGTTCTCTAAAAAACAGCCCACGCATTTGGCAAATAGCGGCCTCGATGATAGGGAGAAGACGTCTTCGTAATGGACTCGCCATTGTGCAGCATCATGGAGCTGGAACCACCGTCCATAGCCATTGCTGTAACCACACCCCGCTCAGCTAGTATTTCCGCCATGTCGTTCATGCTTGCCCCGATGGAATGCCCGGGTTGGCGACCATCAATGACTGCAAATACAATTGTCCCGTCTTCTTTTTGTCCAATCGCGGTACGCGGTTGAATGCCCCAGCTTTTGGCAGGCTTTCCTTCAAACATATTTTTCCCGTTTACAATCAACTGCGGACGGAAGCTCACAGCGTCACGCACGCCCATTTTTACGAGTTGTTCAGCCGAGTAGCTGCCTGTAATCAGTTTACCGTCATAGGTAAGTCCTAGTGCGGTTTCTCCGCTTCTCGGGTTGTAGCCTTGCAAAATCTTTCCGTCGTGGATGACGACGCCGTAAGCTCGCGCTCCTTTGCCGTAACCGTCTGGGTCAGCGAATCCACTCGCATTGACGATCCCGATGGCTCCTGTTTTCTTTACAAACTCATCGAGCAAATCTCCACGGTCCTTGCGATTCGTGACGACGAGCCGTACTCTGCTCGGGTCGCTAATGTACATGATTTTTCCTTTAAAGTAATAACTGCCTTTCGAGACGTCAATTTCCTCAATCTCGATCAGCGCCTTTGGTTTCTCTGGAAGTGTGACGGTTACCAGATTCGATTTCGGCGGAATAGCTGGTCCTGTCGTGGCTGAACCTGTATCTTCAGAGTTGATAACGGTAGGATGTGTAATTTGCTCCTTTAGTTCTTTCAGTTTTTCATCGGGCAAAAATGTATAGGGGGCCCAGTAATCGTGCTGGGTTGTCAGCAAAGTACCTGCCGCCCATTCACGCAATTCTACTCCATTTTTCGTTCCAAATAAAAAAATAATTCCCAGTAGAGCTAAGGTTGTACAGGTTAAGGAAGTGCCGAGGATCCATTTCTTAACCCAACGCCATGGTCTTTTGCGCTTGGCTCGCTTGCGTGTGCGAGTGCGCGACAACGTCTCCATTCACTATTCACATCCATCTAACAAATTGTACTAGAGTTGTCATTCCTATATGAAGAGACGCATGACCGGGAAAAAGGTTTCAGGAAAATAATATGTGATCAGCCTGGTCAAAATAAGAACAGGAGGTGATAGGTGTGCGTGACTATGATGAGGCGTTTCAAAAGGAAGTAGAGGAGTACATGGAAAGTCCAAAAGGGACACGTAACCAAACCACCAGCCGGGACCGTCAAGACCAAGGTGAGAAGCAGGAAACCCGTTTCGATTCGAATAACGGGTAGAAGGAAGGTCAGGCGAAGTCCAATGCGGATTTCGCCTATTTTTATCTTTTTCTAAATGGACCTTACCCCACGAGGACTGGCTTACCTCTGTATTCTACCTGCAAAGTGTGGTAAGCTTACCCAATGCACGACTTTATGCCAGGAGGGTTTTTGTGAGCACCACGTTTGCAGATTTACAAATTAGCGCACCGCTGTTGACTATATTGCGAGAGCGAAAAATGGAAACACCGACACCTGTACAAAGTGAAGCCATCCCGTTGATTATGGCTGGTCGAGATGCCTTGATTGAATCACCGACAGGGACAGGCAAGACGTTTGCTTATTTACTGCCGATTTTATCGAAAATCAATATGGAGCAAAAAGATGTACAGGCCATTGTACTTGCACCGACGCATGAGCTCGTTGTTCAGATTGCGCGGGAAGCAGAAAGCCTTCTGCCAGGCAAGGATACGGCCGTGATGTCCATTATTGGCGGTGTCGATGTAAAACGCCAAATCGAGAGACTGAAAAAGAAGCCTGTATTGATCGTTGCAACACCAGGAAGACTGCTGGAGCTGATTGATCAGCGCAAGCTAAAGGTCCATGAAGTGAAGACAGTTGTTGTTGATGAGGCAGACCGTATGCTGGATGCGGGCTTTGGCAAACCAGTCCAAGAGGTCATGAAAAAAACGCTTCGTGATACACAACGACTGTTATTCTCAGCGACAATCGCAGAGGAAGTCGTACATACGGCTGAGATTTTTACAAAAGATGCTGCCGTTATTCGCGCAGCAGCACCAGAAGGAGCTGCAGGGGTAGCACACATGTATTTGGTGACCGATCCACGTAAAAAGGTGGATACGCTCCGTCGTTTGCTGCGCCTCGTCAATGTTCGCTCCTCGATTGTTTTTGTCAATCAAATCGAAAAAGTGGACGAGATTGTTTCGAAGCTCAACTACCACCATTTGCCGTGCAGACTCCTGCACCGTGATGCTACGAAAGAAGAGCGTGCCCGCACCCTCCAACAATTCCGGGATGGGGCATTCCCGGTGCTGATTACGACAGATGTATCCGCACGTGGCATTGATATTCCAGGTGTGGAATGTATTGTGCATTACGATCCTGCATCGGATGCTGACACGTACATTCATCGCAGTGGCCGAACTGGGCGTATGGGGCGTGCCGGACTGGTATTTTCCATCATTACGACACAGGAACGATTCATTATTCAAAAATTTTCCAAGCAAACAGGCTTGCCGATTGCTGAAAAATTCATGACGCACGGAACACTGGAAGATCCGCGTCCTGCAAGAAAGCCCGCACCAGCACAAAAGTCAGGAGCTCCAGCCAAAAATGCGAGCCCTGCCAAACGGAATCAAAATCGTGCACATAAGAAGGGCAGCTTTGGAACAAAGTAGGACAAGAAGTACACAACTTGTCTGCAGGAGGTTTCCATGCGCAAAGATCGGTTATATGAAGAGGATTTACTGGTAAATGGCACTGTTGGTGGAGAAGTTCTGACGAAACACGAACGACAAGTGCTGCGCCGGGAAGCAGGGGAACTGAAGGAAAAGATGGAACAGGCGAAACAAGAGCCGATTGCAGAATGAAGAAGAGCAGGGAGAATCCGTGAAGTCTACGGATGCCCTGCTCTTTTTTCCTGGTAGTGGTTCAAATAGCGATCCAGCTCTTCTAGCCAATCCTGTACACTTTTATAAGGGGCGTCCATTTGTAACAAACGGCGAATCATCATGCGAATGGAAGGAGATAAAGAAAGCTCTTCTTCCCAGCTTTTTTCAGGTGCGTCTGGTTCCGATTCATATCCGGAATAGAGCAAAAATAAAAAGAAATGTCCCAAAGCGTACAAGTCACTGGAAGGAGCGACTTCTCGCTTCAATTGTTTTTCAGACGGGTAGGCGGAAAGAGCATCAGCCGTGTAGGTCGGGCGATCACCAACGAACCGAGCGAGGCCAAAATCAATCAGGTACGGCTTGTCCTCTTTCCAGATGACGTTGGGGATCCGTACGTCACGGTGAATCACGTTTTGTTCATGGAGGTAGGCCACGAGTTCCCCGATTTGGCGCATCCATTCGGCGCATTTTTTCTCGTCAGCCACGATGTTATGATCAAACAACATGTCTTCAAGTGTCGGACCTGCAATATAAGTCATGACCATAAACGAGTCTTGCCGATATGTGAAAGAATCCAGACAGCGAGGGATTTGCGGATGCGAGAGGGATATCAGCACCTTTTTTTCGTACGCTTGCATGGCTTCTCCTTTTGGCGTGTGACGCAGGCTTGGTTTCACTTGCTTCAGCACAACCTGATTACCTGTAGGGTTGTGCGTGGCGAGATAGGCAATCCCGTAGCTTCCCATCCCTAATACTTTTGTTATTTCATACTGTCCTGCCAGGTGGCCGGGCCGATATGGTTTATCGCGTATTGTTTCGTTCCACCATGACTTCATACGAGTCCACATTGTCTGATTTTCCCCTCCTCCTTTCATCTTATCATGATTTGAAAAAGCTGACCTTTTTTTCAATAGGTTTGCTATAATCAGTTCGTTACATGCAGACAGGAGCGAAGGGTATGAATTTTACAATTGACTGGTTATCCTTTTATCTGATGGAACAGCCTGAAGAAGAGGATGGCATAAAACAAGTGCGAATGACGCGCTATTTGGGCCATGATGAATATCAGAAGAGCGAGCTGAAAGATTTTCTCGATGGGGAATTCGCCCGGATTGCGAAAAGAAAAGTCGAGATGAATCCAAAGACAGAAGGCACGCCGACAAAACTGGGTCAATTTGTGTTGGAGCCTGGACATCCATTGGACTCGAACCCCAACTATGCCCTCTTGAATCGATTGTTGGCAGCGGAAACGCCAGGGGAGAGCAAGGAGCCCTGTCAGGAGTTGATTCAGTCGTATTTGCGAACCTCTCAGGTGAGAGGCGGGGTTATGATTGTAGTGCGGACGAGGCTCGATCTAATTGATGAGCGCTATGTCTTTATTTTAAAATGCGATTTCGAACAAAAAACAGCAGTCATCACAGATGAGAAGAGCCTCATATCGAATGTGCGCATGGCGATCAATGCCAAAAACATGAAATCGCTGATGTACCCGTATATGATCGAATCGGGGATGAATGATCCCTATCACGTGAAAATTCATCAATTCTCCCACGCACGGTATTTCGAGGAGTTTCTGCGTTTCATCGAGTATCCGCAAACGATGACGCAGATCGTCTCTGAAGAAGTCATTTCATTGGCGAGACAGCACATCGAATATACGTATCCTGAAGCATCCGAAGAGCGGGTACGGGAAGAGGAAGCCATTGAACTCATTGCCGCAAGTCCTAAGCGGGAGCTCGCAGAAAAATGGGAGCATGAGACCGTGATGGAAGCGATGCAAATTATTACAGATCGCCAACCAGAGGTCGAACTGAAGTTCAAGCTGGATCATATGCAGATCCGTACATTATTGGCCGATTACGGTACCAACCTGCATATCGCGAAAGTAAACGGGCGTTATTTGGTATTATTAGAAGGCGAGCAGCTACAGTTCGAGCGTGGCATGTCTCCTGTTGAGTTTTTAAAGCCAAAAGCGTTGACGGACATCGTGAAAGAAATCGAAGAGCGAAGCCAAAACGTTGCGTATACACCGATGAGCACGCCAACGGAGGACGACGATAATCCACCTTGGTAATAAATGATGAAGGGAGTGATGGAGTTGGATCGACAACTGAAAGTAACCGGCCAAGAGCCTAATATTTATCCGGTATTGCGCCATGCCTCGATGATCCACAAGTACCCGGAGAGGTGGGTTGTGAAGGAACATACAGCAGATACGTATGTACTGTACGCCCTAGATCAAGGGGAAGGCTACGCATTGATTGAGAAGCGGATGCTAGAGGAAGCAGGCTGGACGAGCGAGCAGCTTCATTCATACGCGATGGAAAACTTGCGAAAGCTCCCCTTTTCAGTAAAGTCACAAGAGGTAGGAGGTCAGCGCATCCATTTTATTAGTCCGACAGACGGCTATGCAGCAAGTCGAATTTTGCTGGATTCATTTCTGGCGGAGATGGATCAGAAAAAGCAAGGAGACGTGCTTGGTGTCGCGATTCCGCATCAGGATGTGCTGATTGTGGCGGATATGGCAGGAGAAGCTGGAGCGCATCTGTTAGCGCGTCTCACGTATGATTTTGCATCGAAAGGGCAAGTTCCGATTTCTGTCTTGCCTTTTTATTGGGAAGAAGGGGAACTGACCCCATTTCTCGTCGTGACGCACGACTCCGGTACGAAAATTGAAAGAAAGTAGAGCAAGCGCGGGAACAGGCTTCCCGCGTTTTCTATACTGTGCGAAAATCGGAGGAAACCCTCGAATGAATAATTTCATGATTGGTCAATATGGAGGCTTTGATCAGGGAAAATACGAACGAGATTTTAAGGAGGGCTTTTACGGAATCGAGGCATGCTTGTTTGATTCAGAGGAGGATATCCAACAACTACAGCGTGAATCTCAAGCAAAAGGATTTGCGATTGGTGTTCATTTTCCGCTGCGTGCAGGTCAGTCCGAGCTGCGGGATGCATTATTCATGGATGCTCATGATCAGACAAGAGCCGATGCATTTGAAAGGATAGAGAGGGAACTGGCGTTTATGTCATTCATTCAGCCAACCTATGTCTTATTCCATTATCCGAAGCCTGTCATTTTAGACGATCGCGTCGACTGGAATGTGTGGCGTTTTCATGATTGTCGAGATTATGTATGGGAGCAAGCATACTCGGAAGAAGAATTTCAATATCGTAGTGAGCAGGTCTTTGCGTGGTTGGCTGAGAAAGGCAAGGAGTATCACTTCACGCCAGTCCTTGAATTCGATGCGCTCAATCGATATGTGTATGAGACAGAATTTTTAGAGTCCTTGCTCCGGAAATATCCAACGATCAAGCTCTGTCTCGATACCGGCCGATTGTTCCTGCAAGAAAAAATCGACCCGTTTTTCAATGCGCGTGACGTCATTCAAACGTATACGAAATATGCGTGGAGCATTCATTTGAAGAGTATGAAGGTGACTGCTGACAAGGTTGAATTCGTTCACTTTCCCGTTCTTCCTGAATGTAAACCGGAAGAAGGGTGGGCTCCGATTGAAGACTACCTGACGATCATCAGAAAGGAGAACCCACATGTAAAGATTATGTTCGAGCATCGTTCCGACCTAGTAACAGACGGGCAACTGGAGCGTTGCTATCGTTGGGTAGAGCAACTCTTATCTGAACCTGATGAATCCACGTCCAGTAATAATTCAATATAGCGTCCGGCATCTTGAATGAGCCAGTACGGGTACCTGGGGCCGTGTATGTACAAGTCTGTGGCGGTCACGAGCATGGTCTTCACCCGTGTTTTATCGCCCATCATTTGCGCGCATACCCCCATCGTCATCCAAGGGTATAAATCACCAGTCTGAAACGTATCAAAATGCGGGAAAGCGTCTGTGATCCTTTGGTAAAGCAGCGAGGCCGTGTTGGCATCTGTCATGCTGTAGACAATCGGAAACGCTTGGGAAGTGACGTCCGGGTACCATTTTCGCCAGCCGGGGTACGTACGATCATACATGGCATACGATTTGCGAATTCGACTGTACATCCCACTGATACCGAGCTCACAGGCTTTCGCACGTGAAGCCGCTTCCTCGGCAGCATTCACATCACCGATTAACGAAAATAAATACGAAGCATCTGCCAGCCCCTTGGCCACCTCGCAATTGTCCATCAAATATTTAACCCGATACGAATGCTTTGCCCAAGTCAAACCGTCTTTCTGTTGAAGGCGGGCAACTGCTTGGAGTAGGGACAAGAGTGTAGCGTGGTTGGCATGCAGCCAATCTATACGCCCCGTTGCCCGTATCCATTCTGCAAGCAGGCTGAAATAAGTGGTGTGGTAGCTATCTTCGCTATCATTTGTGCCGGTATCGATTTCTCTGCCCTGTTCAAGACGAAAATCATTGATGTAGCCGTTCGCATTCAGGTTTTGCAAATACCAATCGAGATGACCGCGAACAGCCTCTACCTCCTTCATTCGGATGAGGGAAATAACACCCAGGTTGGTAAAGTAAGGATTGATTTGATCACGTTGGGGGCCGAGGCGAAAGGTACCGCTCGGCAATTGGCAGGATAGCAAAAAACTTGTTTGATTCAACGCCATTTCTTGCATCCATTTTTCCATGGGACTGATCTCCTCTCCAAGCTACGTGATTGCTGAGACGAGTTTGACTCCGTATTCGATCCATTGCAGTGAACGCACATAAGAATCACTGTCGATGGTTGGCAGTGAAGCGGGTTCTTTCACGACCTCGTGCCATTTTTCATCTCGAAACCAATCTACCCCATCTGCCGGATCGTGTCCATAATCAGCCCATGCATCTTGAAGACGTGGGCTGTATATCCGCGGACTTCCTTCTAGCAACTCATGTCCATCCAAGCGTAGTTGATACTCGCCTTCTGTGGTGGAAGGTGCATGATGAGGTGTGAACAAATGCGGCCAATAATCTGCTCGTGAGCCTGTATGAGGAATACGAGAGCAGTAGGACAGTATTTTCTCAAAGCGAAAACGCTCCCCAAACAATTGGTGGTACAACGTCTTTCCGACCTGAATGCGGTTTCTGACATCGGGAAAATGGTGAACATTCAACCCGATCAAGCTGAGTCGGCGGTCAGTAGGGTGCGCTTTATAAGGAATGAGCACTTGATTCATCGAGAGAGCAGATTGGGCGACGAAAGCAAACGAAGCAAAAATATGATTCAGGGTAAACGGCTTCTGTACGACACGCTGTTCGATATATTGCTGCTCATTGACGATGAGTGCATGTGTAAGGTTCGCACTGTCTTTGGATACGAGGAACTCTTGCCAATACGGTTGCATAAAGACTGAAACACCAAGTGGCGCCAAAAGGTTGGTTAAATCTGTCCCCGTTCGTTTCATCTCCGCATACAGAAGTAATTGCGGATAGGCATCGTGAAAAATCAGCCAGTTGCATCTTTCCAAAAACCAAAAAAACGGCTCGATTGCTTGTGCATCCATGATAAGCGGTAGCCATTCTCCTTTTAAATCGGTCATGTTCCACCCGCCATTTCGTGAGACCAGATGGGCCAATAATGCCCAGTGAACCTCTTGGTGCTCGAGATAAAAGGCGAGGTATGCTTGTGTGCGGGTCACATTGTTGCGATTGGCTTTGGCTGTTGCTTGTCTGATTTGAGCAACCAGGTGCTGCTCGGCTATTTTCGTTGCTGTCTTATCTGTCATCGGTATGGGTGCTCCTTGTTTTTTTCACATGGAAAAAAGCAGGTCTACTGGGCGACCCGCTTTTTATTCAACCAATCATTTCTAGTACGAGAAGCCGAACGAGTAGTTTTTCCTTGGCTTCCTCCCACGTATTCGCAAAAATGACAACGTGCTCCGATTGGAACTCCGTTTCCGCGACAAAAATCCCATCTTGTTCGTAGATATTCATAGATGATCGTCCTTTCTGCTGCCTTTCAAGCATTGTATGCTATCATGTAAGAGATGATGCATCCAGCATGCTGGAAAATCATGAGAAGGGTGGCACCAAATATGATAGTAAAAGTGACAAAAGAAGCTGTAGAACGCATAGCCAGTACGGACAAGCCCATTCGGATCAACGGTGAGCTAGTCGGTGGCTGCGGGATGAATGTAGAGTATGCGCTGTGGTGGGATACTCAAGGTCCAGAAGATGAAGTCTACCAGGTTGATTCTTTGACGTTTCTGATAGATCGCGAAACGATCACCTATATCGGGTCTGATGTGCTTACGATTGATTATCGTGCCCAGCAAGGCTTTCGCATGGTCACGCCACAACAAATTTTGGCCTATGGCCTTCAACTGAAAGAGCGCTGGACCTAATCACTTCGGGAGAAATTGCAAAATAAAGGCGAGAATCCCTGCTGCAATTAAAGGACCGACTGCAACACCGCGGAAAAAAGTGACACCAGCGATTGTCCCTAGCAGAAGGCCAGTCACGATCAATGGATTTTGGGTCATCAAGGCCGTTCCTTTTCCCGCCAGGTAAGCCACAAACATACCGATGGCGACAGCCAGTAACGAATGCCAATTCGTAAAAATCTCCAAGATGGACGAAGGATTGATCTTGCCGCTTGCCAACGGGGTCATGATGCCAATCGTCAATATAATAATCCCGAGCTGTAATCCATGCTGCTCGAGTAGAGGGAAATATCGGTCCAATGACAGGAGCCTCATTAAGAGGAGAATCGCAACTGCAATGGAGACGGTGGCGTTGTTGCCGACGACACCGAGCGCCAGTAATACCAAAAGGATGATAGAAATCCAGTCCATAAGCGGGTTGGCTCACTTTCGTTTTTTTTTAGTATATCCATATGCTTCGGCATGTGCCCGGGCAAGAAAAAAGAGATCGGCATGCACAAGAGTGCGAGTGCCGATCTCTTTTTTCTAGTCGAACCACAGTTCCAGCATTCCTACTGGAAAACCAGTCTGTTCATCCGAATCAGGGAAACGTCCCCAAGCAAAGACGCCGTTGAAATAGTCGATTGTAAATGGCTGATCATAATCAGGCACGCTGTATTTGCTGCCGATACGGAACTCACCCGTTCCTAAATAGTACGATTTCGCCATAAAGTACTTTTGTGTAATGATCGCAAGCTGTGAGTGATCACCAAGCTCCTTTTTCTCTTTCGCTTCTACGTGCAGGCGCTCCATTTCCTCCTGCAGCTCGGCGAGTGTCATCTGACTGTACAAACGCAACGGACTGCCCCCTTTCCATACAGGTATATTGTAGCAAAAGACAAGGGAAAAGGCGATGGATGCAGAATCCTCTAAGGAAACGAAAGGGGAGTCGTTTCGAAAATGACACGTTTTGATTTGCATGGAAAAAAAGCAATCATCACAGGTGCGGGCAGAGGAATTGGGAAGGCACTTGCGTTGGGAATCGCAGAAGCGGGTGCACAGGTTGCGGTGGTCTCGCGAACAGCTTCCGACTTGCAAGAGGTGGTATCGGAGATTGAAGCAAAAGGCGGACTGGCTGTTCCTGTCGAGGCTGACTTGACTGTGTCTGATGCAGCGGACCATGTTGTGAAGCAGGCAGTCGAAGGACTAGGGGGTGTTCATATCCTGATCAACAATGCAGGAATGAATATTCGCAAAAAAGCTCATGAGGTAACGGAAGAAGAGTGGGACAGGGTAGCGGATTTGAATTTGAAAGCAGCGTTTTTTATGAGTCAAGCTGCAGGCAAGATCATGTGCGAGCAGCGCTATGGAAGAATCGTCAATATTGCTTCGGTCGCAGGTGTAGTAGCACTTCGTACGGGTGTCGCGTATGGTGCCAGCAAAGCAGGGCTCATCCAGATGACGCGGGTGCTGGCATTAGAATGGAGCAAGTTTGGGGTCAACGTAAATGCGATCGCGCCGTGGTATTTCCGTACGCCATTAACAGAGAGCTTGCTTAGTGACGAAGCGTTCGTCCAAGAGGTATTGCAGAGAACGCCAAGTGGCCGCATCGGGGATGTCGAGGACTTGGTAGGGCCAGCGATTTTCTTGTCCTCTGATGCCGCTTCCTACATATCCGGTCAAACGCTTTCGGTTGATGGCGGTATGTCTATATACGGATTTTAATAAAAAAAGGGGCATTCCCACGTTGGGAATGCCTAATTATTGGGGGCGATTGAGAAAAAGAACGACTGATTGTTCTATGACTGGTTTGCTCTCACCCAAAACAGTCAATCAATCAAAGCTATTAGCGTAGGCATACTCAGATTGAATAATCGATCTAAACATGCTTACGTTAAAAAGTCATCCAAAGAAGATAATCGAACTTTTTCTCAATGCGTTGAAAAAGTGCTTACACCTACAACATAGCAAGCAAAAGTAAAACATCCATTAAATAAAAATAAAGTATTATTAAATCTTTTTCGGGAAGTAGCGCGTTAACGAGCAAAACGATGGTTACCGATCTCAACCGTTACAGGACGTGACCAAATCCACTTGGAAGTAGCCGTATCCGGGTTAAAGAAGTACAGGGAACCGTTGCTTGGATCCTTTCCATTGACCGCTTCCTGGACCGCTTTTCTCGTACTCTCATTTAATTTATGTGTCAAATTGCCGTCATGGACAGGCGAAAACGCATTGGGAGCATAAATAACCTCCCGTACCGTATTTGGAAAATCATCTGAAGCAACCCGATTCAATACAACGGCAGCAATCGCTACCTGTCCTTCATACGGTTCTCCCCGGCCTTCCGCATACACTAACCGGGCGAGCAGTTCCATATCCCTCTCCGAAACTTTCACTTTTCCATTCCGAACCACTTTTGGACGACTATCACGACTAACCTGCACAGACTTGCGTTTTACTGCTGCAGCAGATGTGGTTGGTGTCTTTTCCTTCTTCGAAACTTGTTCCGATGGCACCGTTGCACTATCGAGAACAGGGAGGATTTGTACTGGTTGTGGTGCCATTGCACTTGTCGGTGTGACAAATAAGCATAACAGCATCAAGCCAAAACTGTTCAAAAAGAAGAAAAAGCGCGTTGGCGCTTCTCGTGTCAACATGGTGTGAACCACTCCTTTTCGCTCTTTGCGTTTTGATTGCGGAAGCGAATCAGGTCTTTTGCAAGTCTAGCGGTCTGATCGGAATGGTTCAAGAGGTAATTGGTACCATAGAACTATTTACAAAATGATTCGATTCGTGAAAGTGTTTTCATAAACAGATGTTTCCTCGATAAAAAAAGCCACTTTCCTGTTGAGAAAGTGGCTTTCGTGTGCAGTTTGACGCTGCTCTTATTTTTCCGTAATCGTAATGGTTTTAATGGTAATTTTTTGCTCAGGAACACTTGGTTCACCCGTTTGTGGGTTTTTCTTTACCTTTGTTCCGGCAATTTTTTGCACGATATCCATGCCACCTGTGACTTTTCCAAAAATCGTGTAGTTCGGAGAGTTGTCCAATCCTGTCACGTCAGGTCCAGAACCAATGAAGAATTGGCTACCATTCGTGTTTTTACCGGAATTCGCCATGGCAACTACGCCTGGTTCGTATTTGTGACCATTTTTCAATTCGTCTTCAAACGTGTAGCCAGGGCCACCCATGCCATTACCCAATGGATCACCTGTTTGAATCATGAAGTCTTTCATAACGCGGTGGAACGTGATGCCGTCATAGAACTTGTCCTTTGCGAGGAAAACAAAGTTGTTGACAGCAATTGGAGCATCTTTTTCGAACAGATCGATCGTAATGTCTCCCATGGAAGTAGAAATTTTTGCTTGATAGTCCTTTGCTTTGTCAATCTGCATAGCCGGAGCCTTCTCGTATTTCTTCTCTCCGGTTGGACCCGGTGGGTTAGCTGGCTCTTTGGATGCTGGTTTCTCTGCTGGCGTAGTCGGCTGATTAGGAGCGGCTTCATTGCTTCCTGTAGAACAACCCGTAACCAAGGCGATTGCCGTCAGACATGCGAACAGAGTTGTCATCATCTTTCTCATCTTATGCACCTTCCTTTGTTTCATACTGTTGGGTGGTTCGGTTTCGAATTATAACACAAATAGTCGAGCTTTTGCCAATCCGCTAGTTTCCTTTCCAATCTCGCGTGGTATGATTGGGAGAAAAGGGTGATCAATGTGGCAGAGCGATTTGAGACCAAAACGGTACATATCGGACATGATCCTTTGCGGGTAAAGAGCAAAACGACACCGATTTTTCAAACCTCTGTTTTTGCCTTCGAAGGCTTGGAAGAAGTAGAAGCGTACTACGTCGGCGAAGGAGAATATTTGTACACCCGAAATGGCAATCCGAACCAAGCTGAGCTGGCTCATGCTATCGCTGTATTAGAAGGTGCAGAAGCAGGTGTCAGTGCTGCCTCCGGTATGGGAGCGATCATGGCTGGTTTACTTGCCGTTCTTTCCCCTGGGGATCACGTGCTGGCTTCCCATGAAATTTATGGCGGTACCTACGCTCTTCTGCACAAGGAGCTGTCGCGATTTGGGATCGAGCTTGAGTGCATCCAGCTTGGTCGAATGACAAAGCTTGCTGATCATGTTCGACCAACGACGCGGCTGTTTTTCGTGGAGACTATCACCAATCCGCTATTGACTGTGGTAGATCTACCTTACTGGATCAAGGAAGCAAAAAGTCTTGGCTTAACCGTCATGGTGGATAATACGTTCGCGACTCCGTATTTGGTACAACCCGTATCATTTGGAGCAGATCTCGTGGTACATAGTGGAACCAAATACATTGGGGGACATAGCGATGTGACGTCAGGTGTTCTGGTTGGATCACAGGCGACGATCAAGCGTGCCACTGAGATCGTAGCCAATTACGGTGCATCGCTCAGTCCTTTTGAGGCCTGGTTGACATCGCGCGGTTTGAAAACATTGGCAGTGAGAATGGAGCGTCAATGCGATAATGCCAGCCAGATCGCTGCGTTTCTTCGTGATCATCCTGCAGTTGGACGAGTGTATTACCCAAGTCCTACAGATACCTTCTTTTTTTCAATGCAAAAACAGGGAGCAATGGTATCCTTTGTTCTGGCAGAAGAGACGAAGATTTACGACTTTTACCGGGCGCTTGACTGGATCAAGCTGGCTCCATCTCTTGCAGGTGTGGAGACGAGTGTATCTCATCCAGTTACGACGTCCCACCGTGCTTTTTCTGAAGAGCAGCGCAAGGAAACGGGAATCACGATGGGACTGGTACGGTTATCGGTCGGAATTGAAGCTGTTCAAGACATTCAGATAGCATTAGATGCCGCATTAGGGAAATAATTCAAAAAACTTTGCCACATTATGAAACTTTCTTCCTAAGTAATACGTATTACTTAGTTAGAGTAGTCTCAGAATGCAGTGGAGAAAGTCCATTCTGAGAACATGCTTCAGTCTGGAAGAAACCGAGGAAAACGCAAATGGGAATGGCTATGAAGCAACCGTCGGGGCCATCATCCGGAGATTATTATGAATCTCGTCCATTTACGGAACTGTATGACGAATATTTTGATCGCGTCAACCGGTATTTACGATGCCGGGTTCAAAGTACGTGGGATGCCGATGATTTGACCACCGTGGTCTTTTTAAAAGCACTAGAAAAATTCGAGCAATATAGCAGAACAAGTCCATTCGCATCATGGATTTTTCGTATTGCTCACAATACATATGTGGATTTTATGCGAAAAAACAGGGAGTTACCTGTTGACCAGGAAGATTTTCTAGGAGCAGAACCGGATGACACATGGCAGCCGGAGCGACAGGCGCTGACGAATGAAGAGATTCGTCTGCTTCGTGATCGTCTGGACTTGTTGTCTCAGGATCAACGTGACGTGTTGATGCTCCGGTATTTTGCTGACCTTAAAATCAGTCAGGTAGCTGAGGTGCTCGGCAAAACAGAATCGAGTATCAAAATGATTTCTTATCGCGGATTACAAAAACTTCAGAAGATGTATGAGAGGGGGGACTCCGAATGAGAGAAGAGGAGAAACACCCCCAGGATCATCAATCGGATGATCAGACCGTAACCCAACTCCTAGCCCATTTGAAGCAGATGCGCGGATCGGTTCCGGTCAATTATCAGCTAAAATCAGACCTGAAAAAGCAATTGCTCCAGAAAATGAGAGATCTCGAGGCCAAACAGACAAAGGCTCCAAATGCCGCACCCAAAAAGCTTGGGAAGTTAGTTTGGAGCGGAATCGCTGCTGCTGCGCTCACCCTTGCCATAGGCGGATTTGTGTGGTGGAACAATACCTCTCTTGCCGTTCGAGAGCATGAAGTCCTTAAATTGCCAGCACAAGCAGCCGTGGAGCTTGTTGACATTGATCGCAAAGCCACTCAGCTAGCTTATATCAATAACAATACAGAGCTGAAAACCATTCCAATCGACGAGGAATTAAAGCCAGTCACGATCAAATTGCCGCCAACAGAAGGCAAATACACCGGGGTAGCATGGTCTAATTCTGGAAAGCAAATCGCTGTCGTCGAGCAGGATAAAAAATTATCGCGGATATGGATTGTGGAGATGCCGACGGCTTACAGCATGGGAAGCAGCCGATTGCTGAAGGAAGAAGAAGGAGTATTATACGCTTCACCAAGCTGGTCTGAACATGATGATTCGCTTGCCTTTACCCGCTCGAAAAATGGCGTCGAAGAAATTTGGGTGAGCAGCACAGTTTCGTTCCAAGAATGGAAGCTTGTAGAAGGCTCTCAGCCTGAATGGTCGCCAGATGGAAGCTTGCTTGCCTTCAATAAAGCAGGTGAAGTACAGCTGATGGAAATGCGAACGGGGAAAGTTACCCCGCTTGCAGTGGGACAGTGGGCATCGTGGAGCTCCGATACGAGATTGACCTATACACACCCAAACGGAACGCTGATGGAAGTAAACGTGGGTGTAGAGCCTTTTGTGACACGCGAGCTACCATTGCGAAACCAGTCATCTGAAGAGCTGATCAAAGGAAACTGGGCAAACCAAGGTAAGCACTTACTGCTTATCTCACGCCATGATCAGCTGCAACAACTGGTTATCTCTTTGGCGTCACGAAAATGAGCGGAGGAACAAGCATGAGATGGAAATGGATGTTAATCTTTGTCATCACATGGCTTAGCTTTTCGATACGCCCAGCTATGGCAGAGAGCAACATAGACATACAATTCGAAATACCTTTAAGTGGGATCGTCAAATATGAATCATGGATGAGACTAAACGTTAAGGTAACCAGCCAGGAACAGAATTTCACAGGGGCCGTAGAGTTATCGCAGCGACAAGTCAAAAAAAATAATGAATTTAAGCTTCGGCGTCCAATAAAACTCGAGCAAGGAAAGAGCACAACCGTTTACTTTGATATGCCTTCCCAAATATTGCTCGATGATTGGTACGTCCAGGTAACGCAAAACGGTCAAGTTCTCAAAAGTGAAAAGCTGCGAATCTCATATCCAACAGACGGCCGCACCATTGGGGTGATTAGTGAGGAGGGCAATGCGTTTCACTTCCTTGCCGTCAATCAGTCACAATCCAAAATGAATCGCCCCTTGTCCGTACAAAATCTCACGGAACAAATGTTGCCTGACCAATCGTGGATTTACGAAAACATAGACATGTTAGCGCTGGCAGGCAATAGCGGCTCCACAATAAATGATCAACAGATGGCAGCGATCAAGGAGTGGATCCAGCTGGGAGGGATCGTGGTTGTTTCGGCAGGTCCCAATCAAGATGGGATGATCCAGCGGTTTGCTGATATTCTCCCTGTGGAAGCCGGAAAAGCCGGTAATATTGATCTGCAGCAAGCACTTAGTGAGTATGACATTGCAAAAGTCGCGCCAAATGGCAGTATCGGTGTATACAACCGTGACATGCCCTTATTTGTGTCAAAATCGTACGGCAGAGGGTTGCTGCTATTTGTCAACTATGATGTGACAGCAGAGCCGTTGGCATCGTGGCAGTTCAATCCACAACTGTGGCAGAATGCAATGACCCAGCATGGCGCCAAGAAGATTTTTGAAGAGAAGCCTTTTATGGATCAAATGACCCGGCCTTTTCTTGATTTGAGCAAGAAGATTCCTGAAGTACAAACGCCTCCGCCGATCTGGATGGTGGCGTTGTGGGGCGGATATGTAATTGTACTCGCACCATTGACATACTTCGTTCTAAAAAGAATGAGAAAACCTGAATGGGCGTGGGGAGTCATCCCAGCAGGAGGAATTTTCTTGACCGTTGCTATATTCGCGGTTGGAAAGCCTGCTGTTGTGAAAACGAGTACCAGCTATGCCGTAACCAAGATCGACATATTAGATGAGTCACTGGCTCATGTTCGCTCAGCCACTACGTTTTTAGGGGTGGATCAGAACGAATACGATGTTCAGCTCGAACCTTCGATCGCTGCCCTGCCTTTGACAGTCGGGCGAAATGATTATCGACCAGAGGGGTTAATGGTTGGTGAAGAGGTTCTCTCTTTCCGTAATCTCCCCTATTTGACACCGAAACAAGCAATTGCTATCGGCGTAAAGCACGACATGGGGGCTTTTGATGCTTCCTTGCGAATTAATGAAAATCGGCTGCAAGGGAAAGTGAAAAACAATACAGAGTTTGCTTACGATCAAACTTATATTGAAATTGGTTTTCAACGAATTCCGCTTGGGCCATTGAAAAAGGGCGAAGAAAAGCAGGTTGACAGTGTGCTTGAACCCCTGTTTATGCCAAGAAAACCAAAGGCAACAAACGAATTGCAAACAATAGAAGAACGAATCAAGGAAATGCAGGAAAGAGTCGTTGATTATGAAGAGGGGAATCAGGTAAGTATCATCGGTACAACGAAAGAGCCTCTTCCTCTGATGACAATGCAGGTGCCTCACCAAGCGAATTACTGGAATGTCATTCAGCAGTCTATTCAATTCCAGCCGAATGAACAAGGTCTAGTGACTTTTCCTTATGGTTTGCTAGATGCCGAAATGTATGAAGTGGTAGGAGACTTCGACAATACCGGATACATTTGGCAGCTTGGAAAGGGTAGCATTACATTTGAGCTGCGGTCAGACAAAGCTGCCATCAATATGAAGCGGATAACGGTACCATTGAATCACAGTTCATTCAAGCCTTTTAGAATCGAATACTTCCACCAAAAGAGCGGTAGGTGGATACCTGTTGAACGCGGGACGAGACTTGTCCTCGATAATGAACTCCAGCAAGTCTTGACGCCAAATCAATCGTTGTTGCTTCGTTTTTCCCACAATGGAACGTCGCGATTAGCTCTACCAGAGCCAATTTTCCAGGTAGAGGGGGTGCGGAAATGGTAATTGAAACCGTTCATTTAGGAAAAAGATATGGCAATTTGCAAGCGTTGACGGATTTGAACCTTTCCATTGAGCCAGGAAAGGTGTTCGGTTTCATTGGTCCAAATGGCGCCGGAAAATCTACCACGATGCTCATCTTGTCCACCCTTTTGGAACAGAGTGAAGGGGAAGCCTTTGTCTGTGGCTACAATGTACGAAAAGACCCTGCAAGTGTGCGCCAGTCTGTTGGCTACATGCCCGATTTTTTTGGTGTATATGACAATTTGACAGCGGTGGAGTATTTGGAGTTTTATGCTGGAGCTTACAAAATCCCTGCCTCGAAAAGACGGGCACTCGTCGGTGATCTTTTAGAACTGGTGAATTTGTCTCACAAAGCAGACGCTTTCGTCGATTCTTTGTCTCGAGGCATGCAACAGCGGCTGGGGTTAGCGCGTTGTCTCGTACATGATCCGGCCGTGCTGATTTTGGATGAACCCGCATCAGGACTGGACCCGCGAGCTCGTATCGAGCTGCGCGAAATTATGAAACAGCTACGCGAAATGGGCAAGACGATTATTATCAGCTCCCATGTTTTGCCGGAGCTAGCTGAGCTGTGTGATGATATTGGTGTCATTGAAAAAGGCAGATTAATTGCGTATGGGTCTGTGCATGAGGTCAGCAATCGGGATACAGGGCAAAGCAGGATGCAACTGAGAGCCCTTCGGAATTTGGACAAAGCCGGACTTCTATTAGCGAGCTCTCCGTATGTCCATCAATTGACAGACTATATGGGAGGCTTTCGCTTCTACTTTCAAGGGACGGAGCAACAAAAAGCTGAATTGCTTCAAGAACTGCTGGATGAGCAGGTCGCAGTCGTCTACTATGGCGATTCCAAGAAAGATTTAGAAGACGTCTTCTTAGCGATTACGGAAGGAGTCGGTATGGAGTGAGCGACTTCTTGTTCAATCCACTTTTGGTAAAAGAAATGCGGGAAAGATTCCGCTCGAGAAAGACCATGCTCATATTAGCGATTTACTTATTTGTCATGGGGGGAATACCGATGGGCTTTTTGCTCATGGACCCCCTGAAGGCCGAATCGTTAGGGGATAACCGGGATCTGTTTCTGATATCTGCGGGGATACACTACGCGATGGTTTGCTTTGTGGCACCTGCCCTGACTGCTGGAGCGATCAGTGGGGAGAGAGAACGCCAGACCTTGCATATTTTGCTGACGACCCAATTGTCGACGCGCACGATTATTTTGAGCAAGCTCATTACGTCTTTGGCGTTCTCCACGCTGCTTTTGATTGCCTCGATGCCTTTGTACAGTATCGTAATGCTGTACGGGAGCGTCTCCCCGGAACAAATGGCCCAACTCGTCCTTTTTCTCGCGGTGAATATGTTTTTTCTCGGGTCGTTGGGATTGTTCTGCTCCACTTGGATTAAACGAACGTCGATTTCGACGGTCACCACATACGGCATTGCCTTCTTTTTTGTAGTAGGTACTGGCTTGTTGTTCTTTTTTATCGGGGAGTCCTTGCAACAGGCGCATCCGGAACGGTACATCAATTCCAATGTTTGGAGCATGTATGAGCTACAGATGCTGGCAGGGATGAACCCTATTATCGTGTTGTTCGATATTTTAGGCGAGTCTTTCGATCAATCCGATGACATCACTTTTGCACCGTGGTTGTTTTTCTCATGTGTGTACTTCGTTCTTTCCTTTATCCTCATCATCTGGAGCGCTTATTTGTTAAAACCAATTCGCCGAAAATGGTGGAGTTGGAAGAAACGACCTGTTCGTGTACAATGAAAAAGGTGCATGGGAAAAGGGAGGTTTTTATGTGAGCGATCAACAAGTGCAGATCATTGATTTTGAAGAGCTGCTTCGTGCGATTGAGAGTCGTCTGGCATCTGCCGGGATGTACGTCAAACGTGAAGCGATCGTGACGATTCTTCAGGCAGAAGAAGCGTTTTTGCTTGAAAAAGGTGTTCTTCAAGAGTATAGTGAGTAATCAGCTAACAACCTGCCTTACGTGGTAGGTTGTTTTTCATGGACAGGCAAGGCACAGAGTTATTCGCCTGTTTGCTTCTCCCGGAAAAAAACGGTATGATGGAACAGAATACGAATATCTGCATAAGGACGTGAACACATTGACAGAAGAGAACAAAGACCTCGAGTTGGGCGATATCATTACATTGGACGATGAAAATGGTGAACCGTTGGGGGATTTCGAAGTATTGGCTATGTTCGACCTGAACGGTAAAGAATATATTGCCTTGGCTGAAGCTGTGGAAGATGAAGAAAGTGAAGAAGATGAAGAAGTAGATATCTTCGTATTCCAAGTGGACGGCGGCGAAATGGTACCATTGGAAGAAGATGAGGAAAGCACTGTTTACGCGAAACTGAACGAAGTGCTGGAAGGCATCGAACTCATTAAAGAAGACAAGTAATCCCGGTAAGAATGAAACAAGCCACTGCTGGCGTTAGAAACCGAGCAGTGGCTTTTTCTTGCGGTTGATCAATCATTCATTTTAATAATGTTATCCTTAAGGTCTCGTACAACGAGTAGGCATGTATAGTCGGTTTCTTGCAGCTCCCGAACCAAAGCCGAGCACTCATCTTTCGTAAGACCAAGCTTTTCGAGGCGCTGACGGAGTTCTTTACCGCCATTGTCAAAGTAATGCGCCATGCTGTCAATGTGACCGACGGCACTTTCAAAGTGGGTGCTGTATTTATAAAAATTGTTTCGTTGATTGGAGTGATTTTTATCTGGATTCCATTTCAAAACCCAGATGTCATCACTGTTGTATCCGGCGGAATTTAGCGCATGAACGTCAGAAGCTAGCTCAGCATCATACTTGTGGAATTTGACAAACGGCTTGGTAGCACTGATCAAATGTAGTCCCCCCTTTTTCGCCTCAGGAATCGATGCCTTTTTAGGATGTCCAAAGCCAAAGAGCGAATGAATGGAAATACCTGAGGAACGTTGGTGAACGCTACATAAGAACCAATTGACATATTTCCTTGATAGTAGCAGGATTTACGCAGTGGGGGAAGAAATAGAGAAAGGGAAACAAATGTTTTGGTTTTTCATTTTGACCAATCTTCACCAATAGTGCTACACTAATTAATGGAATAAGCTTGTCATGTACAGAACGAATGAGAACGAGGAATACTGAGAAGAATCGGCCATCTCGCTAGGGGCGAGGTGGCTTTTTTGCCCCATTTTGCTACTGGCGTTGAATACTATGGGAACCATACGGTACAATAGCGATTAAGTGTTCGCTTTTATTAGGAAAACGTTCCTCTCAATGGTGATTGAATCATCTCGGCGTTTTTCAAAAAAGGTGAATACGACGCTAGCCATCAGTAAAAAAGGCATGATCGTTTTTCTACGTGTCCGAAGAGTAGAGGGGAGAGCGCGATTGAAGGAAACAGAAACACAGCAAACATTAACGTATACGGAAGAAGATATTCAGGTCTTAGAAGGCTTGATTGCCGTTCGAAAGCGCCCTGGAATGTACATAGGCTCCACGGGCTCGCGTGGCCTGCATCATCTGCTGTGGGAAATTGTAGATAATGCCAAAGACGAGGCGCTTGCCGGCGTTAATGATAGCATCATCGTCACTTTGTACAAGGATGGAAGTGTCAGTGTAGAGGACCATGGGCGCGGAATTCCAACGGGTATGCACAAGACTGGCCGACCTGTACCAGAAGTCATTTTTACGACGCTCCATGCCGGTGGTAAATTCGGCGGTGGCGGATATAAAAAAAGTGGTGGCTTGCACGGAGTAGGTTCCAGTGTTGTTGTGGCCTTGTCCAAATGGCTTGAGGTTGAAATCCATCGGGAAGGCAAAATTCATAAGCAACGCTTTGAATATGTTGTAGATGCAAATGGAACTGAGCATGTTGGTAAACCGGTTACCGGTCTTGAAATCACAGGGAACACCAAACGCACTGGAACAACGGTACGTTTTCTCCCGGATGACGCGGTGTTTGGCAACGCTCGCTTTGATTATGAGACCATTCGTGATCGATTCCGTGAGACGGCATTCCTTTTGAAAAAGCTGCGCATGGTTTTGATTGACGAGCGTGGTCCTGAAAAGAAACGGGAAGAGTTTTATTTCGAAGATGGCTTGAAATCATACGTTTCTTATTTGAACGAGGGGAAAAATACGCTCCATCCGATCGTTTACTTCGAAGGGGAAAAGGACAATATCTACGTTGAGCTGGCTTTTCAGTACAATGACGGCTATGCAGAGACACTGGTGTCCTATGTCAACTCCATTGTAACAACGGACGGTGGAACTCATGTTACGGGCTTCCGCAACGGTACAACCCGGATCTTTAACGAATTTGCCCGGAAAAAAGGGTACTTGAAAGAAAAGGACCCGAACTTAACTGGAAACGATTTGCGGGAAGGTTTCCTCGGTGTATTGTCATTGCAAATGGCTGACGTCCAGTTTGAGTCCCAAACAAAAGACAAGCTGGGGAACGAAGAAGCACGGGCAATCGTAGAACAGATTGTTTCCGAAAAGCTAGGCTTCTTCCTCGAGGAAAATCCGGAAATAGGCAAGCTGCTGATTGACAAGGCATTGCGTTCTGCTGAGATTCGCGAAGAGCTGCGCAAACAACGCGAAGCCCTGCGCGGCGACAAGAAAGGCAAAACCGCGAAAAAGCGCAAATCGATTTCGGAAAAGTTCACTCCGCCGCAATACAGAGACTCCAAGCGCAACGAGCTCTTCCTCGTCGAGGGGGATTCTGCGGGTGGCTCTGCAAAGCAGGCGCGTAATTCAGAGTTCCAAGCTTTGTTCAGCCTGCGCGGGAAGCCGTTGAACACAGAAAAAGCAAAGCTATCCGAGGTATTGGCGAATGAAGAGTTCCGCACGATCCTCGAGGTGCTTGAAACCGATATTGGCGAAGAGTTTTCCATCGAAAACTGTGCATTTGACAAAGTCATCATCATGTCTGACGCGGACGTTGACGGCTCGCACATTCAAACGCTGCTCTTGACCTTCTTCTTCCGCTACATGCGCCCGATGATTGCAGCTGGTCACTTGTATATTGCGCAACCACCTTTGTATCAGGTGAAAAAGCAGAGCAAGGGCAAGCAGACAGAGGCAATCTATTGTTGGAGCGATTACGAGCTGGAACAGGCATTGAAAAAGGCTGGACGCGGTGCTGAAGTGCAGCGCTACAAAGGTTTGGGTGAGATGAACGCCGATCAGCTCTGGGAAACAACCATGGACCCTGAGACGCGCAAGCTCATTAAGGTTGAACTGGAAGACCTCGCTCACTGTGAGAAGCTGGTAACCGTTTTGATGGGTGACAAAGTCCCACCACGGCGTGAGTGGATCGAGAACCACGTCACCTTTGAAGTGGGGGAGGATGAATAAGCATGCTGTCCAATCAAATTATTAAGCAGAGCTTCGCGGAGATTATGGGAAAGCGCTTTGGGGACTATGCCAACCTGGTTATTCTCTCACGCGCGATTCCAGATGCTCGCGATGGACTAAAACCGGTACAGCGCCGGATTTTGTATGCCATGTACCAAGAAGGCAACACGAACGATAAACCATACCGTAAATCAGCGAAAACGGTCGGATACGTGATGGGTACCTATCACCCGCACGGTGACTCGGCGATTTACGAAACGATGGTGCGGATGGCGCAGTGGTGGAAAATGCGCCAAGTGCTCATTCAAGGCCACGGAAACTTTGGTAGCTTGGATGCAGACCCGCCAGCCGCTATGCGTTATACCGAATCCAGACTGTCGGCATTGGCCAATGAGCTTTTGCGTGATATTGAAAAGGATACGGTTACATTCATTCCGAACTACGACAACTCCGCTCAACAACCGGCAGTATTGCCTTCACGGTTTCCCAATCTTCTCGTGAATGGCGCTGCCGGGATCGCGGTTGGTTTTGCAACTGATATCCCTACGCACAATTTGGGCGAAGTCATTGATGCGGCTGTTGCACAAATGAAGAACCCAAATATCTCGCTGGATGAACTGATGCAGCACGTCAAAGGCCCAGATTTTCCGACAGGCGGCATTGTTCAAGGGCTGTCCGGGATTCGCAAGGCGTTTGAGACAGGACGCGGCCAATTCATCATTCGCGGGAAGACGCATGTAGAGGAGCCAAAAGGCGGCAAGATCAAAAAAATCGTCATTTCCGAAATTCCTTACGAAGTGGTCAAGTCGAAGCTCGTCGCCCAAATCGATGAGCTCGTGATGGAGCGCAAAATCGAGGGGGCACTGGCGGTTCGCGATGAAACCGGACGCAAAGAGGCCGAGCAGAAAAAAGTTCGCATCGTAGTGGATATTCGCAAGGAAGCGGATGAGCAGGCGATTCTCAACTACCTGTACAAAAATACGGATCTGCAAATCTACTACAATTACAACATGAACGTGATTCATGAGGGGACCATCCGTCAGATGGGACTTAAGGCTTTATTGGGGGCGTACATCGACCACCAAAAAGAAGTCGTCACGAATCGCTGCCAATATGATCTGGATCGAAAGCAAAGCCGCGAGCATATCGTGGAAGGCTTGATTCGTGCCAAGTCCATTTTGCGTCAAATCGTCGATACGATTATGGATTCGGAAGACCGTGCAGATGCCAAGAAAAACATCATGGAGAAATACGGCTTCACCGAAAACCAGGCAGATGCGATCTTGAGCATTCAGCTCGCTTCCTTGACACGTTTGGATATCGTCAAGCTGGAAAAAGAATTGGCTACATTGGCAAAAGAAATCGAGGAACTGAAATCGATTTTGGCAAGCGAGAAAAAGCTGATTCAAGTCATTACAGGCGAGCTGAACGAGATCAAGAAAAAATACGCAGAAGAGCGCCTGACAGAAATCCAGGGCGAGATCGAGGAAATCAAAATCGATATCGCAATGCAAATCAATGCCGAGGATTGCATCGTAACCCTGACAAACGAAGGATATATCAAGCGGACGAGCCCGCGCTCCTTCAAATCAGTAGGGGGAACGCTGGAAACATGTGGGGTAAAAGAAGGAGACCGTGTCCGTTATTTCATGGAGACGAATACGTCTCACACCGCTCTCTTCTTTACCCAGGACGGTAAATACTTCGCCACACTGGTCAATGCCTTCCCGGACGATAAGTGGAAGGATATCGGTTCGGCCCTCGTCAATATTATCCCGTTGGAGAAGAATCAGCGGATTGTTGGCTTTACGATCGTAGAAAACTTCAAACAACCGCTGTATGTATACCATGTAAGCAAAAAGGGTTTGATGAAAAAGACGGCGTTGTCCGAATACGAAACAAATCGTTCCAGTGCGTTGGTAGCTGCAAAGATAAAAGGCGACGATGACGAGTTTGTGAATGTATTTGTGGCGGACGAAGCTGGCGCGATACTCGGTGCGACGAAAGATGGTATGGGCATCCGATTCCAGCGCAGTGAAGTCAGCGCTACTGGTAGAGCGTCGAGCGGGGTAAAAGCAATCGCACTTGCTCCTGGCGACGTTGTGATCACGATGCTTCCGATTGAGGAAGTCGATTCTCGTGCCTTTAGTTTGTTGACCGCTGAAGGGGTTGTCAAACGCACAGCCATTGCTGCGATCCCACTCCAGGCTCGTGCAGGCAAAGGCGTACAGTTGATTCGTAAACGAAAAAATAACCCGCACGAGCTTGTTGCGATGTTCATCGAGGAAACGGTTTATGCGTGGACGTCGCAGAACGAATGGACCCTTGTTGAGACAGAGCAAGTGATCGTTAACGAGCAAGGTGGCATTGGGCGACAACTGGTGGAGGGTGGAGTAAAATCAGTTGCTTTTGAAACCATTTTGCCGACAGATGAACCGAAGGACGAAGCGACGGCAAAAGGTTCGGGAGACGGAGCTGGTACAGCAGGACAACAGAAAACACCTACTGTCCAGTCTAGCCTGTTCGATGGAAATCATCGTGAATAAAAGGAATGATGAATAGATGGCGTTTGAAGCCTTTGTTTCACCGCTAAGCTGGCAGCAGGTTTCTCTGCTCCTCGATACCGTGCAATATTTCGAAGATGCGCCGAAACTTCTCTCTCTTCCACAAGAGCAAGGAGCAAGTGTGCCTGTCCCGATTACGTTAGACACATTAAAGACGATGCTTGCTTGTCTGGACGAAGAGGAAGCATTTAGCCGCAAAGCTTTTGCATTGAGATGGGAAGCAGCTGAGGACGAAGGCAGTGGCTATCTCGTTGTCGAACTTCCGACTGGAGACACAGTTAGACAGCCAGCCGTTCTGTCCGCTTTTTCTCCGGTTTAACAAATAAACGCTTTGGTGACGCGCTTGCATCCATAACAGGATGTGAATCGTTTTGCCAAAGCGTTTTTTTGCATACAAAAAGATTGCCAGCAAAATGGAATATGTGATACAGTTTGAACACGAGTTATTGTGTAATAAAGTTAGTAACTTACTAAATTCGCATACTTATTACTGGAGGATGGAATCATGGAAAAAGTTATCGATCAAAAGGCTTTTATGGACGTCATTCGGGAGCGTCGTTCCGTACGTCATTACGATCCAGCAGCAAAAATCTCGCGGGATGAACTAAACGAAATGCTGAAGGAAGCGACCTTGGCACCTTCCAGCTCCAACCTCCAGCCATGGCGGTTTTTGATTATCGATGAACAGCCATTGAAAGAGAAGCTGCTCCCCATCGCATTTAACCAAAAGCAGGTGGTAGAGGCTGCGGCGGTTATTGCAGTCCTGGCTGATTATGAGGGCTACAAACAAGCAGGGAGCATTTACAACAAAGCGGTTGAAGCAGGCTATATGACCGAGGAAGTAAAGGCTACACTCATCGACAACATCAACAAGCGTTATGAGAATCGGGATCGAGCAAGCATCAAGGAAATTGCTTTGGTAGACGGAGGTCTCGTCTCGATGCAATTGATGCTCGTTGCCAAGGCGAGAGGGTATGACACGGTGCCAATGGGAGGCTATAACAGCGAGAAATTCAAGGAAGCTTTCCAAATTCCAGATCAATATGAAACGGTCATGTTGATTGCAGTCGGCAAAGCGGCAGAACCTGGTCATCCGACTACTCGCCTGGATGTAGAAGAGATTACGTTCTGGAATCAGATGCCGAGTAAATAAGCATAGAGAAATGGAATAGCCTTGGCCTGATAGGATTATGGGCCTGGGCTTTTTCACGTTTGCAAGCTTTTGAGAGGTAGACATGCTGGCAATCAGGTGAATTGGGGCGTACAATAGGGAGACATGACAGTATCTGAGAGAAGCTGCAGACGAGCGAAAGAAGGGTGTAGGATGAAAAGATTGTTGGCAATCAGCGATATTCATGGGGAACTAGAGAAACTGGAATCGTTGATGGAGCAAATTCAGTACGATCCACAAAACGATCAATTGATCCTGCTAGGTGATTATGTAGACCGTGGTCCAGAATCGAAGGGCGTCGTCGACAAGGTAAAACAGCTCCATGCAGAAGGGGCAATTGTGTTGATGGGCAACCATGATCATATGATGGTTAAATCATTCGAGCAAGATCCAGTCTTTATTGAACGATGGTTCCGAAACGGTGCACAAAAGACGTTGGCGAGCTATGGTCATGCCGCAGCAGATACGGAGTCTGGCGCACCAGAGGCCTTGGAAATCACCTCTTCCGTCAAAGAACATCTGGAATTTTTGGCTGGCTTGGACTGCTATTATGAAACCGATGATTATATTTTTGTTCACGGGGGCGTACATCCCGAGACTCCTGTCGCAGAGACTGATCCGTATCTGTTGATGTGGATACGTGAAGAGTTCCATAAAGGCTACCAGGGGGAGAAGACCGTTGTTTTTGGTCACACGCCGACCAGTTATTTGCACGGTAAACATGATGTGTATTACGGAGAAAATAAAATTATCGGCATTGACGGAGGTGCCGTATACGGCGGCCGTCTGCATTGCTTGGAGCTGCCAAGCCGAAAGGTTTACTCGGTAGAGTGATCGACTAATAATAAAAGGCTTTCACCTCTCTTTACAAAGAGTGGGTGAAAGCCTTTTTTGATATCGTCAAGATAAGTTCAGAGTAATATTGTAATGAATTTTTATTTAAATAAATTGCAAAAATTAATAATTAAAGGCTTGTCTTCTAATATTTGGGATAGTAAAATATTCCCAACTCACTCATATTCTTATAGTTTACCATCATATTAGCCCACGTGAATATTAGCAAATTAATGACCAATTTCCCCTGCCATACTCGTTGTAATGTGACCGTTACTCTAATCGTCCACTACTAGAAAAGACAAAAGAACTAGCCATTTAAGAAGTACCATCTCATTTTGGCGATGGTTTCTTGCTGTGTATTACTTCAATAAAAATCAATTAAAGGGAATATAAGTAAAAACATGTATCTGGTCGCTTTTTCTTCCGGGTAAGTGGTGTTTCCGGGTAAAGGTTCCTAATATTCAGAATGGGGAGCTGTTTTCTCATTCCGCATACCAGCCTGCGTCTACCCGGAAAAGAAAGCAGGAGACAGGCGATTCCTAAAACGAGTTATAGCTTGGGGAAATTCACTTCTCTTGTATCACGTGGGTAGAACTAAAAAAGGGCTCTATCGGTTTTACAAATGCAAGAGGGAGCATTTGGAGTGGTTATGCTCACCAGGCAAGCTAGAAACTATCAAACACGGGACAAGGGAGGAACAACGCTTTGCATTTTGTTCAGACATTAGTAGAAGCACTAGAATTGTGGAAGAACGAGGACCATAAAGGCGTTACCTTCATTTTGGGAGACCAGAATGAGGTGTTTGTTTCTTATAAAGAACTGTATGAAGAAGCCCTCGGCTATTTATTTGTCCTCCAAAAAAGTGGAATCAAGCCTGGTGATGAGGTCGTTTTTCAAATTGAGGATAGTAATCTTCGAACTTTTGTCTGCCTTTTTTGGGCATGCTTACTCGGTGGAATGATTGCTGTTCCTATCTCCGTTGGGGATAACGAAGAGCATCGTCTTAAGCTGTTAAAGGTTTGGCGGACATTAATCAATCCATATCTCATTACGACGGACAGCGTGTGGAAACGACTGGAGGATTTCTTTCGTAAACACAACTACCTGACGGAAATGGAATCGTTGAAGTCGAAGTCCTTCCTGCTTGATGAGACCGGGAAAAGAGAAGAGAAGGGCACAATCTATTATCCTTCTGCTGATCATGTGGCCTTTATTCAATTTTCATCCGGGTCTACAGGAGATCCAAAAGGGGTTACCCTGACGCATGAAAACCTTGTCCATAATGTGCTTGCGATTAATAACAGACTTGGAACGACTGAGTCTGATTCATTTCTAAGCTGGATGCCCTTAACTCATGACATGGGGATGATCGGGTTCCATTTATCCCCGTTGTATGCAGGAGTTCAGCATTATTTTATTCATACCTCACTGTTTATCAGGCGGCCTACTCTATGGCTGAAGAAGGTAAGCGAGCACAAGGCGACAATTTCTTCTTCTCCGAACTTTGGATATAAATATGTGTTGTCCAGATTTAAACCGGAAGTGGCAGAGGGGTGGGATTTGTCCACGCTTCGCACGATTTTAAATGGAGCCGAACCTATTGCTTCCGAATTAATCCATCAGTTTTTGGATCAAATGAGTCCATATGGATTGAAGAAAACAAGCATGCTCCCGTGCTATGGATTGGCTGAAGCCTCTGTGGGAGTATCGATACCCGATCAGAATCTGCATTTTACAACGCTTTCTCTGGATCGTAGGTTTATCCAGGTAGGAAAGCCAATCAAGATGACGGATCAAACAAATCCAGAAGCACTCACCTTGGTAGAAGTCGGTTACCCCATCGATTTTTGCGAGGTAAGAATATGTGATGACGAGGATCGCGAGCTGCCAAGCGATACGGTTGGCCATATCCAGATTAGAGGGAAGAATGTAACTGCTGGATATTACAACAACCCTGCTGCTACCGCTAATGTAATGACGGCTGATGGATGGCTCCGAACCGGGGATTTGGGTTTTATGCGAAACGAACGTCTTGTCATTACAGGGCGTGCGAAAGACATCATTTTCGTGAATGGTCAAAACGTTTACCCACATGATATTGAGCGGATTGCTGAAGAAGTCGAAGGAGTCGAGCTTGGGAAGGTCGTTGCTTGCGGGGTATTCAACGAGGAAAGCAAAGAAGAAGACATTCTTGTGTTTATCCTTCACCGGAAAAGTGTAGAAGAGTTCATAGAGCTTTCCAAGAAAGTGAAAACGCATTTGAACGAGCGAACCGGATGGAGAATAAGCGAGGTCTTGCCGATTCAGCGCATCCCCAAAACAACGAGTGGAAAAGTGGAACGATATAGAGTGGCAAGGGAGTATCAGTCTGGAGCATTTCGAGATGTTTCCGAGGAAATACGACGCCGAACCACTGAAGAGGTAAAAGAGGAGAGAGCTGATCAATCACCTCAGTCACGTGAAGAATTAGAGAAGCAAATGCTTGCCATTTGCCGCGAGGTGCTTCAATCAGACAGATTGGGACTAAACGACAGTTATTTTGACGTAGGCGCGTCCTCTATGCAGTTGACCCAGTTAGCAGGGCGGATAGAAGAGGAGATGGGGATCACGTTGGCGGTAACCGATTTGTTCGCCTATCCGACGATCGCCAGGCTTGCCCGCAGTCTCGTCCCTGAGGAAAAAACGGCTGATCATATTAAACAGACAGATACGCCTGAACAGAAACAAAAGGATATCGCAATTATCGGGATTTCTTGTAAGTTCCCGCAGGCTCAGGATGTTGATCAATTTTGGCAAAACATCCGGGAAGGAAAGGATTGCATTCATGAGCTTCAAGGTCAGAGACGAAAGGACACAGAACAATATGTATCGCTGGTTAGAGGCGAGCAGGGCAATCCAACCCTTGTAGAAGGTGGTTATTTAGAGGAGATTGACAAATTTGATTATTCATTCTTCTCTATCACCCCAAAAGAAGCGAAGCTAATGGACCCCAACCAAAGGCTGTTCCTTCAAAATGCTTGGAATACGCTAGAGGATGCAGGCTATGGAGGGCACAAGCTTTCAGGGGAAAAAGTAGGGGTGTATGTCGGCTTCTCCAAGCTTGGATACGATTACGAACGCCTTTTGTCAGTGGTAAGTCCCAAGGATTTGCCTTCTTATGTAGTAGGCAACCTTCCTTCCATAATTGCAAGTCGCATTTCACACTTGCTTGATTTGCGTGGCCCTGCTGTCACCGTGGATACGGCCTGCTCGTCTTCCCTGGTTGCTGTTCATATGGCGTGCAAGGCTATCCAAAGCGGTGATTGTGAGATGGCATTGGCAGGGGGAGTCAAAACCATCCTGCTGGCACAGAAGGCTGGAATTGGAATGGAATCCTCTGACAACCGTTCAAGGGCGTTTGACGATCAATCTGATGGAACGGGTTGGGGTGAAGGCGTAGCTTCTGTTTTGTTAAAACCTTTGGAAAAAGCCATCGAGGATGGGGATCACATCTATGCCGTGATAAAGGGAAGCGCAGTTAATCAAGACGGTGTTACAGTCGGGATTACCGCACCGAACTCACAGGCCCAGGCAGAATTAATTGTAGACGCTTGGGAGGATGCCCAAGTCGACCCTGAAACGATTAGTTATATAGAGACGCATGGAACGGGTACAAAGCTCGGGGACCCCGTTGAGCTGGATGGAATTCAGAGAGCTTTCCGACAATATACACAGAAGAAACAGTTTTGTGGAATTGGCACTGTCAAAGCGAATATTGGACATTTATATGAAGCAGCGGGAATCGCTGGATTGATTAAGGCTGCTTTGCAGTTAAAACACAAAGAGCTCCCAGCCCTCGTCCATTTCCAGAAACCCAATCGCAATTTCGCATTTGAAAAGTCCCCAGTCTATGTGCAAAACAGACTGGAAAAATGGGAAACAGATGGACATCCAAGGAGATGCGGGGTTAGCTCATTTGGGTTTAGCGGTACCAACAGCCACATTATTTTAGAAGAATATGTGCCGGTAAATGAAGCGGAAATGACAGTCTCAGATGAGGTGCAAGTGTTTACCTTGTCGGCCAAATCCGAGTCAGCCCTTCAACGTCTGATTCAAAATTATCGGGAGTTTCTTTCTTCCCGTGGACCGCTTTCGTTGTCTGATTTGTGCTATACGGCAAACACCGGGAGAGAAACGCTTCCCTATCGGATTGCGCTCATTTTGCATAGCCGCAGCGATTTCGAACAAAAGCTCGACCGATTGGCGGTCCGGCTTGAAAATGATCGAGACGTTTTCGTCTACTCGCCTGGTAAAAAGCGCGTTCCAGAGGAAACCGTTCATTTATTGAGTCAATCCGCCCGGGATGTGCAGGAAAAGTACCACAAGGCTAGTGCAGAGATGAAGTATTCGTATGCAACGACATTATGCGATTTGTATGTACAGGGAGCTACGGTTGACTGGGATGCGTTCAACAGAGATGGCAAAAAGAGAAGAAAAATGCCATTGCCAGTCTATCCTTTCGATCAGCATCGCTCTTGGATTACAGATGATGTGATCAGTATCGTTCCAGAACAGACGAATACTATTAGCGGAAATAGAGGTGCTACTGTGTCAGAGATAGGAACTGCGCCAATCGCAAAAGTTCTGAAAGAGTTGGTTCATCATGCTTCAGGTTTTGCTGTAGAAGAAATTGATCCATCCCTCCATTTCTTGGAGCTAGGCTTGGATTCTATTATGCTCGTACAAATCAATCGTGAAATTCAGGAAAAGTTTGGAGTGGTCATTCCGGCCCAAGAGCTGTTTGAAACCATCACCAGCGTTGATATGCTAGCAGCGCACATCGCTCAGGAGTTATCCAGTAGCCCGGCTGTGGCTTCTGCCAAACAAATGGAATGGATGGCAATCGAGCAACCGCAAGCAAACGTAGTGGTTGAACAGAATGACGTTCAACGTATTCAACAAGCAGAGCCGAGTGAGCAATCCACGAAAATGCCAGTCCCGATAAGATCAGGTGCGGTTGAAACCATTATCGAAAAGCAGATTTCGCTCTTATCTGACCATCAAAACCAAATGGCTACGTTGTTACAAAAGCAATTGGAGCTGTTGAATCAGGAACAAAGCTTTGTGCCAAAACAACACGTCGAATCTGTGACTGTTGCTCCCGAGATCAAAAAACCTGAGGCAAAACTATCGGTCAAGGTCAAAGGGAATGAAGAGGAACGCCAGAAGCCTTTTATACCGTATCAGCCACTGATGATCGGTGAACGAGGCAATTTTACGCCAACACAAAGAGAGTATCTGAACGCATTCATTCAAAGCTATACGGAAAAGACAAAGCAATCCAAGAAGTATACGCAAGAGCACCGATTTGTTCATGCCAACAATCGCAATGTGTCTGGATTCCGTTCCTATTGGAAGGAAATGGTATACCCGATTATTACGCAAGCATCAGCTGGCTCCAAAATGTGGGATCTGGATGGGAATGAATATGTCGATCTGACGATGGGTTTCGGTGTAAACCTGCTCGGTCATAATCCCGCATTTATCATGAAAAAGCTCGAGGAGCAGATTCAATCAGATCTACCTCCGCTGGGTCCTATGTCGGATGTAGCTGGAAGGGTAGCGGAGTTAATCAGCGAGCTAACCGGAGTGGAGCGTGTTGCCTTTTACAATTCGGGGACCGAGGCAGTAATGGTGGCACTGCGCCTGGCCAGAGCTGTTACAGGCCGTTCAAAAATCGCCTTGTTCTCCGGCTCCTATCACGGTACATTTGACGGCATTCTGACAGTTGCTGATCCTGAGTCCCAGGACGGGAAGGCCATACCGATGGCACCAGGTATTACCCAGCATACGGTGGATGACGTCCTGGTCTTGAACTACAACCATCCAAAATCAATCGAGCTGATCAAAAAACATGCCCATGAACTGGCCGCAATATTGGTCGAGCCTGTTCAAAGCCGCCGTCCAGATCTACAGCCGGTGGAATTTTTGAAGGAAGTCAGAGAGATTACTAGCCAATCAGGCACTGCCCTTATTTTTGACGAAATCATTACGGGATTCCGCATACATCTTGGTGGCGCACAGGCATGGTATGGAATAGAAGCAGACCTCGTTACGTATGGGAAAGTTCCGGGTGGCGGCATGCCGATCGGTGTTGTAGCCGGGAAAGCCGCGTTCATGGATGCAGTTGATGGGGGGATTTGGAATTTTGGAGATCAGTCTTACCCGGTAAATGCGGAGAAAAAGACGTTTGTGGGCGGAACGTTCTGCACGCATCCACTCACGATGCATGCCGCCATCGCCACACTGGAATATTTGAAGGAACAGGGTCCCAAGCTTCAGGAAGCGTTGACTCAAAAGACCCTCTACTTGGTAGAAACACTTAACGTGTACTTTAAAAACGAGCAGATTCCAATCCAGATGATCAATTGCGGTTCCTTATTCCGCTTCGTATCGTTTACCGATATAGAATTGTTCTTCTATCATCTGATTAGCAAGGGCATTTATATATGGGAGGGCAGGAATTGCTTCCTTTCCACTGCTCATTCTGATGAGGATATCGAGAGACTGATCCAAGCGGTGAAGGAAAGTATTGATGATCTGCGCCGAGGAGGTTTTTTGCCGGAGCCACCCCCAACTTCTCCAAATGGAGGACGCAAACAAAATCAAGTCGTCGAATTGACAAACTTTACGAGACGGGATGGGCAAAAGTCAGAGGCAACGCTTGTGGAAAGGGTGGGGGAAGAACTGAGGCTTCCCCTTAGCCCCGAACAGAAACAAATGTGGTTTGCAGTCAAATATCGCGTGGAAGCATCCGCTGCTTTTAACGAGACCGCCACACTTCAGGTCGAGGGTGAGCTTGATATCCCTGTGTTTGAGCAGGCTGTCCGAGCCATGGTGGATCGCCATGAAGCGTTGCGAACCATCATTGATGCCAACGGAGAGTATCAGGTAGTTCTTCCCAAGAGGGACATACGTGTTCGAATCGTGGATTTGAGCCACCTTTCGTCTAAGGAACAGGAAGAAAAAAAGAATCAGCTGTTGGATGAACAAACAGGCACGCCATTTGAGCTGTCCTCTGAGGACCCGCTGTTTCGGGTAAGTGTCATCAAGCTGGCTCCTGCCAAATTCCTGACTTCCTACACCTTCCATCACATGATTGCGGATGGATGGTCCATGGCTGTGTTTATCAAAGAGCTGGATGATATCTACTCGGCCCTTACACAGAAACGACCCATATCGCTCGAGCCTTCTACACCGTTTTCTGCTTACCGAAACTGGCAAGAAGATCAGATGCAGAAACCGGCGTTTCAGGAAGCGCTCGCGTACTGGAACGAAAAATTCGCAGATCCAATCCCCAAGCTCGTTTTTCCTTTAGGGCAACGAGAAACGGGAAAACCATCTTTTACAGGCGAGAGAATCACTTTCAAGATCGACAGTAGCATCACAAGAAAGGCAAGAAAAAGAAGCATTCAAAACAAGAACAGCCTGTTTATAACCTTGTTGGCTACTTTTAACCTCTTCCTTCATCGCCTTCTTGGAAATAGAAAAATGGTGGTTGCGATTCCTACTGCGGGTCAGTCCCATATCGGTAAAATGTCCTTGATCGGAAACTGCGTCAATCTTTTGCCGATTTGCACGGAAATTGACGGAGATGATACGGCTGCGGATTATTTGTTCCGAGTGAAACAGGCGGTTGCGGAGATGGAAAAGCATCAAGCTTACTCCTTTGCTGCATTGGCTGAGAATTTGCCACCTCAAAACTTGCCGGAGCTTTCAGTGTTGTTCAATATGGATCGACCGCTTCACAACCTGACTTTCGCTCAAATGAAGGCTACGCTGCTGCCCAATCGGATCATTTACAGCAAGTACGATCTTTTTGTAAACGTGACAGAAGTGGGCGGAGAGCTTGTCGTAGATGTGG
Organism: Brevibacillus sp. MER 51; assembly: GCF_023714195.1. Taxonomy (NCBI): domain Bacteria; kingdom Bacillati; phylum Bacillota; class Bacilli; order Caryophanales; family Paenibacillaceae; genus Brevibacillus; species Brevibacillus sp. MER 51. The sequence goes on along the minus strand of NZ_JAMAUS010000001.1, from coordinate 709,837 downwards.
ATGCACGAAGCGGGGTAGTAACCACGGAGATTCTTCGCCAGTGGGGCGTCTACTTTGCCAATCTCTTGCACCGTATTGGAGAAGACGATCAGGAAAGAATTCGTGCCCTATCACTTTTACAGCCCGACGAGATGGAAAAAATGAAACGCGAATCCGGTGGCAACCTGGGCAAATATACAGCAGAATGGACAGAGCTTTTGCAGGAAATGCCAGATGATCAGGTAGGACGAGCTTCCCTCTATGTCCTGGATCAGTATGAGCAACTGGCTCCTGTGGGTGCGGTCGGACAGGTGTATCTGGCTGATGAGGGACTCGAGCATGCAGATCCGTCACATTGGCAGCGAACAACGAAATCTGCTGTTCCGCTAGGAAATGGAGAAATCCAGATAATCCATTCAACCGATCGCCTTTCCGGACAAAGAAGCATGAGCGGCAGAGAATCAGAGCCGGCTGGAACGGCGACCGAAGAGACTATCAGAGTCATTTGGCAGGAAATCTTGGGAAGCTCCCCAATGTATCTGGATGATAATTTTTTTGAACAAGGCGGGAACTCCTTACAAGCGACTGTCATGCTCAGCAGAATTTACAAGGAATGCCACGTGCAAATTCCTTTGCATCAAATTTTTCAATCGCAGACGATACGTGAATTGGCCAAATATGTAGACTCATCAAAGCATCAAACTTTTACACCCATTCGTTCATGCGAGTTGCAGCCATACTATCAGTCTTCTTCCGCACAGAAAAGGATGTACATCCTCCAAGGTCTGGATGGAGGAACCGCCTATAACCTATCCGGCTACTTACAATTGGATGGGGAAGTGGAACTTGATCGTCTGATTCACTCTTTGCAACAGGTTGTCCAGAGACATGATTCTTTCCGGACCAACTTTGTCATTAGGGATAATGAAGTCGTGCAAGTTCTACATGACGATCTGCCATTTGATATTGAGGTCCAACACTTGTCCGAAGAGGATGTAAATGAGGCAATTCGCACCTTTATCCAGCCATTTGATCTCAGCAAAGCACCGCTTATAAGGGCGAAAATCTTCCAAGTGTCAGCCAAGCGCTTCATTGTGGCAGTGGACATGCACCACATTATTTCGGACGGCTATTCGGTTTCTCTGTTTATCCGTGAGCTGCTCCATACGTATAGAGGAGAATCACTGCCTGAGCTCAGCGTGACGTATAAAGATTTCGTGGCATGGGAGCAAGAGAGGGAGCAGTCAGAACAGCTCTCGGCTCAAAAGGAGTACTGGCTTGAGCAATTTGGCCAAGGAGAGCTCCCAGTACTGAAGCTCCCCGTTGATTTCCAAAGACCGTCGGTTCAATCCTTTGAAGGTGACCGGTTGACAATGGGAATCGGTGAGGAAGTCAGAAAACAGTTACTCCAATTGGCAAGGGAAACTGACACGACCTTGTATATGGTCTTGCTTGCTGCTTACAATGTACTGCTTTACCGATACACCGGGCAGGAGGAGCTGATTGTCGGTTCTGCTGTGGCGGGAAGACAACACCCTGATTTGGAACGAATGATCGGCATGTTTGTAAATACGTTGGCGATCCGTAACTATCCAACAGGAAGCAAGACCTTTAAGGAGTTCCTGAAAGAAGTGAAAAATCAAGCCATCCTTGCCTTTGAAAATCAGGAGTACCCATTTGAAAAGCTGGTTGATGCTCTTCAACTAAACAAAGATTTGAGCCGGAATCCTTTATTTGATACCATGTTTGATTACCATTATGAATCCTTTGACGACGTGGCCTCAGATGATTTCAAAGTCACGACGTATGAATATCCAAAAGGCGTGTCCCTTTTTGATCTCAGTCTTGATGTCCATGACGATGGGACAACGCTCACTTGTCAATTTGATTACAGCACGCATCTGTTTAAACGCGATACGGTTGAGCGAATGGCTAATCATTTTGCCAAGATACTTCACTCCATTGTGCAGTCTAATGAGAGTTGCCTAGCGGATCTGGAGTACTTGTCCAGCGAAGACATCAAGCAGGTGGTTGCCGACTTTAATCAAGCGAGAAAGCAAATCCCCGCTCCTCTCTATCCAACTTTCTATGAATGGTTTGAGGCAGAAGCAATACGCCATGCAGAGCAAGTCGCTGTCTCTTACGGGGAAGAGCAGATCAGCTATCAGGAACTCAATGCGAAAGCAAACCGTCTGGCCCGGACGCTGCGTGATCAGGGTGTAAGGCCAAACTGCTCTGTTGCGATTTTGGCAGAGCGCTCGATTAACATGGTCGTCGCTGTTTTGGCAGTCATGAAGGCGGGTGGTGCCTATGTTCCGATTGATCCTCAGTATCCGAAGGACCGCATTTCGTTCATGCTGGAAGACAGTCAGGCAACGGTCATGCTGGTCAATCAAAATGGACAGAGCGGAGTAGAATTCAGCGGCGCCGTAATCGATCTGGACGCCGAGGCCAGTTACAAGGAGGATTCGTCCAATCTCGATGCCATCTCCGGACCGAGCGATCTCGCTTATATCATTTATACATCCGGCACTACTGGCAAGCCCAAAGGGGTCATGATCGAGCATCGCAACCTGGTGAGTGTAGCCAATACATGGCGGTACGAGTACGAACTCGAACAGATGAATGTGAATCTTTTGCAGATGGCTAGTTTCTCATTTGACGTGTTTGCAGGGGATTTATGCAGAGCTCTTTTGCATGGTGGACATTTGGTGATTTGTCCGAGTGATGTAAGGATTGATCTTCCGGCTCTTTATCAGTGGTTGACCCGGTACGAAATTTCCTTGTTTGAATCGACACCTGCTCTTGTTCTTCCTTTTATGGAGTACATTTATCAAAATGGATTGCCGCTCGATCATCTGAAACTGCTAATTCTTGGTTCAGATACATGCCAAAGCGAAGCGTTTGTCCGCTTGGCCGAGCGTTTCGGGCAGATCAAAATCATCAATAGCTATGGGGTCACGGAGGCTGCTATTGATTCCAGCTACTTCGAAATGGCTGGCGATACCGAAATGACAACCGGAAATGTACCGATCGGAAAACCGCTGCAAAACACAGAATTTTATGTGCTGGATTCCCAATTGCGGCCACAGCCGGTAGGTGTGTACGGTGAACTATATATCGGCGGAGCAGGTGTTGCGCGGGGGTATCTGAACCGAGAGGAATTAACCCGTGAGCGCTTCATCCCAAATCCTTTCCGTCCTGGTGAGTCCATGTATAAAACCGGCGATATTGTCCGCTGGATGGCAGATGGAAATATGGAGTTTGTTGGTCGTTCGGACTACCAATTGAAGATTCGTGGATACCGTGTGGAGCTGGGCGAAGTCGAAAATCAGCTGTTACGCCATGAAAAGGTTCGCAATGCCATTGTGCTCCCGAAGACAAAGGGAGATGAATCCGTTGTGTTGTGCGCTTATTACACGACGGATGAGGAAGTAAGTCCATCCGAAATCAAGGGGTTTTTAGCCGATTCCCTGCCTGAGTTCATGGTTCCGACCTTTATCATCCCATTGGCAGAGTTGCCTGTGACGCCAAACGGCAAAATCGATCGCAGTGCGTTGCCTGAACCTGATCTGTCTAAGCTGGTATCCGAGGAATACGTAGCGCCTTCGACAGAAAATGAAAGAAAACTTGCAGGAATATGGCAAGAGGTCTTGGGGCTCGAGCGAGTCGGCGTTCTGGATCGATTCTTTGAAATCGGTGGACATTCGCTACATGCTGCCATTCTCCTTGCCAAAGTGAACAAGGAGTGGCAGGTAGAAATTCCGCTGCGCGCCGTTTTCCAAAATCCTACCGTCAGGAGTTTTGCCCACCTCATTTCCGAAGCGACTCAAGCAGAAGTGCCGTTGATTCAGTCGGTTGGAAAACAAGAGCATTATGAGCTATCTCCTTCACAAAAAAGGATTTTCACCGTTCAATCACTCGATGAAACGAGTGTGGCCTATAACATGGCAGGCGCTATGGTTCTTTCCGGACAGCTCGATTCTGTGGCATTGGAAAACGCATTCCAGTCCCTTATCCAAAGGCATGAGGCGTTCCGTACTTCCTTCGACTACGTAAATGGTGAACCGAAACAATTTGTCCATGACTCTGTCCGTTTTGCCATCGATCATGCTCACGCAGAGGACAGTCCGGAGAGTATAGAAAATCTCATTCGGACGTTCATTCAGCCATTTGAACTGAACCAGGCACCATTATTGCGCGTCAAGCTGGTCAAACTGGTGGAGGACAAGCATTTACTCCTGATTGACATGCACCACATCATTGCAGATGGAACATCGGTGAGCATCGTCATTGATGAGTTAAATCAACTGTATAACGGGCAAAGTCCAGAACCACTCATCGTCCAGTACAAGGATTATTCGGCTTGGCTGAAACAGATCAAGACGACGGGGCAGTCGCATAGGCAGGAGCAGTTCTGGATAGATGAATTCAGCGGGGAACTACCTGTCATGAATTTGCCTACGGACTATCCGCGACCCCAGCTTCAAAGTTTTGAAGGGGGTACGGTCGAAAGCGAGATTGAGGCGGATGTATCCCGCAGATTGCACGCCTTGGCGAAGGAAGCAAACGTAACGGTCTTTTCGATTCTATTGGCGGCGTACAACGTTTTGTTGTCCAAATATACCGGTCAAGAGGACATTGTCGTAGGGACTCCGGTGGCAGGACGAAACCACACCGATGTTCAAAATGTAGTGGGAATGTTTGTAAATACGCTTGCCCTGCGAAACTATCCAGCAGGCAGCAAGACGTTCCGCGAGTTTGTCCGAGAACTAAGTGAGAAGTCACTGTTGGCGTTTGAACATCAGGATTATCCATTGGAAGACCTGGTAGAAAAGCTGCAGGTTCGACGCGACCCAAGCAGGAATCCGTTGTTTGACACCATGTTCTCCTATGACAATGTGGCAGATACGGCCTTTGATTGGAACGGGGTAGACGTCAGGCTTTATCCATTCCAAACGAAAATATCCAAGTTAGACATCGTCATGAATGTCGAGACGAGAGATGATAGATTTTTTGTGGAGTGCGAATATAGCACCAGCCTATTTAAGCCTGAAACGATGGCGCGTTTTATCAACCATTTTACCAACGTACTGAGTCAGGTAGCGGCGAACATGGATATTCTTGTGGGTGAGATTGACCTCATGTCTCCGGAAGAAGTGCAGATTTTGGAGAAGCTCAGCAATGATACGAAGCGAGAGTATCCGGTGGTACAACCGATCCATATAGCTATCGAGGAATCAGCCAGACTTTATCCGAATCGAATTGCCGTTTCTTACCAAGGCTCGACAATCACTTACCAACAACTGAACGAAAAAGCCAACGCAGTCGCATCTGATCTGTTGAAACGCGGTATAGGAAAAGGCAAGTACGTACCTGTGCTTATGGAAAGAAGTCTGGAATTGGTCGTATCGTTATTGGGTGTAATGAAGACGGGAGCAGCGTTTTCACCATTGGACGTTCAGTGGCCTGTCGATCGACTCCAGTCTGTCATTGCCGAGCTGGGTAGCGAGTTCGTATTCGTAGAATCTGGGCATGACTTTACGGAAACGGATTTGGGAGCGAAATTGGTCGCGATTGATCTGGGGAATCTGACATCGGAGGTACAAAATCCGAACCTGTCCGTATCGCCGGAAGACCCCATCTATGTCATTTTTACTTCTGGCTCAACAGGCAAACCAAAAGGAGTCGTCGTACCGCATAGAGGGATCGTCAACCGCTTTAACTGGATGGATGATTACTTTGGACAAGACGCAGCGCAATCTGTCCTTCAGACTACCAACCATGTATATGACAGTGCCATTTGGCAATTTTTCTGGCCGCTGACCAATGGCGGAAAGACGGTCTTGCCTACTACAGGAATGACTGTTTCGGCTGATTACATGGCTGGAATCATTGAAGATGAACAAATTACCTTAACTGATTTCGTCCCATCTGTTTTTAATGTGATCGTGAATCAGTTAGCTGAAAATCTCGAACTGCAGGGCAAATTACAATCGCTCAAAAAGATCATTATCGGCGGCGAGGAAATTGTTCCGTCTGCTGTTTCCAAATTCCTGAAAATATTCCAGTATGTATCTCCGACAAATTTGTATGGTCCGACAGAAGCAAGTATCGGATGCATTGCCTATCAAATTACGGGAGAAGAAGATCGCATCCCGATTGGAAAACCGATTTTCAACACGAAAATCCTTCTACTCGATGATTATGGAAAACGAGTGCCGATAGGAGTACCTGGAGAAATCCACATTTCAGGCATGCCGCTTGGATTAGGTTATTTGCATAACGAGCAGCTAACAAGACATAGCTTTGTCGATAATCCATATGCGGAACCGGGTTACGAAAAAATGTATAAGACAGGAGACCTGGCTGTCTATTTACCGGATGGGAACATCCACTTCCTGGGCAGGAAGGATTTCCAAATCAAAATCAGGGGATATCGAATCGAGCCAGGGGAAATTGAAAGCAAGCTGCTTTCGCTGGTACAGGTAAAAGAAGCAATCGTTATCGCCAGAGAAGAAGAAAATGGAAGCAAGTACTTATGCGCGTATATTGTGACTGAGCATGAGCTTTCGGCTGACGAGTGGAGAGACCTGCTCGCGAAAGATTTGCCCGATTATATGATCCCGTCTTTCTTCGTCCGACTAGACGCTATGCCGATTACCGCAGTTGGAAAAGTGGATCGGAAAAAACTCCCTCTGCCTGATCGCTCTCTCTTGGTGGAAGAACACATCGTCGAGCCATCCGATGAACAGGAACAAATCATGGTCACTATCTGGAAGGATGTGCTGGGGCTTGCACAAGTAAGTGTGACCCACAACTTCTTTGAGCTTGGGGGAGACTCCATTAAAGCTCTTCAGATGATAGCGAGATTGAGGAGTCATGGGTATGAGCTCCGATTGAAAGACTTGTTCCAAAACCCGCGTATTCGCAGTGCAGCCAGATATCTCCAGCCGCTGACCAGACAAATTGATCAAGGGCCTGTAATGGGAGCAGTAGCATTGACACCGATCCAGATGAACTTCTTTGAGCAAAACCATCAGAACCCTCATCATTACAATCAATCTGTCATGTTGTACAGAGAAGCTGGCTTCGATCCAGAGTTGGTTCAACAAGCATTTACGAAGCTGATTGAGCATCATGATGCGTTGCGAATGAAATTCCAAATGAATGAGTCAAACATTGTCCAACAACATCGGAACCTGGACGAGTGTCTCGTTCCCATCATGATCAGGGAGTTTTCGTCTCAAAGCGTAGAGGAGATGGAGCAAGCTGCACAGCTTATTCAGGAAGGAATCGATTTGACGGATACTGCGTTGGTAAATCTCGGTCTTTTCCGAACAGAAGCTGGAGATCACTTGTTAATTGTGATTCATCATCTCGTTGTCGATGGTGTCTCATGGCGGATTCTCTTGGAAGATTTCCATACCGTGTATGACGCCTTGCTGCAGGAAGAAGAGCCTGTCTTGCCTATGAAAACCGATTCCTATCAAACATGGTCAGAAGAATTGCAAAAATATGCGCAGGGAAGCGAGATTCAACAGGAAATCAGTTATTGGAAGCAGGTAGAGGAAACGCCATTCTCTCCACTGGCAAAGGTGGAAACGGTTGGGGCACCGCTTATGCAAGATACAACAGATGTCACCATCGAGCTTGATGAAGCTTATACAGAAAAGCTGCTTAAGCATAGTCACCAGGCTTATAACACGGAAGTGAATGATTTGTTGCTTACGGCGTTGGGTTCGGCGGTAAAAGAGTGGGCTGGGATAGAGCATGTGCTCGTCAATCTGGAGGGACATGGCAGAGAAGAGATCGTGAAGGGCATCGATATTTCACGCACAGTCGGTTGGTTTACAGCCCAGTATCCATTCGTACTGGATATGAGCCGATCAGAATCGCTTGGCTACCAGATCAAAATGGTGAAAGACAGCCTGCGGCGTGTTCCGAACAAAGGTATTGGATACAGTATTTTACAGTATCTGTCTGCGAGACAAACCGATGTTCCGTTAACGTTCCAAGTAAAGCCCGAGATCAGTTTTAACTACTTGGGTCAGTTCGATACAGACTTGGAATCAGAGAGCATGACGACTTCCTCCCTCTCTCCTGGCCGAGAAATCAGTCCGACCGCCATTCGTTCCTTTGCGCTTGATGTGAATGGAATTGTCGTGAATCGCAAGCTGACACTTACTTTTACTTATCATCGTGAAGAGTTTGAAGAAGGAACCATTCAGCGCCTCGTGGATGCCTACCGAGATAAAATCGTAGAAATCATTACGCACTGCTTATCGAAAGAGTCAGTCGAGCAAAGCCCAACAGATTTCACATACGATGAGCTGTCCATTGAGGAGTTAGATCATCTTTCTCAACTGCTGGGTGAAAAAATTCAATGATAGATGGTGATGAGGTTTGAATGGTGTTCAGATAAAAAATATATACCGCTTGACACCTATGCAAGAAGGCATGCTGTATCACTTTATCCTTCATCCTGAATCAGAGGTTCACTTCGAACAAACGGTGATTACGATGGAGGAGTCGTTGCGGCTTGATCTCCTTGATCAGAGCTTTCGCGACCTCGTCGAAAGATTCGATATCCTGCGAACAGTCTTTCACTATAAAGAAAGTAAAAAGCCGCTGCAAATCGTGTTGAAGCGAAGAGAAGCAGCTATTCAGATCGAGGACATCTCTGACCTGAATCAGGATGAACAAGAAGCATTCGTAGAGCAATTTCTTGTAAGGGATCGGCGCAAGAGATTTGATCTGGAGAAAGATCTGTTGTTTCGGATGACCGTTATGAAATTGAGTGAAACAAAATACAAGATGGTGTGGAGCTTCCACCATATTATTATGGATGGCTGGTGCTTGGGGATTGTCGCAAAAGACTTTTTCCATATCTATCGCTCTTATCTTCAAAATAAGAAGGCTGAGCTGGCTCCACCTTATTCCTTCAGTAGCTATATCACTTGGCTTGGCAAGCAAAATAAACAAGAAGGGCTCTCGTTCTGGCGCGATAGCCTGGATGGATTTGATCAACAATCTCCTTTACCGGTTGAATATATTTCAACCGGTAAGGGGTACCAACGAGAATCGATCGTGTTCCGCATCGATCGGGAAACGACTGCCCGTTTGGAGCAAATAGCGAGAGCAAATGATGTGACACTGAGCATCGTCTTTCATTCCCTCTGGGGATTGTTGCTGCAACGATACAATTATGCCAATGATGTTGTCTTCGGATCAGTTGTTTCGGGACGTCCCTCTGAGCTCGTTGGTGTGGAGGAAATGGTTGGGTTGTTTGTCAATACGATCCCAATGCGGATTCGCAGTGAAGGCAAACAGACATTTTCGGAGTTACTCGGACAGGTGCAACAATTCTTCACAGCCACAAGTAGCTACCAATACTTGTCTCTGGCGGATATTCAGTCCGAAACCGCATTAAAGCAAAACCTGATTCAGCATCTTATGGTCTTTGAAAACTATCCATTGACGGAAGAGGCATTCGACGAAGATGGAAAAGGCGGTTTATTCGGAATCACGGATGTCCAAGGATATGAGCAAACCAGCTACGACTTCAACTTGTGCATTATTCCCGGTAAGGAATTAGAAATTCACTTTATCTATAATGCACTTGCCTACAGCGATTCCTATCTGCAAAAAGTGCAAGCGCATCTGAATCAGTTGGTTCAGAGTGTCATCCGCAATCCCGACCAGCCAATTGCAAACATGCAAATGGTTACGGACGAGGAGCAGGCTCTCATTCTGGAACAATGGAATGACACGGAGATGCTGGTTGACCAAACGCGAACCATTGACCAGCTATTTAAGGAACAGGTCAAAAAGGGGCCGCATCACATTGCCGTAGTCGATCAGGAAGGCAGCTACACGTATCAGGAATTGGATGACAAATCCGATGCGCTGGCCCACGTTCTGCGTGAGAAAGGGGTAAAACCTGGCAGCATTGTTGGTGTGATGGTGGAGCGCTCTGCTGCTTACAGCCTCGCCATCTTGGCCGTTTTGAAAGCGGGCGGTGCTTTTCTCCCTATTAGCACTGACCATCCGAGTGAACGGATCAGCTATATGATCGAAGATAGCGGGGCCAGCATTGTTTTGGTCCATGATCCGACAGTAGCGTATGCAGAGCGTATTCTCCCTGCAGCAATGGTGATCAATCTTGATGATAAGAGCGTATACAACGGCGTTACATCTGATGTAGAGACTTTTCATCGTTCCAGTGACCTAGCCTACGTGATTTATACCTCCGGGTCAACGGGGAAGCCAAAGGGAGTAAGGCTGCACCACGTTGGAATCGCCAACCTCCAGCAGTTTTTCATTAACGATCTCGGTATCACCCAAAATGACAGGGTGTTGCAGTTTGCCAGCATCTCCTTTGATGCCTCTGTCTGGGAGTTTACGATGGGCGTATTGACGGGGGCGAGACTTGTCGTAGTTTCAAAGGATGTCGTACTCGATTCGCAGGCTTTCAGTGAGTATCTGCTGCGGCATGAAGTAACAGTCGCGACGCTTCCGCCTACCTTTGTGACGTATTTGGAACCGGAAAATTTCCCGAAATTGCAAACGTTAATCACCGCAGGTTCCGCAGCAAACTGGGAGCTCGTCCATAAATGGAGCGCCCATTGCCGCTACATCAATGCATACGGTCCAACCGAAACAACCATTTGTGCAACGACTTGGACGTATGAAGGGCAAGAGGAGCTGCCGCAGCAAGTGCCAATCGGGAAGCCCATTGCCAATACAAAAGTATACGTGCTGGATGCGCATGGTCATTTGCAGCCCCAGGGAATTCCTGGTGAGTTAGCGATCGCGGGTATTAGCGTCGCTGATGGCTACATCAATCGCGAGGAATTGACAAACGAGAAATTCGTGGCAGATCCGTTTATTGCCGGTTCGAGGCTCTACAAGACGGGAGATATGGTGAAATGGCTTGCGGATGGAAGTCTGGAATATTTGGGGCGAATGGACAACCAAGTCAAGATACGCGGTTTCCGTATCGAGCTTGATGAGGTTGAAAACGTGATCCTATCTCAGGCAGGAGTGAAGGAAGCGGTCGTGTTGGCCAAAAAAGAGCAGGGAGGAGATGCCTGCCTGATCGCTTATCTGGTCTGGGAGCAGCCTGATTGGAACAGAGATTTGCGTCAGGAGCTTTTGGCCACTCTTCCGGCCTATATGGTACCAACGTATATCCACGTCCTTGAGAGAATGCCTGTCACACCGAATGGAAAAATAGATCGGAAAGCATTACCTGAGCCTGTCATGATCAGGGAGGCAAGTAAGCAACTGAATCCACCTGTTACAGAGCAAGAGATTAGGCTGGCAGAAATCTGGAAAGAAGTGCTGGACCTCCAGGAAATCAGTGTGGATGACCATTTTTATGATCTGGGTGGGCATTCTATCAAAGCGATCCAACTGGTAGCACGACTGCATAAGGAAGGCATCGAAGTGAAGATTCAAACAATCTTCCAATATGACACAGTCAGAGCGCTGGCAGGCTATGTAGATACTGTAAATCGGATTCGTACCACAAAAGCGCAAGATAAAAAAGAGCTGGAAACCTTGATCTACGCCCATTTTCAAGTACGAAGCAACTATGTAGAGGTGCCGTTCGGCAGCAAGCACCGAGCTGTTCTGTACGTGGAAGAAAATGCGCGGGACAAACATCAAGAAATCCTGTCCTTATTGCGTAGGTCTTGCGATCCTGCGATACAGCCGCACGCCATTCAATATCTGGATCTCTCGCAAAAAGTATGGGAAAAAGAGAAGAATCATTTGCAGCAAGCTGCGTTCGATGAGAAGGAAACGATGCCATGGCAGGAGCGACTCTTCAACGACCTCGATCAGAAGCTCCTTCGTTATTCGGAGGCGATCGTGAATCAGCAAGCTTTCATCAGGCAGCCACTGTCACCTTCACAGCGCTATCATGTACAGGAAAAGGACATTTCTGGAACAGTAATTCGCTTTGAGCGGATGATCGATCCGAAGACGCTGGAAAAAGCCTTCCTTGACGTTTTGAAGCGGCATCATTTACTACGATGCACACTAGCTTTTGAGGAAGCAGAGCCATATTGGAAAGAATATCCTTGCCCAAGTGAAATTGAGCTTCCAGTTGTTGATGTATCGGGCGAATCGGAAGAAAGAAAAGAAGCGGTGCGCCAACTTTTACTGAGCGAATATTTTTACCAGCAGCATGATTCGATCGGCTCCTTGTCATACAAAGTGATCTTGCTGAAAGAGAGCGAGAAAGAGTACTCGTTCATATTCCCGGCATCGCATCTCATTTTTGATTTGATTAGCAGCGAGGTTCTGCAAAACGACATAAATCTGTATTACGAAGCATTGGAGAATGGCGCAGACCTCTCGGAAAGTGATCGGAATACGTATTGGGATTTCGTCCAGCAAATTACGAAAGGTCCAATCGGAATCGAAGATCAACAGCTTATGGAGGAGTTTGATCTCCTTGGATTTGAGAATAGTCTTTTGTCCATCGAAAGCCAGCTTCCATCTTCATCTGCTTTGGACGGATACACGATTGTTACCTGCGAACTGGATATGGATAACCCGCAGGAGACAGAAAATGCGCGGATTCCGATTGCTTTATTAGCCAGATTTTGCGAAAGAAGTTATGGAGTCCAAAAGGCCCCCATCTTCCTTATGAACTTTGGCAGATCCTTTATGGGGAACCATTTCTTCGATGTTCTTGGCGAGTGCATCGATCATATTCCACTTTCTATTGATCCGTCGTGGAGTCTCGATGAGTTGGAAACGTATGTGAAAGTTCGGTTGGATCTCGCAAAGGAGAGGAACATCCATTTCACCAATCTCGTGCAAAACCCTGACGTAACGGAAAACTATCCTCTTTCCCACCAATCACTCATCCAATCCTTGCAGATGACACCTATTATTTGCAACTTTTTGGGTGAGCAGAACATGAGTCAACCAAGTGAATACGATCACCTGTTTATCAAAGGAAAGAAGCGAATTCTCTTTGAGGCATCCTATACATCCATGGGCAAAATGACTATTTTTATGGCTCTGCCATATCGGGAGGATGAAAGGAAGCTGCGAGTGCTCTTGGAGGAGGAAGTGAAAAAATTGATAGGAATGCCTCTAGTCATACGCTAAGAGTCGGCTAAGCCTCGTAATGGAAATCGGCAGATGGATTTCGCTCTGCTCCTGGTTATGTCCTTGGAGTGGAGCGGGATCATCTTGCTGAAATAAATCGTCACCTAGAGGGATTACTATTCAGGGAGGTTAAGATGGGCAACCAAAGATACGGATTAAATATTTTTCTCTTTTCTTTTACTCGTTTCATTACGGAATTAGGTAGTAGTGTATACAAATTTGCTCTGGCTCTGTACATTGCGGATGTGACGGGTTCTTCCGCTGCATTTGCAACTGTTCTGGGCTTTTCGTACTTGCCAGGGGTGCTGATTAATATTTTTGCAGGCGCCTATATTGATAGACACAACAAGAAAATGATTATGGTTGTCACAGAGCTATTAAGCGGTGCGCTCGTTCTCTTGTTTTTACTGTTTTTCCTCCAGTTTCCCACGAATCTATGGCTGTTTGTGGGTTACGCCTTCGTGATCAGCACCATTCAGGCTGTTACGTATCTCGCTTTGCAAGCATCCATTCCAGAGCTGGTAGATGAGGACAGAGTAGGAAGTATGAACTCTATTTACCAAGCGATCAGCGCCATTCTCAATGTAGCGGGTCCTTTGGTAGGGGCGGTTGCCTATCGTTTAATGGGGATGGAAATGATTTTGCTGATTGATGGTCTTTCTTTTATCGGAGCAGGTATCTTGCAAATGTTCCTCCGTTTCCGCAAGGCCGAGGTAGTACAGGAGACAACACAAAGCTATACAGAAACAATCAAGGAAGTCTTCCAATATATCCGAGAACAGGTTGTTATCAAGTACTTGTTCCTGATTTTCCTTGTGCTCAACTTTATTTTCCCTCCGCTCATGTATGTGGGGCTGCTGCATATTGCCTATCGAGTCGAAAAGGTATCGATGGAGCAATTCTCCTTTATTCAGTCCTCCTGGTTTATCGGGATCATTATCGGAGCGGCTATTGTCTCTATGAAAAAGGTAAGCAAATACGTTGAGAATAAAATCTTTCTTTTGATTCAAGTGCAAGGGATTCTCTTGATGTCGTGGATCTTTCCGATTTTTGTTCCGGAAACGAGCAACGCCTCGTGGATCATTACGGGCGTGTTTGTCGGGATTTTATTGGTCTCTGCCATCTTCAACTCCATGGGGAACATCCCGATCTTTACCTTTGTTCAATTGAACACGCCTGAGCATTTGCGTGCCAGCATGTTTGGTGTGGTCGGCACTTTTACCGGTGTGGCCGTACCGTTTGGGATCTGGTTGTACGGTATTTTACTGGAGGCCGTTTATTGGCCGTATCTCCTGTTGGTCTCAGGTGCTCTCATTTTCGTGATCGCCTTGATCGCTCATCTGAACAAGCAAGTGAGTCAATACTTTAAGAAAAAAGAAGAGCATGTTGTTGCTACGGACAAGTCAGCTTGAGCAAAGTCACGATAACGAGAGAGAGAATAGGATGTCAGCTTCTTTCAAAAAGACAATGACAAAACTACTGGAGGACTCTACGTGAAGAGTATGCACTATGTCGTTTTGACCGTTGTACTGATGTTCATCACGGGGTGTGGAGTGGAAACGAAACAGGAAACGGAGCAAACCAAACAAAAGATCGTGCAGGTGCACACCGTAAAACAGACAGATTCCTTGCCGACTCCTCTTACTGCTTTCGTTGAATACAAACAGGAGAGCCACCTAGCCTTTGGGGCTTCTGGTACGATTGAACGAATGAACGTAACAAAAGGGGCAAAGGTAACACAAGGTCAGGTATTAAGTTCCTTAAATACCAACTATTATAAAAAGGGGCTGGAAGCGGCACAAAGCCAGGTCCAAAGTGCATCTGCGTTGCGTTCAAAAACGTTGCAAGGAGCAAGCGCGGATCTCATCAGCAAACAACGCTTGGCAGTGGACAGCCAGGAAAAGCGTTTGAAGGATGCCCAGCGGAAATGGGAGACAGCCCAGGAGCTGTTTAAGGGCGGCGCTATTTCGCAGAGTGAGCTGGACAGCGCCCAGTCGGAAAAAGAGCAAATCGAGATTTCGCTACAAGAAGCGCGAATTACATTGGATAAGTTGCTAAAAGGCGCGGAAGTCAACGAGATTGCCAGTGCAGACGCCGAATTGAAACAAGCATCCAGTCAAGTAGAGCTCGCAAAGAAAACCCTTCAAGAAACGCAACTCGTCGCGCCGTTTAGCGGTACGGTCATCGATGTGACCCAAAAGGCAGGAAGTCTTGCCCAGCCAGGTGAAAGTATCATTCACCTGGTTGATAGCTCGGAAGTAAAGCTGAAGGTCGATGTCCCATTGGATGTGATAGAAAACTACAAGCAAGGGGACAAGGTGCCAGTGACAGTGGAGGGAAAGGCCAAAAGCACAGGGACCATAACATTTATCTCGCCCGTTCTTAACGCAGAAACGGGAAAGTATTTGGTAGAGATAGCTGTCTCCAATAAAGACAACGTGTTGATCGAGGGAATGATCGCGACTGTAGAGATGTCACGCAAGGTAAACGGGATGCTCGTTCCTGTCCAAAGCGTGGGCATTAAAGAAACACAGCGCTTCGTCATGGTTGTCGAAAATGGAGTCATCAAGAGACGCGACGTGGAAGTTGGGCGAATTTTTGGAAATAACGTCGAGATTCTATCGGGCTTACAGACGGGCAATCAAATCCTAATCTCCGGCATAACGTACTACGCCGAAGGAGAAGTCGTTACGGTGAAAGGGGAGTAACCGATGGACAAGGTCATTCTCTTTTTGCTGAAACGAAAAGTGATCCTCTATTTGTGCACATTCCTCATCGTGCTTACCGGAATCGGTGCTCTCTTTTCCTTCCACGTGGAGCTCGTACCGAAAACGAATTTGCCTTGGATTGAAGTGAATATTTCAGGAGGAGCGCTGCCGCCTGAAGAGATGGTGGAAAAGGTCACGGAAAAAATAGAGCAGGAATTGAAATCTGTGGCTGGTATTAAAAATTTCTCATCGAAAACAGGGACGGGGTTTTCTGGCATCTCGATCCTTGCAGAGGATGGGGAAGGTGAAAAGGTCAAGCAAGAGACCCAAAATATTGTGAATCGGCTGCGCAATGAATTTCCCAAAGTAGTGGATACCGTAACCGTCACTCAAACGAATTTAGGTGATGAGGACTTAATCGACTACGCAATGGTGGGTGCCGATACACAGACCATGCTCACCTTGCTGAAGACGACCATTAAGGATCGAATAGAATCCGTCCCGGGTGTGAAGGAAGTGGTCGTATCCGAGGACGGTTTTG
Source organism: Brevibacillus sp. MER 51 (assembly GCF_023714195.1). NCBI lineage: Bacteria > Bacillati > Bacillota > Bacilli > Caryophanales > Paenibacillaceae > Brevibacillus > Brevibacillus sp. MER 51. The sequence goes on along the minus strand of NZ_JAMAUS010000001.1, from coordinate 693,478 downwards.
AAAATAAGGTTGCGATAACATTTCGTCCTGAACGGCTTACTGCCTATCGAACGACAGCAGCGGATGTTGTTGGTCAGCTACAGGGGACCAATTGGAAAAAAGCTGTGGGGATATTGGAAAATCCCGGATTCGACACCGTTGTGATGATTGACAACAGCTTAAAGAATGTAGAAGAGTTCAAAAACATTTTGATCAAGACACCCAAGGGCAAGGTTGCACTCGAACAACTGGCAACGGTGAGTGACCTGCGCGGAAGCGTGAAGGACGCTATTTCCATGACAGAAGGCAACCTCTTTGTACAAATCAGTGTAAAGCGTGCTCCGGGGAGTGACCTGATCACCACACAGAAAAAAGTCGAGGAAGTTGTGAGGCAAATCAATGAGGAGGCAGGCGGAAACTACGAGCTGAGAGTCATGTTTGAATCCGTCTCCTTTATTAAAAAAGCGATCACCAATTTGAGTAGAGATGTTGTCATCGGGGGCATATTGGCAATCCTCGTACTCTGGGTATTCCTGCGAAATTGGCGTGTGACGATGGTCATTGCCACGACGCTACCTCTCTCCATCCTGATGACTTTCATCGCGCTGAAAGCTGCTGGTTATAACATTGACATGGTGGTATTAATATCACTGAGCTTGTCAATCGGATTGATTGTTGATGCGGCGATCGTTGTTCTGGAGAGCATTTATCATTTGAGAGAAAAGGGAATGCAGCTGAGACAGGCCATCGTTCAGGGCTCAAAAGAGGTGATAGCACCTGTATTTGCTTCCCAATTAACCTTGATTGTTGTGTTTTTACCGCTAGTGGTCGCGGATTTTGAACAGTGGCTGAAGCCTATTCTTCATACCATTGCGTTTACCGTTACCTCTACCATTCTTGCGTCAACGATTGCAGCTTTTCTGTTTGTTCCGATTTTTTCAGAGCGTTTTCTCCAACATGATAAACAGTTGCAGTCCCCTAGCGAAGAAGGGAAAAATCGGATTGTTTCTCTCTTTCAGCGATTACTGTTGTTAACCCTTCGTCATCGAGTTCTCACATTGCTGGTCGCTCTTGGAGTGTTTGTAGGGGCGTTGAGTCTCTTCCCTTTCATTAAAATAGGAAACGGCTTGAATGCCAATGAGAATCAAATTTTCGCCACGTTAACAATGCCTGATGGCACTAGCTTGGAACAGGCGCGAACAGCAGCAGTTGAAGCGGAAAAAGCGTTAAGAGATCTGTCCGATGTGAATCAAGTCTTTTTTACAGCAAAGAAAGAGACAGTGGAGTTAAACATTACATTAGTGACGAAGTCGCAACGAACTCAAGAGAAAGAAGAATTTATGCAAGAAGTAAACCGTCGCTTGAATGCGATTGACGGTGTGGAACAAACGAGTATGGCATTTGGATTCTCAGGTAAATCGGCCCCCGTTGAGTTGCAGGTTGCGGGAGAAGATTTGGAGGTTTCACGGGCGATTTCTGCAAAAGTAGAAGAAATGCTGGCGAGCATCCCTGGTGTAGTCAATATTCGGAATGACTTCGAAAGAGGGAAGGAAAAAGTAACGCTCACACCGAATCAGGAGGCAATGTCTCAATTACAGGTTGACTCCGATTCATTGGACAGCCAAATCAGCATGCTGCTTGGGGAGCAGCCCCTATCCACAATCAGTCAAAATGGTATCGAAACCTCGATTGTTGCCAGATTTCCAGAGACATGGGTGACACATCCTGACCAGCTCCAGCAGATCATGATCCGAACAGAAACAGGCACGCAGGTGCCGTTACACGAGCTGGTTGATTTTCATTTCAGTAAATCTCCGATTACGATCAAACATGAAAAAGGAGAGCAAATCATTACGGTATCCGCAGAACTGTTGGGCACGGATATTGGTACGGCGGGCAGACAAATAAATGAGAAGCTGGGTACAGTGGAAATGCCTGCTGGATACAAGATCGAGATCGCTGGTGATTTGAAGGAACAGAATAACACCTTTACGCAAGGAATTCTCGTTCTGATAGCGGTCATCTCCCTTATTTATGTGATTATGGTCGCACAGTTTGGGAGGTTATCACAGCCGTTTATAATCATGCTGTCGTTGCCAATGGCCTTGGTGGGAGTTATTCTTGGATTCGTAGTCACACAGCGAACGTTTGGTGAGATGGCGATGATTGGGCTCATCATGCTGGTAGGAATCGTTGTATCCAATGCAATCCTGTTAATTGACAGAATCAATCTGCTCCGCTCACGGGGGATGGGGTTGGAAGAAGCAATTGTACAGGGCACGCGGGATCGTGTTCGTCCGGTGATTATGACCAAACTGACAGCGATACTCGGTATGCTGCCGATGGGACTCGCTGTTGCGGAAGGAGCGGAACTAGAGGCGCCGCTTGCTACCGGGGTAATTGCGGGGTTGATTTTTCACACGCTCGTAACGCTTGTATTGGTTCCTGTTCTTTATTCGATCTTTGAGGGGATTCGCGAAAAGAGAGTAGCGCGAAAAAAAGCAACTCGCATTGCTGATATGTAAAAAGGAAAACGGGGCACGGCGCTGGCGAACCAGCGTTGTGCCCTCTAACCATTTCATAGAGCCGAATAGCATGACGACAGGTGAGTCGACCAAGGGTGAAACACAACGATTTCTTTGCAACAAAATATTGGATGATTGCCATGTTGCTTGGTCACACTAAGGTGGGAGGTGTAACCATGGAACGAACTATTCAGGTCAATGGTGAGGATTATCATTTCGAGTCAACATATGATGGGGATTCACAGTACAACGTACAAGTACGATGTGGCAAAAAAGTGGTATCGAGTTTCAAAATCTCGGCCGGATCGGAAAGTGAAGTGTTTGAGGCAGCCCGTGCTCATTTTAGTGCAGATAAGGAATTGGGCAATCTAAATGGATAGAGATTGGTCTCGGAACGCAGCTTGCGAATGCAGGGCTGCGGTTTTTTCTTGCGTAAAAAGGAAGTCTCATGATAAGGTTATTTTGTTTCCGTGGAAACAAAGGTAGAACATATAAGGAGCTGATGCTGCATTGGACCCTAAAAAGAAGCTTTGGAATCGATGGATCACCTTTCTACACAAACAGGAGGAGCGCAGCAAGCTACGTGAAGAAATGCTATTGCGCCAGATTAAAATCAGCGTACCTGATTACGATAGAGTTGGAAGGTTATCCGTAACAGAGCTCCACGTCCTTCAAGAGGTAGGGAGGAAAGATCGAGTCAATGTTACGACAATTGCACAGCATATTGGGGTAACAAAGAGTGCGATATCCAAAATAACAGTCAAACTTTTGAAGAAAGGATTACTCGAGCGGTATCAGCTCGAAGACAATCAGAAGGAAGTTTTTTTCAGGCTGACATCAGCAGGAGAGATGGTAAACGAGATTCATGAACACTATCATCAACGCCTGGAAAATGACATTTACCGATTCTTGGATAGGTATACGCCTACTGAATTGGCATTTTTGGAAAAGGTCATAAGAGAAGCAACAGAAGATTAGGGGAAACATACTACGCGTGTTCATTATTTTTTTTGTGAAATTGTTTCCAGGGACACAATATTAGAGAGATAAGAGGAGAGCAACCATGAATCCAAAAAAAGTATTGTACCTACTTGGGATAACGCTAATGCTAGGTATGTTCGCGCAAAATTTGTTCATGCCTATTTTACCAGCCATGCAAAAAGAATTTCAGACGAGTGCAACCATGATTAACTGGACTGTTTCAATCTTTACCGTCATGCTCGCGATTATGCAAATCATCTACGGACCATTTATCGATAGGTTCGGCCGAAAGCGTGTTATGATACCTGCCCTGATCCTATTTACGATCGCGTCAATCGGATGCTATCTGGTCGATTCGATTTATGGGTTACTATTTTTCCGGGCTTTACAAGGGGCGGGATTTGCTGCCATTCCGATCGTAGCCGCAACGATTATTGGAGACATATTTACAGGAATCCAACGTGCATCTGCGATGGGTACTTATCAGATGCTACTTGCACTTAGTCCGGCACTTGGTCCACTGTTAGGAGGCTGGATTGGCGGCATCGGCGGACATTCTGCGGTCTTTTTGTTTTTGGCGATCTGCGCAGTCTTTCTCGTCGGCATCAATGCTGTATGGTTACCTGAAACGAAAAAGGCTCAAGCTACATCATCAGGAGGTTTTACACGAGGGTCCTTCCGTAATATTTTGCTCCACCCAGTCGGAGCATCTGTCATTTTAATCGGTTTTAGCCAAATGTACGCCTATTATTGCTTTCTGCTGTTTCTCCCAGTCCAATTGACGAACCACTACGCAGTCACCGTTGAAATAATCGGTTTGGTTTTCTTGCTCGTGTCAGTTGTCTTTATTATCAGTAGCAAGCTGTCTGCTGTGTTGCAAAATCGATGGGGAGCACGGAAAACATTACTGGTGACGACAGGTGCAAATGCTTTGGCGATGTTTCTTTTTATGACTGCGGCTGATGTTTCTTTTCTCCTGCTTGTGCTGACAAGTACGCTGTTTGCCTTAACCTTGGGTGTAGGTATGCCTGCACACACGATTTTGCTATCCGAAGTATTTGAAGCAGAGCGTGCAACGTCCATTGGTGTGTACAATTTCATCCGCTATACGGGCATGGCTGCAGGTCCGGTTGTAGGTGCGATGCTGTTAGAATGGGGAGGGGTCTGGTTTGAATTTGGTATGGCCGGTATCCTCATTGCTTGCGCGACCTTATTCGCACGACAAAAGGTGAAAAGAACCGCTTTGAATATTCAAGGGGAGCTCTAATGTTCGGACAGACTTTTCATGTTCGGCTAAATATGCTACAACAGGGATGAAACAATGGAGCGGGAGGAGCTATCAATAGATGCAGCATCAAGAAGAACGGGACCCGAGGTTACTGATTGCAAGCTTTAGCGAAAATCCGTCCAGCATCCAGTCGCTAACCGAAGGCGAATGCCTGACATTCCTGCAAATGCTCGAACAGTATCGCCAAGAACATCCAGACGAAGAGCTTGATTTGACGGAAGCGATGGTGCTGACGCGGATGTCCGCTTTGCGGATGCATAAAACAGGAGGCCATACACTTGCCGCTGAATGGGTAGATCGTGCGCTTCAACTAGCCCCTGATTATTCCTACGCTGGAGAAGTTAAGCTCGAGCTGTACTTTACACAGTTGCGATCCCATGCCTTTCTCACAGAATTCAAGTCAGTGCGTGAAACGGATAATGTCGTCATGCGCAGGAGAACAGTTGAGGTACTGGAAGAGCAGGCAACCAATGAGCTAGCTGACATCACGAAGTGGCGCTCTCTTGCGGAGGAGACGCTACTGGCAGCGCAAAAGTGGAACGATTCAGAGGCGGAAACTACGGCTGCTGGCCTCGTGCTGTTATACACGGAACGACAAAATTTATTAGTACAATTGCAAGAACGTGTTCAAGCGTATGGAGCGTCTTTATCCGGGGTCTTTTACTCCAGTGAAATGCTCGTCCAATTGCAAGAGACGATTCGCGCTTTAACGAACCAGCAAGAACAGAAAGAAAAGCTTCTGCCGCAAAGGAACGAAAGGGTAGAAGATCGCGAAAAAGCTCCTCAGCAAGATAGGGGTGCTTTAGAGCAATTGGAGCAGTTGATCGGCTTGGACGAGATCAAGCATCGGGTTCGGCAGCTGGCGCAATTTCTGCAGTATCGCCAGCTGCGCGAAGAAAAGGGCTGGCATATGAAAGATCAGCTCCCCCTTCATCTTGTGCTGATGGGAAACCCAGGCACGGGGAAGACGACTTTGGCTCGCTTGATCGCCAAGCTGTATCAAGAGCTTGGGTTGTTGGAAAAAGGACAGCTCATCGAGGTGGATCGTTCTCAGTTGGTCGGCGCTTACGTGGGACAGACAGAGCAGCGCGTCATGGAGGCGATCAAGCAGGCAGGCGGCGGCGTCCTGTTTATCGATGAGGCATACAGCTTGAAGCGTCCAGATAGCTCTGGCAGTGATTATGGACAAGTCGCGATAGACACGCTTGTATCCGCTATGACGAGTGGCGAGTATGCAGGACGCTTCGTCGTGATGCTGGCGGGCTATCCCGAAGAAATGCGTCACTTTTTGTACGCCAACCCTGGGCTAAATAGTCGTTTTCCAGAGACGGGCCACTTTTTGCTTCCGGACTATCAGGCGGACGAACTGGTGCATATTGCAGAAGAAGTAGCCGTACGGAACGATTTTACTCTGACAGAGGCGGCAAAAGTTACGCTGCGGCAGCGCATTGAAAAAGCACAAGTAGACGAGACGTTTGGCAATGCAAGGACAGTCACCAATATCGTGCTCGATGCTATCTTTGCCAAAGGACGCGAGACAGACGGTAAGGAACTGAAATGGGATGACTTTACGATTCTGAAACCCGAGGATGTACGTGGCTTCGATCCGCCGCAAAAAGAAAGAAATGCAGAAGCTCGACTACAAGCGTTGATTGGTCTTGCTCAAGTGAAAACGGAGTTGAAAAAAATCGCGGCATATGTGTCCGTCCAGCAAGAACGCGCAGCGAGAGGCCTGCCGAAAAGTCCGATTGAGCTGCATGCCGTCTTTACTGGAAATCCAGGTACAGGGAAGACGACGGTCGCCCAGCTGTACGCACAGATTTTGCAAGAAATCGGCTATTTGAAGCGCGGTCATCTAGTTACGGCGAGTAGAGCCGACTTGGTAGCAGGGTATGTCGGTCAGACCGCAGCGCTTACTCGCAGAAAAGTTCGCGAAGCCTTGGGTGGCGTCTTGTTTATCGATGAAGCGTATTCGCTGCTCGGCGGAGGAGAGCGGGATTTTGGGCAGGAAGCGGTTGATACGCTCGTAGAGGAAATGACCAAACACGAAGAGAATCTCGTCGTGGTCCTCGCAGGCTACCCACTCGAAATGAATGCATTACTAATGAGCAACCCTGGACTATTGTCACGGTTTAAAAAATATATTGCGTTCCCCGACTACACGGTGCAGGAACTCGTGCACATTCTTGAACAGGCTGCATGTGATGTGGGGTATGCGATTGAGAAGAACGTGTTGGAAATGATCGCACAGTCCTTGGATAAAGCAGACAGTGATCATCGATTGAATGGCAACGGTCGTTTTAGCCATAACCTGTTGCAAGAGGCGATCCAAAACCAGGCTGTGCGACTGATGGATATTCCGAAGCAGGAATGGAATCAGGAAATGCTCATGCAGTTGGCATGGGTCGATTTTCAACTGCTATTACAGTGGACGGCAGAAGAGGATGGGACAAAAAATTAGTTTTTGTCCCATGTCTATGCCTTCTTACTCTTTTGACTATTCACCCTTTCTCTTATAATGGATAGAAATGGTTTTATTATGCCATGGGGGGAAGGGTGTTTGGTTTGCGAAAAAAATGGCAGGCAGCTTTATGCGCGACACTTGTTCTGACACTTTCGCTGGAAGGCATTCCGGCGGATGCCAAACAAGAGGGAGAGCGTCGGGGCAATATCCAGATCGAAGCGGATGAGGGTCTGGCCCTGGACAAGCTTTCGTCGAAAAAGAGAGAGTCTGAGCTCGTCGTTATTCAGTTATCCGGTCCTGTTCGTGAGGAGTGGAAAGAAGAACTGGAAGAAATCGGCGTCACGCTTGGTGATTACATACCGGATTTTGCATTCATCGCAAAAATGGAGGATGAACAGGTAAGAAAGGAAGTCGAGAAGCTGTCCTTTGTCGAAGATGTAATGTCCTTTACACCGAAGTCGAAGGTATCGTCCGAGCTTCGTTTTGAAGGAGGCAAAAGAGAGCGGGTCGAGGTTGCCGTCGTCGGTTTCAATCAACGGGTGGACATGTATCGAGCGATGACAAAATTGACGGAGGATCAAGATATAGGAGACGTTCAATCACCTGAGGATGCTCCGCATATATCAATCGCTAAGATGGATCAGGAAACGATTGAACAAGTGATCGAATCAGATGATGTCATTGCGGTTGTCCCCGTGCCAGAAAACAAGCTGCACAATGATGTGGCAGCTACCATCATTCATTCGGACAAGCTGGCCTCGACAGGGTACACAGGCAAGGGACAAATTGTCGGAGTCGCTGATACCGGACTAGATACAGGGAAGCTCCAAACGATGCATCCAGATTTTAAAGGCCAAATTGAGAAGCTCATTTCACTTGGCCGACCGAATGATGCGAGCGATGTCCACGGTCATGGTACGCATGTAGCTGGCTCCATTGTAGGCACAGGTGAAGCATCGGATGGACAGTATAAAGGAACGGCACCGGGTGCCAAGCTCGTATTTCATTCCATAGAGAACGCGAAAGGGAAGCTCGTTACGGATGTCGAGACCATTTTGCAGGAAGCATACGAAGAGGGAGCCCGCATTCACTCCAATTCATGGGGGGCGAATGATAAGGGAGAGTACAGCTTGTCATCGATGCTGTTTGATCGCTTTTTATGGGAGCATCCAGATATGACGGTACTTGTTGCGGCTGGAAACGAAGGCGAGAAAGGTTTTAAAACGATCGGGAGCCCAGCCACCGCTAAAAACGTCATTGCCGTTGGCGCTACAGAAAATGTTCGTCCGGACTTGGGGAAGAACTCCGATAAAGCGGACGACGTGTGGGTATCGAGCAGTCGCGGATTAACAGGCGACGGGCGTTTGAAGCCGGATATTGTCGCGCCTGGTACAGCGATCTTATCCACGCGCTCTTCACTGGCACCGAGCAAAAATTTCTACAAGCGTTTTAATGAACATTACGCGTATATGAACGGCACGAGCATGGCGACGCCGATTTTAGCGGGCGGTGTGGCACAAATCCGGGAATTTTTGCAGGAAGAAGGGGAAAAAAATCCGAGCGGTGCATTAGTAAAAGCCATGCTGTTGACGAGTGCAGACAACTTGGATGAAGACATGCGAGAGCAAGGCTTCGGACGAGCCAATCTGGCGAATGCGATTGAAACGAACTACAAGGACGAGAAGGACGGCATTCGCACGCGTGAAAAAGTTACGTATAAGGTCAAGGTCTCGGATGATTCCAAGCCTTTGGCAATTACGCTTGCGTGGACGGATTATCCTGCTGCCATTGTCGCAAAGCGTGCACTCGTCAACGATTTGAATCTGAAAGTAACGACACCGAGTGGAGAAAAACTGAACGGCAACGACTTTTTTGAGGCCCCTTACAACGACGAAGTGGACAACCTGAACAACGTCGAGCAAGTATGGATTACTGAACCGGAAGAGGGAATCTACACCGTGACGGTCGAAGGCTATAACATCCCGAAAGGGCCTCAGCCGTATGCACTAGCAACTACGGGAAAATGGCAAAAGGCCGATGACGAGGATGAGGAGAAGCCACCGGTTGAACAAGAGCCATTCCGAACAGGAAAGCTGGCGAAAAAGCAGAAATACATGGACTATTCCATTCGCATCAATGAGCCAGGGGATTTGGAATTGTCCGTAGACTGGAAAGAGGATGCAGATGTTGATTTGTACGTGTATAACAGTCGTTCCAAAGAGCTTGCGTCTGCTACAACGTCCAGCAATCCTGAGCAGCTAACCGTGAATATCGAACAAACCGGCTTGTACAAAATTCGTGTCGTGCTGACGCAAGGCAAAGAAGCAAAGTATCGCCTTTATATGAATAAGCCGGGGAAATAAATCAAAGACACAACCTCCATCTTCTGAACAGATGAAGGGTTGTGTCTTTTTTTAGTGCTGCTCTTCCTTGTTTAACCAGTCTCTCGCTCGCATGGCGATTTCCAAGCAAATCCGGTTTTGCGTTGCTGTGTAATCCTTTCCGAGAATTTCTTCGATTTTTTCCAAGCGATGATAGAGCGTTTGACGATGAATGAACAGTTTTTCCGCAGCTTCCTGTTTGGAGAGGTTACCATCCAAATAGACACGCAGCGTATGAACGAGCGAGGAGCCATGTGCTTGGTCATGGGCTAGTAGCGGACCGAGGTAATCGCTTATGAAGGCCTTTAATACAGGCTCACTAGGGACGTGGAACAGGAGTCGGAACAATCCGAGATCAGCGAAAAACGGACTGGATGATTCCTGACAAAAAGCCAGTGCCTGTTCCGCCTCCGCGAGGTGCCGTCCAGCGTCTGACAACCGTTTTCCGGCTCGACTGACACCCATCCGTATTTGAATATCCGCTCCTAGCATTTGCGTCATGATCCTTTTGACCTCGCGAAAGGCTTTTTCCACGGTACGCCGGGAATCTGCAAGCGGACGTTGCTCGATCAGCAAAAAGTAAAAGCGATGGCCCATGCATCGTATGAAAGGCCGAAAGTGGTGACGGGTCAAAAGTGAACGGAAAATAGCTGTCAGATCGTGCGGCGGAAGGGAGTCCTGGGCCAGGTTCTTCGGCTTCTCAAACGATAAAATAATCATGTGATAGGCAGAGGCTTTATCGCTGCCCGTGATACCAAGCAAGGAACGCATTTGTTCCTCTGGAATGGAGCGGTTGGCAATCAAATCATCAAACAGTCGGTTTTCGGTAGCAAGCGCCTGTTCTTCCACAAACATTTTCCGCATTAAAATTTGGGCCATCGCGCTGACCGTATTGTCTAAGGTCAGGAGCAAATACTCATCCGGACTGCGTTCATACAAAACAATGCCGACATAGGCGAGCACGTGCCCCATTGCCATCACGGGTTGATAGGCAAGCTGTCTGGTCGCAGATAGAGAAAGGAAGCGTACACCAGCTTCACTACTATCCAGTCCGGAAAAATGAGACCGCATCAAATCGCTCATCTCCACTGCAACATCATGCGGTACCACCGGAGCAAATTGTGTCGAGCCATCTGGTGCGTAATAGAAGACCTGCGTCTGAACCGCCACCTGAAAATGCTGCAATAGCTTGAGTATGCCCGCTGCCTGCAGGCTGAGCTGTTGCAAACTTCGAGAGTAGGCTTCGAGATTCCGGAGTGCTTGCATCTGCGATTGGATCAAATGCTCGTGCAAATCTTGCGTGATGTCCACAAAGCGGACAGGCTGATGGAAAACGAGCAACGGAAACTGGTGGTGGTTCGCCAGCTCTAGCATATCTTCCGGGATGGAGGGGATGTAACGTCCCAGCTCGATGCACAGCCCGACTGCTTTTCGCCGAATGAGCTCTGTTAAATACGCAAGTCGCTTTTCCTTTTCTTCGCCAAATCCTAGCCCGGTTGATAGGATCAGTTCGCCGCCATTTAAAAACTGTCCCGTATCGGCAGTCTCCAAGACGTGAACCCAGCGAACAGGGCGGGACAGGCCACGATGCCCTGCCACCACTTGAGCATGTTGAAACAAAGGACGCTTGATGATTTCTGCAATGGTCAGGCGCAAATCGTTGCTCAATAGGATCACCTCTTCCAGTTACAGTCTGTAAGATTAACCCTACGTAATGCGTTACGCTTTGTCTAGTGCTGACAGGCATTATGTTTGGATAAAATGGAATTGTCAATCAATTGAACGTGAGGAGTTGAAGGGATGAACACAGCTATCGTTGGAAATCCGTTGCAAAACTACATCGGGGGCCAGTGGGTAGATTCACTGACGACACGTTTTGAAGATGTGCCCAATCCGGCAACAGGAGAATTGTTGTCACGCGTACCACTGTCGACGAGAGAAGATGTGGACAAGGCTGTTGCTGCTGCAAAGGAAGCGTTTGTGAGCTGGAGTGCTACCCCTGTCGTGGATCGTGCGCGCATTATGTTTCGTTTTCATAGCCTTCTGGTCAAGCACGAGGATGAACTTGCCCGGATGATCACCATGGAGAACGGCAAAAATCTGCCTGAGGCACAGGCAGAGCTATTGCGTGGGTTGGAAATGGTAGAGTTCGCCTGTGGGATGCCAACACTGATGATGGGAGAAACGTTGCCTAATATCGCAAATAGCATCGACAGTCAGGTGATCCGTTTTCCATTAGGGGTAGTCGGCGGGATTACACCGTTTAACTTCCCTGTGATGGTCCCGATGTGGATGTACCCGATTGCGATAACCGCAGGAAATACGTTTGTCTTAAAGCCCTCGGAGCGTACACCGCTGTCTTCGATTCGGATTGCCGAACTGCTAAAGGAAGCAGGCCTTCCAGACGGTGTATTCAATGTGGTAAACGGAGCGCATGATGTCGTCAATGGTCTGTTGGAGCATCCGGATGTTAAAGCGATCTCTTTCGTCGGCTCGCAGCCGGTAGCAGAATACGTGTACAAGACAGCAGCGGCGAACGGGAAACGTGTGCAAGCACTGGCTGGAGCCAAGAATCACCATTTAGTCATGCCTGACACGGATTTGAAGCGCGCGGCAAAAACAATTACAAGCTCTGCATTCGGCTGTGCAGGAGAGCGGTGTATGGCAGCCAGCGCTGTCGTAGCTGTCGAGGAGATTGCCGATGAGCTGATCGCGCATCTAATCGAGGAAGCGAATGCTCTCGCGATGGGAAATGGTTTGGAGGAAGGTATCGATCTCGGTCCTGTCATCCGTGATTCGCACTTGTCTAAAGTACATGACTATATCGAAAAAGGTGTCGAGTCTGGTGCCGCACTGGTACGTGATGGTCGCCAGGATGCGAAAAAGCTGCCGGATGGCTACTTCCTCGGGCCAACGATTTTTGACAAGGCAGATACAGAGATGGTCATTGTCCGCGACGAGATTTTCGCGCCTGTCCTGAGTGTGATGCGTGTGAAGGACTTTGAAGAGGGCTTGGAGACCATTAGCCGCTCGCGTTTTGGCAATGGGGCGACCATCTACACGAACAACGGAAAATGGGGAAGAGAATTCGTTCAGCAAGTGGAAGCGGGGATGGTCGGTGTCAATGTAGGGGTGCCTGCTCCGATGGGCTTCTTTGCTTTCTCGGGCTGGAAACAGTCGTTTTACGGTGATTTGCATGCAAATGGAAAAGACGGCGTCCTCTTTTTCACGAAGAAAAAAACGGTCACATCCAGATGGTTCGAAGATGGCGATACCAGCATTGGTTCGCAAAAAGTGTTTGTAAAATAACCTCTTACGAAAAAAGAAGGAGGATTGCGCGATGGAGCAAGGACAAGTGACAAAAGATTTTGATAAAGAGAGCTTGCTGGATGCCGACCGTTCGCATATGTGGCACCATATGTCCCCGTACAACCCCAATCCGATGATCGTAACGGAAGCGAGCGGATCGTGGATCACCGATATCGACGGGAACCGATATCTGGATGGGATGTCTGGCTTGTGGTGCGTCAATGTTGGCTATGGCCGACAGGAGCTCGCAGACGCCGCTTACGAGCAGCTGAAGCAATTGGCGTATTTTCCACTCACACAAAGCCACGTACCTGCTATTCGTCTATCCGAGAAGATCAGCGAATGGCTTGGAGAGGAGTATCGCGTTTTCTTTTCCAACAGCGGCTCGGAAGCGAACGAGGTCGCATTCAAGATTGCCCGTCAATATCATCATCAGAACGGGGAGCCGGGCCGTTACAAATTCATTTCGCGCCATCGCGCTTACCACGGGAATACGATGGGGGCCCTCGCTGCAACTGGTCAATCCATACGCAAGGAAAAATACGAGCCATTAGCGCCTGGCTTCCTGCATGTACCGCCGCCTTACTGCTATCGCTGTCCGGCAGGAAAATCGTACGGCAAATGCAATCTGGAGTGCGCCCAATATTACGATCAAGTGATCAATTGGGAAGGAGAAAAGACCGTGGCTGCCGTCATCATGGAGCCGACTATTACCGGGGGAGGCGTCCTCGTTCCTTCGCCAGAATACATGCCAAAAGTGCGTGAAATCTGCGATAAGTACGGTGTGTTGATGATCGTGGATGAGGTCATTTGTGGATTTGGTCGCTCTGGTCAAAAGTTCGGCCACCAGAACTTCGGAATCAAACCAGACATCGTGACCATGGCCAAAGGTATCACAAGTGCATACTTGCCACTTTCTGCAACAGCAGTACGGGCCGAAATCGCAGACAAATTCAATTTGCAGGGGAATAATCTGCATTTCCGACATGTCAATACGTTCGGCGGCAATCCGGCGGCATGTGCGCTTGCCCTGAAAAATCTCGAAATTTTGGAAGAGGAAAAACTGGTGGAGAGAGCGGAGGAACTCGGAGCAGAATTACGTGCCAAGCTGGCTTTTCTCGCAGATCATCCATACGTTGGAGACATTCGCAGCTTCGGTTTCCTGATGGGGATCGAGATGGTAGAGGATCGTAAAACAAAGGAACCTGCGGCGCCGGCGAAATTGACACAGGTCATTGCCGAGTGCAAGAAGCGGGGATTAATTATCGGGCGCAATGGCGACACCATTCCGAGCTTCAACAATGTGCTGACACTCTCACCACCATTTACCACGACGAGCGATGATCTCGATTTTATTGCGCAGGTTATGAAGGAAGCCTTTGATACACTGGAGTAGGAGTAGCTAGAACGAAAAGACGAATAGACGAAAGCAGCGGTAGACTAGGAGATGCGAAAATCCTAGACTGCCGCTGTATGTATTCAACGATGGAGTTGATAGCGCTTTTGCAGCTTTGCTCGATGTGCTTCCAAAATCTCCTCAAAAGGTACCTCGTATTGGTTTGCCAGCAAGATTAAATTCCCAAGTACATCGCCCAGCTCTTCCACCAGCTCCTGCCGCGCTTCCGCTGCGGGTTTCTCCCCTTCATCTGGACGATCTCGACCAATTTCAATGGCGCGTACAGCTCTTGCCAGCTCGCCAGCCTCTTCCATCAGAAAACCTACACGAATAAACGGACCATACCCTGTCCAACCTCGTTCTTGATAAAAATCTCCTACCCATTTTTGGAACTCAGTTATATTCATATATATCTGTCCCTTCCTGATTTTAGTATAATTATATGACACGCAAAGAAATTTAGGAAAAGCCATTCTACTTCAACAAGTTTTGGGAGGATGACATGAAACGTATTTGTGTTTATGCAGGTTCCAATCCGGGTGTAAATCCACTTTTTGAGCGGTCCGCACAGGAGTTGGGAAAAGAACTGGTCGCTCGTGGTCTTGAATTGGTCTATGGTGGTTCCAGCATGGGACTGATGGGGCGCGTTGCAAATGCAGTACTGGAAAGCGATGGAAAAGCGATCGGCGTCATGCCTACAGGACTGTTCCGCGGAGAAATCGTACATAAAGGGCTGACAGAATTGCATGAGGTCTTGACGATGCACGAGCGCAAAGCGAAAATGATCGATCTGTCTGATGGCTTCATTGCTTTGCCAGGCGGATTGGGTACCTTTGAAGAAATTTTTGAAGTGGTGAGCTGGGGTCAAATTGGCATTCACCAAAAGCCAATTGGACTGCTGAACGTGGATGGCTACTATACGCCGTTGATGCAAATGGTAGAGCATGCAACTGAAGCCGGATTTATTCCCGCTATGCAGGGTGAATTGATCCTGTGCGAGAGTGATCCCGCTGTCTTGCTAGATCGGATGCGAGATTATACACCGCCAGTGAAAGTGAACAAGTGGTCGGAGCTGGATAAATAGAATGTGAAAAAATAACCCGAAGCCCTCCATGTGTGGGAGGAAATCGGGTTATTCTAGTTATTGACAGGATGAATGCAGGAGTGTTAATGTAGTTGATTATATCCCTAGTAAACATATAGGAATAATATCAATATGATTCTTCTTCATACGTCAGGAGGATACTTCATGAACAGATCAGCGAAATGGCTACAACTCTCCACTTCAGCTGCCGTACTCTCGGCGGCGCTCGTTTTTCCAACTGCAGTCGGTGCAACAACGAAAACAACGGTAGAAGCACACGTAGAGTGGAACAGCTTTTTGCAGCAGCAATACGGTGTGAAATTTGACAAGACGGTAACTCGCGAGCAATTCGAGAACGCATTGCTCAAGATCGTATCTACTACCACAAGTATATCGGAAAAAGACTTGTCAGCCAAAACTTTCTTGCCTGCATCCAAAGATGCCTCCAAGCTGGTTGTATGGGAAGCAGTCAGTGCTGCCGTAAAAGCTGCAGAGTTAAAAGAGCTCGGGTATACATATAGCGAGGAAAAAGCAGCGGCTGCCTTGAAAAAAGCAGGGATTTCGTATAAAAAAGGCAGCACGCTTACTTTGCAGACTGCACAAGAGCTGGCTGTAGCCATTGACACGGGGCTTGTGTCCGCCAATGCGTTGAAGTCAGCATCTGTAGAAGGTGCAGTATCCGCAGAACTTGCTAGTCAATTGCTAGCAAAAGTAGCAGAGTTCCATGGCTCTGCCAAAAACTATCTGGGAACAATCGCCGATGAAGAGATTTTTGGCAAGCTCGCACAGGCGTGGAATGAATCGCAAATCATTAAAGCAGGTGAATTGCAAGAGCTCGTAGACAGAGGCTTGAAGCAAAATCTGATTACTGGCTACAATTTGAAGGATGCCGCATTCGATCCTCATTTTGATCCGCAGCGCACAATTACGTATGGGCATAGTGATATCGCTCACGCCATTCAATTAATCGGCCTGTTAAAAAGTGAAGGTGTCAATGCCAAGGTTCAATTTGAACCAAAAACATCTGCCTTCATTTACTTGAAGGAATGGGGAGAGCCCGTTCAAACAGCCGATTATGAAGTGGTTCAGATTGAAAACGGCAACTACATTGCGTATGCCAAGGAGTACGATCTCAGCCTGGAATTCGACAGCGTAGAAGCGAAGAAGAAATTCCAGCCACTTGTTTTGAAATATGCCAAACGGGATCAAGAGGACATGACTGGATTGCTCAAGGCTTCTTGGTGGCAGCCGCTTTATCATTCCCGTACAGAGCTGGCAGATTATGCTGTCATTACGAACAACGTGTTAAAAGATGGTCGTTATGTCGTGCAGTCTTTCTCGCTGAATGAAGAATCTCCAAAAGTTGTGGAAGGCTTCCATAAGCTGAATGACAAGGTAAAGGTAGAGACATACAAGTTTTGGGTAGATCAACCGTTCTTCAATTATCTCAACGGTGAATCGAAGTAAATCAAGTGCATTGAAAAGCGTCCTTCCCTTCAAAAAATGGGGGAAAGGACGCTTTATTCTGTTACATTGATAATGGATAAAAAACTTTTTAGCGGATTTTGTCTATTTCTGGTATAATTTAGGGATAACCGTTGTTTTATGGCGATGGTTGTATAGTCATGCTGATAGTTTGGGAGGGAATGAAGTGGAAAAGAAAGCGATAATGCTACTGTTGTCCTGCAGTTTGTTCGCTTCGACAGCATTCGCAGCAAGCGCATCAACGACAATGCCAATCACACCGCAAAGCGGTACTGGAACATCCGTGCAGGCACCAGCAGATTTGTCAAAAGGGCTGCTCGTGAATACCTTCACTTCCCATCAGTGGAAACAAGATTCGCTTACGAAGCTACTGGGAAAATCCGTGAAAGAATTTGATGATTATGTGTATTATCCACAAGGAATCAGCATGAAGTGGGACGAAAACAAGCAAGCGTTTGCCGTTCTCGTTGAACCTTCCTATAAAGGCGAAGTTGTCAAAGGGATTACGACCTCCAAAAGAAAAGACGAGATCGTCCGAGTCTTGGGTAAACCACATTTTTCCGATGAAAAGCTTGCGTTGATTGGCTATGCAGAACAGGGCTATTACTTGTTTTTCACGTTTGCGCAGGATAAAGTAAAAGCCATTTCTATTTATCGGCGTGATCAGATCACCGATACGAAAGCACTTGCTGATATGGCAAAAAATTTACAAGACGATGGTGAGAAATTAGGGGCACCCGCCGAATATGCTGATTTTTCTATCTTTGGTGCTTGGGGTAAGCCGGATTTTACGTATCATCTCAGGGGAATCGGTACATATGCGTGGGAGTATCCATCCAGAGGCATCGCCTACGATGGTATGCCAGAGGATGCAACGCTAACCATCTACAGGAATTTTTCGAGCAAAGACACGCTCGCAGATTTGAAAAACGTAAAAAACATCGTCTTTTCCAAAGAAGATTCCCTGTTCTTGATCGAAAAACTGAGAATCGAAACGGAAAAAGAAAAAATCGAATTGGCGAAAAAAGCTGGAATCCCTTCACCAGACAAGAAAAAAATCGCAGTGATTGATTCAGACAATTTGTACAATACCGCGAATATTCGTTTCTACCAGCCGGATTACACACCGCAATCTCAACTGTTTCCAGGTTATTTTATCGATGAAGTAACATGGTTGGACAACAACTGGGTCTTGTATCAGACAATGATGGGTGTGGGAGTTTATCATGTCACTACACATGAAAAGATAGAAATTGTAGGGATGGAGAAAAAGGCAAACGAACCTTTTGATATGCTGGATGTCAATGCAGTCAAGCCTGATCTGACGAAAAAAGCAATTGTGTTTGAGGTCAGCATGAAAGAGAAGAAACAGACTTTCACGGTTCGCTATCAAATCACGGGTGACAAAATCACGTTCTCCTGGTAGAGAATAGGGATTAGCGTTCTTTTTTTGCGCTGATGGGTGAGCAGGCTGCTTCCTTTTCAGCCAAATACGAGCGCATGCCTCGAACAAACAACTCACGAAGGATTTCCTGCTGCGTTTTGCTGCTGACGAGAGAGCGAATGAGCTCCAGCTCAGCTACCAATTCTGAATCAAGGTGAAGGTTGACGGTTTTCCCTTTGGTTCGTGGGTGCAGCTCGTAGTACTCCGTTGATTTTTTTACGATTCCTTCGAAGACAACAGCTTCGTCCAACCATTCCTGGTCAGGTATAAACAAGCATGGTGCTTCTAAAATAATATGGGTCAGTTCTTCGCTAAATCGAATAGCGAGGGTCTGGCCCTTTTTTTTATGCAAGTCGCGGATTTGTCGTGATCTCTCTTGATTGGCAACTGTATTTTCCAGCGTGATTACGGCCAGTTCCATAGTGCCTCCTTACGGGATGAGCAGTTCTTCTTCCGGTACCGACAACAATACTTCTCCCGTTTTTTCCAATTGGACTTGGTAGGTGAAGTGCTGATCGCTGCGCTCGACGGAGGTGATGATTCCCCAGCAGCAAGTGCTATCTTTTGTGAGCTGGACACGATCCAAAACTTCATAGCTCGGGCGAAGATACCCTTTTTTATATAGATAATTGAGCACGGATTCACGAGGAAAAAGAAATCGTTTGTTTCCTTGTTTACTGACCAAAAGGGGGAAGGTCTCCCGTTCGTCTATACAATCCCCTAAATAGCCTTGATCTGCCCAGCGTTTGACGGTAGCCATACTGCCGATACGGCCAATCTTTGTCTCCAGGATGTCGAGTATTTCGCGTGAAGAGAGAAACGCTCTGCGCCTTTCGAGTTGCATCAGGTAGTTTTTGCGCTCGGTTTCCAAGTGGCTGAGAAGCGCTTGTGCCTCCGCGATTTTTTGTTTCACTACCTTGATCTCCAGGTCGTAATCCTTCATACGGGACGGCCCTTTCTTCCTTGTTTGTTTTTATCCTATTCGATCATGAAATCATTCATGTCAATTCCAGCAGATTGATTTCGTTTCCTCACTAGGCAAATACGAAATGTAACAATCATAAAAAAGCGATTTCGCACATTGATTAATAGCAAGCATGTTTAGATCTGGTGAGGAGGTTGTGGACCGATGAGCATATCGAATGAGCTCGTGAAAAATTTCGCGGAAGTCGTGCCTGCCCTAAAACCGATGGAAGCCATCCATGAGGCGAATCGCTGCCTGTATTGCTACGACGCACCCTGTATCAAGGCTTGTCCCACGTCGATTGACATCCCTTCCTTCATCAAAAAAATTGCGACCGGGAATTTATTCGGATCAGCCCGGACAATCATGGAATCAAATCCCGTCGGGGCGAGCTGCGCGCGCGTATGTCCAACAGAGGAGCTGTGTGAAGGTGCCTGTGTACTCAATTCGGCCTCCAAGCCTATCATGATCGGCCTTCTCCAGCGTCATGCGACAGACTGGGCAATCCAAAATCAAGCAACGCTTTTTTCAAAAGGCGAAGCAAATGGTAAACGGGTAGCCATCGTCGGAGCAGGCCCGGCGGGATTATCAGCAGCGCGTGAGCTTGCGCGTCTCGGCTACGCGGTTACGGTTTTTGAAGCAAAGGAGAAGGCGGGAGGATTGAACACGTACGGCATTGTGTCATTCCGTCTGCCACAGGAAATTTCTCTATGGGAAGTAGAGCAAGTAGAGGCATTGGGAGTAGAGATACGAACGAATACGCGAATCGGCGTGGATGTAGGGCCAGAGGAGCTATTGGACCAGTATGATTCTATTCTGTTGGCAGCCGGTATGGGCAATGTCCCTCAGCTTCATATCCCTGGAGAAGAAGTGACAGGTGTCCTCGATGCCATTGCACTCGTGGAGGAGACCAAGACTAAACCACTGTCAGACGAGATGCTCGGCAAAAAAGTCGTCATTATTGGTGCGGGCAATACGGCGATTGACGCTGCCACCTGTTCCAAACGGCTGGGTGCAGACAATGTTCAGATTTTGTACCGGCGGACCGTTCAAGAGATGTCCTGTTATCAGTTTGAATACGAATTCGCCAAGCAGGATGGCGTAGAATTCCGCTGGCTCGTTGCCCCAACCCGTGTAATCGAGGAAAACGGCCGAGTGAAGGGACTGGAACTCGTGCGAATGGAGCTAGGTGAGCCGGATGAGAAAGGTAGAAAGCGTCCAGTAGAAATTCCGGGCAGTCATTTTGTCATCGAAGTAGATTATGTCGTGAAGGCGATCGGACAAAACAGACATCTGTCATTGATTGAAGCATTCGGGCTCCAGCATCACAATGGGATTGTCGAGGTTGAGGAAGGCACCTACCGAACCTCCCATGTCAAAGTTTACGCAGCGGGCGATGTCATTTTTGGTGGAGGCAAAACAGATGCGATGGTAGTCGATGCAGCCAATCACGGGAAACGAGCGGCTTATGCCATCCACCAATCGCTCCGTGATCAAAAACAGCCAGTATAAAGGAGGAGACCTATCATGGCAGATCTCAGCATTAATCTGGCGGGAATCCAGTCCCCGAATCCATTCTGGTTGGCCTCTGCACCACCGACCAATTCAGGCTACCAAGTACAGCGTGCCTTTGAAGCGGGCTGGGGTGGCGCGGTCTGGAAGACACTCGGAGAGCCGATCATCAACGTCACTTCTCGCTTTGCCGGTCTGAACTTCGGGGGACAGCGCGTCTTTGGTTTCAACAACATTGAACTGATTACGGACAAACCGCTTGAGGTCAATTTGAAGGAAATGGATGAAACGAAGCGTCGCTTTCCGAAGCACACGTTGATTGCTTCGCTCATGGTTGAACATAAACAGGAAGCATGGCATGAGATTGTCAAAAAGGTGGAGGCAATTGGTGTAGACGGTCTGGAGCTGAATTTCGGCTGTCCGCACGGCATGGCAGAACGCGGGATGGGCTCTGCGGTCGGTCAGCATCCAGATTTGATCAGGCAGCAGGTCGAATGGGTAAAAGAAGTCGCCCAAACCCCTGTCATCGTCAAGCTCACCCCAAACATTACGGACATTCGCTTTACTGCACGGGCCGCAAGTCAGGGAGGAGCCGATGCCATTAGCATGATCAACACGATTAACAGCTTGATGGGGGTTGATCTCGACAAATGGCTGCCGATCCCACATGTGGATGGAAAAGGGGCGCACGGCGGCTATTGTGGACCAGCAGTCAAACCAATCGCTCTGAACATGGTCGCAGAATGTGCACGCGATCCCAAGGTTGGTATCCCGATCTCTGGCATTGGAGGTATCTCTGATTGGCGCGATACCGTTGAATTTTTGCTGATGGGTGCAACGGGTGTTCAAGTATGTACAGCCGCCATGCATCATGGATTCCGGATCGTGGAAGACATGATTGATGGGCTTAATAATTACCTGGATCAGCGCGGAATTGTCTCCGTGATGGACATTGTCGGAAAAGCCGTGCATACGTACTCGGATTGGGGACATCTGAATCTGAATTACAAGGTCGTGGCGCGCATTCATGAAGAGACCTGTATCAATTGCAACAAGTGTCATATCGCTTGTGAGGACACCTCGCATCAATGCATTGACATTGTTCCTGATCCATCGACTGGCAAAGAGCGCTTAGTTGTACGAGAAGAGGATTGTGTAGGCTGTAATTTGTGCTCCATTGTTTGTCCAGTGGAAGGAACGATCGAGATGGTCGAAATCCCGAGCGACAAAGCCCCTCTTAGCTGGAATCAGCGACAGGCTGTTTTGGCTGCGGGTGGCAGCTGTGAGCTGTAGTGTAGTCATGTTTTCGGCGTGGGGTGCATAGCGTGTACAAGAGAAGGCATGTCTACTCGGTGACGGGTTGAAGGGGAGATGATCATCGGATGAAAAAATGGATTCGAAATGGCACAGTCGTGACAGCGTCAGACACGTATCAGGCGGACATTTTGATCGAAGGGGAAAAAATAGTTGCAATCGGCTCCAATCTGGATGGGAAAGATGCCGAAATGGTCGATGCTACCGGATACTATGTTTTCCCAGGAGGGATTGACCCACATACCCATCTTGATATGCCTTTTGGCGGAACGGTTACTTCCGACAATTTTTATACAGGCACGAAGGCAGCGGCATTTGGAGGGACAACGAGCATCATCGATTTTTGCCTGACGAATAAAGGAGAGCCGTTGCATTCATCTATTTCGACCTGGCACGAAAAAGCAAGGGGCAAAGCGGTTATCGACTATGGCTTCCACTTGATGGTTTCAGATGCGAACGATCAAGTGCTCGAGGAATTGGGAGCAGTCGTACGAAATGAAGGGATAACTTCGCTCAAGGTATTCATGGCCTACAAAAATGTGCTGATGGCCGATGATGAGACGCTATTTAAAACGCTGGTTCGGGCTAAGGAGCTAGGCGCCCTGGTACAGGTTCATGCAGAAAATGGAGACGTTCTGGATTATTTGATCAAGCAGGCGATTGCAAAAGGGCAGACAGACCCCGTGTACCACGCCTACACTCGTCCACCTGAAGCAGAAGGAGAAGCGACAGGACGTGCGATTGCATTGACTGCACTGGCAGATGCCCAGCTGTATGTCGTGCATGTATCGTGTGCAGAAGCGGTGCGCCGGATCGCAGAGGCTCGCGAAAAGGGATGGAATGTGTACGGGGAGACATGCCCGCAATATTTGGTGCTCGATATTACGGATCTACAGAAGCCGGGCTTTGAAGGAGCGAAATACGTCTGGTCCCCTCCGCTTCGGGAAAAGTGGAATCAGGACGTCTTGTGGGGCGCGTTGAAAAACGGCATCTTGCAAACGGTTGGCTCTGACCATTGCGCCTTTAATTTCTCCGGTCAAAAAGAGCTGGGGCTAGGGGATTTCACGAAAATCCCGAACGGTGGACCAATCATTGAGGATCGGATGCGCCTCCTTTTCTCGGAAGGGGTAGCGAAGGACAAGATCAGCCTCAATCAATTCGTCGATATGACCTCTACAAAAGTAGCCAAACTGTTCGGGATGTTCCCGCAGAAAGGAACGATTGCGGTAGGCTCAGACGCGGATATCGTATTGTTTGATCCAAATTTGAAACGAACGATCTCCGTTGAAACTCACCACATGAATGTCGACTACAATCCATTTGAAGGAATGGTGGTGAACGGCGATATTATCTCGGTACTTTCGCGCGGCTCTTTTGTCATTCGCGATCAGCAATTCGTCGGGCAAGCCGGGGCCGGACGCTTTGTAAAACGATCGACCTTTGCAAGACCGTAATAAGGGAGAGCGTAAAAAGGCGAGGAGGGCGTTTATGGCAGATATCATTCGTATCGGCTTGATTCAGGCGAAAAACGATGTCGACGGAGACGAGCCGGTTCATCTGCACAAAGAAAAAGCCATTGAGAAGCATGAGAGGATGGTGCGGGAGGCTGCGGCCAAGGGGGCACAAATCATCTGTCTGCAAGAAATCTTCTACGGCCCGTATTTTTGTGCCGAACAGCAACCGAAATGGTATGAGTCAGCAGAAGAAGTCCCAAATGGGCCGACTGTGCAACATTTCTCTTCCCTAGCTCGCGAGTTAGGAACCGTACTCATTTTACCTGTGTACGAACGCGTCGGGATCGGTACGTATTACAACACCGCCGCAGTGATTGATGCGGACGGCACGTATTTGGGCAAATATCGCAAGCAGCATATTCCGCATGTCGGAGTGGGCAGCAGTGGCTGCGGATTTTGGGAGAAATATTACTTTAAGCCCGGCAATCTCGGGTATCCCGTTTTTGAAACCGCTTTTGCCAAGGTCGGGGTCTATATATGCTATGACCGCCATTTTCCAGAAGGCGCACGATTGCTTGGCTTGAACGGAGCAGAGATTGTCTTTAATCCGTCCGCGACGGTAGCGGGCTTATCCGAATACTTGTGGAAGCTCGAGCAGCCTGCTCATGCGGTAGCCAACGGTTATTATGTGGCTGCGATCAATCGGGTAGGGACTGAAGCACCGTGGAACATGGGCGAGTTTTACGGACAATCGTACTTGGTCGATCCGCGCGGACAATTTGTCGCTATGGGGAGCAGGGATCAGGATGAGGTTATTGTCGCTGAAATGGATCGCAACAAAATTCATGAGGTGCGGGATACGTGGCAATTTTACCGGGATCGCAGACCGGAGACTTACGAAGATATGGTAAAGCTATTACCTTAATAAAAGAGTGAGGGAGGTGCTGGATACGCGCCTTCCTCCTTTTCGCATCATTGGAAGGATTCCATCAGAGTCAAAAGGAGCGTTCAGGGATGAGGCAGACTGTATATCGAGGGGTCGAATATGGCGAGGGACTTCGCGTCGTGAAAGCGCAAAGGTATGAGAGGGCAGAACGGCGTCATTTTACAAACGGTGCGAGTGCAAAGGCAGTGTTTGGGGCTGGTGTTTACTTGGTGAGCAATCCGGAAATCGCCGCACAGTATGCGATTTGTCATGCAGAAACCAATGGGGAGAAGGCAGTGGTGCTGAGCCAGCGGCTTCATTTGCAGGGTCTCGTTTGTTTGGACGAGCGCTATGGGGAAAATGAACTGCGCATCGATGCATTGCGTGCTGCTTTTTCAGAAGAGGAACTCGAACAGAGACAAAACGGAATGGGCTATGAAGAGTGGCTGCAATGGACAGGGGATAAGGTGCGTGCGTATTTGATTGCATGTGGGTATCGGGGGATTCGGTACCGGATCAGCCCGGAGCTAACGTATTATATTTGCTATGAGCCTGATGTTCAAATTGAAGAGATTGCGATTCTATCTGTGCTTGATGTGTGAGAAAGAGACGGTGACTATCGACTTATGTAAGTAAGGAAAACGAAAGACTGGCAAACCCAACGAGGGCAGCCAGTCTTTTTTGGTAGCCTGCTATTAGGAAGCAATCGTTTGTTTGTTGTTTGCCGTGATCTTCTCGTAATCGTTGGCACTCAAGATCGAAGCATCATTTTTCATCATCCACGTGTAAATCACGAGTGAGATCAGTAGTCCGACAGTCCAAGCATTGTCCCAAATAATGGTTAAGCCCGGAATGTATTTACTTATAAAAGGAATCGCAATCCCGATTAGCATTGCCCAGATGGCTCTGCCATTAAAGCCTGTTTTGTAGTTGTAGATCCCGTTTGTTTTGTACAACTCTGTTAAATGAATGCGCCGCTTGCGCACGAGCCAATAGTCGGCGATGGCTATTCCATCGATCGGGCCTAACAAGGCTCCATACGTTCCGAGCCATAAAAAGATGTAGTTGCCGAAGTTCTCTAAAATGTACCAAGGCTGCATCAAGAGTGACACGACCCCGGCGATGATGGCGCCGGCTTCATACGAGAGACGGCGAGGGGCCAGATTCTCCACTGCTCGGGCGGGAGCAACGATATTGGCCGCTACGTTGGTCGTCAATGTGGCAAGAATAATTCCAATTGTTCCGAGGAAAATGGCGAAAGGCGAGAATTTGGCCAACACGGCAGCAGGGTCCCACAACGCTTCTCCGTAAATAACGACAGTAGCAGAAGCGACAGCAACTCCGATGAACGAGAAGAAACCCATCGTGGTCGGCAACGAAGAGGATTGTCCGATGACTTGGGCTTTTTGACTTTTGGCATACCGACAGAAATCCGGAATGTTGAGGGCCATTGTTGCCCAAAAAGCAATCGCTCCCGTCAATGCTGGGAAGAAAACCTTCAGAAATTCTGCAGTGGTAGTGAATTTCGAAGGGGCAGAGAGCATGGGTCCCCATCCGCCTGCTTTCGTAAGCGCCCAGACGAGGAGAGCCAAACTCATAATGATCAGGACGGGAGCAGCCCAAGCCTCCATTTTTTTGATCGCTTCGGGACCTCGATACGCGACCCATACGTTTAACAGCCAAAAGCCAAAGAAGGATATCCAGAGATGTCCGGGAACATTTGCCCAGCCTGTCATCGACATGAGGAGTGTATCGATGGCAGCACCTCCGAACCAACAGTTGATGCCAAACCAGCCAGCACCAATCAAACCGCGTGCGACAGCAGGGATGTGCGCTCCTTTGGAGCCGAACCAGAGGCGCGCAAAAACAGGATACGGAATGCCGAATTTCGTCCCGGCATGAGAATTGAGAAGAATAGGAATAAGGACAATACAGTTACCGAGAATGATCGTCAAAATGGCCTGCCACCAGTTCATACCCAAGGAAATTAACCCTGCCGCCATTGCATACGTCGGCAAACAGATCGACATACCAATCCACAAGCTGGCGAAGTTGTAAGATGTCCAGGTGTGCTCTGCTGTCCTCGTCGGCCGCAGTCCTTCATTATAAAGCGGACTGTTCTTGATTGCATCTTCGCCTTCTTTTGTCAGGGTAACGATTCCATTTGATACCGTTTGCGTCTTCACTTCTTTCCCTCCTTTGCTTTTCAAGATGTCTCGTATTCGGACAAGCGCCCTAGTTTGTCTTGAATACAAGTTGTAACATTATATTGGGGGAAAGAAGGCCTAATACCTGATTTTTTGTCGTAAAAACGCAGCCTACAACGACAAGATTCGTCATTGACAATGGGAATGATTCTACCTTTTTACCTAATGGGGATGGTAAGATGAAGCAAGGGGGGAGCAAGCTGTGACGACAAGAAAAATCCGAATGTCTTTGCAAACCAGAATGATCTTATTGATTACTATTGTCATTATTCTGATTGTTTCGTCAGTTGGGGCGGTGTTTTCTTCCATTGTTGCGTCTTCGATCGAAGAGCAAGTAGGCAAAAAAGCATTGAGTGTGGCGAAGATTGTTGCCAGCGATCCAGAGCTGCGTAATGCATTTTCGAGCGATTACCCTCCTTCACTCATTCAACCCATCGCTGAAAACGTCCGTGTGCAAACCGGAGCAGAGTTTGTGGTCGTGGGAAACCATGAGGGAATTCGGTATGCGCATCCGATTCCGGAACGGATTGGAAAGGAAATGGTGGGTGGAGATAACGAGCCGGGACTTTCGCAAGGTCAATCTTACATATCGAAGGCGGTTGGCAGTATGGGCCCTTCATTACGAGGGAAGGTGCCGATCAAAAATGATCAAGGGGAAATCATCGGGATCGTATCCGTTGGGTTTCTGCTGGAAGATATCGAGGAGGCCATTGACCTCTATCAAGACCGCATATTGATTTTGACTCTTCTCGCCTTGTTGTGCGGTGTTGCTGGTGCCATTGCACTCAGCCGCTATTTAAAGCGCTTAATTTTAGGATTGGAGCCGGAGGAGATCGCATCCTTGTACGTAGAGCGAAATGCTGTCCTGGAGTCAGTCCGCGAAGGTATCGTGGCGATTGACCGCAATAATCGCATCACGATGATGAACAAGGCTGCCATTCGTATTTTGAACTTACCGGAAGAAGAGTTTCATCGCAAAGAAATAGTGGAAGTGCTACCAGACAGTCGCATGCCAGAAGTTCTGGAATCCGGCGAGCATCAATTAGATCGCGAGTCGATTATGGGCGGAAAAGAAATCATTGTGAATCGACTTCCAATCAAGCTCGGTGGGAAGGTCGTAGGAGTAGTCAGCAGCTTTCGTCCCAAATCGGAAATTGACCAGCTAGCTTCAGAATTGTCCCAGGCGAGGCGTTATGCGGATGTACTTCGCGCCCAAACACATGAATTTCACAATTTGTTGTATACCATTTCCGGTTTGTTGCAGCTTGGCTCGATTCAGGAAGCGGTCGAGTTGATTACGAGTGAAACGTCCGCACAGCAAGAGATGATTTTGTTTTTGGCGAAGCAAATTCCCGATCCGTTAATAGGGGCTTTGCTGTTAGGCATGCACAATCGAGCCAAGGAGCTGAAAATACAATTCGTCATCCATCACGACAGTCACTTGAAGGAGCTCCCGCCGACGATTAATCGGCAGCAGATCGTGGTTTTATTGGGGACGCTGATCCAAAATGCGTTGGAAGCCGTCAATGAGCCAAGTGTCGAGCACAAACGAGTGGAGTGTTATTTGTCTGACACGGGCGATGAGATCATGTTTGAAATCGAGGACTCAGGACCGGGAGTTGGGGAAGAACTGCGAGAAAAAATATTCGAACACGGTTTCTCAACGAAAAAAGGTGAAGATCGTGGAATTGGTCTGGCCAAGGCGCATGGAATCATTAATGAATTGGACGGCTATATTCTCGTTGGCAAAAGCGAGCTAGGAGGCGCACTTTTCACAGTATCCCTACGCAAAAGAATGGAGGTGGCGTCTTGAGAAAGCTGGAGGTTCTCATCGTCGAGGACGATATGCGAATTATCGATATCAACAAGCGGTTTGTCAGCAAGATTGAAGGTTTTGAAGTCATTGCTACAGCAACGAATGGGACGGATGCCAAAGAATTGCTGTCTTGTACGCGCCCCGAGCTCGTTTTGTTGGATGTGTATCTGCCTGATATGCTGGGAACGGAGCTGGTCTGGCATATTCGGCAACATTACCGCGAAGTTGACGTGATTATGATCACTGCAGCCAAGGAAATGGAAATGGTACAGGAAGCGCTGCGCGGCGGCGTATTTGATTACATTGTCAAGCCGCTGGTTTTCGAGCGTTTTCGTGAACGGCTGGAAAGCTATCGTGAGCATGTCATTCGAACGAGAGAAGCTGTCGAGGTAGATCAGGAAGTCATTGACCAAATGCTGACCAGAAGACTTGTCACTCCGAAAAATCGAGATGTGCCCGTCCCAAAAGGAATTGACCTCCTAACGCTGGAAAAAGTAATCGAAGCGATCAGACAGACGGGAGACAAGGGGGTCTCGGCGGAGGAGATTGGTCGCGAGATTGGAACCAGTCGAACAACGGCCAGAAGGTATTTAGAATACTTGGTCCTGGAAAAAAAGGCGCGTGCTGACTTGATTTATGGCACCGTTGGCAGACCGGAAAGAAAATATCGCTATCTGCCATAATGTACCATGAACAATATGAACAAAAAGTGATTAATTTTCAAAATAGACCTTATGCACGAAAACTATTCCCCTAGCTTCCGCGGTGATACATTATGTTCAAGCGTGATAGCGCTTACAAATAAGCGGGTTAAGGGGGATATTTGCTTGATGAAAAGAAAAAAAGTGCTAATCACAGTGTCCACTTTTCTTACACTAGCACTGGCTGCTTGTGGTGGAGGTACTGGAAATACGGGAACAGCAAGTCCAGGAGCACAGCCTGCCACAGAGGCATCCAAATACCCGGAAAAGCCGATTGTATATGTAGCTCCATCCGGTGCGGGTGGGGGCTGGGATAAGACAGCTCGCTCGGTAGCAAAGGTGTTGGCGGAAAGCAAGCTGATGACAGAAACCATCACGGTTGAAAACAAGCCGGGTGGCGGAGGAACAGTGTTCTTGGCTGAGTATGTAAGCAAAGACAAAGGCAATCCTTATAAATTATTCGTGAGCTCTCCTCCTATCTTGATTAACAATAACAAAAAAGAGGGGAATAGCCCATTTGGCTACAAAGATGTCACACCCTTGGCGCAAATGACGAAAGATTTCGGCACCCTCGTTGTGAAAGCGGATTCACCTCACAAGGACATCAAGAGCGTGCTGGACGCGATCAAGGCTGATCCAGGCAAAATTACACTGGCAGGTGGCTCTGCTCCCGGATCGATGGATCATCTGATCGGGGTTTTGCCAGCAGCTAAGTATGGAATTGATCCGAAAAGCGTTAAGTACGTCTCTTATGATGGCGGCGGAGAAGCAATGGCAGCCTTGTTGGGAGGCAATGCGGATATCATTGCAACAGATGCTTCCAGCGTGGGTGAATATCTGAAAGCAGGTAAAATCCGTGTACTGGGCGTTACTTCTGATGAACGTCTCGGCGGTGATTTGAAAGAGATTCCGACGTTAAAAGAGCAAGGCATAGATGCGACGTTCACGATTTGGCGAGGTGTCTTTGGACCGGCTGATATGCCAGCAGACGCAAAAGCCTACTGGGATGCAAAGCTGAAAGAACTTTCCACGCATGAGGCATGGACAAAAGAATTGGCGGCAAACGGTTGGGAAAGCGAGTACAAGGACGCTGCTGCTTTCTCGGCATTCCTGGACGAACAAGATAAGCAGGTCAAAGAACTGTTGACATCACTGGGTATGTCGAAGTAGGGAGAGGAGGGGCATCCTCTCCTTTTTCCACACCTTAGGAGGTATACATGAACCTGATGTTTGATCGTATCGGCAGCCTGTTTTTTGCGCTAGTAGGTGCGCTCTTTATCGCTGAAAGTCAAAATATTTCGTCTAGTGCATACGGCAGTCAGGTTGGGCCGAATATGTTTCCATTTGGGCTTGGCATCATCGTGATCTTGTTGAGCTTGCGACTGTTGTGGGAGACCTATAAGAAAGGCGTGGCTGCTTCCTCATCCGAGTCACAGAGTCCACTGCGATACAAGCGGTTTTTATTGATTTTGGCAGCAACAGTCTTGTATGTATTGTTGTTGGAGAAACTCGGTTATGTCATCTCGAGCTTTGCTTTCCTTATGTTCGCCTTCACCATGATGGGAAGTAAAAGCGTTCTGAAATCGGGAATTGTTTCCTTGCTGTTTTCAGTAGCCGTTTATGTCATCTATGTGCATTTGCTAAAAGGTACGCTTCCAGGACTACCTGCCTGGCTAGGCGTCTAGGGAGGGGATAAATTAGCATGAGTGCATTGCAATTTTTGGCGGATGGTTTTCTCGTTGCCCTACAGTGGCATAATCTTGTTTTTGCCTTTATTGGCGTTCTGATCGGTACTGCGGTAGGGGTCCTTCCCGGCATCGGTCCAATGAGCGGAGTCGCGTTATTGATGCCCGTTACGGCTTCCTTGACCTCTGGCTTACCTCCTGAAAGTGCGGCGGCTAGCGCACTGATTTTGTTGGCAGGCGTTTACTATGGCGCGATGTACGGTGGTTCCACAACATCCATTTTGTTAAATACACCGGGTGAATCCTCCTCTGTCGTTACGACATTGGACGGCTATCAGATGGCCAAACAGGGACGTGCTGGTGCAGCGTTGTCGATTGCAGCGATCGGTTCTTTTGTCGCGGGGCTCGTGGCGTTGATTGCTCTTGTGTTTTTGGCTGATCCATTATCCGATCTCGCTTTGAAATTCGGCCCTGCTGAATATTTCTCCCTCATGCTTCTCGGCTTGTGTGCGGTCAGCGGACTGGGGGGGAAGTCGATGACCAAAGCCCTCATTATGACAGTCATGGGACTCTTGCTTGCGACAATTGGGATGGACACCGTTTCGGGTGTGGCGCGGTTTACATACGATATTCCCGATTTGTACCAAGGCTTGGAGTTCCTCACGATAGCAGTTGGTTTGTTTGCCCTTGGAGAAGTGTTCAAGTCGATTATCGATGACGATCAATCCTCAAAGGAAATTATTAAAGTGGGGCGGGTACTGCCCTCCAAGCAAGACCTAAAAGAAAGTGCCGGACCGATTGCACGCGGTTCGTTGCTCGGATTTTTCATTGGTGTTTTGCCTGGTGCTGGTGCTACCCTGGCATCGTTCTTCTCGTATATTTTTGAGAAAAAGCTGAGCAAAGATCCTAGCCGTTTTGGAAAAGGAGCGATTGCAGGTGTAGCAGCGCCGGAGTCTGCAAACAATGCTGCGTCTGGTGGTGCGATGATTCCACTGTTGACGTTGGGTATACCGGGGTCTGGTACGACTGCGATTTTAATGGGTGCATTGCTGATGTATAACGTACAACCGGGACCCCTCTTATTCGCTGATCATCCGCAAATTGCTTGGGGTTTAATTGCGAGTATGTTTATCGGGAATGTAATGCTGCTCGTTTTGAATATGCCCTTAGTTAAAGTATTCGCCAAAATTATTGAAACACCGTCCCATTTCCTAATTCCCCTCATTATCGCGATTTCCGTTTTCGGAGTGTACGCTGTGCAAATTAGTACGTTTGATTTGATTTTGCTTGTGATTTGTGGGGTAGCTGGCTATTACCTGACGAAAAACGACTTTCCGCTGGCACCGCTCGTCCTCGGCCTTGTGTTGGGACCGATGATTGAAAATAACATGAGAAGAGCATTGACCACCTCGAATGGTGACTTTTCCATCTTTTTGACAAAGCCGCTTTCTGCTGCTTTTCTGGTTTGTGCGCTTCTGTGGTTGCTGATCCCTATCTTCTTAAAGCGCAGAGGGAAGCAAGTCATTATCAGTGAAGAAGCGTAACCTCAAATCTTTATCTTGACAGCGTCCTCGCAAGCCCGTATCATTGGAAAAATTTCGGGGAACTGTTCTGCTTGATGATTGAAGCAGAACAGTAGAGGAGAGACAGACATGTTAACCATTGAACCTGTAATCTTGGAAGGCAAGCTGGTCCGATTGGAGCCGCTCAGAATGGCCCATGTGGACGGAATCTGGGAAGCAGGCGCATACGAAGAGATTTGGCCGCATATGTCCATTGCGATTCGAACAAGAGAGGATGCTCAGGCTTTTATCCTGCAGGCTTTAAAAAATGAACAAGCCCAAACAGAATTGCCATTCGCCATCATTCGTAAAGCAGATGAGCAAATCATCGGAAGCACGAGATTTTTAGGGATAGCGAAAAAGGATCGCGGATTGGAAATCGGGTTTACATGGCTGACCCCATCTGTCTGGAAAACGGGCGTCAATACAGAGTGTAAATGGCTTCTCTTGCGCCACTGCTTCGAACAGCTAGGATGTATTCGCGTACAGCTCAAGACAGATTCGCGCAATTTGAATTCGCAACGTGCCATTGCCCGAATCGGTGGCATTCGAGAAGGTGTCCTGCGCAATCATATGGTGATGCCAGATGGATACATTCGAGACTCGGTATACTTCAGCATACTTGACCGTGAATGGCCAGAAGCCAAGCAAAAGCTGCAATTGTTGCTGTTTGGTGAATAAAGGCTTGGATTGATTGAAGGGCGTTCAGAGCATGTGTACAATAGGGGTGAACCAAGAGGGTTTACTCTGACAAGACCCGGAAAAGAGGGTATACATGAGACAGCGTTTGTCTACGCCGGGCTATTTATTATTGCTCGGGGATCTGATCGCCTTTGTGCTTTTTGTTTATTACGGAAAAATCATTCATAACTACCCTGTCACGACCATGGGGATTATCGAAACATTAGCCCCTTTCCTCGTGGGATGGATTATCGCGATTCTGCTTTTCAAGAGCTACGGACAACGAACGTATGAATCTGCGGGCAGACAATTATTATCGGCACTGATTACTTGGACAGTAGCGGCACCAATTGGCTTACTGATCCGCTCCTGGTGGACTGGTGTACCGACTACGCTTATTTTTGCAGGTGTGACTTATTTCATTACGCTGGCATTTTTGTTCGGATGGCGTGTACCGTTTGCCATCGGCTATGCGATCTACAAACGCAAGAGACTACTCGCAACCAGCTAATAAAGTGACCCGAATTGGTTACGCTATCCTATGAATGACGTAGGAGGTGAAACTATTGGGGAAGAATAACAACAGCAAAGACCTCGGGAAAAATCGTGGTAAAACGCTGGATGAAAATGATCGCAACACAAATTTGCGACAATCGAATCATAATGATCGAAATGAAGGAACTGCAAAAGACCGCTGAGCAATCAGCGGTTTTTTACATGGATACAGGTCGTGATGTGATATAATAGATTTTGTTTTTCTAGCGAGTGGAGGGAAACGTATGACGGAACCGATGCAGAATGTACAGCCGGTGACCTTGTCGTCACAGGCGTTTTTACTTTTGTGTAGACTATATGATGGCTGCTATGACGAATTGAAGCAAAATGAGCAGGTTCGCGAACTCGTGGAGTCAATCGGTGATATTTTGCTGGCGGGCGTAGAGACGTTGGAGAAACAGGAAACCAAGCCGAAAAATATTACTTTTCCACTTACCGTGCAACAAGCTTTTTTCTTGCGTCGACTTGTAATTGAGCTGTTGGCTCAGTCGCCGACGGACAAAGAAGACCGAACGACACAATGGCTGCAGGAATGTGTGACAGCACTCGCTGGAGGCGGTGTCCAACCTAATGTCAAGCACTCGTGAGCTGCATGTGATTACAAGCGGACGGCATTCGCTTGATGAGGTATTGCGAATGGCAGAAGCTGCTTATGCAGGTGGTATGAACTTTTTACACATACGGGAAAAACAGCGTACCGCAAAGGAATGCATGGACTGGGTAAAGGCATTGGCGAATGTCATCCCCCTTTCGTCCTTGATCGTGAATGATCGGGTGGATGTGGCTGCTGCGTCGGGTTGTGCTGGTGTTCACCTGGCATACCATAGCCTGTCTCCTGCGGACGCGAGAATGGTACTGAAGACTGGTCAAAGAATAGGGCGTTCTGTTCATTCCGTAGAAGAAGCACAGCAAGCCATTGCTGCACAAGTCGATTATTTGCTCTACGGGCATATTTTTGCGAGTGGTTCGAAGCCAGGTCTTGCACCAAGAGGAACAATCGAACTCGCGCAAATGACGGCAAGATGGCATGTGCCGATTATCGGACTCGGTGGTATCACACCGGACCGGACCGCACAAGTTTTGGAAGCTGGGTGTGCGGGCATTGCTGTCTTATCAGGGATCACAGATGCAACTGATGCCAAGTCAGCAGCCAGCGCTTATCGAGAGGCATTGGATCGTTGGGAGGGAAAATAAAGCATGCGTGATATACAAAGACTTCGGGAAAAAATGGGTGTATACTTTGTCATTGGTACGCAGGACTGTGGGTACTCCAGCGAAAAGACCGTGCAAACCGTGGAAGCAGCATTACGCGGAGGAGTAGGCACGCTTCAGCTACGTGATAAAGGAAGCAAGCTAACTGCTCAGGAACAATATGAGTTGGGTAGAGAATTGCAACAGCTATGCCGTGACCATGATACCGTATTTTTTGTGAATGACGATGTGGATCTGGCGATTCGCTTGCAGGCAGACGGCATCCATGTCGGGCAAGATGACATGGCATTGTCAGAAGTACGAGCCAAAGTTGGCTCCGAGATGTACATCGGGGTTTCGGCAGGTACGGTCGAAGAGGCGCTCACTGCCCAAAACGGTGGCGTCGATTGTATTGGTGTAGGAGCGATGTTCGCTACCCGTTCCAAGGCAGATGCTGGAGAGCCTATCGGACCAGTGGGGCTGGCGGAGATTCGTAAGGCAGTCGGGAATGATTTGCCTATCGTCGGGATTGGTGGCATCACACTGGAAAATGCCTCTGAAGTGCTTGCTGCGGGGGCCGATGGCGTCGCGATTATCAGTGCGATCAGCCAGGCCGAATCACCTGAAGCAGCAGCGCAAGCGTTACAGCGGATTGTACGATCTCGTTAGCACGGACAAAGCGACGATTACATATGGTAGGGTAATAGAAACAAACCAGGATGATGCAATAATGGCGATCAAAAGGAGGTGAAGCCGATGAAAAATCGGATTTACCGCATCGGATATGAATGGGTGAGCAAGCGGGAATTGCTCGAGCGGTTGTTGATGACCGACTGCATTCTTATCGAACACAAGCGAATGCAACCCCCACCGGAGGATCAAGATACGGAATTGCCACCAGAAAAAGAAGTTCACGCTGTTTTAGTTCGCAGCCAGCGCCGCCCGGGCGAATGGGTGACGTTTAACGGGCTATATGAAATACAGACGAGAGAGCCTATTCCCTGGATAGATTCACCGCTTGAGTACCATCAATTCGGAGTAGAATTGATTCCTGGTAATATTCGGAGGGAAAAGGCACCTCAAGGCAGGATACCAGCGCGAACCAAACTGCAAATTGCAGCTGTGCGACAAGATACGGTATTTGTCACGGTTCCTGGGCATCCGTCCAGACGTTACGAAATGTCGTTGGCTCACGCTCGTTTTGCCAAGGATAACCCGACAGAATTGGAAATGAAGCTACAAGTATACGCTTTTCCTCCACGCAACGATATTTTTGTGGATTGGTTATTGAAAGAAGGACGCAAAACAGGAATCATTACCCGCCCCAATCAGGAAAGGGTAGAAAAATCAGCTTTTCAGGTGTGGGAAGATCTACGCCAAGAATACGGCATTAGTGTCAGCGCGGCATTGATAGCGATTAAACAGGCACTCATTGTTCTGGATCGTGCTGGTGTCGAGACTGACTTCCCATACCCGACACAAGAGCGATCAGATATTTCTTTGTTCAGTGAATCAGAGCGAGATGCCTTTTATTCCTACCAATCCGTTCGATGTGCGATGGCTGCTGTCGCTGCCCTTTTGACGGTAGACCCGAAAGATCCGTTGCAGGATACACTCTTGATGGATATCATGCTCGAGCAACAAATCAACCGCAGGCGCGAATAGCGTTTGCGGTTTTTTAGCTTTATAATGGGAATTGGTAGATGAACCCAATGAAAAGGACGTGTGACCATCATGTTTGTATCCATGAACAGACTGACTGTACCAGCAGACTATCAATCCCATTTGGAACGCGCATTTGGAAATGGGGGAGAACGGATGAAGGAGGTTCCTGGTTTTTTGGAGTTCCTTTTCCTGGCACCTACGGAAGGTGACGAATACATCGTTTTTACGAAATGGACAGATGAGGAATCGTTCAAAAATTGGACAGAAAGCGAGGCTTTCAAGCGCGCGCATACAGGAACCAACCCGAATAGCCCGGTAAAATCGGATTTGCGCAATTACGCTGTCAAATCCCATTCATAAAGCCAAAGCATTTGTCTCTGCGGAGGCAAATGCTTTTTGGATGGTTGAATAATAAACATTCTTGACCTTTTTATGCTCGATCGTGATATGATAGAAAATGGTGGAAAGCGTTTTCAGTCAAACATGTTCAGGAGGTGAGGGTGTCCGAAAAAGGCAATGTGAAAGCTCGCGATAATAGGATGCTGGCCGAGATTGTTTGTCTGTAAGGTTAAGAAGAGAACCTGATTGGATGGTGTCATTCTCTGCACCATGATATCATCAAGCCGCTTTACATCTTGTCTCATTTACGTCCATAATAGAGCCTATACATACTTGGAAAAATAGCCTCAATGAAGCACGGAGAAAAGGAGCCAGAGTGTTTTGAAAAATCGAATAAGTAAGTATCTTACTCATTTGGTCCCTGCGGCGGTGGCCAAGACGTTTTCCTTTCTTTCAGATCATCATTACTCTGCTTTGCTTCTAGAAGACCGCGAAAATACAGAGGCTTTGTTTGTTCAGCAAATCACGAAATGGATTGAAGTAGTAAAAGTAGTCGACACGTATGCATTCGAGCGAGAATGGAGCGAAATTGCATACAAATTTTCGCTGCTCGGAATGAATCTTACGTATTTGCAGCAATTTTTGCGCAAGTGTCGAGACGTTATTATTGAAGAAATGAATAACAACTCATTTTCTCTAGCCACGACGGAAATGGAGCGAGTGGAGCTTTTGCAAGCACAGATTCGCCTCTATCAGTCGATGGACTGCATTTTGTATCAAATGGACGATGTCTTTAACAAAAATTCGCATCCATTTCCGGTTGAGAAAACACCAACTTCTCCTACAAGTTCGGCCAAAGGAGAAGATGTTTCAATGCTCGCTGAACAGGAGCTTGTCCAATTGGTTCTGCAGTCCAGTGATATTGCCGTCTTGATGATCGACCGCCAGTTAAGAGTCATTGAAGCGAATTACGCTTTCTGTCATTTGTTTGGCGTAGATCGGCATCAACTCATTGGTAAAAACATTGATCATGCTCTCAGCCCTCATGTAAGCGAGCGTTTTGTCCAGTGGGTGATTGAACGTGGGCAGTCTGGCCATTATGTTGCGGAATACAGAGGCAAATGGACGACAGTGAGTACGAGCCCCATTTACTACGGTGAAGAGATGTGGGGAGCGATCGCTGTTCTTCGGAATGTTACGGAAAGCCAAAAATACGAAGAAGAGTTGAGCAAGCGTGAAGCACTGGCAGCAGTTGGGCAACTGGCTGCTGGGATGGCACATGAGATTCGGAATCCACTGACAGCCATCAAGGGCTTCATTCAGTTGCTGCGGGAGCAAGGGGAAGCAAATCGTAGTGAATCTTATTTTTCTGTAATCTTAACGGAAATTGAACGCATTGATGGGCTATTGAACGATGTTCTTGTTTTGGCCCGGTACAGGGATGATAAAATCGTATCGGAACGTTTCTTAGTGATGGACGAGTTATATGGCGTCATTCGTTTACTGGAGCCAGAAGCGAATCGAAGAGGAATCAAGCTTGAGCTGGACATTGCACAAGGCGAGTGGCATGTGTTTGGTCATCGTTCACGAATCAAGCAAGCCATCTTGAATATCTTGAAAAATGCGCTTGAAGCATTGATGACCCAAGGAAACCTCGTTCATGTGAAAGTGTACTCATCTCTCAATCAAGTAATCATTGTTGTGGAAGACAACGGACCTGGTCTATCAGATTCTTGCCTGCAAAATTTGTTCGTTCCTTTTTATACGACCAAACAAGAGGGAACGGGGTTAGGTTTGTCTACGACACAACGCATCATCGCGGATCACGGTGGCGAACTCTATGCGGAAAACTCTCCGAAATTGAAAGGAGCTCGTTTTGAGATTCGTTTACCCCTTTCCACTTCCTAAAAAAACAAAAAAGGATTGTGACTGTAGACGGATCGAATATCCGTCTTTTTTTACGTTCATATAAGAGAAAAGTCCTATTCGCGAAAAAGTTGCAAGTCTTTCGAATCAATCTTTTTGTAAGTTGTTGTCAAGGTCTGTCGATCAGTGGAATAATTTACAAAACGGTTACAATTTGAACGGAGTTGAACAACTGTGATTCGGATGCTGAAAAAAAACGAAACGAGGTGGAGCTACTGGGAGGTTTGGTATGAGGAATCAGAGCGCCTTTATACCGTTCATTACGGAAATGTAGGGGAAATTGGCGACTATTTTGCTGTAGTGGCGGAGCAGATTGAGGGAAGGCCTGATGAGGTTTTGCAGAGCTGGGCGGAAGAGATGAAAGAACAAGGATATCAGGTTATGAAAGAGAACGATTTCCACCCGATGGTCATTCGATTTCCCCATTTGTGTGAGTCAGAGATTGAAATGCGTTATTTGATCGAACAGCTGTTGGACGAATGCTTGGGAAAGACGGGGAACGGGCACAGCGACGGTGGGGAAGACAGCGAGAGGACGCTGGCAGTGATTTGCCGGGTGATCGATACGAAGAAAGCGGCTGCTGCGGTATTTGAAGCGATGTCCAGCACACAGATGGCAGAAGGATTTTCTATCAGCATAAAGCAGGAGGATGGAAACTTGATTCCACTTAATCCTCCTGCCTGAAATTATCTGATTTATTTCACGATTTTGTGCCGCAGTGCTTTTGCCACTGCCTGTGTACGATCCTCGACACCCATTTTTTGCAAGATCCGATGCACGTGTGTTTTTACAGTGCCTTCAGATATAAACAAGTTTTGCGCAATCTGATCATTTCGAAAGCCATCTGCGATCTGTTGGAGTACATCCAACTCTCGATCCGTGAGTTCATCTAGCAAGACTGATTGGGAGGTGGTCGTCGAATCAGGTGTCTCACGTTGACCTTGCAGAGCTTCGGCAAGGGCTTTTGCAGCTGTCACGGTGTGGAAGAGGGCTTCTCCCTGGTGGGCTCTGCGAATTAGATCAAGCATTTCCTGAGAGTCAGCATCTTTTAGCATATAGCCGACAGCCCCGGCGCGAATCCCTTCCACCACATAATTGTGATTATCAAAGGTGGTAAGAATCAATACCTTCGTGCGAGGATGCTGCAGCATGATTTCTCTTGTGGCTTCAATACCCGACTTGTTGGGCATCTGAACATCCATTAAAACGACATCAGGTGCGAGGGCCCCAATAAGTTCTACTGCTTCTACGCCATCGGAAGCTTCCCCGATTACTTCCATATCGGATTGCATTTGAATGACATAACCTAAACCTTGGCGAATCATGGTTTGGTCATCTACTAGGACCACGCGAATGGCTCCTTCTTTTTGTTTACCGGTCATGTTCGCATGCTCCTTTCAGGTTCAGTCTGGTTAATCGGAAAGCTGAAATCGAGTTGGAATCCGTGGGGCTCTCGAATGCGATATGCGAGAGTTCCGTTCAATAATTGAATTCGCTCAGATATGCCAGTTAGGCCAAAGCCAGGTTTGATTTTTTGGTCGCTCGTGATGCTTCCATCGTCTCGGATTGACAACAAAAGGATGTCCTTCTTTTGTTCAATGATGACGAGAATTTCTTTTGCGTCAGAGTGACGGAGGGAATTGGTGATCGCTTCCTGCAAGATTCGATAAAACGTTATCGTCATTTCCTGGGAGAGCGGGATGTCCAGATCGGAGCATATCAGTTCCATTTTAATTCCTGTATGCTTTTGGGCCTGCGACAAAAGAGCTCGCAGAGGCGTAAGTCCCAAGGAGGTTTTATCCAGAGCCAGTGTATGGACAGACGTGCGAATATCCTCCAGACTTTGCTTGGCGACACCGAGCATGTTGCGCACCGCTTCTTGTGCGTTGTCAGGTCCATCCTGCAACATATACTTCAAGGCATGTAGCTGGACAATGAGTGAAGTCAAACTATGACCCAATGCATCGTGAATATCACGGGCAATTCTCGTTCGTTCCTCAAGAACAGCTACTTGAAGGGAATGAAGCGCTGCTTCTTGAAGCTGTAAGTGTGCCTCTTGCAACTCTGTATGTGCTTTTTGCAGCTGCTCCAGATGCTGTTGGTTGGTTTCATATGCTTCTGTTTGAATCCGATAGCCTCGTGCGCCGATATAGCAGCCCACATACGTAAGAATATAGGAGATGATGTGCGTGAATCTCAGGTTTTCTTCAAAATATAAAAAAAGCGTACTGCACGTACCAAAAAAAGTAGCATACGCCAACGCTCGGCGTCCATGAATGTGAAAACCGATAAAAACAGCGAGTGGGAGCATCAATCCGAAGCCCTCTCCACCCAAAATGAGGGACTTTAGCAAGGAAACGATTCCAAGCGCGACTGCCACTAATTCGAATTGGAAAGGCTTCCATTTTTTCTTGGAAGTCCAAAATACCACAAGGTAACAAATAAATAGTACAATGGTAAGGGAAAATTGCAATGGAGTTTCCCGTTTAAATGAATCAGGAAGCAAAGCTAATACAAGTAAGATGGAAAACCACATGATCAGCAAACGTTTTTGTATGGCTTTCATCATTATCTTCAACAATGAGAAGTCCTTCTTTCTCTGCCGGATAATCACTTAACTTCATTCTAGCATGCGTTGTCGTCTATCTCCAGATAGATAAATCCTTGTCAGAAATCTACCCCTGGGTAGACTTCACTACATATAGATTTCAGTAGAATTATTTTTGGGAAATAAACGATTAGTTATGGGTGTGAAGTGGTTAAGTAAGGATGGCAAGGGAGGTTCTCATGAAAGAACTGATTCAGTTGGCAAAACTCCTGCAAGAAGCCAGTGTTTTGTTTAGCACGATTTCTGAGCAAGAGCTGGATACAAGCGATGTAACCTGGCAACAGGTCTTGATTCTGGAGCAGCTAGGAAACGGGCCAAAAACGATGGGGGACATAAGTAAGACTGTCGGTCTTTCATACAGCACAACTTCCGGTCTCATTAACCGGTTGGAGCAGGAAAACCTGGTACGAAGATTCCGCGACCAAGCAGATCGACGAGTTGTGTGGGTGTCACTGACAGAGCGTGTATACCAACAGCGAGATGTGAAATGGGGAAATTCACAAACCGTTTAAAACGGTTTCACCCCTTTATATTTCGTTAAACGAAATGTCACGACGAGATTCACCTTATTCATTTCGTTATGCGAACTATTTCTCACAAAAAATTAGCAGATATATAAAGAAGAGGTGAGTGGATTGAATCTTTCTGAACTATCGATTAAACGCCCGGTCACCATGATTATGTTGACTCTGGCCATGCTGATTTTTGGTTTCGTCTCACTGCCTCGCTTGGCGATTGATCTCATGCCGGACCTGAACTTCCCGGTTGCTGTCGTAGTTACCTCCGTTGACGGCGGATCGCCAAGTGAGGTAGAAAAACTGGTAACGAAGCCGATTGAGGACGCACTTGCAACGGTATCCGATTTAGATAGTATACAATCGGTATCGATGGAAGGCGCTTCACAGGTTATTCTCATGTTTAACTGGGGGACAGACCTTGATCAGGCGACTCTCGACATGCGGGAGAAGGTAGATCAGGTTCGTGGCTCTTTGCCTGACTCAGCTAGAGCGCCACGCGTACTGCGGATTGACCCGAACAGTACACCGATCATTGAGTTTGCGGTGACGGGTGAGCAAGATATCAACAAATTGAAAAAGATGGCAGAGGATATGATCCAATCACGCCTGGAGCGTATTGATGGGGTCGCATCTGCTTCCATCAGCGGTGGACAAAGCCGGATCATCGATGTTACCGTCGATCCAGCCAAACTGGCGGCGTATGGATTGTCCCTTGACCAAGTTCAGCAGGCTCTACAGGGCAGCAACTTGTCAGGTTCCGGTGGAGCGGTACGCGAGGGTGATGCCAAGCTCAACATCCGTGTACAAGGTGAGTTTGCCGATGTCGATCAAATCTCGCTGACACCAATCTCTGTTGGAGGAAACTCCATCAGGCTCAGCGATATTGCCGAAGTAAAAGACACGCATCAAGATGTAACGCAATTGAGTTACGTCAACGGAACACCTAGCTTGGGTATTAAAGTGACAAAAGCTTCTGGCGGAAACACCATTGAGGTAGCAGATGATGTAAAAGCTGAGCTGGAGAAAATCAAAGGCGAGCTGCCAGAAGGCGTTAAAATCATTACGACTCTGGATACATCCACTTACATTAAGGATTCCGTTTACACGACCGCTGAACATGCCCTGTTGGGTGGCGGTATCGGTATGATCTTGCTGTTCTTCTTCTTGGGCAGCTTGCGATCCATGGTAATTGCGGTCATCGTTCTTCCTGTATCGATCGTTGCTACATTCTTGCTGATGTATATGTCTGGACAAACGATCAACCTGATTTCCCTCTCCGGTTTGACATTGGGATTGGGATCATTGATTGACTTTGCGGTTGTTATGCTCGAGAATGTTTTCCGTCATCGAGAACAGGGAAAAGGTATGATGGAAGCCGCTTTGGATGGTTCCAAAGAAGTAGGTACGGCAGTAATGGCTTCGGCTTTGGCGCAAATTTGCGTATTCTTGCCGATTGCCCTCACGGAAGGTATTGCTTCTGAGTTGTTTGGACCACTTGCATTGACGGTTGTTTACTCCCATATTGCGGCGCTTGTATTCTCTATTTTGCTCGTGCCGATGCTGAGTTCGAGAATTTTAAACAAAATTCCGTCGCATACACATCATGAGAACTATCGTGGAATTAATCCGGTTACTTGGTTCAACATTGGATTTAGCAAAGTAGAAAAAGGCTACCAAAGACTGTTAAAATGGTCATTGGGCCATCGTAAAACAGTCATGATTTCTTCGGTTGTGCTGATGGTGGGCTCTCTCGCATTAACACCGATGATCGGGGCAGAGTTTATTCCAGCCATGGACCAAGGTCAAGTAAATATCTCTATCAAAATGCCGAATGGTACTGTTCTGGCTGAAACTGAGAAAGTTACCAGACAAGTAGAAGAAATTGTCAACACGGTTCCGGAGAAGAAAATTGTAGCGACTTCGGTTGGTAGCAATGCATCACCGATAGCGAGCACATTGTCATCCAATCAGGGGACGATCACCCTGATGCTGGTAGATCTCGACCAGCGAACTCGTTCCTCCAATGAAATTGTGATGGATCTCCAGGAAAAGCTGAAACATATTGCTGGACCGGAAATTAAGGTGAGCGCACCAGCTGGCATGTCTACCGGTTCCCCTATTCAACTGAAGGTTAGCGGGGATGACTTGGCCGTACTGAAAGACATCAGTGGTATCATTAAAGGTGAAATTGAGAAGGTACCTGGTACGAGTAACGTAACAACCAGCTTGGAAGAATCAAGACAAGAGCTGGAAGTGAAGATCGATGCTGAGAAAGCGAGCCTGTACGGATTGACGACAGGACAAATTCTCTCCAGTGTTCGCACTTCCTTCCAAGGTCAAACGGTAACGTACTATCGCACAGGGGATGATGAGATTGACGTCAACCTCAAGCTGCCGAAATCGTATCAGGAAGACATCAACTTCTTGAACAATATGCGAATTTCCGCTCCTGGTGGGGCACAGATCGCGCTCACCTCCGTTGCGACTATCAATAAGGTTGATGTGCCAGTATCGATCAACCGTGCCAACTCAAGCCGTGAAGTTCAAGTAACGAGTGATTTGGCAGGGCGTGACCTGAGCTCTGTCACACGGGAAGTGCAAGAGAAAATTTCGAAGCTGAATCTCCCGGATGGCTACACAGTCGATTT
The DNA here is from genome assembly GCF_023714195.1 of Brevibacillus sp. MER 51. Classification (NCBI taxonomy): domain Bacteria; kingdom Bacillati; phylum Bacillota; class Bacilli; order Caryophanales; family Paenibacillaceae; genus Brevibacillus; species Brevibacillus sp. MER 51. The sequence goes on along the minus strand of NZ_JAMAUS010000001.1, from coordinate 648,871 downwards.
TGGCGGGCAAAGTGAAGAAATGATGGAATCATTCAGCAGCCTTGCTCTCGCGATTGTACTGTCTGTCGTGTTGCTTTATATGGTAATGGCAGCGCAGTTTGAATCGTTATACACCCCATTTATCATCATGTTCTCCGTGCCACCAACCGTTACAGGTGTTCTGCTTGGACTTTTGGTGACAGGTACAACGATCAGCGTTGGGGTCTTGATCGGGTACATCTTGTTGATCGGTTTGGTCGTGAACAACGCGATTGTATTGATCGACTACGTGAACCAATTGCGTGCTAAAGGTATGGAGCTGTATGATGCGATCCTGCATGCTGGCCCGATTCGTCTTCGTCCGATTTTGATGACGACACTTACCACTATTCTGGCGATTGGACCACTCGCATTCTCTGGCGGCGCTGGTTCTGAAACGAACGCACCAATGGCCGTGACGGTTATTTTCGGTCTTGGATTCTCTACCTTGATTACACTGGTTCTGGTTCCTGTCGTTGCTTCCTGGTTTGATGATGCAGGGAAAAAGAGACGCTTGAAGCGCCAGTTGAAACTCGAAAAGAAACTTGCTAAGAAACAAAAGAAAATCAATCCCGCTTTGGAATCGTAAGACGTTTGTGGGAAGAGGAGGGACATACATGAAACTAAATAAAAAACCCGTCATTTTGGCATTGCTGGCCATCACTCTAGTGGCAGGGTGCTCCAGCCCGCAAGCGGAAACGCCGCCTACGGAAACAGTGGAAGCAGCAACCCCTGTACAGGTTGAAACGGTTGCTTTAGGCACAGTAGTATCAGATTCTGGTCTCACGGCAAAGCTGGCTCCGAGTGAAGAAGTGCAAGTTTCCCCGAAAGTGGGCGGGAAAATTTCTTCCCTGCCAGTGAAACTGGGCCAATACGTGACAAAAGGTCAAGTATTGTTCAAGCTCGATGAAAAAGATCTGGTGAACGGTGTCAAGCAAGCAGAAGCAGCTTACAACGTATCAAAAGCCAGCTTAAACCAAGCAGGCAGCAGCTCTGATCAAGGCTTGGTTCAAGCAAAAAATAGCCTGAAGCAGGCAGAAACTGCCCTTCAGGATGCAAAAGTAAACCAGCAGCGGATGCAACAGCTCTTTTCTCAAGGAGCGATTTCCGCACAGCAGATGGAACAGGCAAACTCCCAACTGACAACGGCACAGACTTCTTATGATAACGCACAGCAGGCTTTACAATCTGCTGGGCAAAAAACGAGCGTGCAAGTTTCCGAAGCCTCTGTGCAGCAAGCCCAAGTGAGTCTGCAAAATGCTCGTGAGCAATTGGCGAATGCAACTGTGACGTCTCCGATCAACGGATATATTTCCAGCGTAAATGGCGCAGTTGGTCAAATGGCAGGTCAGCAGCCGGTTGTGGTTGTCGTTAACACGAACCCACTTCTGGTAAAAGCGAATCTGTCAGAAGCTGATATCACAAAAGTAAAAGTAGGGACTACAGTAAAAGTAAACGTACAATCATCAGGAAAAACGATTGATGCCAAAGTAACGGCGATGAGTCCAGTCATGGATTCACAGCTCAAGGCATACCCGGTGGAGATTACAATTCCAAACCCATCCAATGAGCTGAAGTCCGATATGGTTGTGAATGTGACCTTCCCATCGGTTGGGGAAAGCGGAGCGAAATCGATCGTTGTAACACGCGGTGCAGTTTTTGATCGCGATGGTAAACAGTATGTATTCAAGCTGGAAGGTGACATTGCAAAACAAGTCGAGGTCACTACAGGCAAATCTTCTAGTGATCAGATCGAAATTTTGACAGGCTTGTCTGCCGGCGATAAGATCGTGGTAAAAGGGCAAACACTGCTTCAAGATGGCGGTAAGGTTACGATTCAGTAAGAAAAAGAATAGCAGGAAGGGGCGGAGTACATCCGCCTCTTTTTTGTGTACAATGGAGGTATTCGTGAAGGGAATCTGAATGAGCTATTATGCAAAGGAAAATGTCACGGATTTAAGACAAAGTGTCTTTGCTACTTTTGAAGGGGGAAAAGATTCGATACAATGAGAAGATAGTGGATAAAATACCCACCGGAGGTACATATGACTGGCGATATTACTGTCTTTTTGGCATTTGCAGCAGGTTTTCTCTCGTTTATTTCTCCTTGCTGCCTGCCGCTTTATCCGTCCTTTTTGTCTTACATAACTGGGGTAACGATTGATGAAGTAAGGAACGGGAGAGCGGTTTTTCGAAAGCAAGCCTTCTTGCATACCTTTTTCTTCATTGTCGGATTTTCGATCATTTTCGTTGCGCTTGGGTTGTCTACATCATGGATCGGAAGCTTGTTCACCGACCAGCAGGACTTGATTCGTCAATTGGGCGGTATTTTGCTTGCAGTTATTGGTTTCGTTATGCTTGGCGTGTTTAAAATGGATTGGATGATGCGTTCTTTTAAAATCGATTTAAAATCGAGACCATTGGGGTATACTGGGTCCATACTGGTGGGAATGACGTATGCAGCTGGATGGACACCTTGTGTGGGACCGATTCTTTCTGGCATTATCGTCATGGGCGTTTCCAATCCTTCAAGCGCCTTGGCTTACACATTGGCGTATACACTCGGTTTCGCCATTCCGTTTTTTGTCATGACGTTCTTCATCAGTAAGGTGAAAGCGATTGTGAAGTATTCCGATCTGTTTATGAAAATCGGGGGAGCCATTATGATTTTGTTCGGTGTTCTTCTGTATACAGATAAACTGACGGATATTACACGCGTTCTCATTCAAATGTACGGAGGCTTTACGGGATTCTAACTCAGTAGGGCAGAGGTGACAAAATGAAAAAGCTGTTGCTCGCGGTGATCGTATTATTGGGCGTCGGACTTGCTGTTTGGGAAAAGCCTCAAGAAACAGCCGCAATCGTAGCAGAGGTTCAAAAACCGGAAGTTGGCTTTGCGGCTCCTCATTTTACACTGACCGGACTGGATCAGCAGACGTACAAGGTAGAAGGAAAAAGGGCGAAACCATTGGTCTTGAATTTTTGGGCTTCCTGGTGTGGACCATGCAAGCTGGAAGCGCCTGATTTACAAAAAGTCTATGAAAAATACGGCGGACAGGTTGATCTGTATGGTGTGAACGTCACGAGCAATGACAGCCCGGAAGCAGCTATGGCCTTCGTCACCAACTACAAGCTGACATTTCCGATACCGATGGACGTAGCTGGAACTGTGTCGAATCGTTACAAGGTGATGGCATTCCCAACTACTTACTTGATAGACGCGGATGGGAACGTACGAAAGAAGATCATTGGCATGGTGGATGCTTCTACACTGGAGCTGGAACTGCGCCAGTTGTTAAGTCCAAAGCCATAATGAAGTCACATAAGTCGCTGGGAGAGAATTCTCCGGCGGCTTTTTCTATTTGTGATACGTATGACAAGGCCCATTTTGCAGGTGAATATCTTGATTTTGTATGCTTGCCTAAAGAGCGGGGGTGCTCTCCTTCATAGACTGGAGTGATCCAGGGCAAAGGGAGGAAAACAGATGGCCAAGGGCAAAAAGATCAAGAAGAAGAATACGCGACAGCACCCCAATCAAGTACAGATGAAAATCGTAACATCCCATACATGTCAAGTATGCAAGCAGCAATGTGCACGAGGTTTGGCATATATGGAGCAGATGTCCCAGCCCGGCGCGATCGGCTTTGGTGTACCATGTATCCTTACTAAGCAAAAGCCATAGTTCGTCCTTTTCCATTGTGCGGGATATTCTGTTCACGAGATAGTCCCTTCGCGTACGGTGAGCAGGGATCAAACAGCCTGACTCCATTTTGGAGCTACCTATGGGTGGCTCTTTTTTAATTTTTCATTAAGAATTGGCCTGAGCAAATGTGAAAGAGAGGATCAGTAGAGCCAACATGTTACAAAGGTTAAAGGCTCTCAAGTGCCAGGCTTGTATGCTGGCAGGTTTAACGGCTGTGTATTATACTGAAGGGACTGATAAAAGCAAGGGAAAGGAGCAAAATAACATGCGTCCATTACAAATATCACCGGAGACCGCTGTCAAGCTGGCGGAAGCGCTTCAGGTACCCTTGGAGCGTCTCATGCACATGCCGCAGCACATCTTGTTGCAAAAAATGATGGAGCTGGCGAATCAAGAAAAGGAAGCAAACGAAGCAACGGATAAAACCCAAGAATAGGCGAGCGATACAAAAGGAGGAGAAAAGATGGGGGCAAACGTAGCACATAAATTCCGTACGGGGCTTAAGCCACAGGCGTTTGTGGAAAGCATGACGAAAAATCAGGATACATACAAAAACTGGTCGGATGCATTTTCATGGGAGGATGAACAAGACCGTGCTTTTTTTGCCTCTCTCCAGCATCGTGATGACCTCAGATGTTTGATTTTGGCTGCAGATTGGTGTGGCGACGTCGTTCGCAACTTGCCAGTCGTCTTGCATGCCCTGAAAGAAACGGACATGCCAGTGGAAATTATGGTGATGGAAGAACACCTCGATCTGATGGATGAGTTTCTTACGATGGGAGGTCGGGCGATCCCTGTTGTTATTTTCGCAGACACGGGTGGTCATGTTCTCGCCAAATGGGGACCGAGACCAAAGCATGTCCAAGCTGTCATGACGGCATTCAAACAAGATAACCCGGACCGAACCGCAACGGATTATGAAGACAAGATCAAGGTAGCGCGTGCCGAAATGCTTGAGCAGTATGGAGAAGGCACTGGCTATCAGCAAGTGATTGTCAAAGAACTGAAAGAGCTACTTTCCTCGATCTAACCGATCATATCAAAAACAGGGCGGAGTCCCGGCTCCGTCCATTTTCATGCAGAAGGGCTGAATATTCATGTATTACTACGGCAATGAAACCATTATGTCCTTGGAGCAGGTGCTTCGCTTAAAAGCATCGGAAGTTCGAATCCTGGAGTGGGTACGTACCTACGAGTTTTTAGAAAACAGTTATGGGATCGATGAAGCCGTTCCCTACTTCTTGGAGATAAAATGTGAAGAAGGGCATGTCAAGATTCGGAAGAACCGCATACTAGAATTCCCGGAATACTCCTGTGAGGGAGAAGCAACATTTCAAGAAGTAGACGAAGCATTGCGTGTCTTTCACGAGTGGGCACAGGAGATTTTGGCGAAAAAAGATAGTCAATTTAAATAAATATATTGACGTCAAACAAAGTTCATGATAAATTAATAAATGTCGCTTCTGGTTGAAGAGAGTAGACGCAGAAGATAGACAGCACATATTGTGGGGAGATAGTGAAGTGGCTAAACACGGCAGACTGTAAATCTGCTCCCTCCGGGTTCGGCGGTTCGAATCCGTCTCTCCCCACCATTGATTTTCTTTCGAAGATGTGCTAATTTATTCATAGTTTCACTTGCCGGTGTGGCGGAATGGCAGACGCGCGCGACTCAAAATCGTGAGGGAAACCGTGGGGGTTCAAGTCCCTTCACCGGCACCATATCAAAACGAATGCACACTAACCATGATGTTTACAGACACATGGAAGGTGTGCTTTTTTAATATACATACGGGAAACAATCCAAACAGCGGCGAGTCTAAGACTTGGTTTTCAGGTCTTAGCTCGCCGCTGTTTCCTTATTGGGTAACGAAAATTCGCTAAAAATTTAATTCGGCAATCGTCTCGCCAAACAGAACCATACCATTTTTTTGAAATCCGAGTGAGGAGTAAAGGTTTTCGGCTGCTACGTTGGCTGGAGCATAACCAATGACAATTTTTTGACAATCTTCCTTTGCTTTCAGGATATCAATGACTTGCGCAATCGCAGCACGTCCGTAGCCTAGTCGTTGGTACTTCGCATCAATTAAGAGTCTGTAAATCCAGTAGTTTCCATCGTCAGGGTCAAGCCCATACATGACAAAGCCAACCATGGTGTCATCATGGTATATGGCCAAAGGAACAAATGTAGTTTGAAACTTTGATTCAGCGATGGAGTAGAGGTTCGGGGCAACAAACTCGCTCTGTTCGGGAGTAGGTTCCAGTTCAATACACTCTTCCCAGTTTTCCAAAGTTACTTCACGAAGTGTCACAGACATCTAATCACATTCATCCTTCCGAGGGCTTTTTGCCAATATATTACATTTTATCCTACGTGAAAAGACAGCCAAAATCAATAGAGTACACAAATTTTTTTCTATTTTATGCAGCGCTAGAGAAGGAGAACAAGGGATGTAATTCCCGTAATTTTCAGAAATAATAATTTATGGAAAATTCATTTGACACTACAGAAGAGTCATCTATATAGTTGAAATTGGAAGTATTTGTAATCAATTTGATTTTTTACCATGTCTGAATTGTGGTTGCATCTGCACAATTCAGAAAGGGGGATATGCTTTGCGCCAGGATAAGAAGCAATGGAAGGTCGGTTATCCTTTAAGTCATCCACAAAAGCGTATCTGGTATACGGAAAAATTACATCCACAGCTTCCTATCCATACGTTAGGGGGGATGGTGCGGGTGCAAGGAAAGGTGAAGCTGGATGTACTGGAAGCCGCTATTCACCTGTTCGTTCAAAAGAACGATACCTTGCGACTCAACTATCAGGAGGAAGAGACAGTCACTCAGTTTGTTGGAGAGTACGAACCGCAGCCATTGCAGGTGTTTGATTTCAGACAGGAACAGAATGCGCCAGAGCGGTGCAGACAATTTCTGCAAGATTTGTTTACAAAGCCGTTTTCGATCGGACAAGAGCCTCTGTTCTACTTTTGTCTGATTCAACTGAGTGACGAAGAAGCGGGGTATTTTGTAAAGCTGCACCATTTGATTGCTGATGGTTGGTCTATTTCAATCATGACAGAACAAATTGCTCACTATTATGACACGTTGTTGGCAGGCGGTACCGTCCATGTAGGAGATGAACACGCTTATCAAACTCTTGTCGAAAGGGAGCATGCCTATTCTCAGACTGAGAGATTTGAAAAGGACAAGCGATACTGGCGGGACAAGTTTCATAGCTTGCCCGTAATCACGACATTACAAAAGGCGACAGATACTACCGAAGGCAAGCGCAAAGTTTATGCATTCAACCGCGAAGATTCGACAAGAATACGCCAGTTTGCAGACCAAATGAAATGCTCGCTAAATTCCTTGTTTGTGGCTCTCGTGAGTCTTTACCTGCAGCGCTGTACGAGGCAAGAAGAAATCGTGATCGGTACACCGCTGTTAAACCGTTCAGGCAAAGTGGAGCGCAAAATATTCGGGATGTTCACCAGCACTATGCCATTTCGTCTGGCAGTTCCGATGGAAATGGATGCTATCGATTATGTTAAATATGTCAACAGGGAACTCACTTCCTGTTATTTTCATCAGAAATATCCGTATGATTTGCTGGCTCAAGAGCTGGAGCTGAAGAAGCATGGCTATGACAGCCTGTTTCAGATTTGTGTAAATTATTACAGCACGCAGTTGCCATTCACTCTTGGTGGCTACCCCGTGACTAACGAGGAGTTTTACAACGGTCACCAGTTGTATTCGCTCCAAGTGATTATCAGAGAATGGGCAACAGATGAACAATTGACAATGGAATTGGACTATAAGATAGCCGAGTACACAGAAGAAGATATTGACCGAATAGCGGATCATCTCATAAGGCTTCTCAATCAGATGATCTCGAATCCGGAAGTACCGCTTTCCAATCTGAATTTCCTTGCTGACGAAGAGTTGGCACTACAACTCCATACGTGGAATGATACTGCTGCTTCCTATCCCAGCGAGAAGACAGTTGTCCAGTTGTTTGAAGAGCAAGTAATACGCTCACCACAGGGAGTTGCGTTGGAGTCAGAAGGGCGCTCGCTGACATTTAAGGAACTACAGGATCAAGTGAATCGACTCGCTCAGTCATTGCGAAACCGAGGAGTTGGCCCTGGCGTAATTGTGGCGTTGCTGGCAGATCATTCGCCAGAGATGATCATCGGGCTGTTGGCAGTGCTAAAAGCTGGCGGGGCTTACCTTCCGATTGATCCTCAACTCCCTTCTCAGCGCATCGAATATCTGCTGTCTGATTCTGGAGCGGACCTGTTGCTTCGTCACACTTCGCGAACAGAGGATATTTCGTGGTCTAAAGAAATCCTAGAGCTTGGTGATTCGTCCCTGTATATAAAGGATGGCGCAACTCTGGAATTGGTTAGTCAGCCAGATGATTTGGCCTATGTCATTTATACATCAGGCTCTACTGGAAATCCGAAGGGAGTCATGGTGACTCATCGAGGGCTGGTCAACTATATTTCGTGGGCGAAAGACCGCTATCTTTCCGGTCCTGAAGAAGCGTTCGCTTTCTATTCCTCGCTAGCATTTGACTTGACGGTTACGTCTATTTTTTGCCCGTTGGTAAAGGGAAATCGGATGGTTATCTATCCGCACTCCGATTCTGAGTTTGTATTATCGCGCATCTTTAGCGATGGACGCTCCCATGTTGTAAAGCTGACACCTGCCCATCTGTTTTTGCTGCAAGAAATCGCTTTGCCTAGTACCACGGTAAAGAGAGTGATAGTGGGCGGCGAGGACTTGAAGGTGAGTCTGGCTGAGGCGATTCATGCGAAATGGAACGGACAAATTGAAATTCTCAATGAGTATGGCCCTACCGAAACAGTAGTTGGGTGCATGATCTATCAATACGATCCAGTGATCGATACCGAAGGGTCTGTACCGATTGGACATCCGATCAGTAACGTGCAGCTCTACATTTTGGATTCATATGGCAACCCAATCCCAATCGGATCGACGGGAGAGTTATTCATCTCAGGAGATAGTGTGGCACGGGGGTATCTCAACCGCGAGGAATTGACGCAAGAGCGTTTCCTGCCTGATCCGTTTCAGCCAGGTAAAGTGATGTACAAGACGGGCGACCTGGTTCGCTATCGGTCTAATGGAGTCATGGAGTATCTGGGGCGGGCTGACTATCAGGTGAAGATTCATGGTTACCGCATTGAATTGGGTGAAATTGAACAACAGCTACTTGGTTATTCTTCTGTGCGTGAGGCCGTGGTGATTGATCGCATGGATACGTGGGGGCGTAAGTACCTTTGTGCTTACTTGATCACGGAAACATCTTTCCGGGAAAAAGAGCTCCGCGAAGAACTGGCGAGTCGATTGCCCGCATACATGATCCCTTCGCAAATTGTGCAGCTTGAACAGTTTCCGTTGACCTCAAATGGCAAGGTAGATCGAAGACTGCTTCCCGAACCTGTCATGGAGCGAAAAGGTGTGGGGGATGAAACCAGTCCTCGTGATGAGTTTGACAAGATATTGGTTGACGTGTATGAGGACGTGCTTGGTCATTCGCCGTTTGGTCTACATGACCCATTTTCCCAACTAGGCGGGGATTCGATCAAGGCGATTCAGGTTTCCTATCGATTGCATCAGCGAGGAATCAAGATTCCCGTAAGAGACATCTTGATTTATGACACGATTACAGAATTAAAAGCGAGAAGTGACTGGAGCTGGGGAGTGGAACAGATCTCGCAAGAGCCGTGTACTGGCGAGTTGCCGTCATCTCCCATCGTATCTTGGTTTTTGTCACAACAGTTCCGCAATGCTGATCATTGGAACCAGTCGTTGCTCCTTGAAAGCAAGGAAAAAGTAACGCTGGAAGAGTTTGAAGCGAGTCTGTCTGCACTGGTTAACCACCATGATTGTCTGCGACTCAATTACTCTGCAAAAGATGGGAAGCTCTTTTACAATGAGCGCCACCTGACCAATCGCGTGTCAGTGACTTGCGTCGATCTTTCTTCCTTACCGCAAGAAGAACAGGAGAGTAGAATGCTTGAGGCGATGCGAGCTTGCGCTGTTAGCTTCAAGTTGGAAGAATCTTTGCTGTTTACCGGTTGTCTCTTTGAATTAGGTCCTGATCGACCTCAGCGATTGTTTCTGACGGCCCATCATCTTGTAGTGGACGGTGTCTCCTGGAGGATTCTCCTGGAAGATTTGATGAGTGCCTTGGCCAGTCTGAAACGTAATGAGCCGATTTTCTTGCCAGATAAAACACATTCGATGCAAGCGTGGATCAAGGAAGTCTCCGCCTTTTACCAGTCGGATCAGGCAAGCAAAGAAAAAGCATATTGGGACATGTTTTCCATCCCGGAAGACAAACTACCGACTGACTTCGATTTTGGCGAAGACTTGGTAGAATACAGCGCTACATCTACGCGAACACTTTCAGCCGAGATGACGTCGCGACTGTTGACGACGGCCAACCGAATGTTCAATACGGGTCCCCAAGACTTACTGGTTGCAGCACTTACCCGGACATTATCTGGTGTATTTGATAGGGAGCGTCTCTTACTGGTAATGGAGTCTCATGGGCGTGAGTCTTCTATCCATACGATGAACATAACCAGAACAGTAGGATGGTTCACCAGCATGTACCCTGTTTTGTTCGAAACGAATCTATCCAATCGGACCGAACACCTAAAAGGGGTAAAGGAGAAGTTGCGCCAGATTCCGATGGGTGGGCTTGGGTTTGGCTGGCTAAAGCCTCAGCTGCTCGCGGCTGTGGAAAAGTCCCAAGTTCGATTCAATTATCTGGGATCGGTGGATAATCAACTAAGTGATGATCTGGTACTAATGGGAGGAAACTTGGCAGTTGATGCCGGGGTGGGGAATCATTTGACTGCACTGCTTGACGTGGCTGCTCTCATTCGTCAAGGAGAACTTCAGGTTTCTGTTACGTACAGCTTGCGCAAGTATAGCGAGGAGACCATGGAGAAGATACTTGCGCTGTTTTTCAATGAATTGGAGCAGCTCATTGATCATTGTTGCCGTCAGGAGGTCCCTGAATTCACTCCATCGGATTTTGAAGATGTGGAATTGTCGCAAAAAGAGCTGGATCTGCTGTTTGGTTAGCAAGCGAATCTCATGCGTGTTTAATGAATAACAGGAGGGATTACATTGAGTGTCAAGGTATTAATGGGAAAAAAAGGATTTGAGGAGTTCGCAACAATTGTCGGCTTTACAGAAGCTGAGAGGGAAGAACGCAGTGCATTACTGGAGCAGTCTTATATGCCATTCAAGGTGACTCGCTATTATGCCGAGTTGATTGCGAGTCAATCAGAGCCTTATCGTACCCAGATGATCAATATCGTGCTTCCGCCACCGGGAGTAAAGCCCTATAAAGGCCGTTTTGATCCGTATGGAAACAAGTCGTACCGTCAGGATGAAACAGCTTTTCTGCAACACAAGTACAAAAAGACGTTGTTGCTTCACATCGACGATTTTTGTATTGCCAACTGCCAGTTCTGCTATAAAGTGAACGAAATTCGCCATGAGGATATTGGATACACCAATATTATGGACAAAGCAGAAAGGGCAGTGCAGTATTTGGAAGCCCACCCGTACATCGATAATGTCCTCTTTACCGGTGGAGACCCTGCTTCCTTCCGTAAAACTTCTGACTTAATCAAGCTGATCAGTACGCTATTGAGTGTGAAGAGTATTCGACTCGTTCGTTTTGCAACCAAGGCTTTGGCCTATGACCCTGCTCGTTTTCTTGATGGAGAGCTGCTGGCGTTTTTCGACCAAGTAAGACAGACGCCGGGCAAGCAGGTAAGTGTAATTTCTCAGTTTAACCATCCTGGGGAAATAAGCGACGTTTCAATTCAAGCAACGCAAGCACTGCTATCCGTCGGTGTCCAGATTCGCGGACAGCCTGCCATCATTCGTGGCGTTAACGATTCTGTCGAGACCTTGATCGACTTGCAGCGCAAGTTTTTGGATAATCGAATCATTTCGTATTATTTGACGGTATTTATGCCAGTCAGGGGAGTCGAGCAGTATGCCATTCCGTTGGACGAGGCGTTCCGGAATGTGGCCGAGTCCAAGCGCAATCTGGGTGGCTTGGAGAAAAAAGGGGTACTTCTTACTTCCCACGACTTTGGAAAATTAGAGATTTGTGGCTTTTATCCGACAGCCGAGCGCCCTGAAAAAATTGTTTTGAAATGGCATCAAGCAGTCGGACCAGACTATCTTCCAGCGCGGTTGAAGGAATTAATTCCAACCCGTTCAGAAGACCTGATGATTTTGGACTACAAACAGGGAGAGATGTACTGCCTCGACCATGTTTTCGAACACAATGGCTTGCCGTACGTGAATGCAGATGGGGAGATCGTGGAAAACCTGCCGAGTGAAGCAGTTCGGTAAGGGAGTCAGGAGAGAAAAATTGTGATGAACAAGATCGACAAAAACAATATAGCTGACATTTTGCCGTTAAGTCCGACGCAGGAGGGCATGCTGTTTTATTACCGACTCCAAAAGGACTCCAATCTGTATTTTGAACAGCATCGGCTAACCCTTCGTGGCAAGTTTCAGCTGGAGTTGTTTACGCAGGCCGTTACGATGGCGTTTGAGGCCAATGAAATGCTCCGTACGGTTTTTCGCTGGGAGGGGCTTCAGGCCCCTGTTCAGCTCATTCTCAAGCAAAAGACATTGGAGATTCCTTATTTCGATTGGAGCGAGTTACCATCTGGAGCGCGTGAAAGAAAACTGTCTGCTTTGTTGTCACAGGACAAGCAAACACCTTTTACGCTTGAGTTGGGCAATACCATTCGCATTCAAGTAGTGAGGATGGAGTTGTATCGTTATGAAGTCATATGGTCATTTCATCACATTCTCATGGACGGATGGAGTTCCGGCATTCTCCTAAGAGAGATATTTACAGCGTATGGGCAATTGTGCTTGGGACAGTCCCCTGCGATCAAGCAGAAGGCGAAATACAAGGAGTATCTGCGTTTTCTCAAAGAAGCTTCGAATGAACAATCGTTATCGTATTGGAAAGATTCCTTACAAGGAATTAGCTCTCCTACGCCGCTTCCCTATATGCGGGAGGATCGTAACAAAGAGCAGCAGTATTCTTCTTATCATCTTCGGCTCAGTCGAACGCTTACGGATACATTGGAGGAAACATCCAAGCGTAACCGCGTGACAATCAGCACACTGTTGCAAGCCGCATGGGGGATTTTACTGCAAAAATACAGCGATACGCGGGATGCTCTTTTTGAAGTGGCGTACGCTGGTCGTCCTGCCCATCTCACTGGAGTAGAGGAAATCGTCGGACTCTTCATCAAGACGTATCCACTCCGGATCAAACGGACAGAAACGACAACAGTCAAAGATCTGCTGGGTGTCATGATGGAAGAACAGCACCAGATGGCCCCGCATTTGTACGTGCCATCGGTTGAGTTGAAAAACTGCTCAGAGATGGACGCACAAACCCCTTTGGCGCACAGTTTGTTCGTTTTCCAAAACTATCCCATCGACAAGACGCTGGCCGGATTGGAACTTGACTTCGAGCTGGAGAATATCACTTCACATGAAACAACCGATTATCCATTGGTGCTGGAAGTAACACCAGGCGATGAATGGACAATCCATGTCAACTACCAGGCATGGAAGTTTCAAGCGACGGAAATCGAACGCCTGGCGCTTCACTACCTGAGCCTTCTCGAGCAGATTGCGGCTGATTCGGATCAAGAGATTCGTGACCTTACCCTGCTCAGTGATCGTGAGCGGCAAGAGATGATTGAGGAACAGATGAAAGTCGTGCCAGTTCCGAGTAATTACTGCGTGCACGAGTTGATTGATCAAGCGGCAGAAAAAACACCGGATGCAGTTGCGCTTATACACGGAAAGCAGACTGTGACCTACAAGGAGTTACAAGAACAAGTGAATCGCCTGTCTTGGGCTCTGCAAAAGGAGGTGACAGATGCAGGCCGACCGATAGTTATCATGTGTGATCGTTCCCCTGAGATGATTACTGCACTGCTGGCTATCCTCAAAGCTGGGTGTTACTATGTCCCGCTTGATCCAGACTTGCCAAAAGCGCGAATTGAACAGATCGTAAGCCAGATTCAGCCTAGTCTGATTGTGACGGAAGGCAGCTATCTGGAACTCGTCGCTGACTTGCAAACAAGGGTGTTTCGACTGGATGAACCAGCATGCTGGGCACAGGAGTTAACTCCAACACCACAGCGAAAAGCGGCACCTTCAAGTACGGCTTATGCCATCTTTACTTCTGGTTCGACAGGTACGCCAAAAGGCGTGCGTGTAAAGCATGATCAATTAATCAACGCTCTTTGGTGGCACATAGAATTTGTCGGGTTCGGAGAGCAGACGAGAACGTTGCAGATCGCCACATTAACTTTTGACGCATCAGTTGTCGAGATTTTTTGCACACTGATCAGTGGCGGTACCCTTTGCTTATTGCAGCGACACGAAAACAAGTCCCCGCAAAAATTAGCGGCTGCCATCGAGAGTCAACAGGCAAACGTGATACTCGTCGTCCCTACGATGTATCACGCTTTGCTTGACCACGTGGCTGATGGCTCGCTGAATTCGATTCAAAAAGTGTTGTGTACAGGAGAGATGCTGTCTTCTTCATTAGTGGAAAGACATGCAGCCTTGCTCCCTCAAGCGCAGATGTACAACTTGTATGGTCCGACGGAAAATAGTATCTCGGCATCGGGGTATTGTGTACCTCGACAAGGGCCTTTTGAAAACCCGCTTCCGATTGGACATCCGAGTTACAACGTTCGTGTCTTTCTTCTGGACCAAGATTTTCATCTGTTGCCCAAAGGGGTAATAGGGGAAATGTACGTAGGCGGGATGGGTGTAACGGAAGGGTACATCGCTGACGAGGAAAAAACCAGAGCGTCTTACTTACTGACCCCATATGGCAGACTTTATCGTACAGGAGACTTGGCTTGCTGGACGGATGAAGGACATCTGCAATATTTTGGTCGCAAGGATTTCCAGATCAAGATTCGTGGCAACCGCGTTGAATTGGAGGAAATAGAAGCTGTCCTGCGCCGTCAGCCTGGTGTCAGGGAAGCAGCGGTAGTGGCCATTCAGGAGTCAAAGCGCGATCCTTATCTGGTTGCATGCTTGGCTGCAACGCATCCCATTGAGGACCACGTACTGCGAGAAGCAGTGCTGACTTATCTGCCTGACTATATGCTACCTGCCTTTTTTGTCCATCTTGGTGCCTTGCCTCGGACGCAGAGTGGAAAAGTAGACAAGACTGCCTTGCAACGTCTGGATTACACGAAGTATCGCGCGGGAAAGGAAGAGGCCCCGGCAGATGAACTTGAGCAGCAATTGGCCCAAATATGGCGCGAGCTTTTGGCAATCGAAAAAATAAGCGTGCACGATCATTTTTTCTCGCTGGGAGGCCACTCGCTGAAAGCCGCTCAACTCGTGACCAGATTGCAAAAAGAAAGAAAAACAGACATCACGATCAGGGATGTATTCCAGAACCCCACCATTCGACAATTAGCGGACCGCATCAGGGGGAGACAGCCGATATCCTACGGGCCGATTGATCGGGTCAGTCAAGCCGAGAGATACAGGGCTTCTTCTTCACAGAAACGAATTTTCGTGATGCACGGGATAGAAGGCGAAAGCACCAGCTACAACATGTCGGGTGTAATCTCGGTAAACGGTCATCTGGATGTAAGTCGAGTGAAACGTGTGATTAAGGAAATCATCCAAAGGCATGAAGCATTCCGTACTTCGTTTGCGGTACAGGATGGAGAAGTGTATCAGTACATCAGCGACAAAGTGCCATTTGAGATCCAAACCATGCATAGCGATGGCAGGACATTGGATGAACTGATGGAAGACTTCCGGCAATCCTTTGATTTGACGGAAGCCCCTCTCCTTCAGGTTTGCCTGGTTGAGGTCACAGCTACTCAGCATTATCTGTTGTTCAACTCTCATCATATTATTTTGGATGGTATTTCTCTGAACGTGTTAATGGAAGACTTCGCCAGGTTGTATATGGGTGAAGAGCTGCCTGCACTGCCTATTCAATACAAGGACTACGCCGACTGGCAGTGGCAGAAGCGGGGGAGCGAGCAGTGGAATCAGCAGGAAAAATACTGGGTAGACACTTTCAGCGACCGAATCCCGCTCATGTGTTTTCCATTGGATTACCCACGTCCTTCCGTTAAGACATTCCAGGGGGATCACCATACGTTCTTCATTTCTGATTCTACGTACAGTGATTTGCATGCATTTGCCAAGCAGAACGAAGTCACAGTCCATGCTGTTTTGATGTCGGCTTATTACGTGTTGTTGATGAAATACACGTCTCAGGAAGATTTCGTTGTCGGTTCACTGGTAGCTGGTCGAAACCATCCCGATTTGGAGCGAATCGTCGGCGTCTTTATCAACTTCCTACCGATTCGCAATCGTCCACGTGCCGATCTTTTGTATACCGATTTTGTACAAGAGGTTCAGCGCAGTCTGTTACTGGCCTACGAACATCAGGATTATCCGTTTGAAGAAATCGTTGCCCGTAGCGCCGCGGGCATTCAGCAAACGCAAAATCCATTGTTTGATACGATGCTGATCTTCCATAGCCAGCGCGAGCAAGAAGTCAAATTTACCCTTGGCGACGTGCAATTTGAAGAGGTTCCGCATGAATCGAAGACGTCGAAGCTCGACTTTAAGCTGGATATTACACCACTCGCCGATCAATTCAGGTGCGTGCTTGAATACGATACCCAGTTGTTTAAAGCGGAGACAATGGAAGGCTTCGCTGGCAACTATTTGCGTGTACTCGCAGCGCTTCTGAAGCATCCAAAACAGCGATTGGATGATGTTGATATCGTGCATCACCAAACAGAAAAAGAGGGCGTGATGAACCGCCTTCATCATGTCGGAGTTGCCGTTCCAGAACTGGGTCCGGCTCAAATCATGTATGGCACTCTCGGATTTGATGCGAGCGATTCACTCCATGATCCAGAACAAAACGTGTATCTCTCGATGTGCATGAAACCGAACTGTGTGCCAATCGAGCTAATCGCGCCTGTCGATGAAACGTCACCTTGCGTTCGTTTGTTGGAAGAGAAGGGGACGGGTCCGTACCATCTATGTTATTCTATTTCCAATATTACTCAATTTTTGAAAAGGTTAGTCGATTCTGGTTTCAAATACGATTTGGTCAGCGCACCTAAGCCAGCGGTGCTCTTCAATCATAGACTCGTTGCCTTTCTCTTTGTGGAATCGGTAGGACTGATTGAACTTGTAGAGAGCGAGGATATGAAGCATGACGAATGGTACAGCAGCGATCAGCAATCTGCGATCCGGTTGCTTACATCAGATGCTGATCAGGCACTATCGTTCTTTACCTTCCTCGGCTACCGTGTTCACGAGAAATATCTGGATCGGCAATCGCAAGCCAGTATCATCACACTAGGCAAAGCGGAAGAGAGCAGCATTCAGTTAGTTCAGCCTCGAATGGAGCACTCGCAAGAACAACGGGAGCTCTTGAAAAGTGGTTGTGGCGTTTATCAAATCGAGGACAGAGTAACGAATCTGACCGAACGGATCGACACACTGATTGCGTGTGGCATTCCCGTTACGTTTGCAGACCAGGCAGGATGTAATCTGCAACTGACAGATGCCCCCTACCTGATTTTAACGGACGGGAAATCAGCAGCACAAAGAGCTAAGCCGATTCTAGGCGAGTTTCAATCGGAAACAACGCTCATTTATTCCTTCATTCAAGAACGATTGCTGAAGCAGGAACAAGAAGAGGGGATTGTGGCTGTCAGATGTTTTGACATTGAGCTGCGGGGCAGAATCGAACTGGCGTATATGCAGCAAGCATGGCAAGCTCTCATGCGACGTTTCCCTCAGCTGTCGCCACAAGGCCTATCGGAACAGATTCCGCTGGCGCTTTGTGATTTACAGGAGAAAAGCGAGGCAGAGGCAGCGGTATGGTTGCGAGAACGCTTGACTGCCGAGCAGAAGAGGCCGTTTGAGGACAAAGCAGGATGTTTGGCTCGATTTGAACTGGTAAAGCTGGCGGCTGATCGCTATCGGTTGATTGGAAGTTTGCACAGCTCCTTGAGTGATTGGCGAGGTCTCGGAATTCTCCTGGAAGAATGGGAGGCTCTTTATCAGGCGATTGCACAAGGGCATGAACCAACTGTGGAAGAACCGCCTCGCTACGAAGCATTCGCTGTTTGGCAGAAAAAAATGCTTTATTACGGACATCTCGAGGCCCAGCGTCACGAGTGGTTGACAGCAATTAATCCAAATTCTGCTCAACCTTTTGGTACGGGTGGGGTAGCGAAACGACAGGTCGAGCAGTATATCGACCCGGCAAGTCACGCGGATTTACTGCATGTATCTGCTCATTCCAATCAGGAGCTGGGAGACATTTTGCTTGCCTCCTACCTGTTGTTGCTTCGTCAGGTCACCCAGTTGCCGAGTTTGACACTTGGGGTGGTGACGACGAACCGGACGCCAGGTGTGCTGGAACAAACGCTAGGCAACTTTGACAACATCGTACCGCTCACCATCGATATGCAGACGATTCATTCGTTTTCACAATTAGTGGATCAAACGAAGCAAGTACGTGCCCGGATGCAAGCGCTCGCGTTGTATCCGTCAGAGCACTGGCAAGCGACGATGAACATGGAATGGCCGACACTTTTTGTCAACCAGACCATTCCGTTCAAAGCTCAGTCGGAAGTTTGGAAACGTGAAGTCAAGCGATCAGTCGAGCCAGAAATGGCCGGAAGTCCGTTAGTTCTTCAGGTAGCAGAAACTTCGGAAGGTATCCATGTCGTTTTTACCTATGATCCAGCTATGCTTCAGACGTCATATGTTGAATCGCTTTCAGATCGTTATGTGAAAATCTTAAAAATGTTAGCAGAAAAAACCAAAATAAAGTAAAAGGGGTAGGAGAATATGGAAATCAGATCCTCAATTAATTTTCACGACGAGCGCTTTTTGATGTTTGTACTGGACCAGATGGCAAATGAGCTTGAGAGAAACGGTGGAGAAGCGATCCGTATGACTCTTGGGAAGTCGGAAATGCCGTTGCATCCCGAAATTATCAATTCTATGCAACAGGCATTGAACAGCTTTGAAAAATATTCGCTCGTGTATCCGGGTGGCCTGCCGGAGCTGAAAGATAAGCTCTCGACTCACTATCAAACAAAATACGATGTGTCCATCAAACCGGAAAATTTCGTGATAAGTGTCGGTACCAGCACACTATTCCGCAACCTGTTCTACCTCTTGCTTAAAGAAGGCGATGAAGTGTTGCTGCCACTACCGTACTACTCGCTTTACCATTTCTGCGCGCTCTTAGTCGGTGCGAAAGTTCGTTATTACAAAATTGATTTGGATACGTTGAGACTTGATGTGGAGTCGTTTAAAGAGAATTTTACAGACAAGACGAAAGTGGTCGTGATCAACACGCCAGGCAACCCGTTGGGAAATATTCTTACAAAAGAGGAATTGTACACGATCGACAGCATCGTAGACGGCCGAGCCGCTATTATCAATGACGAGATTTATGCGAATACCTACTTCGATGACGAGTGCGAATCCGTGATGCAGCTGAAAAATACCAAGTCTACGTTCATCACAACGGATGCGTTTTCCAAAGCGTATCGGATGTATAGCAGACGTGTCGGATATGCGATCGTACCGGATGAGCTGGTGCAACCATTGACAGTCATTCAGCACCACACACTGCTCACAGCTGACCCAGTTGTACAGTTCGGAGCAATGACTGCGCTTGATTACCAGCATGAGGTTGATCATTTGGTCCAACTTTACAAAGGTCGTCGGGACTATACGATTGACGCTTTCCAAAATGTACCGGATGTCCGTGCTCTGCCAGCGCGAGGCAGCTTCTACTTCACGATTGATTGCGAACAATTTATGAAAAGAAAAGGCATCAGCACGTCACTTGAGTTGGCTACACAAATTTTCGAGGCTACACATGTGGCGACCGTACCGGGTTCTGACTTTGGCATCCCGAACACACTGCGCCTCTCATACTCTGCCGCGAAGTATAACGAGGGAATTAACCGTTTGCGGGAATTTTTCACCACCACCTAAAAAGGGGAAGAGTCGCAATGAATGGACGTATGCAGCTCGATCTGGATCTGAACGAGTTTAACCTGCTCACTGATGATGAAGCGAACTTGTTAACCAGAGTCAATCAGACAGACAAACCGTACCGCAACAAAGTAACCATTGCTGAACTGTTCGCCCGGCAAGCGGAAAAAACGCCTGATAGAGTCGCTGTGGTAGAGGCGGATCGAGAAAGAACATACGCAGAACTACACGCGGAAGCAAATCAGCTAGCCCGTATCCTACAAGATGCGGGTGTAATTCCTTCGCAACTCGTGGGAATTCTCGCAGACAGGAGCTCCCGGATGGTAGCGGCAGTTCTTGCCATCCTCCAAGCAGGTGGGGGATACGTCCCGGTTGATCCCCATTATCCCCGAGCCAGAATTCAATACCTATTGCAGGATAGTCGCTGCAAGGTGCTTGTAACAGAATCCGTGTATCTGGATGAGATCATACCGGATCTCCCTGACAGTATCGAAACGATCATTTGTTTGGACGAGACTTCCTTCCATCACGCAGGATACAAGGTCTATACAGCGTCTGACATTCGCCGTCAAAAGGGAGAGGCGATAGCCCCGGCAGGTTCAGAGGATGATGTTGCGTATGTCATCTACACATCGGGTTCGACCGGTGCGCCAAAAGGCGTCATGATTACGCACAAACAGGTATTGAATACGTTGTTTTGGCTAGAGGAGACTTTTCCACTAAGCGAGACAGACGTGGTTGCTCAAAAAACCTCGATCTCTTTTACGGATTCGGTGTGGGAATTGTTTTGGCCGCTGATGGTTGGATCAAAGCTGTCTATTTTGAAAGAGGAAGACGGCAAAGATCCGGGAGCCTTGTATGACTGGCTGCGGGAGCAACGCATTACAGTCACCCAGTTCGTTCCTGCGATGATGAATGTGTTTCTGGCTCATGTGCACTCTCGTAATGAAGCAGATCCGTTGCCTAATTTGAAGTGGGTATTTAATGGAGGAGAAGCACTGACCGCTAATCTGGTTCGCGAATGGAATCGTTTGTTTCGTGTCGCGCGAATCGCCAATATTTACGGGATGACAGAATCGGCGATATACGCGTCCGTCTTTCTTTGCACCGAACAGCCTGCTGAAGAAACACTCAGAATCCCTATTGGTGTACCTATTGCCAATACACATATGTTCATTCTTGGCCAGACGGGGGAAATTTGTCCCCCTGATGTCAAGGGCGAGATTTGTATCGGTGGAATTGGCATCACCGACGGATATTTGGGCAAGCCTGAGTTGACCGAGAAAGCTTTTACGCATCATCCCATTACTGGCGAGCGCCTTTACCGTACGGGAGATGTCGGATTGCTCAGTGAAACGGGAGTGTTTGAATATCTGGGACGAATGGACGATCAGGTTCAAGTGCGAGGCTATCGTGTGGAACTGAAGGAAGTGGAACGCGCCGTCCTCCAGCATCCTGCCGTGAACCAGGTAGCGGTATTGGCTATGACTGATCAGATGGGCTTGACCGAACTGGCTTGCTACTATGTCGTGCAAAAGGACGGCGTTCAGCCGGATGGGCTTCGCGAGCACCTGCTGGAGTGGCTTCCCGAATATATGATCCCGAGCTACTTTATGGAACTGTCCGAGATGCCGCTTACCCCGCATGGCAAGATCGACCGCAAAGCTTTGCCTTCTGTAAAGCCAAGCATTAGTGGCGAATACGTGGCTCCGGCAAACCCTATCGAACAAAAGTTGGCTGAGTTGTGGGCGGATGTTTTACAGATTCCATCCCCTGGTGTACTTGATCACTTTGTCGGACAGGGAGGACATTCGCTGAAGGCCATTCAGCTTTTATCCAGAGTAGAAAGTGACTTTCAAGTGAAGCTTTCCATGCGCGACCTGTTTGATGCTCCTACGATTCGCGGTTTGGCGGATCGGATCACAGGCAGCCTCCAAGAGATGGAGCAAAAACCGATCACTTTGCTCTCTGGTCAGGAATATTACCCTGTCACGCGTGCGCAAGAGCGGCTTTACTTGTTGTGGCAGTTGGAAGAAGATGCTACCAGCTATCATACACCGGGAGTTATGCGGATCACCGGTTCTCTTGATTCGGGGCGTCTGCAAGACGTCGCAGATCAACTCGTCGCACGACATGAGGCGCTGCGCACCTCGTTTCATCTGATGGAAGGTCAGGTGAAACAAAAAGTACACAGTGACCTTTCTGTACGGATCGAGACATGGAAAACAGACGAGGAAGCTGTGGAAAAGACAATCGAACGCTTTTTCCGGCCATTCGATTTAAAGCAAGCGCCTTTGCTTCGTATCGGCTTAATTGAGCTTTCATCAGAAGAGCATCTGCTGATTTTCGATATGCACCATATCATTTCGGATGGCATATCCAAGTCTATCTTGCTTGAGGAGTTTTGTTACCTCTACCAAGGACAGGTGTTGCCGGAATTGTCGGTACAGGCCAAGGAATTTGCTTGGTGGCAAAGTGAACAAGCTGCCGAGATCGGCTGGGCCGAGCATGAAGCATACTGGTTGCAAGCATTTTCCAAGCAGCCACAACCATTGGCAATCCCGACCGACTATCCTCGCCCACAAACCATGACATTTGATGGCGACGAGTTGCTGACTGAACAGTCTGGAGAATGGCTGGAAAAACTTGACTCGTTTACCCGTCAAAGTTCTACGACGCTGTACATGCTTCTGTTGGCCGTCTATTCTGTTTTGTTATCGAAATACAGCAATCAGGAAGACATCGTCGTTGGTTGCGACATGGATGGTAGACAACGTGCGGAGTTTGCCCCTGTTGTGGGGATGTTTGTGAACACCTTGGCCTTGCGAAACTGGCCGAAGAAAGAATTGACCGTCGAAGAGTATATCGGGCAGGTACGCCAAAACGTGCTTAGCGGTTTTGAGCATGGAGACTATCCATTTGATCAACTCGTAAGCCAGATTCAATTGACTCGGGATCCAGCAAGAAACCCCTTGTTTGACGCTATGCTGACCCTGCATCATGCAGCGGAACAGCAAAAAGTCAGTCTCGATCAAATCGAGTTTGCACCGTACGAGTTCAGACGCAAATCTGCCATGCTTGATCTGGCTTTGGAAGTGGTGAAGGCTGAAGATCACATATGCATGCACTGGCAATATAACACGAACTTGTATCACAGAAGAACAATCGAGAAGATGGCTCAAGACTTTGTCATTCTATTGGAGCAAATGGTAGCCCACCCGAACCGAACCATCGGACAACTTCAGATCGGTCATGGAGTAGTACAGGTTGCACAGGGACAAGTGGACGACGATGACTTTGCTTTTTGAGAAATACATGACGGACAGAAAAGAGGGATTGGCTTGACAACGATAACGGCACAAAACATCTTGCTGGCCAGTGGGCAGTTTGATCGCGAAAAAGACTTTTGGATGGAGAACCTCTCTCGAGAGTTTCATTCACTCGACCTTCCAACAGACTCTCGGGCCTCGTTTCAGCGTCAGTCTGAGCTTCGTGAGTTGAACATCGTGTTTCCGGACGAACTGAGCAGGGCGCTGATTCATTTGAGCAATGGCTCAGATCAACGTTTGTTCATGGCTTTGCTGAGTGGATTGGGCATCTTGTTGTCCAAATACACGGGACATCAGGACATATGCGTTGGAACGGCTATCTTTCGTCAAACAGAGCCGGGTGAGTTCTTGAATAAAGTGCTGCCTCTGCGTCATCAGGTACTCCCGGAATGGAGCATCAAGGAGCTGCTGCAAGAAGTTCGCCAGACCTTAAAGGCAGCTGTGGAACATCAGAACTACCCAATCTTGCGGTTGATCGAGGAATTGCAAGTACCGCAGCAGGGGAACAGCACACCGTTCTTTGAGGCGACTTGCTTATTGGACGTTCTTCATGATCAGGATAGCCTGGAACAGGTATCGAGCGAGTTGCAGCTCCTCTTTTCTAAAAAGGGGAACTCGCTCGAATTACTTGTGCGTTACGTGGGGCAAAGATACCAACTCAGCATGATGGAACGGATGATGGAGCACTTGGTCCGTATCTATCAGGTTATCGTAACCCACCCGGATCAAAAAATCGCCGAGATCGCGTGCTTATCTGAGGCTGAGGTACGTGAGTTAGTTCTTTCATTCAACGACAATCGGATTGATTTTCCGCGCGATCAGAGCTTTGATCACCTCTTTGAGGAGCAAGTAAAAAAGACGCCTCATCGCAAAGCGGTTACAGACGGAAAATCAACGTTAACCTATCAGGAATTAAACGAGAGATCCAACCGACTTGCGCGCCATTTTATCCAGCAAGGATTACGACCTGGCACAAAAATCGGTATCTATATGAAGCGTAACGTGGATACGCTAGTTGCGATTCTTGCAGTGTTCAAAGCGGGAGGAGCCTACGTACCGATTGATCCAGACTATCCGCAGCATCGGATCCTGTACATCGTGCAAAAGAGTGAGATTGCAGGGTTAATCACTCAGCCTGACTTGCTAGATGGATTGGAGCAGATTCAAGCATCCTCGCCTGAGCTGAAGTATCTCTATGTCTTTGGTTCATCCGATCAATCCGTAGAGTCACTATCGGGAGAGAACATCGGTCGGGAGAGTGCGGGAACAGACCTGGCTTACATCATCTTCACATCGGGCACGACTGGACAACCAAAAGGCGTAATGGTGCACCATCGCGGAATGATTAACCACATTTTCGCTAAAATCAACGACCTATCCCTCTGCGAGGATGATCTTGTCGCACAAACGGCTTCGCTTTGCTTCGACATTTCTGTTTGGCAATATCTGGCTGTTTTGCTGGTGGGTGGCTCTGTGCAAGTGGTCGATACAGAGACGGTAATGGATACGCAGGCTCTTCATAACGTACTCCGTTCCAACCGCGTCACCGTAGCGGAAGTGGTACCATCTCTGCTCTCCGTGCTGCTTGATCTCGTTCAAGAATGGCCGGACTCCGAACGCAGCTTCCCTGATCTGCGATGGATGGCAGTGACAGGAGAAGAGTTGCCAGCTCCTCTGGTAAGACGCTGGTTTGCCTGCTATACGGAAATTCCATTGGTGAATATGTACGGGCCAACGGAAGCATCCGATGATATTACGCACCACATTATTCGGGGGATGCCCAGCGATCAGCAGATTGTGGTTCCTATCGGCATACCGATCCAGAACACTCATATTTACATACTCGATCAAAATCAGTGTATCTGCCCACAAGGCGTAAAAGGAGAAATTTGTGTAGCAGGTCCGGGGGTTGGATACGGCTACTACAAAGATGAGGTACGGACACAAAAAGTTTTTGTAGCAAATCCGTATGCTAACTGGGTAGAAGACCCTGACTACCAAGTACTCTACCGTACAGGTGATGTCGGACGGATCACGGAGGACGGGTATATTGAGTACTTCGGGAGAATGGACAATCAAGTCAAGATTAGGGGTTACCGAATCGAATTAAGTGAGATTGAACAGGTAATGCGTAGGCATCCAGCGGTTAAAGACGCAGTGGTCTTGGCGCTTTCAGAGGAAACAGGTGCAAAGTACTTATGTGCCTATGTCGTTCCCCAGGAGGAATTTTCCGCACGAGATGTGCGTGATTATCTGTTTACTGTGCTTCCGGAATACATGGTGCCGATGCACTATGTAAAACAAACCGTATTGCCACTTACCCCTAACGGAAAAGTGGACAGAGGGGCTTTGCCGAAGCCCGGCATACAAGATCGGGTCGACACATCTATTTTGGTGTCAGCGACAACCGAGACGGAAAAAGCTCTCATCCACATCTGGGCGCATGTGTTACAGCTCGATCCAAACACAATCAGTGCTCGGGACAATTTCTTCGCTCTAGGGGGGCACTCGTTAAAAATCAACGCGGTAGCTGCCCAGGTCGCACAGCAGTTTGGCGTTCAGCTTCCACTGCGAACCTTGTTTAATCACCCAACGATTCAGGAGCTTGGCAAGGTGATAGATGGAGCAGACAAGGCCATTACGAAGAGACGATTCTCAGTCGAAGCCAGAACGTACTATCCGGTTACGGCCGCCCAGCGAAAGTTCTTTATTCTTCAGCAGGTCAATCCGGCTGACACAAGTCTTCACATTACGGCTGCTCGTTTCATCGAGGGTGAGTTGAGCCGTGAAAAGGTAGAACATGCTTTTCAAGGATTGGTTGACCGCCATGAATCTCTTCGTACCTCGTTTGATTATAGAGATGGGCAAGTGGTTCAAATTGTACATGATTCGCTGGTCTTCCATTTGGAAGTGAGCGAAGCCAGTGCAGAGCAGTTGGAGGCCAGTCTGGCAGCGTTTGTACGACCATTCGATTTGCGTCAAGCACCCTTGTTGCGTGCAGGGCTAATCAGGATTGCTCCGGAAAAGTATCTCTTGATGTTCGACATGCACCATATCGTTTCAGACGGTGTATCCATGGATATTCTCGTAGAGGACTTTGTTCGTCTCTATGCAGGTGTGACACTTCCTGCATTGGACGTTCAGCAAAAAGAATTTGCTGTTTGGCAGGAATCTGCACTTGAGTCAGGGGAGCTTCAAGCTGACTATTGGGCAGACTTGTTTACCAGCCCGGCTCCACTACTATCGATTCCAACTGATTATGAAAGGCCAGAATCTCTTACGTATCCTGGTGCGACGATTGAGTTCGATATATCGGCTGAGGAGAGGCAGCGGTTGCTGGAACTGGCAACGCAGGAACATGCGACACTTTACATGGTACTGCTGTCGGTTTACAACATGCTGCTTGCAAAATACAGCGGTCAAGAGGATGTCGTTGTCGGAACTCCAGTAGCTGGCCGTAAATTTGCAGAGTTTGATGAAGTGATTGGGATGTTTATCAACACGATTCCCTTACGAAATTATCCAAAAGGCGAGAAAACCTATCGCGAGTTTCTTGCGGAGGTCCGCGAGCATACGCTTGCCTCTTTTGAACAAGCGGATTACCCGATTGATCTGTTTGTCCAGACTCTTGGTCTTGAACCAAATACAGGTCGTCAGCCTCTTTTTGATACGATTTTCGTCCTGCAAAACATGGACAATCCAGAAGGGGAACTGGAGCTTGAGGGAATGATCGTCAAAAACTATCCCCTGCAAAACAACACGGCTAAACTTGACCTTCATCTGTCGGCTTATCCGGTTTTCGACAGACTTACATGTAAGCTGGATTACCGCAGTGACCTGTTCCGCAGAGAGACGATGGAGCAGTTTGTGAGTGACTTCAAAAGCTTGTTGCAGCAGGTGATGGAAGATCCCCAGCGCCTCCTGCAAGACTTTGAATTGACCCGTGAGGTAGCCCTTATTCAAGCACAGGGCGTCGATTGGGATTTTGAATTTTAGAGCAAGCGGTGAGTAAGAGGGGGAGGGCATATGGAGACTACTATTTCGCAAAACATTCTGCTAACCAGTCGGAAATTTAGCCGGGAGGAGCAGTACTGGCAAGAGAAGTTACAGGGGGAGTGGACGCTCTCCCTCCTTCCAACCGAAGGGACGGAGAAGGAAGGCGATGGGGAGGAGGAGACAAAAGAAATATCTTTTGTCTTTCCAGATGATTTGAACGCTGCCATTGCGGCCCATTGCGGTCATCATCCGATGAAGCTCTACCTGTTCCTTCTGTCGACGTTTCAAATCATGCTGAATCGGTATAAGCAGACAGACGACATGATCATTCTCACGCCCGTCTTTCAGAATCCGCTTCCCCCTAATGCTTGGAATCGGGTGCTGCCGCTGCGTGTACGGATGCATCAAGAAGCTACTTTTGCAGAAGTGGCGAAAGAGGGTAAGCAGCTAGTCAAAGAGGCAATGGAGCATCAGAACTATCCGTTTTCGCAAATGATGCAATGGCTTGATCTATCCAACACAGATAGGAAGACACTGCTGGATACAGCCTTCGTACTCGAAAACGTGCAAGATATTGCTGCTTTAGAAGGCTTGTCTCTGCAAGTGGTATTTGCATGCAAGCAAACAGAAGATGGAATGACCGGACGCGTGCGATATGCGGGCGAGCAGTTCCAAGAGGCTGTCATCGAACGGATGATTGGGCATTATCAACAAATTCTTCGTGAAGTCGTCGTCGATCCTAAACGGTCTGTCCAGACAATCAATATGTTGACAGAGGCGGAGCGGACTGATCTGTTGTATACCCGCAATCAGACGGACGTTCCTCATTCTGCTC
Organism: Brevibacillus sp. MER 51; assembly: GCF_023714195.1. NCBI lineage: Bacteria > Bacillati > Bacillota > Bacilli > Caryophanales > Paenibacillaceae > Brevibacillus > Brevibacillus sp. MER 51. The sequence goes on along the minus strand of NZ_JAMAUS010000001.1, from coordinate 620,856 downwards.
CCAAGCCGATTCATCAACTGATCGAGGAACAGGCAGCGCGGACGCCGCATCTAACAGCCGCTGTATTTGGCAACAAAACCCTTACTTACGCTCAACTTAATGGCAAAGCTAATTGCCTTGCGCGGATGTTGAAGGAGAGTGGCATTGGGAGAGGAAGCTATGTTCCGGTCTTGATGAATCGTAGCTTGAATTTGGTCATTTCCCTGCTAGCTGTGATGAAAACAGGTGCGGCCTTTGTCCCGCTAGACGTGCAGAGTCCGAGCGAACGGAAAAAGCAGCTACTGGATGAATTGGATTGTCCGGTGACGCTAATCGGGCCAGAAATACGCCAGGAACCGTCATTCGTGCAATGGACACGCGCTGTAATCGTCGATGCGGACGATATCCGGGAAGAACGGGACTTGAATGTCCAGGTAGATGTGGACGACCCGATCTATGTGATCTATACATCTGGTTCCACTGGCAAACCAAAAGGAGCAGTTGTTCCTCATATCGGTATTTTCAACCGGTTTCGCTGGATGGATGAACATTACGGTTGTACGGAACAGGATGCCATTTTCCAGACGACGCCCCACCACTACGATAGTTCGGTCTGGCAACTATTCTGGCCGCTCTTGCATGGTGGCCGTACGGTATTGCCGATTCCGGAGTTCGAGATGACGCTCGATCAAGTGTTACACGCCATTTCAACCTATCAGATTACGATTACGGACTTTGTGCCGTCGGTGTTCAATCTGCTGGTGGATCAAATGGAAACACGGTTGGACATACACGATTCACTTGCTTCGATTCGCCACCTGATCTTGGGCGGAGAGGAAATCACGGCTCACACTGTGCATCTGTTTCTTCAGCGATTTCCCCACGTTCGTATCACGAATCTGTATGGACCGACAGAGACGTCTATTGGTGTCATCTACTTTGAGATCGACCATACCCATCAGGGGCCGATCCCGATTGGAAAGCCGATAGCCAATACGAAAATCTTGCTGCTGGATTCAAATCGCAAACTTGTTCCGGCGGGACATCAAGGGGAGATTTATATAACAGGCTTGTGCTTGGGGCATGGGTACTTGCACGATCCCGAGAAAACTGCTACCAGCTTTGTTGACAACCCTTATCCGGAAATTGGCTATCAAAAGCTTTATCGGACAGGTGACCTTGGGCGTTATCTGCCGAATGGCAATATCAAGTTCTGCGGTCGCATCGATCATCAAGTAAAAGTACGCGGGCACCGAATTGAATTGGGCGAGATTGATGAGGTTCTATTGTCCCACCCGCTAGTAAAAGAGTGTGCCGTGCTATTTCAAGAAGAGAAGGCTCGATTGTGCGCGTACTACGTAACGAATGCTCAGGAATTAACCGCAAGTGACCTGCGTGGTTATCTCAGCGAGCGGCTTCCCGATCACATGATCCCTTCCTTTTTTGTCAGCATTGAAAAAATGCCTTTGACAGCAGGGGGCAAGATCAATCGCAAGCTATTGCCTGAAGTGGATGAACAACAGGCGTCCGATGCTGAATATGTAGCCCCACGAAACGAGAAGGAAGAACAGCTGGTTACCATCTGGAAAGAAATCTTGGGAATCGAAAAAGTGGGGGTACACGACAGCTTTTTCCAGCTGGGAGGGAATTCCCTGCTGTTGCTTAAAATGCATGCGCAAATTGTAAAACAAGTGGATAGCGAGATTAGCGTCGCGCATTTGTTTTCCTACTATACGATTGCCATGTTTGTGGATTTTCTCGAACAAAGAAAACAGGATCAGTTTGCATCTATGGAAGATCAAAGCGATGATGATGAATCCCTTCTGGAATTGCTGAGGGAGGTCAAGGAGGGAGTTCTCTCCGTAGACAAGGGTGCCGAGCTGATCGACAAAAGGAAGGGGAATTAGGATGAGTTTGCTAAAAAAATACATCTTGGAGCAAGTGGCAGCTCATCGGCTGCAAGAGAAGGAAGCACTCCCCTTGCTGAAAGAACTGTCCTCTGCCAACGTGAATACGCGCCAAGATATCGCGATCATCGGTATGGCTTGTCGTTTTCCCGGAGCCAACAGCCTCGAAGAATACTGGAACAATTTGAAACAGGGGCATGATTCAATTGGTGATATCCCTGCTGCAAGGCGTCCAGACGTCGAGAGGGTAGCGAGAGAATTTTTTAACGGCAAAGATTTTAAGTATGAGCGGATGGGATATCTCGATCACGTGGATTTGTTTGATCATGCGTTTTTCGAGATCTCACCTGCAGAGGCTCGAACCATGGATCCTTATCAGCGGATGTTTCTGGAGTTGGCATGGGAAACATTTGAACATGCCGGGTATAGCGAGAAGATGATCAGCGGTTCACCTACCGGCGTATTTCTGGGATATTGTGACAATGAATCCCAATACCAGCGTGTGTTGAAAAACGTTGATTCGTCTTCGCTTGCTGGCAACGTTGCAGCAATTATCGCTTCACGAATTTCCTATTTGCTGAATTTGTCAGGTCCGAGCCAATTGATTAATACATCTTGCTCTTCCTCCTTGGTCGCTCTGCACCAAGCATGTCAGGCCATTGGAAATAACGATTGTCGAATGGCTCTCGTAGGCGGAGTTAACCTTTCCCTGTTTCCGATTCAACAAGATACTGACTTTGGCATCGTTTCTGTAGACCGAAAAACCAAAGCATTTGATGATTTTGCTGATGGAACAGTATGGGGAGAAGGTCTTGGCGCTGTTCTTTTGAAGTCATACGAACAAGCAGTCAAGGATAACGATTACATCCATGCGGTAATCAAAAGCACGGCGGTCAACTGTGATGGTCGTTCTACCAGCATTACAGCGCCCAATGCGATTTCTCAGTCTGCTTTGTTGCGAACAACCTGGGAGCGGGCGCGAATCAATCCGGAGAGCATCTCTTATATTGAGGCACATGGGACCGGGACCAGATTAGGTGATCCTGTCGAGATTGAGGGGATCATGCATGCCTTTCAGAAGGTTTCAAAACGAAAGCAATTTTGCGCAATAGGCTCGGTCAAAAGCAATATCGGGCACACGATAGCTGCATCAGGTGTAGCTGGGATCATTAAAACGGTTCTGATGATGAAACATCGTCAGATTCCGCCGACGCTGCATGTGAAACGGCCGAATACCTTAATTCCTTTTATTGATTCGCCTGTTTATATAAATGATGTACTAAAGGCTTGGGATGTCGAGGCGGACCAACCTGTGAGGAGAGCCGGGGTAAGTGCATTCGGCCTGAGCGGGACAAACGCCCACGTCCTATTGGAAGAGCCTCCTGGGCGCAAGGCGACAGCCGTCACTGGAGCTGGTGATTACCTCATTACGTTATCTGCCAAAACAAGTGACTCACTATGGGATTTGCTCGAGAAATACCAAGTATTTTTATCGGGGCCTTCTGAGCATTCCCTTTTGGATATGTGCGCTACTGCCAATATTGGACGCGGACACTATCGATATCGCCTTGCCTTCATTATCAACAGCAAAGAGGACTTTTTGCAGAAGATCCATCGCCTGTGCGCGGGAGATCGGACAGAGGACGGTGCTCCGATTGTTGATGGGAACGAGGTATTCTACGGAGTACTGAATTCACGTGGTGAAAGTGCATTGCCAATCAGCGTGCAAATAGACAGCGATAACCCAGTAGAAACGGCAAAACAGTACGTGACCGGTGTGCCTATCAATTGGCTTGAATATTACCGTCCTGTCAAATGGAAGAAGGTACCTTTGCCAACCTATTCCTTTGCCAAAACCCGTCACTGGGTGGAATCTGATCAATCTGCAAACGACATGGTAGAGCGGTCCACTGCTGGAGCATCTGAGGCGATTCATGAGAACGAAATAGCAGATGTGCATAAAATTGCTTCCACCTTCTTTACTTTTGGGGAAACCTTACTGAAGCAAGTGAATGCCCGAAAGCAAACAGATTTGGAAGAGGATGAGACTTTTTATTCCGGCTTGTCATCGCTTGCGTGCTTCAAGCAACTGGGTGTTTTCCACAAGCAGGATCAAACATACACGCTGGAAGAATTGCGTGAAGCTGTAGGGGTTGATGGAAGAAATGAACATCTCTTCCAACTCATGCTTGGGCTTGTCGTTAAGGCGTCTCTGGTTGAACACGTTGAAGGAACATACCGTCTATCTGCACATGCAGTGGGCCTTGATATGGAAACGTTTTATCAGGATTGTCTGGATCGCTATCCGAATGAGCGGGATACGTTCTCTCAACTAAAATCGTGTTTTGCTCATTACACAACGATCATGACGGGGCAGAACGTTCGGGTGTCGACCGACAGTACTACTGACTTATTTAAGCCATATGCGGATCGCATTACTCTTGGAAACCCTTCTGGACTTATGGCAGTGGAAACCATTGCCCAATACATCCATTCGTTTAGCCGTCCCGTCCGTATTTTGGAGCTCGGGGGCGGTTCCAGTAGTCTGACTCGCTTATTGCTGCCGAAAATTGAGAAACAAGATGTCACCTACACGTTTACGGATCGTGCGCAATCGTCTCTCGCAGAGGCAAAAAAAGAGTTCCAAGAGGTGTACCCGTTTGTGCAGTTCCATTCGTTCGACATGGAGCAGGACCCAGCGGAACAAGGCTTCGAACTACACGCGTACGATGTGATTATCGCTAATAACGCTATACACAGGACGAAGGATGTTCGGGCATCCTTATCGATATTGCATCAGTTGCTTGCAGAGAAAGGCGTGCTGTTTGCGATCGAGCTCGTGAAAAATCGTTCAACGGCAAATGTGATCGGGGGGCTTGCCGCAGACTGGTGGCAGCACAAAGACACCGATCTGCGACCGCAAAACAGACTGATGGATGCGCTACGTTGGGAAAAGGCGCTTCGAGATACGAACTATCAATCGGTTGCCATTTATCCGTCGTCAACAGCGCTGGGTGATCTGTCTGATTCAGCGTTATTGATCGGACATTCAGCGTATACGCCACAAGAGTATCGGGAGTGGCTCTACCAGATCAACTGGCAAACAAAAGAGCTGACAACCAATTCTCAGACCCAGCGTTCAGGAATCTGGCTGGTGCTTCAAGATGAAGGCGGTGTTGGAGAAACGCTGGCTGATGCGATGTCATCGGAAGGACATGAAGTGTTCAGACTCCGCAGCGGTGAGGCTTTTGCCTCCGTTTCTTCCCACGAGTTTATCCTAGATCCCAGCCAGCCAGAAGATCTGCGGCGTGTGTTCGAGAGTCTTGGAGACAAAAAGGAAAAGCTGACTGGAATTATCCATTTATGGAGCTTGACCTCGGGCGCCCAGCAGCCAAATGATTTCGAACAGCTTGAGGCTCTTGAATCAGCGCAACACCTGGGTGTTTACAGTCTGTTTCATTTGACACAAGTGTTGCTGGAGCTGGATCTGAAGCAGGTGATTGATTTACGGATCGTTTCGAACTATGCACAAGCAGTGGATGACAACGGACCTGTTTTCTCAGAAAAAGCTCCCTTGTTCGGTCTTGCCAAGGTTATCTCTCAGGAAAATCCAAAAATGCAATGCTTTAGCCTGGATCTAGCAACTGAGGGGCGTTCAGCATCGCAGCTGGCAGGCCAGCTTCTAGCGGAAATTCGCTGCAATCGGGATGACACATTGGTTGCTTATAGAGGAAATCGTATCGTCCCAGAAATGAATCGCTGCGATATCGATCAAATCCCGAAGCGACCCGTAGAGATACGCGAAAATGGCGTTTACTTGATCGCTGGAGGTACAGGAAAACTGGGACTGGCATTTAGTAAGCATCTGGCCGCGCAAAAAAATGTCACGCTCGTGCTGATTAATCGTTCACCACTTCCACCTAACCACGAATGGCGTGAGCGTTTACAGCATCCAGACTGCAGTCCTGCTGAAGCACGAAAGCTGAAAGCGCTGCTTGAGCTGGAGGAAATGGGAGCGCAGGTAGTCTGCTATGCAGCCGACGTGTCTGACCGTCAGCAGATGGAGGATATTTCGGAGCAAGTCCGAGCCCGTTACGGACCGATCAACGGGATTATTCAATCCGCGGCGCATATCACCTTCGAGACGATTCAGACGAAGAAGTTTTCCGATTTTCAAAATGGTTTGAAAGCGAAGATGGCGGGCACAGTCATACTCGATCAGATAGCTGAACCGGAGCATTTGGATTTCTTTGTCATCTTCTCATCACTTGCTTCGATTTGGGGTGGAGCGACTGGAAGTGACTATGTCTCCTCCAACTGCTTCCTGGATGCCTATAGTGCAGCTCGCAGTCGAACGGGAAAACCAACGATAGCTTTGAACTGGTATGCGTTTGAAGGAATAACAGGTCCTGGTTTTATCGGATACATGCCGATGGATGGAGCCATTCAAGCCTTCGATGCATCGCTGTCTTGCCAAACTGAGCACCTGATCATTGGACAGTTTGATTTGAAAGTGCTGAAGGAATGGTCACCGTCTTTGAAAGTAAAGCTAGGAGATTCGATATTTGCAAGCAGAAAGTCTCATGAAGAACGCGAAGCACTACCCGCAGTGATTATGCAAAATCGTGTTGTTTTGTCTGGCAGGGAGGAAGGCGATCACTACACGTCGTTGGAGCTTGCCTTAGGTCAGATTTGGTCTGATGTGCTGGGTTACACCGAATTGAGTATCGACGACGACTTTTTCAGACTGGGTGGCGATTCTCTTTTGGCAATCGGTATCGTTTCCCGTGTCACCAAGCAGTTGCAAAAAGAGATGACGATCACCGACCTGTTTCAGACACCGACGATTCGTCAATTGGCTATGTTGATGGCTCCGAACGAAGAAACAGCTGTGTCAGCGATTCCTGTAGCAGAGCATCGGGATGCTTACCCCGCCACCTCGTCTCAGCAAAGAATTTATGTGCTGGAGCAAATGCAGGAAGGGGCAGTTGCCTATAACATCCCAACTGTCATGATGCTTGAAGGAGAGCTGGATAGAGAGGCTTTCGAACGTGCATTTGTGTCGTTGGTTCAGCGTCATGAGTCGTTGCGAACCTCATTTACCATCGTGGATGGAGCTTTGATGCAAACCGTTCACCCGAGCGTAGATTTTACGTTGGCGTATAGCGAAGTCGACGAGAACGAGGCCAAGAAAACGGTCGAACAATTCATCCAACCATTTGACTTGTCAAAAGCGCCGCTTGTTCGCGGGATGCTCATTCGCATTGATGTCAACAAACATTTGTTGCTGTTCGACATGCATCACATTGTTTCCGATGGTGTGTCCATCAACATTTTGATCCGCGAGTTCTTCCAATTGTATCAGGGACTCGAGTTGCCCGAGCTGCGGATTCAATATAAAGACTACAGCGTGTGGCAAACCGAACAACTTGGCAATGGGGTATTGGCTGCTCAGGAGAAATTCTGGCAGGGAGAGCTGGATGGAGAACTTCCTGTGCTTAATCTGCCTACAGACCACCCTCGGCCGTCCGTTCAGAGCTTCGAGGGAGATGTCCTGACCTTTGAGATTCCTCAAGAGATGACAGAGAAGGTACTGGGACTGGCAAAAAACAATGGGGCAACCTTGTACATGACGTTGCTGGGAGCGCTCACCATTATGTTGTCGAAATACGCTGGCGAAGAAGACATTATCATTGGATCGCCAGTGGCTGGCCGTCACCATGCAGACCTGGAAAACATCGTGGGTGTCTTTCTGAACACACTGGCGATGAGAAACTTCCCGCGAAGCGACCGAACCGTAGCGGATTTCCTTCAGGAAGTAAAGGAACGGGCATTGGCTGCGCTCTCTCATGCCGACTATCCATTCGAAATGCTGGTGGATCGTCTGACGCTGCCAAAAGATACGGCGCGCAACCCGCTGTTTGATGTGATGTTCATTTTGCAAAATACCGGCGACGCGAAGGGAAGCATGAGTGCAAATGGCCTGACGCTCGCTCCTTATCCTTTTGAACAGCGCTCTGCCCAGTTTGATCTGACCTTTGACATCATCGAGCGAGAACAGCGCCTGATTGTCGATATCGAATACAGCAACAAGCTGTTCAGCAAAGAGACGATCACGTCGATGTCCACACACTTCCAGAAGATTCTGGAGCAGATGGTGGAAAATCCTGAACAGTTGATCGGTAAGATATCCATGCTAGCAGAAGAAGAACGTTTGCTGCTGATTGAGCAATGGAATGACACAAGCTTGGAATACTCACGTGAAAAAACAGTCGTACAGCTATTTGAAGAAGTAGCGGCAACACAGCCAAACGCGTTAGCTGTATCGTGCGGAGATAAGAAAGTTACTTATTCAGATTTAAATAAGCGTGCAAATCAAGTTGCTCGTGTGATCAAGCAACACGGCGTCACTGCTGATACTTGCGTGGGCCTTTTGACGAATCGTTCCGTGGAAATGATGGTCGGACTCTTGGCGATCTTGAAAGCAGGAGCTGCGTTTGTTCCGATTGATCCGGACTATCCAGAAGAACGTATCTCCTATGTTTTGGAAAATAGCATGACTCGCCTTGTCTTAACCCATGATTCTCTTGCAGAGAAGCAGTGGGGAAGTGTTGACCGAGTGGACGCAAACGATTCCCGGATAGAGACGGCAGAAGACTCGAATCTTCCAACACAGTCTGCACCTGGCGATCTCGCCTATGTCATTTACACATCGGGTTCTACAGGCAAGCCTAAGGGCGTCATGGTTGAGCACCGCAATTTGATGAACTTCTGCTCGGGGATCGGGGAACACATCGATTTTGCCAGTGCAGACAAAATGCTGGCTGTGACGACGATTTCGTTTGATATTTTTCTGCTTGAAACGATTGTACCGCTGACGAAAGGGATGACCGTAGTCATTGCAACCGAACAGCAGCAAGCAGACCCGCAGGTGCTCAAGGAGTTGATTTTGCAGGAAGAGATCACGTTCCTTCAACTGACTCCATCCCGACTGCAGCTCATGCTGGAAGAGAAGAGCAACTTGCATGCACTTGACTGCCTGAAAGCAATCCTGATTGGAGGAGAAGCTCTTTCAGCGTCTTTGTTCCAACGGCTTCGTAGACAGACCAAGGCGAGACTTTACAATCTGTACGGTCCGACTGAAACAACGATCTGGTCTACCGTGCAGGACTTGACAGACGCAGAGGAAGTAACGATTGGAGCACCGTTGCCCAATACACAAGTCTATATCCTCGATGAGCATCTGCAAGTGCAGCCGATGAAGATCAATGGTGATCTTTACATTGCAGGAGATGGGGTAACGAGAGGTTACTTTGGTCAGCCAACACTGACGGCTGAGCGCTTTATCCCTAATCCGTTTCAACCTGGTCAACGCATGTACAAAACAGGTGATCTCGCGAGATGGCTGCCGGATGGGCGTATTGAATACGTGGGACGATCTGACTTTCAGTGCAAAGTGCGCGGTTATCGAATCGAATTGGGTGAGATTGAATCTGCCCTTTCTCAGCATCCGGATATTACGGAAGCGGTGGTCAGTGTGCGAGATACCGCCAGCAATCCTTACCTGGCTGCCTACTATATGGGTCCGCAAATATTGGACAGTGATGAATTGCGAGCGATGCTGAGCAAAAGTTTACCCGATTACATGATTCCACATTTCTATACACATATGAGTATGTGGCCGCTGACACCAAACGGAAAACTGGATCGCAAATCATTGCCAGAGCCAGATGCAATCCAACACAGCAGTCACACCGAATATCAAGCACCGGCTACCAGACTGGAAGAACAGGTGGCAGGCATCTGGCAGGAAGTGCTGAAACGTGAAACGGTCGGTATGCAGGATAACTTCTTCCAAATAGGCGGTACTTCGCTTTTACTGGTGCAAGTGCATGCCAAGCTTGAACAGCTTTACCCTGGACTGGTTCGAATTGCCGATTTGTTCGCACATCCTACGCTGTCAAGCCTAACCAACTTTTTGAAGAATGCGGCTTTAGACCTGACAGATGAACATGAAGAAACCGATACGGCCACCTATTGGTTGAAGGAGCTGGATCGTGTCTCGCTGATAGAGCTGCCGCCTCAGTATTGGGCTAGTGGAGAAGGTAATGCGGACACAAACCGGGTCCAATTCTCACTTACTGGTGATCTGTTTGAAAATGTGCAGCAGGTAAGTCAAATGGAGGCTGTTGAGGTGAGAGACGTCCTGCTTTCGATGTATCTATACCTCATGGCGGAATTGACTGAACAGCAGGATCTTTATATGGAAGTGGCTGTCGCCAAGGAACTGCAGACGAATGCCTATCCATTCCGGGTGAACATGTCGGAGGTCAACACCTTCTTCGACCTATTCAAGCAGGTGCAACAGAAACGACAGATCATCGAGAAAATGACGGGGGAAGCCTCGTTGTGGCTTAAAAAATTGCGGACAAATCGCAATGAAGGAACCGTTATTCCATTCTTTGGAAGTGTGAATGCATTTACAGATGCAACGTTCACACATCATGAACATGAGCTTACCTTCTGGATCAAGGAAGGAAAAGACGTGATAGATATCGTGTGTGTGTTCGACCCTGATTGCCTACGGGCAGAAAAAGTCACGGAGATGACGCAAGATTACCAGCAATTGCTCAGGATGCTAGTGAATGAATACATGACGTAGAGAAGGGTGATCAAAAATGGACAAAATCGCACTCTTATTCCCGGGACAAGGTTCGCAATATGTTGGAATGGGCCAAGCATTATGTGAGGCCCATCCCATTGCGGCTCGCACCTTTGAAGAAGCAAGTGATGCGCTTGGATTTAACCTGCAAACACTTTGTTTTGCAGGGGATGTACAAGAACTGACCAAAACAGAGCACGCTCAGCCGGCAATCCTGACGGCAAGTGTCGCAGCCTTCCGCGTTTATTCACAGGAAATGGACATCGAACCACAGTGGGTGGCTGGTCACAGTCTGGGCGAGTTTACGGCCCTGACTTGCGCCGGTGCCATCCAGTTTGCAGATGCCGTCCGCCTTGTCTATCGGCGCGGTCAGTTCATGCAGGCGGCTACGCCGCAGGGGGTCGGTGCCATGTCAGCAATTTTCGGGTTGAATGCTCAACTTGTCGAGGAGATTTGTCGGGAACATTCTCGTGATGGTGCGATCGTCGTGATCGCCAACCAAAACTCCGCAGATCAGATTGTCATCTCAGGACATGCACATGCGGTGCGACAAGTAGAAGAAGCGTGCAAGCAGCATGGCTCGACTTCCGTTGTCAGCCTCAAGGTGAGTGCGCCTTTCCATTCGCCACTCATGGTGCAAGCAGCCGAGCAATTAAATGAAGAATTAAAGCGGTACACGTATTGCGATCCCAAGTGGCCTGTCATTTCCAATGTGACAGCACAACCATATGTACATGCAGATCAACTTGTCGATTTGCTTACAGCCCAGACAACCAGCCCTGTTCGCTGGCAGTCCACGATGGATTACTTGGTAAAACAGGGAGCGAATACCGTAATTGAGCTCGGACCGAAAAGTGTACTGACAAATTTGGCCAAAGGATATCCCCTACGCGCCTTTGCTTTTGACAAGCAGGGGGAGATCAATCGTTATCAGCAAGAGCTTCTGGATGCTAAAACGCGTAATCAAGCAGCCATTGCCCAATTGGTTGATTCTTGCATTGCGATTGCCGTTTGCACAAAAAACCGCGGTCTCGATGAAGAAGCGTATCAGCAAGGAGTGATCGCTCCCTATCAAGCGCTACAACAACTGAGGCTACAGCTGGAACAAGGGGAAAAAGAGGGGAGCTATGGGGATGTACGCGAAGCTTTTTCTCTGCTTCGTATGATCCTGGAAACAAAAAAAGCTCCTGACACGGAACAAGCCATGCGCTTTGAACAGCTGACTAGCAAACCGGACTTGCAACAGCGATTTCCTGAGATCAGCAACGAATGGCAAGCAAGCTAAGCCGAACCAGGTGAGCAGAGGACCCAAGGAGGAAGAATGCAGTGAGCAAGCCATTAGGACTGAACCGAATCAAACTGAATAAACAGCAGACGGATGCTCATTCAACAGACAGCAAACCCAATCAACACGATATCGCGGTGATTGGTGCTGCTTGCCGATTCGGAAGCGCAGAAAACCCGGCAGAATTTTGGCGTCTGTTGCAAGCTGGTCAAGATTGCGTGCGTGAGCTTCCCAAAGAGCGCCAGAACGATTTGATTCCATTGTTACTAGCCAAAGGTATGACGATGGAGCAAATTCAATTTCGAGAAGCTGCCTACCTGAATGAAATTGATAAATTCGATCCGCAATTCTTCGGTCTTTCTCCGAAGGAAGCCAGCCAGATGGACCCTAACCAGCGCTTATTTTTGCTGACATGCTGGGAGGCGATTGAGGACGCTGGATATGGTGGAACGATGCTCGCAGGCAGCCGTACGGGTGTATATCTGGGGTTTAGCAGTGATTTTGGTGAAGAGTATAGACGAATGATTCGAGAGCTGGAACCAGATGCGCTGTCCACCTCAATCATTGGCAATATGAAATCGGTGATCGCTTCTCGCATCTCCTACCTGTTGGATCTCAAAGGTCCGAGCATGCTTGTGGATACTTCCTGCTCCTCTTCGCTGATGGCTGTTCATCTGGCATGCCAGGCGATTCGTCGAGGAGAATGTGAGATGGCGCTTGCTGGCGGTGTCAAGCTCATCCTGCTGTCTTTACAAGATGGAAGCAATGATTTGGGGATTTTATCGCAATCTGGTCGTACTCGCCCTTTTGACAATGATTCAGACGGTACAGGTGTCGGTGAAGGTGTTGGTGCCGTTTTGCTGAAGCCGTTGGCAAAAGCTCTTGCAGACGGGGATTCGATTTATGCGGTGATAAAGGGAAGCGCCGCCAATCAAGACGGTCATTCTTTTGGTCTTACGGCGCCAAATTCACTGGCACAAGCCGAAGTGATCCAGCAGGCATGGAAAGACGCGCAGATTGATCCCGAAACCCTTTCCTATATCGAGGTGCACAGCATAGGTACCAAGCTGGGTGATCCGATGGAGATGGACGGCCTAGAGAGAGCGTTTCGCCCATACACAAGCCGACGCCAATTTTGTGGGATCGGCTCCGTAAAGACGAACATCGGTCACACCGACCATGTAGCGGGCATGGCTGGTCTTTTCAAGGTAATCCTGTCTCTTAAACAAAAGCAGATACCTCCGCATTTGCACTTCCAGCGGGCGAATCGGATGATTCCTTTTGAACAATCTCCCATTTACATCCATGACACATTGACAGATTGGGAACCAGAACAAAGTGTACGCCGGGCCGGAATCAGTTCCTTTGGGATGAGTGGAACGAATGTGCATCTGGTTGTTGAGGAAGCGCCATCCATACAGCCCCCAAAGCAAGACGAAGGGATTCAGGCTATCGCTTTATCAGCTAAAAGCAAGGAGAGCTTGCTCAACCTGTTGCTCCGCTTTCAGAAGTGGACCAGCAAGCCTGTGGAGGAACTGCCGACATTGGAAAGTCTCAGCTTTACGGCAAATACGGGCCGTAGTCACTACGGCTACCGTTTGCTGCTGATTTGCAAGGACATGGACGATTTTGCCGCAAAAATCTCCAAGCTGTGTGCGAGCGACTGGACAACACTTTCTGACCCGGATATTTTCTTCGGCTGGCACAAGGTTATTTCGCGGGAAAAAGCTGATAGAGAACCAGGGATTCTGACTGAGGCAGAACAACAAGCGATGAATAAGGCTGCTGATGCTCTTTTGCAAAAGCTTTTAGTGGCGCAAAGCAAAGAGTTGTCTGATCTGAAAGAGCTCGGCGAATTGTATGTGAGCGGGGCAGATGTACGCTGGAGTGCCATGTATACGTTTAAAAAGCCGCGGCGCGTGCACCTCCCTGTTTATCCGTTTGAGCGTAAACGTTGTTGGCTGGACATTTCTTCTCTTCATTCTCTTGCTCTTGGCAAGGATGCCGGGAGAGAAAATGACAAGGTTGCACCGCAAAAATCTGGTGAAGCGAAGCTGCCAAACGTGGTGGTACGTGGGAGAAAACATGATACCTACACCGCTTTAGAGCAAGAGCTGGCTCGCATTTGGGGATATGTTCTGGGGCTTGAAGAAGTAGATGTCCATGACAATTTTTACGAGCAGGGCGGGGACTCGATCATTGCGATTAAAATGATCAGCGAAATCTCCAAGCGGATGAACCGAGAAGTAGAAGTACAAGACCTGCTTACCCATTTGACGATTTCCGACTTTGCTGCCTATCTTGATGCGACTGGGCATGAGGTTGAACAGGTTGCGAAAGCAGAGGCAGCTGCTACTGCCGTCCAAACTGTTCAACAACGAAACACAAAATCATCGCATGGTACGCAAATCAAGCGCAGCTCGTATGCTGATGTCAGTCATTTATCCTGGCGTCAATGGAATTGTTATGATCGCGGTCTCGCTTTATTAATGGAGGAGCAGGATGCCCATCTGATTCCGTATTTTAAGCTTTTTCTCGGGTTGAAGCGCGGCTATCAGCTTGATGCCGAGGGGTACCCCTATTCGTATCGGGAACATGCTGAGGTTATGGGATATTTGTCGGATGAGGAGATGCTTTACAAATTTGGCTATCGGGTCAAACTCGTACCTGTCGCTCGTCTGGATGAATTGCATGAGTCGATCATTCGCCAATTGGATCAAGGCAAGCCAGTAATGGTTGCATTTGACGAGTACTACACCTTTTACACACCGCAATACCAGAAGGAACATACTGATCATCTCACCGTCATCACTGGCTATGACCATGATAAGCAGGTCTATACAATCATCAATCACAATCATTTGACTCGCGGGCAAGCTCAGCGAATCCAGTACGATAAATTTTCCACAACGTATCAAACACTTGAGGAGATTTATGCAAATATTGAGCCGCATTCTCGGTTGATCATGGTGCTCGATCGCATTTCAGATGACGAGGCAAGCTTGCGTGCGGGCGCAGAGCAGGAGTTGCTGCGTTTACTAAAAGCGGTCGAGAGTAAACACCAAGCTGGCCGTGAGCTTACGCTGTTGCTATCGCTTACGGAGCAGCCAGACACCTATTTTCATGAAGCCAATTTAAACGAGCTCTACGTTCAATTAGGCGGAAAAGAACTGTGCGTGGAAACATTATTGGACTGGTACATTCCACACGCGGATCAGTCTGTACGAGAATTGGCAGAGGAGATTTTGCAGACATCGAATAACGCGGTGAATCGCTATGCCCTTAGCTTATACAAAGAAAAAATGTTGAAGCGATCTGATGTGGAAGCTGCTGCCGACAAGTTGAGTTCTCTCACTCGTCAATTTCTGCAACAAGTATTCGCCTTGCGTGAACGTGATTCGGATATCCGATAGTCGCATGTGTTTACCATTACGATAGACAGGGAGGAGAGTGCTCATGTCACTCGCCGAGATTCAACCGAGCAAGCATCCGAACCTGGATTGCATCGGCGCTTCTATCTTCACGGTTCTGAAATACCTGAATTTTTCCGCCTTGGAAACAGCTTGGAAGCAGTGCGGTGCCATCTATCTTAAAACGCAGGATTCTCCTTATGGAGATGTAAACGGTCAATACATGAGAACAGTCAGTGAGCTTACGTGGATACACAATATCCGCGTAGAAGGACGGGCTGAACCGGAAGACGACTTGTTTTTGGCAAATATACAAGAACGTCTGGAACGGGAGGTACCGACAATCATCCTCTGCAACATGGCAGAACTCCCGTACAACCCTTATTATCAGGACCTGCCTGAAATGCATAGCATCATTGTCACCGGAAGAGAAGGTAACCAGCTGCTGATCGTCGATGATTACTACCGCTACAAAGGTCTGTTGTCCATCGAGCAATTTTTAAAGGCGAGTAACTCTTCCTATCGGGATGCAGGTACAGGTGAATGGTATCCACTCCACAATCGTTCATTTGAATTGGTACTTTCAGATTCCCAGCATCCGAGGCCTGATCAGTTACTAGAAGCGGTCAGGAGCAATCTCAGCGTACTAGAGGGTCGTTGCGACATAAGTCAAATCAGGCGGGAGTTGGATGTGCCCGACGATGTTAGCATTCAGGTAGGGCTAAAATCCCTTGATCCTTTTCTCAAAGACGTAGAGGCTTTTCTCGCTAGCGGAGTGGAGATTACAGACGATCATCTCGATATCCTTAACCACAGCTTGATCAGCATGGCACAAACACGAGCGATGTATGCCAATGTGCTGCAAACGATCAGTGAGATGTACGAAAACTTTGCAGATCTTGCCGAGCTGTATCGCAGTATCGGACATCAATGGAAAATTACGACCAATATGATTCTCAAGGCTTTTGATAGTAATCGCAGTGATATGGTTCATCGCGTTCTGCAAAAAATCAGCAGCATTAAAACGCAGGAATTCGAGGCAGTCACCAAAACAAGAGAAGTACTGGAACGGGTTGGCGTTGTTGTGTAAGCATTTACCACATGGAGGGACTCATATGGAAAAGGAAAACGAAGTATACGAGACGCTCCTGCAGTTGTTTTCTGAGTACGTGAACGAAAGCGGAGAACTTACGGAGTACATTGATTCACTAACCTTTATCAAGTCGGTTGTAAAGGTTGAAAAAGAGTTTGGGATTGAATTCGATGATGACATGCTCCATTTAGAAAACTTTCAAGATATGAAAATGCTGGCAGGTTACATCCAGCAAAAAATGGATGCAAAATCCGCTTGATGCAAGGAGCCAAGATAGATTCAGCCGATTGGACGAAGACGGGAAAAAACGGGAGAGAGGGCTCAAAATGCTAACGAAAATGATGGCCATAAGTCACATGATTGGCAATACGCCTTTAATCAAACTTGAGCATGAGCACATCAATCTGTTTTGCAAGCTGGAGTACAACAACCTCATGGGAAGTGTAAAAGTGAGGCCGGCCTTTTACATATTACAGGAGGCGATCAAAAGAGGAGAGATTACGCCGGATACTACCGTAGTCGAGTCTTCTTCGGGAAATTTTGCGATCGCTTTGGCGACTTTATGCAAGCGAATCGGAATTAAATTTATTCCAGTCATTGACCCCAATATTAATCCTGTATATGAGAATTTGCTCAGGGTGTTTTCCCATGAGGTCGTAAAAGTAACGGACCGTGACGAGACAGGAGGATTTCTCCTAACGCGCATCCAAACGGTCAATCGTCTGCTTAATGAGACGAAGAACTCGTTTTGGACCAACCAGTATGGAAATCCGGATAGCGCTCGAGCCCATTACTTCGGATTGGGAGCCGAGATTGCAGACAGCTTCGAGACATTGGACTATGCGTTTATCGGCGTTAGCTCTGGCGGCACGATTACGGGAATCTCGCAACGATTGAAGGAACGTTTTCCGAACATAAAAATCATTGCTGTAGACACGGTAGGATCAGTGATTTTTGGACAAGAGCCACAAAAACGTTACATCCCTGGAATTGGATCGAGCATGCGGCCTGACATACTCAAGGGCGCGATTATTGATGAGGTCGTTCATGTTTCGGAGGAGGACACAGTCGAGGCGTGCTATCAGCTGTACACGGAGCATGGCATTTTTGCTGGAGGATCTTCCGGGACTTCCTACTGGGCGATTAAAAATTATTTCAAAGATCAAAAGCATGCAGTCAAGCCTAATGTCGTCTTTTTATGCCCAGACGGTGGCATGCCATATGTCAATACCGTATACAACCAGGAATGGGTCCAGTGGTTGCATCAGCAAAAGCATTCTTTCGTCGGCAATTAAGCAGTGTCCAATAAATCTACTACGATAAGCAGGGTGGAATGTACGATGTTATATCTAAACACGAGTGATATTGAAAAGGTCGGCAAGAATTGGAAAGAAACCATGGATGTCATTGAACATGCCGTGCATTCCTTATATAAGGAAGATTATGCACAGCCGATTAAACCTTACTTGCGATATCATGACATGTCAAACCGCATTATTGCCATGCCAGCATTTGTAGGCGGAGATACTTATATGGCGGGAATCAAGTGGATTGCCAGTTTCCCGAAAAACCTCCAAGAGGGTATCCAACGCGCGCATTCGATTACCATCCTGAACGAAGCCAGAACGGGTAAGCCTGTGGCAACGATTAATACCGCTCTGGTCAGCGGCATTCGTACTGCTTCTGTTTCCGGTCTTCTCCTCAAGCATTACGAACAAGTACGTCCCCTGCAAAATGTAACGGTCGGAATAATCGGATTTGGTCCGATTGGCAGACTTCATCTGCAAATGGTTACGGCCTTGTTAGGAGAGAAGATCGACAAGGTGGTTCTCTATGACATTGCGGGCATCCAGCAGGAGCATATTCCAGCTGAGATAAAAGAGGAAACGGTTATCGCGCAAACGTGGGAAGAAGCATACTGCGAGGCAGATGTGTTCATTACGTGCACGGTGTCACCGCATGGTTTTATTGACAAGCAACCCAAACGTCATTCTTTGTTGTTAAATGTGTCGTTACGCGATTTTACACCAAAAATTCTCGACTATACCCGCTCCATTATCGTAGATGACTGGACTGAAGTTTGCCGTGAGAACACGGACATCGAGATCATGCATCTGGAGAGAGGATTGCAAAAAGAAGATACCAAATCCATCACAGATATCGTCTGCCTTGACCAGATGAAGGAATTTCCGCAAGATGAGCCCATCATGTTTAATCCGATGGGGATGGCGATTTTTGATATCGCCATTGCTGCCTACTATTACAAACAAGCACTCTCGCAGGGGATCGGAACTCACTTGCAAGACTAACTGGAGGTTACCATTTTGTACGATGTGCTAGCAAATCTAAAACTGGTAGAGTCATCTCGTATTTGTTTGCACGAGTCACATGAAAACAAGCGACTACACAAGACCAGACAGATCATTGAGGAGGAAGGGATTTTGCGCCATCCTCCACTGGCGATTCTCATGCAAAACGGCCAGTATTTGATCATTGATGGTGCACATCGGACCTTTGCTCTTCAAGCGCTTGGGTGCAAACATATCCCCGTACAGGTAGTGGAACATGAGGATTTTCACTTGGATATGTGGGATCATATTGTGCCAGTCGCTGCATGGTTGCAATCAGTGGAGCAAGATTCTGTGTTTCGATGGGAAACAGAGCGTTTACGAGAAACACCTGTGGCAGAAATGATGATAGGAAACAAGGAGCGATTCTACCTTTATCCAAATGAGAAGCGGCAGGATGATGAGTGGCGAATGACACTATGGCGTCAATTAGTGGACAGTTACAACTATAGCCACCCGGTGCATCGTCTGCCCACGGGGATGCTCGAATGTCCGGAGGCTGGAGCAGCCTTGATACGGTTCCCGCCAATCAGTTTGTCGGAATTAGAGCGTATCGTATCGGAAGGGCATGTTTTGCCTGCGGGTGTTACCCGTTTTGAAATAGACGGGCGTTTATTAAACTTGTGTATCCCGATTAGTCTATTGAAACAAGAGCAAGTCGAGCAAGAACAGTGGGAGCGATTGGTTAAAAAATGGAGAGAAACCTTGCGCCTCTACTCGAAACCCGTGTATATGTGCGATGCCTAATAAGAAACCGTGGCGAGTTTGATTCGCCACGGTTTCTATCCAATCCCAATTTACATCACGTACTCGTTTACTTGCGGTTGCGGTCTTTCCCACAGACGCAGTGCCTAAAAAGGAGTGGATCAATCTGCAAAAGATCATAGATGAGTCGAGACGAAAACTGACGTTCTTGCTGATGTGTCTGGTTCTCGTACTATCCGGCAGTATGCCCGTGTACGCCGAAACGAGCGTACAACAGGATTTGAAAATCGCAACGGCAATTGAACAGCTGGTCAATAAAACGATGAAGTCGGAGAAAATCCCGGGTGCAGCCGTAGTGGTCGTCAAAGAGGGGAAAACCATTTACAAGCAATCGTTTGGCTACTCTGACATCCAGAAGCAAGAGCCAGTAACTGCTGATACATTGTTTGAAATCGGATCGAACTCCAAAGCCTTTACGGCGCTAGCCGTTCATCAGCTTGTTGAGCAAAAACGACTTTCACTGGACGACCCGGTTCAGAACTATATCCCGTGGTTTGGTGTTACCTATAAGGGACAGCAGGAAACGATCCTGATTAAGCATTTGCTGTACCATACCAGCGGGATTCCGTTTGAAAGCATTGGCGCCATCCCTATTTCTTCCAGCGAAAATGCGATTGAAGAAACTGTGCGAGCGATCAATCATACTGAACTGGTCCGCAAGCCGGGGACCGAGTATGAATACGCGACAATTAACTACGATATCCTGGGCTATGTGGTTGAAAAAGTCACCGGAGAGACCTATGAGCAGTATGTGCAGCAACAAGTCATTGCCAAATTGGGACTAACCCATACCTTTTTGAAGGCACAGGCACCCGCTGAGGAGATGGCAAGAGGGCACAAAATCGAGTTCTTTTCCCCGAAAGTGTACGATGCGCCGGAATATCGCGGAAATACGCCAGCCGGTTATGTCGTTTCCAATTTAAACGATATGGAGCGATGGTTGCAGCTTCAGTTGGGGATGGAGGCATCTGCGTTTCGTTCCGAGCTGGTGAGTGCTTCCCATCTTCCTGATCGTTCGGTAGCCCCTGCTGCAGACGGTTTCTCGTATGCGTCAGGCTGGATGATTTATCAGGATGGTGGAGGGCAAATTTCGCACGGTGGCAACAACCCTGCATTTTCTTCGTACATGGTATTTCGTCCAGAAGAAAAGCTGGGCGCCGTCGTTTTGACCAATATCAACTCGTTGAACGCATCTGTTATCGCAGAAGGAGCCGTCAATCTCGTACTCGGCAAAGAACCTCCCGTAGTCGTGTCTGACACCAATCTTCAATCGGATCGACTGGCGAGCATTTCTCTCGTAATCCTTTGGATCCTCTTGTTGCTACTTGGTGGGGGAATCGTGCAGATTTTCGTGCAAGTCTATCGAGGTGAACGCAAACTCGCCGCGAATGCGGGGCGAATCTGTTTTGCATCCTTCGTTGCATTTGTTGTCATGGGCAGTGTTTTGACCGCCGCCTTATACTATTTGCCGGATGTATTTTTTATGGGCTTACCATGGCCGTTCATCGAGGTCTGGCTTCCCATCACCATTTTTTACGCCATGTACGCATTGGTGACAGGACTCGCTCTGTTTAATGTCTACATCACGCTCATCCGCTTGTTCCCGAAATCGCAAGAAACATCCATGACGTCTATTGTCATCCAGGGGCTTATCAGCGGATTTGGAAATGCGCTGATTATTTTTATGATCAATCTGGCGCTCACTTCTACGAACAAGTTTCATGCAGCGATTTTCCTGTATTTTCTCCTGGGTATCTTGTTGTATATCGTCGGGGAGAAAATGATGCGGAGCCGACTGATCGTGATCACAAATGAAATCGTATACGAAAAAAGAATGGAACTGATCCGCAAAATTTTTCGGACCCCTTATCAAAAGTACGAGACACTTGATAACGGTGAAATATATGCGGGGTTAAATAACGATACGGAAACGATCAGTACCTTTGCCAATAGTGTCGTTGTGGCCCTGACGAGTGCGGTTACACTTTTGTTTTGCTTCATTTATCTGGGATCCCTGGATCTATACGGATTTTTGTTTTGTCTGGCTGTCATTTTTGTGGCTGTAGGTTTGTACACGCTGGCAGGTCGCTTTGCAAATAAAGTATGGGAGGAAACCAGAGACATCCAAAATGTGTTTTTCTCCTATATTACCGATATGATCGGAGGCTTCAAGGAGCTGTATCTGACGCAGTCGCAACGAAAAGAATTCGAAGCAGACATGGAAAGAAGCTGCTCTGACTACCGACATAAGAAATCAGCGGGCCAATTTAAGTTTGTGAACGTGTATTTGATTGGGGAATTGCTTTTCGTTGTGGTAATCGGCACAGTTGCCTTTTTATTCCCGGTTCTATTCCCTTCGCTTCAAAAAGAGATGCTGATTAGTTATGTGTTTGTCTTTTTGTATATGACAGGACCCGTTCACGGTATTTTGAATGCAGTACCGGAGCTTATTCGCATCAAGATCAGCTGGCAGCGATTGAATGCGTTGCTTGATTCGTTATCAGTGGAAACGAGAAGAGAAGAGGAAAGCTTGGCTGAGCGGAACGCGCAAGATTTTGAGTCTTTTTCAACGGAACAAGTGCGTTTCCGATACAAGAACAAGGAGGGCGAAGAGTTTTCCGTAGGGCCGCTGGATTTCTCCTGCCAAAAAGGGGAAATCGTCTTCATTGTTGGCGGGAACGGTAGCGGGAAGTCAACGTTTGCCAAGCTGATTACCGGATTGTATGAGCAGGATGAGGGCGAGTTTTTCATGAATGGCCAAAAAGTGAATGCTGATCAACGGTGCGAATTCTTCTCCGCGATCTTCAGCGATTTCTATTTGTTTGAGAAGATGTACGGCATCGACTACCAAGCAAAGCAAGAAGAAGTGAGCAAATATTTAGAGGTGCTTCGCATTGCTGACAAAGTAGAATTGGATGAAACGGGTACATTTAGCACGACGAAGCTGTCTACGGGTCAACGTAAACGTCTTGCCTTAATGCTCAGTCTGGTAAGAGACCGGCCCATTTTCCTCTTTGATGAGTGGGCAGCGGACCAAGATCCAGAGTATCGTCAATTCTTTTACGAATCCTTGCTGCCAGAAATGAAGAGACAGGGAAAATGTGTCATTGCGATCACACACGACGATCGATACTTCCATCTTGCTGATCAGGTTGTGAAAATGGAGAGTGGGCGAATTATTTCGCAACAAACATATGCGCATGCCTGATGCCAAACCAAGCAGAGAAGACCGAACGGGGAATGATGCCCGGGCGGTCTTTTTCTTGAATGATTGGCACGGCTCCATTTGATTGGAGACGCTAGACAAATAATTCAGACAGCTATATAATTGGAAGCAGTTGGAATGAAATGCACGAAAATCATGCGGGTGTAGTTCAATGGTAGAACTCCGGCTTCCCAAGCCTGCGGCGTGGGTTCGATTCCCATCACCCGCTCCATACAAATGGTCGAAAAGCCTTTGATATCAAGGGCTTTTCTTGTTTTTGCAGCAATGTTTGCAGAAAAACACGGTTGGAAGCGAAACTTTTAAGTAGTTCATACAATTAAACTGTAAGTAGAGGTGGTCAAATGGAGTCCATATTGACAGAGGAATTGATATTGGAAGACTTAATTAGAGCTTCCCATCATTTTTTCGGATTGGAAGTAATTGAATCCAGTCCAATAAAACGTGGTTGGTTAAACCTGAAATGGAGAGTCACGACTGAATCAGGGCAATTCTTACTTAAACAATACAATAAAGAACGATTTAAGCTGTATAATCCTGAGGATCTAAAGTTTGCATTCTCTCAACAGGTTAGATTAAATAATCAAGGCCTTGAATGTCCTAATCTTTTATCACACGATGAAAGTATACTGCTTGAATCAGATAAAGGAGAACTCTTTATTGTCATGGAATATTGCCAGGGCAAACTAATCTCGCCAGGTAAAGCTAATGCACATCAAGTATACAATCTAGGTCGAGCAACTGGAAAAATGCATCGATTGTTAAACGACGGGACACTTGGTTCTAAAGATACTCCCCAATTTGTTCCTCCAAGCCGTGAAGAGCGTTTAGCACATTGGAAATCAGTTTTGAAAAAGGCGAGGGAATCTGGGAAGATCGAATTGCTTGATGATATAGAGACACAACTTAAAGCAACTGAAGAAATGAATATTGAAAACCTCGAAATACTTTCTACTGGGTGGGCACACCGTGACCTTTGGGTCGATAATATTTTATTTGATCATAATCGATTAACTGCAATACTAGATTTTGATCGACTGAAATATGATTATCCTCAACTTGATGTTGCACGGGCAGTTATGTCATGTGCCTTAGATGATTATTTTGACGTTTCCCTGGCTTCAGCATTTATTGAGGGATACAGTGAGGAACGTACCGTTAAGGATGGTTACTTAACAAATTCATTGCAGTTGTTGTGGTATATGGAAAGCCCATGGTGGATTAATTCTGACATGGACCAACATAGTGTACCTCCGGCTCGTTTTGCAAAGGAAATGATTTGGCTTGCTAACAATCATAAAAATATGTCCACACTTTTAGGGAATATCTAGCTAAAGAAAGTGATCATGAAAAACGAACCGACTTTTTGCCGTTTTTAGCAAATGATCCAGGTAAATGGTTCAATAAACACAACAGTTAGCATTAACAAGCTGTTGTGTTTATTTATTATCAAATTCCCTACAAGTTTTTCATAACTAATGGTTTTCTTTGGATGTGAAATAAGTCGGTAACTTGTTATTACATCAATTTCATGTATAATGCAATTAATGTATTGTACATATTATGCACAAGAGACTAGTTGAGGGGAGTAATTAATTTCTTATGAATAGAGAAGATGCCTTGAAACTAAGAACAGATATTAAAAAATTTATTAGAATGACTGGAATTCTCGAACCAGAAAGAATTCCAGAAGATCTGTTTGAAAAACCTTTATCGGTTTCCCAAATGATGGCGTTAGAAGAACTAGAGCTCAAGAAATTAACTATTTGGGAATTAGCTAACAAGCTTAAATTAGAACAATCATCGGTAAGTAGATTAGTAGACAAGTTGGTAAAAAATGAGCTTATTTGCCGTGAAGTAAATGAAAAAAACAGAAGGGAAGTTTATCTACATCTCACAGAAAAAGGTAAAATAACGGTTGCTTCTTTACGGGAACAATCGATTCATTTTTATCAAGGAATTCTCAATGATTTATCAGAAGCTGAACGGAAAACAGTTGTCAAAGGCTTTGAACTCTTAATCAACTCGATAGCTAAATCCGCTTCCCTAAAAAGGAATGGAAAATCGTAATAGAAGGAGGCGATGTATGAGTTTAGATTTTGAAGGGCCAATTATAGAATTAAAAGAAAAAATCGATGAATTACAGAAGTATATGGAAAAAAATGATCTCGATTTATCTTCAGAAATTCATGCATTAAATGAACGATTAAAAGTAATGCAATCTGAAATTTATACGAATATTTCACCATTTCAACGAGTTCAAATTGCTCGGCTTCGTAACCGGCCTACAACATTGGACTATATTCCGTTATTGTTTACAGATTTTATCGAACTTCATGGCGATCGACTATATGGAGATGATAAAGCAATAATCGGTGGAATTGCCAAATATAAAGGCATGCCTGTTACGATTATTGGTCACCAAAGAGGTAGGAACACAAAGGAAAGCATAGAAAGAAATTTTGGAATGGCACACCCGGAAGGTTATAGAAAAGCTTTACGCCTTATGAAGCAAGCTGAAAAGTTTAATCGCCCTATTATTACATTCATTGATACTTCAGGTGCTTATCCGGGGAGAGAATCTGAAGAACGTGGAATTTCTGAGGCAATAGCTCGTAATTTATTTGAAATGGTAACACTTAGAGTACCGATTGTTTGTATTGTAATAGGAGAAGCATCAAGTGGTGGAGCCCTTGGTATTAGTATCGGTAATCATATTCATATGCTAGATAACTCGTGGTACTCGGTTATTTCTCCGGAAGGAGCGGCATCGATATTATGGAAAGATGCTAAGTATGCTCCAAAAGCGGCTGAATACATGAAAATTACAGCAAAAGAATTGAAGCACTTAGGAATTATTGATCAAATCATTCCTGAAGTGAAAGGTGGAGCACAAAATGATATAAAATGGCAGGCGGAAATGGTTGAATCTGTCATCGAATCATCTCTAAAAGAATTGGTACGAATGTCTCCAGAAGAGCTTACACAACAGCGATATGAAAAGTATAGAGAGATGGGTAAAATTGGAATCATAAACGGAACTGATGAGGAAAAATAGAGAAGAATGAAAGGAAAGGTAAATGAGCTTTCTGTGAGGTGAAATACTTTATTTTCTCTGAACAGAAGAAACAAGGTTGTACAGGGAAGTTACACCAAAAAAGTCCTTCCATGGTAATTTGAGAAGGACTTTTTATTTGTACATTCACCTTATCCATCCCGAGCTCCATTCCCGCAGGATTCTAAGTCTTTTGAGTTGAATAAACCAATGAGCTCGCATGATAATCCACTTTAACAAGCCATCCTTTCTTGATGGTACCAGTTGAAAAAATAGAATCGGAGGATTGACATGAGAACCATACCACTCGGCACGAGCACGTTAGAGGTACCTGTTATCGCAATCGGTTGCATGAGAATAGGCTCACTAGACAAGCTGCAAGCAGAGAGCTTCGTACAAACGGCGCTTGAAGCAGGGGCGAACTTCTTCGACCATGCAGATATTTATGGAAAAGGCAGTTGTGAGGAAGTATTTGCAGAAGCGATTCAGATGAGTCCTAGTGTTCGCGAGCGTATCCTGTTGCAATCGAAATGTGGTATTCGGCCCGGTATGTTCGACTTTTCCAAAGAGCATATTTTGAATGCAGTAGATGGCATTCTAAAGCGTCTAAAAACTGAATATTTGGATGTTTTGCTGTTGCACCGTCCTGACACGCTTGTCGAACCAGAAGAAGTAGCGGAAGCATTCGATCTTCTGGAAAGCACGGGTAAAGTACGCCACTTTGGCGTTTCCAATCAAAATCCGATGCAGATCCAGCTGTTACACAAATATGTGAAGCAACCAATCGTGGCTAACCAGTTGCAGCTCAGTATTATGAACGCGACGATGATCTCACAAGGCTTCAACGTCAATATGGAGAGCAACTCGGCTGTGAACCGCGACGGCAGTGTACTAGACTTCTGCAGGCTGCATGATATCACGATTCAGCCTTGGTCGCCGTTCCAGCATGGATTCTTCGAGGGGTCTTTTCTTGGAAACGAGAAATTTCCTGAGTTGAACAAAAAAGTCGACGAAATTGCAGCTAGATATGAGGTATCCAACACGACAATCGCCATCGCTTGGCTGCTACGGCACCCGGCGAACATGCAACCTGCCATTGGCACGACGAATATCGACCGAATGAAAGATTGCGTGAAAGCAGCACATATTCGATTGACGCGAGAAGAGTGGTATGACATCTATCGATCTGCCGGAAATGTGTTGCCTTAACGGATTCCGATATCCCAGTTATAAAACAAAGGGGGTCTAAGCATTAACGTTGGAAATGTATGGTGTAAATACTCGTGAAGCGTCATCAAAGCACCTCTCTATTAAAATGGATGAAAGCTATTCCTGTAAAAATTCTTTTTGTTTCCACTCTTTGTATAGAGTAAGGTCGCTGCTCACTTGTCGAAACACCAGTCCAATGATTGTCGCGTCATCTAGTAAACCAACAACGGGAATAAAATCTGTGATGGCGTCTACGGGTGAAACAAAGTACAAAATCCCGCCAATAATCATCAAGATGGATTTAACCGGGATTGTTCGGTATTTACCACTCGTCCAATCACCGAAAATACTAAAGAGTAGCTGTAAATTCTCCCAAACATCACCGATCGCTTTTTTATCAGCTTTTTTCATTGCTTTTTTTAGGAGATGAGAAGCTTTTTCTTTATCGTTCAGATATTCCGAGGCTTTTGATTCATAATTTTTAAGAAACGTCTTTTCATGTTTAGCCATAGGGCCCCCTATGTTTCGTTGAAGCCAAAAAGGGCGAGAAAACGGTCATTTTTGGCTTCGGTGTTTTTGAAACCGCTTATAATCCTTGAGGTGCTGCATGATGGATCTTTACCAGCGTTTTTTTTCTGGTGTTTACACCAAGATGATTTTCCCCGTACGATGACGGCTCTCCGCAAATTGCACGGCCTCTTTTACATCCTGCAAAGCAAATTTTTCTCCAGGCACAGCTATAAGGAGCTTCCCATTCTGAACGAGCTCGATGACTTTCTCAAACGTCTCGTGCCAGGTAGAAACGGAAACGCGTTGATTCCAGTGGCGCAATAAAAACAATTGTGGGAGAACGCCAAGCTCTTTCGAGATGATCGACCAATCCACTTGCACTCCCGATAAAAGGCCTAATGACAAGAAAATCCCGCCAGCACGTGTAGACTTCGCCAGCTCTAATCCGTCAGGTCCGCCAATGGAATCAATAGACGCATGTGCACCTTGTCCGTTCGTGACACTCATGATGGCATCATAGATAGACACATGTGAACTGTCGATGACATGCCATGCCCCAAGCTGCATCAACTCCTCAGTATATCTTGCGTTTCGGACAATGGCGATTACCCGAAAACCAAAAAGAGCGGATAGTTGAATAAACAAGCGGCCAATGGCTGAGTTGGCTGCATTGACTAACAAAACCTGCTGAGAAGACAGTTGAAGGGTCTCCTTGCAGATGACCCACGCAGTAATGGGGTTGATATACAACCGACTGGCGATATCATCTGGGATCGAATCAGGAACCTCAATGGCTAGCTCGGCTGTTGTTTTGACGTAATCTTGCCATGTACCCTCACCGCGCAATGGCAGAACACGTTTCCCGATAAGAGAGCGGGGAGCAGAAGGACCTGTATCAATAACGGTACCAACCCCCTCATACCCAGGAATAGCGGGGAGGTTGATGCGATGCTTGTAAGCACCACGAATCGGGATGATGTCAGAAGGGTTAATAGGACGTGCGCTCATTTTCACCAAAATCTCATCTTGCTTCAGCGGTTCAATCAGCCGTTGTTCAACCTTCAATACTTCATGAGGCTCGCCAAATTGATCGTAACGTACTGTTTGTGCATACATGTTTGTGTACTCCTAACTTTGTCAGCCATAACTGACGAAGGAAAGTGTTTCGTCATTGCGTATATGGGATCGGAATGTCTTTATCTTAGGTATAAAAAATAACCCCCGTCAATCAAAACGAGAATACAAAAAAGAACAGATACGTGATCGGAGCGCTTTTCAAAATTATACCAGTACTTCTTTGAGGAAACAATTTGACATAAAAAGCGATTGATAAAAGAAAAAGAGCGCATCTGCGCTCTTTCGGATCATTCTTTTGCTCGTGGTGCACTTTCAAAGCCTACTTTTTTATGCGTGCCATCACAGAACGGTTTTTTCTCGGATTGACCGCATCGACAGAGCGAAAAAGATGAACCGATTTCATACTTGTCGCCTGCTCCATCCAGTAACTCAACTGCACCAGTAACACGAATTGATCCATTGTCGTTAATCTTGATGGTTACTTTTTCTTGATCCACATGTCATCCCTCCTTTTTTACTATCTTTACCTACTATGATTTCGGGCAGAAGGGTATGTGGTAAATAATTATTCTCTACATGGGAAGAGCCTGTCACAGCGATAGTGAACTTGCTGGTGGAACAGTGCAAATTGGTGTTGAAATCAGGACAAGGTACGGTTATTTTTAGCAGGGAAAGGGTTTTGTCTCATGACGATTTCAATGGATGACTTAGAGTCAGATCCTCCTACACTTTATAAAGAAGCATTTGTAAACGAGTGAGCTTGAAAAATGCGAGAGGCCGTCAGCTCCTCACCTGCTTACGGGTGGGAACTGGCGGCCTTTTTAGCGAGCAGAAGGATTAAATCGGCGTAGACCGATCAGCAAGAAAACAAAGAGTAAGACAAGCGGAATCACTACAGTAGATGTGTCACCATGTAAAAGCAGAGTGACTGTAGCACCAAGCATAATGACTGCGAGTGTATAGGCGGCGTAACGCGCATACTTTTTCATCAATAAACCCAGTCCGCCGAGCACTTCTCCCAACCCGATTACAAATTGGAACCAAGGGGGAAACCCGAATCCTTGGAAAGCGAGTGTGGCCTCTGGATGACCAATTAGCTTGTAAATACCAGAGGAAACGAACATCAAGCACAATCCTACAATCATTACCCATTTTGCAAACGTACGCAGACTTTTCACACTGAAATCCTCCAATCGTTTCGTTGTTGGATTCAGTATAAGCCGTCAATTATGACATCTTTTGTCATATAGCAATGACTGAACGTTTTGGATCGTAGTTGAAGGTAATTCCTCCATTACGTAAGCTGATTTGAGTATAATAGGATGGAGGTATAGCCGAAAAGTAGATAATTTCCGGGAACCAGGTGTACACAAAGGTACCAACCCATCGGGAAAAAAGCATGGAGGAATGCGATATTCAAACGAAACAATATAACGTACCCGTTGAAGCGACATTGGAAGTAATTGGTGGGAAGTGGAAAGTTGTTATTCTTTGTTTGTTAAAAGAAGGTACGAAAAGATTCGGTGAGCTGCATCGATATATGCCAAGCGCATCGAAAAAGATGCTGACCCAACAGCTACGTGAGCTCGAAGAAGATGGATTGGTCAACCGATCCGTCTATCATCAGGTTCCTTTAAAAGTGGAATATTCACTTACGGAGCAAGGAGAGAGCTTGCGGACGATCCTGAATCTGATGTGCGAGTGGGGCGAAGCGCGTATTCACAAATAAAATGTACATAGGAAAAACCCGCCATTTCATCCACAATGGAATATCGATGGCAAGCCCTTGTATAACAGATATGCTACTCATCACTTGTATTTTTCAGCATACTCGGCGTAGTTTACTACTTCGATGACACTCGACCAACGAAGAACGGTTCCTACAAACCGTTTAATGTCTAAACCTTGCATGTCGTATGATTCGGCGGTATTAGTTGTTCCAGTTGCGTCCTTAATGAACGTCACCTTATATCCGCGATCATAGGCAGCAATGGCCGTAAACATACAACAAAATTCCGTCTCAAAACCGATGATAAAAAGATGATCGACCCCTAACTTTTCTAAAGTGTGTGAGAGCTCCGTTTGGAAGAAGGAGCTAGGAGTATGCTTCTCGATTAAGTAGTCGGAATAGTCTTTTAACGAAGGGTGTATTTCAGAGCCGATAGAGCTTCTATTCAGTGGACTTTCTTCTGCATCATCGATATGTCTGATAAAAATGACAGGGCGATTGCTCTCTTTAAAATCTTTGATTACCTGTTCCATCAATAAGAGTTCTTCTTCGTAATCCCCACAACTCACAATTCCGTTTTGTACATCAATTACTAAGAGTGCGTTCATTGCTTCACCTTCCTTTTACCTTGTTGAGAGATAATATACCATGAGATAATGAAGGGAAGGAAATAATAGGAAAGGTTGATTTACATGAGAGTTTCATTTTCTTATGCATTCATACTTGTTGCCTTTATTCTTGTTACAGGATGTGGTTCAACCAATTCAAGTGCTTCATCCGCGTTTTCCAATTTAGCCACACAAGGCTCTTCTTCCACGAGTGAAGCTAAAGGAGGAGTGGTGGAATCAGAAAATAATAATGTCGCTACGTATCTTTCGATGGCTGTACTCGCCTTACATGAAGTGAATGGCTTTAAAGCTGGAGAAGAATTTCCACCGGAATCCAAAGCGTTTTTGGCGAAGTATGCTCATCTGTTCCCGGCAACCGGGGAGAAAGTGAAGGAAGCCAAGCAATTAGTTGATCAAAATGTACAACCGAAACATATCAATAAAAATATTTCCAAGTATCATGCCTCGATGATTCAAGATAAAGGAACAGTGTTGAGCATCGAAGAGGAAGAAATACCGGAAATGGGAACCGTTTCTGTCTTGCATGTCGTCAATGACGAGGAGCATAGCTACCAAGTCGTTTATCTAGGTGGGTTAGATATCTACGAAGAAGATACAGTTGAATTTGTGGGGGTTCCAACTCTGCTCTCCGGTTTCGATAATGTAAGTGGCGGATACACGAATTCGATCATCATTGCAGGGAGCTATGTAGGAAAAAGTGCGAATTAAGCTAGGGTACAAACACGTTCATGTCCACCGATTCAATTTTTCATGGCCTCGAATGATACAGTTCGAGGCTTTTTGTATGCAGTTTGGCCTTCTATTTTTGATATGATAGAAGGGTGTTAGTTTGTACGAATACTTGATCAGTAAAGATTTCTGGAGGTTGCCATGCGCTATCAAGTCATCTTATTCGATGTAGATGATACACTTCTTGACTTCAAAACGACAGAAGAAAATGCTTTGCAAAAGACGTTTTCCCAGTTTGGACTCGCTACGGGATCGTCTGATTATGGAGCGACCTACAAAGAGATCAGTAAAGGATTGTGGGAGGATTTAGAAAAGGGGCGGATCACTCTAGCAGAGCTGGGTGTAGAGAGATTTCGTAGACTTTTCAAAGCTGTTCAGCTAGACGTCGATGCAGAGGCGTTCGGCAGCGCCTATCTTGAATCCTTGGGCAAAGAAGTGCATTTGGTACCTGGAGCGGTTGAATTGTGCAACAGTTTGGAGGATTGCCGCTTGGCGATCATTACGAATGGGTTCGCCTCTGTACAAACGGCAAGAATTGCCGCTTCACCGCTTTGCGACTCTTTTGAGCATCTGATTATTTCCGAAGAGGTCGGCTATAAGAAGCCGGATCGGGAAATTTTTGACTACGCGTTTTCCAAATTGCAATGGACGGAGAAGGCGAACGTATTGATGGTGGGAGATTCGTTGACCTCTGATATACAAGGGGGAGCGCATTACGGGATCGATACGTGCTGGTTCAATCCGCTGGGCAAGCAAAATCAGACGAGCATTCAGCCGACGTACGAAATCAGAGAGCTGAGCGAGCTTCAAGAAATTGTGCGGAAGGGTATCGTGAATTTGTAGGATCTTTCCTGTATGATGAGAAGGTATTGATCTACAGGTAAATCTAGAATCTAGTGATTGGAGCCCTATAGATATGTATCAGAATTTAGAAGAGTGCATCCTTGACTTGGAAAGGCACGGACATTTGGTCCGTATTCGCGAAGAAGTAGATCCCTATCTGGAAATGGCCGCCATTCATTTGAAGGTGTATGAAGCAGGCGGACCAGCTTTGTTGTTTGAAAATGTAAAAGGCTCAAAATTTCGCGCGGTATCCAATCTATTTGGCACAATTGAGCGCAGCAAGTTTATTTTCAGAAGCACCTGGAAAGCCGCTGAAAATATCATCGCCATGCGCAATGATCCGATGAAAGCGCTAAAGCAGCCATTTAAAAATATCGAGAACGGCTTTGCTGCTCTGAAAGCATTGCCTGCAAAAAAATCCACTAGCATGCCGGTAACTGCACAGGAAATCAGCATAACGGACCTTCCACTCATCCAAAGCTGGCCGATGGATGGTGGAGCTTTTGTCACGCTGCCCCAAATCTATTCGGAAGATCCGGACAAGCCGGGAATCATGAATTCCAATTTGGGTATGTACCGTGTGCAGCTTACTGGTAATGAGTATGAAGTAAACAAAGAAATTGGCTTGCACTATCAAATCCATCGTGGAATCGGAGTCCACCAAGCCAAAGCGACCAAAATGGGGATGCCGCTGAAAGTAAGCTGTTTCGTAGGCGGGCCACCTGCACATACTTTATCGGCTGTAATGCCGCTGCCAGAAGGCTTGAGCGAAATTACTTTTGCAGGTTTGCTCTCTGGGCGTCGTTTTCACTACAGCTATATCGATGGTTACTGCATAAGCAATGATGCGGATTTTGTCATCACAGGAGATATTTATCCTGGAGATACGAAACCAGAAGGGCCATTTGGTGACCATCTGGGCTATTACAGTCTGATCCATCCATTCCCTGTGATGAAGGTAAAGAAAGTGTATGCCAAGCCGAATGCCATCTGGCCATTCACCGTTGTGGGTCGTCCGCCACAAGAGGATACATCGTTCGGTCAGTTGATTCACGAGTTAACGGGTGATGCGATCAAACAAGAAATCCCGGGTGTTAAAGAAGTCCACGCAGTAGATGCAGCCGGTGTACACCCGCTGCTCTTTGCCATCGGAAGCGAGCGGTATACGCCATATCAGCAAGTCAAACAGCCGACGGAGATGCTCACCATTGCCAACCGCATTTTAGGGACGGGTCAATTGAGCTTAGCCAAGTATTTATTCATTACCGCTGAAGAAAACCGACCATTGACGACGCATGATGAAGTTGATTTTATGACCTATATTCTGGAGAGAATCGATTTGCATCGCGATGTTCATTTTTATACAAACACGACTATTGATACGCTGGATTATTCGGGAACGGGCTTAAACAGTGGCAGTAAGGTTGTCCTCGCAGCTTACGGCGATCAAAAACGAGAGCTGTGCAAAGAGGTACCGGATGAACTGAAGGATTTGCGAGAGTTTGAGAATGCCCGCCTGATTATGCCAGGTGTGGTGTCGATCCAGGGTCCTGCATTTACCGATTACGCGAGCGCCCAGCAGCAATTACAGAATCTGTGTGATGCGATTCAGGCGAGGGGGCCGATCCCGTCTTGCCCGATGATCATCCTTTGTGATGATAGTACCTTCCTGAGCGCGTCGCTACAAAACTTCCTGTGGGCAACCTTCACACGAAGCAATCCATCCCACGACATGTACGGTGTGAACAGCTACTATGAGAACAAGCATTGGGGTTGCGATAATCTGATTATTGATGCCCGCACCAAACCACATCAAGCACCCCCATTGGTACCAGATCCAACGGTCGAGAAAAATATCGAACGACTGTTTGTCAAAGGTGCGAGCTTGGGTGGAATTCTGTAAGCACCTCCTACAAGTAGAGGTATTGGTAGAGGTCCGTAACCTTTCGTTGCGGACCTTTTTTGTTTAATGGTACTATTTGGATGGAGGTTTTCACCAAAAAATGGTTGGAGGCTTCTGTAGATTCAGAATTTTTCATTTCACCTGAACAAAAACTTAAAGTTGGTGAAAAAATAAAATTCACTGTACATATTCCGTATAAGGGAATGATTCGAGAAGACGCGAAGTTTTTATTTTTCTCGTTTAATTCAGTAGATACGACTCAAAAGGTAGAAAAAGTAAGAACCACACATGATCGCATGAAGGGGATGTACGTAACAACAGGCTACTTTACTCCACGTAAAGAGGGAACCTATACTCCTTTCTTTTTCTTGAAAATGTATGATAAAGAAAAAGATAAGGAGATAAGTGGAAGCGGAGTGATAAAGTTTGACGTGACCGAAATCAATGAAGAATATGATGATGAAAATAAAACGCATAAAGTACTGCTAAAGTTCAAGCCAGAGCAAAAAAGACACATAAGTTTGAGGCAACAGTGAAAAACATCGAAACGGATACAAAGGCAACTGCAAAAACGACGATCTATGTCAAATAGGTTATACAGAGAGGATGGTCCCAGTTTTAACCGGGGTCATCTTTTTCATTGCTGTCGGATCAAACTGAGAATTGCAAAAATTGCACGATTGATGGGGAAAGGAATCGTTCTTTACCACCGAGAAAGCGTTTTCTATAATGAATCTCAAGCAAGGACACAGCTTTTTATGGAAAGGAGAAAGGAATGGTCTTTTTAACCACACGTTCCCATTCATTACTGAAGGTGATACTCGACAGCTACTATCCGCTGAAAATTAAGGATGTAGCGCGCGATTTCCAAGTTAGCGAGCGAACCGTCAAGTACGATCTGGAGAACATCAGGCAATGGCTAAAGGAACGAAATGTCATCCTCCATTCTCAACCGAATAAAGGGCTGTGGATCACGGAAGAACAAGAGCATCGAAATGCTTTGAAGGAAAATTTGCAAAGGGATGACAGCAAGACACTCATTCTGCCGCAAAAGGATCGGGTCAAGCATTTTTTGTTCATTCTTCTGCTGTCAGATGGGTATCAGAGGATGAACGATTTGGCCGACCACATGGGAGTCAGTCGCAATACAGTCGTTGCCGATGTTAAGGACGCGGAAAAGCTGCTCGATGGCTGGCGTCTTGAGCTCGTCACGAAGCAGAGGTACGGTGTACGTGTGGACGGGAGTGAGCGGCATAAGCGGTATGCTCTCGAAAACTTGATTCACGATCTGTTGGATGGAAACGACATGTATCGGATGGTACAGGGGATGTTTTTAGAAAATGGACATGAGGCGAGAACGGGTCCGCTATTGGAGAAGTGGTTGATCAGCCGGGCAGAATTAGGGGAGATTATTCATAGCATCAAAGCATGGTTGAATGCTGCTGCGGAGACGCTGACAGACCGAGCGCTGATTAGTTTGCTGATTCGCTTATGCATTGTCGTTCATCGCGTACAGCGGGGTCAATTGGTCACTGCGGATGATGCCGAGATGGGAGAAGCGAGGCATTGGATCGGGTACGAGCTGTTTTCACACGAGGTTCGAGCATTATGTCAGCGATTGAACGTCGTTATTCCCGAACACGAGATTGCGTATGCGTGCCTTCCTCTGTTAGGGACCGAACAGGTGCCACGAGAGGCGCGAGCAGGGAGGATTGTTTTGGACGTTTTCCAGGCCACCAAAGAGCTGACGGAAGCGGTTAGTAACCGGATGCTGGCACCGTTGTACGAGGATCAGGAACTGGTCAGACTGCTGTTTGCTCACCTGGATGACAGTTTGAACCGTTATCGTCAGGGAGTTCTTTTTGCGAATCCTCTGACGGAGGAGATTCGCCGTTCCTACGCACGCATGTTTGATGCAGTCAAGCGCTCATGCGAAGAAGTGTTTTGGCATCGCGGGGTGTATTGGCTTGATGCCGACATTGCTTACTTTGTTCTGCATTTTCAAGCAGCTTATGATCGCTGGCTGGAGCAGAAAAAGGCAGATGCGCTCGTCGTGTGCGGAACAGGCAGAGGGACTTCACGGTTTTTGAAAACGTACCTGGAAAGCGAATTGCGTTCACTTCGGGTCGTAGGCCTGTGTTCCAGCACAGAGGTAGAGAAGTATTTGGCGAGTCGTCGCGTGGATGTCATCATTAGTGTCCTGCCGATCAAAGCTGAGGTGCCTGTTGTGATTGTCAGTCCTCTTCCAACCCGGCAAGATATCAACCAGATTCAGAACTGTCTGGAAGCCTTGCAAGTGGAGGGAGGAATTCGAGAGCAGGCTGTGAATGCTCGCAAGGAAGCTTGGTTCCCTACTCTGACTGCTGATCTTAATCCTTCAGATTTGCCGGTGGTCGAGAGGCTGTCCCAGGATGTCATTTGCAAAGGGTATGAAATCAGTCAAAAAATCGTGACTGCTTTCCGGGAGTACCTAACAGAACAAATGGCAAGCGGACTGACGCTGCACCTCCTATTGATGGTAAATCGACTGGCTTTTGGCTCACCTTATCAGGAGGAGTTGGAATCGTCGGCAGAGGCGGAATCGATAGAATGGAAGGCATGGCGTGAAAGGCTGAACCGATTGATGGCTGAGGCAAACCTCCAAGTTCCACCTAGTGAAGTGACGGCCATTATGCGCTATTTTTCAGGAAAGGGGACGGTAGAGAGTGAAAGTGGATCTACTCATACGCAACGGACGGGTCATTGATCCTTCCCAGAACCTGAACGGGCACTATGATCTTGCCATTCGGGAAGGGCGGATCGTTGGGTTGTATGAGAAAGGGAAGACAACCGATGATCAAGGGATGCATCTGGAAAGCAAGGAGATAATCGATGCTGAGGGATATGTGGTGACACCGGGGCTGATTGATCTGCACGCTCATGTTTTTCCGACAAAGACGAGTTTGGGCGTAGCCGCGGATCGGGTCGGGATCGAGCAAGGAGTGACAACCGTAGTAGATGCTGGCAGTGTCGGGCTATGGTCGTTTGATGCTTTTCTTGAAGAAGCAGTGTATCCTTCTGTTACTCGTGTTCTGGCATTTCTGAACATTTCAGGGGATGGCTTGTGCACAGGAGGCGGGGAACTCGCAGACATGTCGCGGTTAACCCCGAGAGAAGCGGCAGCTCTCATAAGAAAACAACCGATTTTACGAGGGATAAAAGCCCGCATGAGCGGTTCTGTCGTCAAGCAAAACGGGATACAACCCTTACTCGTAGCCAAGGAAGCAGCGAGGGGAGCGGGCGTACCGATGATGGTTCACATCGGAAACGCTCCGCCAAAACTCACGGAAATATTGCCTCTCTTAGACCGGGGAGACGTAGTGACACATACGTTTCACGGAAAAAAAGGAGGGATGTTCGACGAACGAGGAGAGTTAATACCAGAGGCGCAAGACGCGTTGGAGCGGGGAGTCTTATTCGACATCGGGCACGGTGAAGCGAGCTTCAGCTTCCAAACACTGCGTCATGCGCAGGCCCAAGCCCAAGGTATTATGCCACATGTCATTAGCACGGATGTTCACCGGCGCAACATCGATGGTCCTGTGCACAGCTTGACGCACACCCTCACGAAGTTTCTCGCCATGGGTTATTCGCTCGACGATGTGATTGCCGCGAGTACGCTTGCGCCCGCACGAATTCTCGGGCTGGAAAACGAGATCGGGACGTTGAAAGTAGGCGCATGCGCGGACGTATCCATATTGCAGATTAAAAAAGAGCCGACAATTTTGACCGACAGTGAACAAGAAACGGTGGAGACAATGGAAAGAGTAGTGGCTTATCAAGGGATTATTTCGGGAAGGGTACTGACATGCAAATGATTGATGACATTCTCAAGGAACTGATCGAGACAAAACCAGAAAATTTATCTGAAATTTCTGAAACAAAACAAATTCTTCAGAAAATTGAGGAGGAGTTTCGCCTCATGGAGATTCATATACCGCGAGATCGCTGGCTAGCCATCGGAGCTCATGTACTGGCATTTGTACGACGGATGACCAACGGGGAAAGGCTGCCCGTGATTGAAGCGGAGCTATTCGCCGAAATTCATCCCGATATGGTTACGCTCTCTCACAAAGTTCTTTCGGAAGAGAAGAGTGCGTGGCAGGCAGATGACACAGAAGCGTTTCTGTTAGCTGTTCATTTTGAAGCCATCCGTGCCATGCAGATGGGGCCATCGTAAAATATTGCTGTGAATATAGGGAGGTTTTGGATATGTCTAAGGTAAAAATCGTGATTGGTGATCGTCTCGGAAAAGGACAGAACATTGCAAAAGGAATCGAAGCTGCTGGCGGGACCGCGATCGTCATTCCAGGTGTTGGCGCGGATATGAAGGTAGGAGATGTCATGGTCAGTGAGAGTGCAGATCTCGGGCTGTCCTTTTGCGGAAGTGGTGGGGCTGGGGCACTCACTGCCAAGACCAAGTATGGTTTTCCGGTCGAGTACGGCTTGCGCTCCGTAGATGCTGGTATTACTGCCTTGCGTAGCGGAAAAAAAGTGATTGGCTTTGGCTTCATGGATACAGAAGAGCTGGGCAGGCGCATGGTGGAAGAATACATCAAGCTGGGAGGGAAGTAATCCATGTACACGGAGACGACACAGACCTTGCGATTATCCGGCAGTGGCGATACGAAAGAAGGAGCCTTCAACAAGATTTTTTCCCAAATCAAGCATGTGGTGGCGAGACAGACGAGTGATTTGGTCGTGCGAATCGAACCTGTAGGGGTTTCCATTGTGTCGGCGACAGAAACAGTCAAGCATGAGCGATTTTTGGGATTGTTCTTCCCTCGCAAACGGACGCGGTATGACATCACCGCAGATATTCAAGTGAGGCTGGGTCTAATCCATGTAGAAAATATAACGTTTCAGCAGCAGACCGAGCAGAATGCGGGTATAGGGCAGTTGGTTCGTCAGCGATAGAAAGAGACAGGGGGTAGGTTCAGTGGTTACGTTGATGATTGTGTTGAAGTCGATTGTCATCGGGGCATTGGTCGGCTTCGGTGTTGGTGCGGGGGCAGCGAGGATGTTCCATGCACCCAATGTACAGGGGATGGGAGCATTCCGGACTTTTGGAGAGCTGAACGCGTGTGCGGGCGATCCCATTTCCCACTTTTCATTTGGTCTTGGCTTTTTGTTTAACTCGTGGGCGTCTGTTGTTGGTGCGGGTGCGTTGACGCAAGATGTGGATCATCGCGTTATCCCGAACTGGGCGGCGGCCGTGTTGCTCTGGCGCAACAAGAATGTCGCGGAGACGTTGCACAATCCGAAGCAAATGGCGATTGCCGGAGCAGCAGTTGGTGTCGTCGTGGTCACTGTGTTGAATTCCACTGCAACGGCGATTCCCGAATCGATGCAGCTCGTAGCGACGAAGGTACTGGTCCCAGCTGCGAACTGGTTGATCAACCCGATCATGCCGATTGTGTTCTGGATGGCGGCGATGGATGCAGGCAAACGGACAGGGATTTGGGGAACGGTCTTGGGTGGTTTGTCTCACTTGGTCATGGGAAATGCGGTGCCTGGAATCGTCTTGGGTATTTTGATCGGGAAAGGCCTGGACGACAGTGGTTGGAACAAAATTACCAAATCCATGTTTATTGCAGTCATTCTCTTGTTTGTATTCAGTGGCTTCTTCCGCGGTTTTGATGTCGCGCTCTTGAAGAGTATGTACGTGGAAATTCCACAGTGGTTGATAGAGCTTCACGAAACATTTGGATCGGTGGTGAAAAAGTAATGGGTGAATTGCAAGCAAAAGGGTTTTGGTATTCAGAATGGGCATTTCCGCTTTTTGTGGCGTGCTTGTCTGCGGGAATCTTTGCGGGTACTCATCTTTACTATGTGTATCATGTCGGTGCTTTTAACGATATCGCCATCGTTGCGATGCTCGAGGCGGGGATCAAGGGTGGCGGCTATGGTGCAGCTGCTGCGTTTGGTGCGAGCTTTTTGTTTGCTCGTGTTTTGGAGGGGCCGCTGGTTGGGATTCTCGATATTGGCGGTTCGTTGCAAACTGGTATCGGGATTGGCGTCCCAGCGTTGATGTTGGGAGCGGGATTCACAGCTCCGTTGACTTCTTTTCCTTTGGCGCTGGCGACAGGTGCGCTCTTGGGCTTCATCATTGGTACCGTGATTATTTTGATTCGGAAGTATACGATCCATGCATCGAACTCCACCTTTGGTGCCGATGTCATGATGGGAGCCGGAAACGCAGCAGGTCGTTACTTAGGTCCATTGATCATCATTTCTGCGATTATGGCTTCGATTCCAGTTGGACTCGGCGCAACAGCAGGAGCAGCGATTTTCTACTATTACAACAAACCGATTGCAGGTGGTGCGATTATCGGAGCCATGATCCTTGGCGCCATTTTCCCGATTCCGACACAATGAGGATAGAGAGAAGAGTTTTCACAGGAAGGATGGGCAAACCATGGGAATCTATCAGCAGTTAGGGTTGAAGCAAGTCATAAACGCAAGCGGTAAGATGACGGCACTGGGTGCTAGTGCCGTCCATCCTTCTATCGCACAGGCCATGGGAGAAGCCGCCATGGATTATGTAGAAATCAGTGAGCTGATGATTGTGGCAGGTCGTCATATCGCAGAGGCGACAGGTGCAGAAGACGGTTGTCCTACCTCAGGAGCAGCTGCCGGCATTGCTATTAGTGTAGCGGCAGTCATAGCAGGGTGCCATCTGAGTTTGATCGAGCGGCTTCCTTTTTCCGAAGGGTTGAATAACAAGATCATCATCCAAAAAGGACATGCGGTGCACTTCGGCGCTTCCGTTCAACAGATGATTGCACTGGGCGGTGGAAAAGTCGTAGAGGTCGGGCATGCCAATCACGTAGAAGCAGAGCATTTGCGAGAAGCCATTGACGATCAGACCGCAGCACTGCTCTATGTCAAATCTCACCATGCGATTCAAAAAGGGATGCAATCGCTAGACGCGATGATTCAACTCGGTCGGGAGTTTGGACTTCCGGTCATTGTTGACGCGGCTGCGGAGGAGGATCTGCGGCGCTACGTGGCGATGGGTGCCGATCTTGTCATCTACAGTGGCGGAAAAGCAATCGGCGGACCAACGTCAGGCTTTATCGCAGGGCGTGCCGATCTGATTGCCGCATGCCGCGCGCAATATAAAGGCGTCGGTCGTGCCATGAAGGTAGGCAAGGAAGCCATTGCGGGTTTGCTTGCAGCGCTTGGACAGTACGACCCCGAAAAGCAAAATGCTCCCGAGCAGCGCAGGCGAGTGGAGTGGCTGGCTGGAGAACTGAACAGCTTGACCGGTGTGAAAGCAGTGATCGCACAGGATGAGGCAGGCAGGTCGATCTATCGAGTGCAAGTTCAGCTTGACGAACGAGTGTCAGGAATGACGGCTCGGGAGCTTTCACGCCAACTGGAGCAAGGAAATCCAGCTATTTTTACCCGTAACCACTATGTGAATACGGGTGTGATTGCCTTTGATCCACGACCGTTTCACGAAGGGCAAGAACACATCATTGCAGCGCGAATAAAGGAACTGCTGCAAAAACAGGGAGAAGGAGAATAACAAAAGTGGGCACACCGAAAATTCGTTTAAACGTTTTGGCAAGGGATGTAGAAAACGCAAAACAAATATGTGCCGTCGCTGATGGCCGCGCTCTAATCGGGATCTTGGTCAAAGGATTTGCGTCCGTAGAAGCAGCAATAAAGGCTGTTGAACAATACCAGCAAGCAGGTGTACCCGTGTCTGTAGGGCTGGGCGCAGGTGATCCTACGCAATGGAAAAAGGTCGCAGAAGTCGCGGTGCAGACCCAACCGGATCACGTCAATCAGGTATTTCCGGCAGCAGGCTATACGCTCGGCGGGCTACAGGCAGTCGGCAACTCACATACTATCGTGAATGCATTGATTGCCCCTGGTGGCCAACCAGGAAAGGTTCACGTTACTACGGGACCAATGAGCAACAAAGTTTCAGAATGGCTCTCTTGCGATGCAGCCGCCGCGATGCTGGCGGAGATTGGTGTACACTCGATCAAATTTTATCCAGTTGACGGACTGGAAAGGCTGAATGAAATCAAGGCGATGGCAGAAGCAGCCGTACGTTACGGGATTCCCGTTTTTGAGCCAACTGGCGGGATCGATGCTGCTTCGATTCGGCCGATTGTGGAGGTATGCCTCGCAGCAGGTGCAAAGCAGGTCATACCGCATATTTATACATCCATCGTCGACAAGAAAACGGGATTGACTCGTTTGGATCAAGTAGAAGAACTGCTGACGGCTATAGAAGGCCTATAGCAATTTAACGAGAAAGGGATAGGAGTGAATCGAATGAGAGAGAGACAGGTCATCGTCCAGTTGGCACAGGGATTACACGCGCGTCCGGCTTCTTTGTTTGTGAAAGTGGCAGCTTCTTTTTCCAGTGAAATCGGATTGAACAAGGATGAGAAGAAGGTGAATGCGAAGAGTATTATCGGCGTCATGTCCCTCGCGGTGTCGAAAGGACAATCGGTCGTCTTGACTGCGGATGGTGCCGATGCGGAGCAGGCGCTGGATGCGTTGGAACGCGTTTTGGTAAGTGTGGAGTAAAGGACAGCGACAATCTGTGATGCACCATGATTGTTGGAAGACGGATTCAAACCATGTTCATCTTCTATGGTGCAGCAGCGCAACGTGTCCATTAGTAAAACAACATCAGCGGTAGTTTAAGACTTAAATTATCAAGGTCTTAAACCACCGCTTTTTCTTTTATTGGAACAGTCTAAAACATTGTTATCAACAAGAACCATGCTTCCTAGCCATTAGTTACTTTCGGGTTCCTATAGTACTAAAAAGTGCGTTCTTTTTTTTGATGAGGCTATACCACATAATGAGTCTCAAGATGATCATCGCCTTTGAAGAAGACGATTATATCGTTCAAGGGATGTTGTCGATACGAAAGTAGTAAATCAAATTTCTTTAGGAGGAATTCATATATGAACAATATTTTGCAGGGGAAACAACTTGGTTTTGGTACGGCTCCGCTGGGCAATATGTTCCGCAACATTCCGGAAGAAGAAGCTCTGGCTACTGTCGATGCTGCTTGGGAGAATGGTATCCGGTACTTTGACACTGCCCCATTTTATGGTGCTGGCTTGGCTGAGCTTCGCCTGGGTGAAGCCCTCGCGAAACGTCCGCGTGACGAGTATGTGTTGAGCACAAAGGTTGGGCGGATCATCTTGGATGAACTCGAAGATCCAACCTTGCGTGATTTGGGCGAAAAAGGCGGACTGTTCGAATATGGTCGCAAAAATAAGATCCACGTGGACTACAGTGAAGACGGTACGCTTCGCTCGATCGAGGACAGCCTGAAACGGTTGCAGACTGATCGCCTGGACATCGTCTACGTTCATGATATCGCACAGGACTTCTATGGCGACGAGTGGCTTTC
Source organism: Brevibacillus sp. MER 51 (assembly GCF_023714195.1). NCBI lineage: Bacteria > Bacillati > Bacillota > Bacilli > Caryophanales > Paenibacillaceae > Brevibacillus > Brevibacillus sp. MER 51. Next base: position 577,067 of record NZ_JAMAUS010000001.1, on the reverse strand, counting down.
CCACTTTGAAAGTGCTCGAAAAGGTGCCTTTCGTGCCTTGGCTCGTTTGCGTGATGAAGGTGTCATTAAGTCGTGGGGCCTCGGCGTAAACCGTGTAGAGCCAATTGAGATCGTGATGGCATTGGAAGAAGCACAGCCGGATGCCTTCTTGATGGCTGGTCGCTACTCCCTGCTGGATCATGACCGATCCTTGCAACGCGTGATGCCAAACGCGGCAAAAATGAATGCCAAGATTATTGTTGGAGGGCCGTACAGCTCAGGTGTTTTGGCCGGAGGTACCCACTTTGAGTATCAGAAAGCATCGCCTGAAATCATGGCAAAAGTCGATCGGATCAAAGCGATTGCCAATCGTCACAATATTAGTGTCAAGGCTGCTGCGCTGCAATTTGTGCTTGCGAATCCGGCAGTTGCTGCCGTCATCCCTGGTGCGAGTCGCCCGGATCGAATCAAGGAGGACGTAGCTGCGATGAACGAAGTGATTCCTGCAGCATTCTGGCAGGAAATGCGTGAACAGAAACTGGTGGCGCAAGACGCTCCACTCTCAATCTAAATACAAAAGGAGTAATCAACATGGCAAACACAATGGCAACGATTGAAATCTCTGCTTCTCCAGATCAAGTATGGAAATTGATCGGTGGATTTAACTCACTACCAGACTGGCTTCCTTATATCCCAAGCAGCGAACTGAGCGAAGGTGGACGGGTGCGTCGGTTGGAAAACCCGGATGGCGATGTGATTATTGAGCGTCTGGTAGGCTTCAATGAAAAAGAGCGCCATTACACCTACTCCATTATGCAAGCACCCTTTCCTGTTACCAATTATGAATCGACGATCCGCGTTCGTGAGAATGGTGGTAAAGGAACGCTGGTGGAATGGTCTGGTCATTTTACACCAGTAGGTGTTAGCGACGATGAGGCTATTAAGCTGTTCCACGGAATCTATTCAGATGGTCTGGAAGCATTGAAAAAAGCATTTCAAGCTTAATCAGTTGGAACTGATAGTAGAGCAAAAGGTCAACTGACCAAAAACAGATACGGCAGCCGCGGTGTTAGAACATGTGAACTTGTTCTATACGGCGGCTGCCTTTTATTGGGATACTGAATCCTGTTTCGTTGGGTTGAATCCTCTTATGATTAACCATATAGCCAAAACCAATTGTTGAAAGGCTATTGGAATGTTCAACATCATGTAGGTTGCATCCAGACCGATGAAGCGAATCATAAATAATAAGCTTGCCAATATGGACAATGTAGACCCAATAAAACCCCAGACTGACAACCAACGCGGAACTAATTGTGTTTGGTAAAATACGCAGGTAAACAAGAACATCGCCAACACAAATGCCAGTGTCGTTGCCACATGGTTCACCAAATCACGTCCTTCCCGCAACAATCCACCCAGGGTCTGAAAATACGATACATGCAAAGTTCCAGCTTTTGCAAATTCTTGGCTAACTGTCAATAGCAACAGGAGAATGAATACACCGAGAATAATGAACACACCCGCAATGATACCAAAAGCAACAGATCCAAGAGCTAACCCTTTATGATGCTTACTTAACATCGGATACATTAAAAGAGGAATACCAACATACGCAACAATCATTAACAACTGGAAAAACGCTCCTAGTAGTACCTGATTCTCATTTGGAGAAGCCATGACAAGGTAGTCTGCCCCATCTATTACAGGAACAACACTACATATACCTGTAATCAACCCGGCTATTAATAACACCCCAGTCATTATTGCAGACCTTCTACCTGCATTTGTACTCTTCCTCAACATAAGTTGCCTCCTTCTTATACACTGCCGTTAGCGGATGAAGTGATGCTGCCTTCCTCAGCATTTTTTAATGCGTATCAAGTGTAGAGGGTGAAGAGAAGTATAGTTCAATGAGGCAGTCTATAACATTATTATTCAGTCGAGATGCAAGATTTGCTTCATTCTGACGTTGAGTCTACATTTCTTCAAAAATGCTTCCAAGTAAAATCAATACTCAAATACCCAATCGGTTTCTCCTTGAAGGTGAGTGTTTCCTTCGTTGCCAATTCCGGTTTGCGAAAACAGACAAGGTCTCTGTGATATCCAAAAGCGCGACACACTTTCGGTCGAACGCAATGAATGCCACACTGATCTTTTTGCATGTCGTAGAAGATACAAGTTTCAAACAGCCTCGGTTGATTTTCCAGGTCGTCACGGAGTTTCTTTGGAAACGCTTTCAATTTCTTGTATATCATTTTAAATTCCTTCTCTGTAATGGGAACAGGACCACAGCACAATCCTTTACAGCCCTGGCAAGGCAATGCCTCCATATCATCTACAACCTTTCGTCATGTGATGTTTGCTAGAAATGACAAAAAAGATGATCCTCGTTGATTCAGGGGATCATCTTAAAAACTGCCGCATTCAATTGTGTGGGTAATTCAAAAATTCCGTAAGAAGAGAATACTGTCATTTTATTATAACATATCTATCATAATTTGCAAAAAGTGCATAAAATTCAATGTATTCTCCTTAAAACAAAAACGGGATAGCCTCTTGTTATCACAAGGGGCTATCTCGCGTATTTCCGTAGATCGTATTTAACAAAAACGTTAAATAACTCTATCTGTGTTTTTAAAAAAAGCTATCATTAGATAAAGCAGAATAATATGCCCCAAGCAAAGGGATATCAACATGGTAATAAGTGCGATCTTATTTTCGAATAATTTAGATCGCAACGTTAAAAAGAGTAGAAATCCAGTAACAGCAATAAGAAAAACAAGAGAAGTCCAACAGGACCCTAGATAAGTTACCCCAACTTTGATTTCAGAATACAATCTCTCTGCTGGCTGGTGCGAGAGGCTACTCCCAATGAGAGTAAAGAAATAGGATACATCATGACTAACGGGTAGTCTTATCGTTCTCATCATGTAAGGCTTCACATATTCAATAAAACTTCTTTCCTAAACACATGTCATTAGATTGGAAAAATTGTACTTACAATTAAAGAGGTCTAAAAGAGGTTCAATGATATTACTGATAACGGCTTAGAGTGCATCAGTTGAGGAGCGTATGTTTGGGATCAATCTATAAAGATTATGGTATAATCTACCTGGTACTTTATCGGGAGGTCAGAATGTATGTCAATTAAATTGAAACGAAGTCTACTTTTAGGATCAGTTGTAGTAATTTGCTTATCCATTTGGGTTATTGTTATACAAAGCATGACTGGGAGTAAGTCATTATCATCAAATTCAAATTCGAATGCTCAGGCCCAAAAAACGGCAGCGGATAAAGCACCTAATCTGAAAAAGGAAAGCAATCCAAACCCTGACGTTCCAACTCAAGAGGGAACACAAAGCTTAAATAAAGCTAAAGTTGAAGTTCCTAATAAAGTGTTAAAGTCAGGAATAGATAAAAATAGTCAACCAGAAGTATCGATGAACCTCAATTATGATCAAGTAATTAGACTTACAAAGGGTGATAAGATAGTTGCCATTGCAGATGATCAACTGGCTTCAGAAGAAGCAAGGAAGGCAAGACAAGAAATGGACGATTCTTGGAGTCGGTTTGACGCCTTAACTTTTAATGCTTCAGCTCTGGATAATAAGATAGACAAGGTGAAGTTATATTTGAAAGCTGGAATGGACCCAAATGCATACATAGAAGTAGAGGTAGGAAGGAAGAGCCGTCCCATTCATGCCGCAGCTAATAATGGCCATTTGGAAATGGCTAAACTCCTCCTTGAACATGGAGCAAATCCGAATCTTTTGACTCCTTACGGTCCAGATTATCCATCCACCTTTATGACTCCGTTGGAGGAAGCAAGAAGAAAGGGAAATCAAGAAATGATTGCTTTGCTTGAGGCATATGTCCGCAATTAGAACTTGCGATAAATATAAGCCGAATTACCCTACGGTAATCCGGCTTTTTTGCTTATTTAACTTTAGAGTTGAGAAATTGCATTTCTCATAGGATACCCCAATTAGTTAGGTTTACGTCGGTCCTTCCACTCATCAACCTCTCGTGGATCGATAATTACCAAGATTCCAGTAATTTACATACGGTTATATTCTCCATTTTGCAAATAAAAGTAAACTAAAAGAGAGTATGATTAAATGTTTTAATGGAAAAATTACTGGACAATAATGAACCTTTTTAGGGAATAGAGGAGTGTTTGTATATGAGGCTGCAAGAGACATTGCAACGGTCGTTGCGGTCGGAGCTTTATAGGCTTCAGAAGCAAAACGGTTATACGCTAAGCAAGCTCGGAGAATTGTCTGGTATTAATCATGGACACCTTAGTGATATTGTACGGGGCAAACGATTTATTACGATAGGACAACTAGACGCACTAGCTAAGGTTTTTGGTCAGCCTTCTGGATGGCTATATGATTTGTATACAAGCGAGTGCTTCACAAAAGATAAGGCATCAAGAACACGATTGCTACCATACCTTATTCGATGTGCGGAAATTGGCCTACATGATAGTATTCAGCAGGTAGTTTCTAAGTTACTGGATGACCGTAAGAATGTGGGTATCCTCTTTTCAGTGGCAGAGCAACTCTTTGCGAATGGGAAGCTAATTCAGTCTGTTCCGTTCTATCAACACGGGGTGATATGGAATTCTACGCTGACGAATTACGCTCTTTATCTTTTAAAGTCTATGATAATGAGTTGGGTAAAAGGAAAAACAACAAGGTATGCGAACCGTTAAAAACGGACCGTCATTTAGTTGTGTATTATGGACAAGGTTATCTCTTAAAAGGTGTCGCATTACAAATGCAAGGAATGTACAGTGAGGCGAGGAAGTATGTTCAAGGTTATGCAGATCTTGCGTGGTTTGAACTCCTAGATGAAGAGGGATTAAAAGAAATTGAGAAGTTCAGAATCTGGGCAAAAGCCAATTTACTTACCTATAGTTTTCTAATGGGGGAAACTGGAATTTTACCTGATTATTTGGAGTTTCTATCAAAATACCCAGCTGAAGTACCAGCTGGACTTTTGACAATCATGGAGGCAGCTTGTAAATATGACCTTGATGTTGAGGAGATACTTGATCAATATTCTGAAGAAGTTCAGCGTTTCTTTGAATACAAGGGTGCAGTTAATATTGGCAGGCATTACAAATTCAGGTATTATAAAATTGTATACGAGTTGAAGAAAGGACGCATTATAAATGCGCTCGAAGAAATCTTATGCTGTCTTGACTTAGCTGATCAGTTGAAGGATCACGAAGCATTTAAACGTTGTACATCATTGTTTTGGGAACACCGTCAACAAGCCTCAAAGCAACATGAACAGGTTTTTCAAGAAATAATAGGGAGGTCCAAATTATGAAGCTAAAGTTGTGCTCGTTATCGCTTTTGCTAGTTTTTGGCCTGTGCATCGGTATCGCAAAAACTGAAACATCATATGATACAAAAAGCACCGTACAGAAGTACACACATGGAGTAGGCGGTTAAATAGAGTAGACAAAGGTCAGTACCTTCAAAAGGTACTGGCTTTTTTATGTTTCCTTATTTTTGCAATACCGAGATTTTAGGAGAGTCTAGTATAGTAAAAATGTCCTCTTCATACATAAAAAGGAAGGAACGATAGTCTGTAGCTGTGAAAAAATTGGATTCTTTGGAATGTATCGTCGTCTCTCCTATAATCGAATTAGATGGAGATAGGGAACCCTTTTCTCCTAAAGACAGATGTATATCCCTGCTGGATAAGAATCAGGTGGATTTAGAGAAAGAAATGGAAGGTTTACGGGGAAAGCTTATAGAACTTGCGAATGTAAAAGGTTTTTCCAATACAGAAGTTGTGGAGTTGAGTCAGCTCCTGGACCAATATATTGTGCATGTCCAAAGCTTGATGCATAAAAGGACTAACTGATTGTGAAGCGAGTCTTGAATCTTTTAGGCAAGAATAATTATTGCTCGATTGTACTTATATTGAAAAACCATATAGTACATATGGATATTCCGTGTTTGAGACATTATTAAAGACTATCGATCTATAATCGATAGTTTATGGAGGCATGCTGTTATTTACACGATAACGCAGGAACCTATAAGTTAAGTGTTGGTGACCAAACATTTCGAAAGTGGTAAATATTGCCTAGTTATCAATAGTAAAATCACAACTTTGGGAAGAGGAGATTCATGTAAGATTCCATGATAATTAATGCAAACAAATGCACATAATGTAATTAACAGGTAATTACTATCTAAGGAGGGACAGCTAATCCACTAGAGAACATATGGCTTATTATAAAGTTTCTAGGAGAAGAAAGGAGTTTTAGTCGAATGTTAAAGCCAAAAATATTCAAAAATTTATTGAACGGTTTATTTGTGGTTTCCATAATATCAACTTTGACAATAGCTTTTACTATAGGCCAATCGGTCAAACAAGCTTATGCTGCATCTCCAGTTCAGAATATTGAATCACAGGATGAACGAATCTCAATAGAAGCAACGATTAAGAATGAAAAGTCTTTAAATGGAAGCAATAATGGAAAAATAAAAGTAAATTTAAGTGTCAAAGAAAAAACTAATAATGATGTTTCTCTCTCTTACGATTTATATAAGTTATCTGACGATAAAACTGAGAGTATCTTGCTTAAAGATAAAACGAACGTATTTGCGACCAGAATGGTAGACATCTCTAGTCAAGATGCGTATATTGAGCTGGAGAATCTAGATCCAGGATATTACAAAGTAACGTTAAAAGGCGTATCTAAGCAAAATGACGGCGACGTATGGTATAAAGAAAAGTTGGTTTTCTTCACAGTGAACGATGAAGGTATGGAGAGCGGTTGGTTGGACAAAATACCAAATTACTCGTCAGCAACTAGAGAAGATGGAACCAAAGCTGATGTGATATCCGATCCATCATCCGACGACTATGGAAAAGAAGACAAGAAAACAACGGAACAGCGTGATGTTCAATCATTAAACGTACAACCGGCATCTAATGGTGCGATAAAAATTATAGGAAATTGGAGTCAATATGCAAGGGATGGAACGGAAACTCCCGTGTATGATGCAGAAGTTGAAGTTAGGTACAGAGATGATTTCTACATTTGGAGAACAGCTGGTACTACCTATACTTCTCATAAAGGCGATTGGTTTGTTTATATCACACCGCCAAGCAGCCATAATCTCTGGGAAATTAGGGTTAAAACCTTTGCACTTCAAGGAGAAGGAAAAGTAGAAAATGAAGACGGGAATTACTGGTATGCATATACCCAATATACAGATCTTGCTACACCTCAACCTTGGGGGGGAGTTGATGTAGGTAAGTGGTTTGTTAGTAAAGGCTCTCATACCGAGAAAGCTTTTTGGGCTTTCAAAGATATCATCATTACAAAGTATAATTTGGTTTACGAAAGATTTGGAAAGACCCCCGTCGTCTGGTACCCTACAGCAACAAATCTAGCGTACTATACTCCAGGTGACAAAGTATACCTTGGTGCAAGTAGTCCTGATTCTCAATCAATTACTATTCATGAATTAGGGCATGCTACTATGTATAACGCCTACGGAAGCTATCCACCTATCAATTGTCCAAGCCCACACTATATTAATAAAACAAGTAATGACAAGGGATGTGCTTGGTCTGAAGGCTGGGCAGACTTCTTACAAGCGTATATAAATCGTTCCCCTCGCTTTTATTTTGATTCAACTACTTATGTAGATCTTGAAAATACTTCTAGTATGGATACTGGAGATATGGTAGAAGGACGAGTAGCTGGTGCTCTTTGGGATCTTTATGATCCTGTTAACGATGGTAGTGACACACGTAATTATTTCTTCCACGATATTTATAGTGTAATGCGTGAAAGCAAATTAAATAGTTTCAGTGAATACTGGGATAAATGGAAGTCGCTAGGGTATGATGTGAATGCAAAAGATTCACTCCACCAAAATACAATTTACTATAATTGAGATCCGCAATTGATTTTTTGATACCCTAAAGACAATTAAACCAATTCGGACAATTTGTCTTTAGGGTGGTTTTATCAGCTGAAACATAATGCAAATTTTCACGTCTAATATACATATATCCATTTCCATAAAGGGGGGGTTTTATGAAAATATGGATTTATGTTCTGAAATTTACTCTGATTTTGATGTTGTCTGCTTGTGGTTTTAACCAAAAAATAAGCAATACACCACCCATTCCTGAATCTCCGTTCCCCATTGATGTGACAGCAAGCTTGAATGAATATATATTTGAAAACGACAGCGGAAAAATAACCATGTTAATATCTCTACATTCAAACAAGGAAACAAACGATAATGTCGTACTTTCTTATCAATTGTTCCGCGATGAAAATAACCAATGGGTACAGAAGAATCAACAAGAATTGTTAAATGAAAAGTTAAACTTCAAGGAAGAACGTACGATTACGCATACAATCCAACAACTTAATGCAGGACGTTATCGAATACTAATAAATGGGCAATATGGTTCGATGGGGAAGGAGATTAGTGTTATATTCTCGATTTCTGAGCAAGGTAAATTGACAATAGAGACAGGTACGTAGTACCTTGTCAAATTATATAGACGAGATAAAACTCATAATGTAATAACTTACTCTCTACTTGTCCTGGTTATGGCCAACAATTTGAACATGACTGGATATTCTGCCATAACAGTTCAGCGAATCGCCGTCGAACTGATTCATTCCACATAATCAACAAATCGTTTATGCAGCAGCCGTTTTCCTGAAAAACTCAGAAAAGCGGCTGCTTTCCATTGTAAGTATTGTATATACCTTTACAAAGCTTCCGTGAGATATCCTCACTTGTGATAAAGAAGATTCTATCTCATTTGTTTAAGTTGGATATAATGCTGCTAATCGAGCTGCATTATGAAGGGAAACGACTATTGATTTCCGAGAAAGTTTTTTGAGCAAGCGGGGACGGAGAATATTGCTTTGTCATTCTGTAGAGAGAAAATTACATTGGCACTGGGATCATATATTCGGAATGTCAACAGGGGATTTACCTACCATCGCGCAGGCAAAAACCGCACATTCATTGAGCAAGCTGATGGGGCTGGAATGGTCGTGAAGTCATGGAACAGCTCTGTAAGGAGAAGATCAACAATGCCAGCACGATGGCGAACAGTACGGAATGAACCGGGACTTGATCCGAATAATCGAGCTGGATATCCTATTTGATGGATCGATCACGATCGATCTTGGTGGCGTGACATGTCAGGTGAACCGTGAAGGATAACATATTATCACTGCACACCTTTGTAACAATATTTAAGAAACCTCCCCCTACATACCAAAGAAAATGAAGATGAAAACCCACGAAGTTCCCTTTTCCAAAACTGGATTAAGAACTTTTTAATTATTGTTGTTACTGGAATTGAAAAGCGATCACACTGATATTGGCACAATAAAATTTTCTTACAGTAAAGCCAAATTATCCTCTGTCAACCACTTGGAATTCCTACTTATTTTTCCTCGATCAATTACATAATGCAAGTCGTTTCTACTCAAATCACTTTGCTCAAATACTGACCCATGGGTTCATATTACACGCTTAAAGACTATTTGTAATTAGACTATGAAGAATATTGTTTATATTAAAGGAAAGGCTAAGTTCCTGGTTGTGAAATATGTAAAATATGACATTATACCCATTTTACATATTAGCATGTAATGATATCATGTTTACTCATAATAAAATATGGAAAGTGAGGTAGTAATTATGAAGATAATTGTGTTTTGTTAACACAATAGTGACCCCTGTTTTTCAAGGCATTAACCAATTCTGCTCAATTCGGGTAGACAGGAGATTCTGTTGTAACAAAAGGCCTAAGGAATTGATTTGGTAAAGGGTAGGTATTACTTAGATAGTGACTCTTTCTACTGTCTGTATATTGAACATCAATTAAATTTTCTTAAGTGCTGTTCTCGAATGTCAAACTAGTAGAAACCTAACCAATGAGGAGAGCAAAGTGAACATTAACATGAAAAGATATTTGTCCGTGCTTTTAGTTCTGAGTGTGCTATTGAATATGGTAGTACCTCTTTCATATGCATCTACGAATCCAGATATTCAAATGAACACAGCGGTAACAAAAGAAAATACATCTTCAGAAGGTGTAGAGAGTACAACAGAAATAGATAGCGAAGGATCTATAGATAGTAAGTTACCTTTAGGCGAGAGAAAGCAAGAAAACGAAGAAGAATTAGAACCAGAAAACGAAATAGTAGCGTTATCGATCCTTCCAGCTGAAATTCAATTGGGAGTAGATGAGTCTGTTGCTTTACTTGTTAAGGCATTGTGGGCAGATAAGGTTGTTGAAGATGTAACCCAATCTGTCACGTGGGAAATCGAGAACGAAGAATTGATTCGTATCGAAGAAGGAAAGGTCATTGCTCAAGCTCTGGGCAAAACAACGCTCACTGCTACTTACAAAGACAAAGTGACGAAAGTGAATGTTGAAGTGGTAGATGCTTCTTCAGAAGAGCCAGCTGTAGATGAATTAACCGATGAATCACAAGCTGGCGAATTAGAAGAGGAAATCCCCAAGTTGATGAGCCGAGTTGCGGGGGAAACATTCGAGCTAACCATTTCCGAAGGCGAGACTTATGTTTTTGAAAATAGTAATCCTAAATCAAGTTCTTTGTTGAAAGCCGATACTTCGAGAAGTGATGGCAGGACGTATGACTATGCTGCGTACAATGCAGAGGGAGAGGGCATCGCTCATGACCTAGACTCCATTGCTACTTCAAGGTCGATCCCGCTAAATGGAAGGCTTGTTGTTACGGTTACTGGATTTCCTGTAACTTTTACGGGAGATGTAGAAAAGACAACCTATTATTCTGCATCAGAACCCGCTTTATTTAAAAAAACGTTGAGCAAAGATGAAACGTTTATTGCAGTAAATACAAGCTCACAAAGTGAGTCCATTCAATACACTGGTGGTACGAAAAAGAAATTCAGTTATCATATATTCAACAGTGATGGTTCGGTTTACAAACAGGCTGTCGATACGTCGACAGTTTCCTATTCCGTTCCAGCAGGTGGAAAGTTTGTAGCCACTTCGACATCTGATGATCCTGTAACATTTGGTGGTTATTATGACATCTTCAAAGAAGAGGATACTTCCGAAGGGACTGTCATCAGTCACAAACTGAATCAAGGCGAGTCCTATCGTTTTGTCAATAATAGTGAAAAGACATTAAGGTTAGATACCGATGCTGCGTATAAGACAGATACGAGATTTGATTTTGCTATTTACAAAAGCGATGGCACAGTACATTCCCAGGCTGCTAATTCATATGCAAGATCGAACGCTGTTCCCGCGGGTGGAGAGATAGTTGTAACGGTTAAGTCTAGCACGCCGATCACGTTCCAAGTATATGACCCTATCTTTGTCGGAACCCCAAGTGTTGATCCTGCTCTTTGGGAAAGAACGGTTACCAAAAATGAAACAGTCAGTGTGAGAAATATAAGCTCATTCGACCTTAAAGCTCTAACAGATGCTGGCCCAAATAAAGTATTTACTTACCAGGTTACAAGTCGTGATGGGTCTATCGTGAGTCAACAGGACAATTCCTCCTTGAGAAGCATACCTGTTCCAGCTGGTGCGACGTTGACTGCAACAGTAACCAAAGATAATCCCGTAACATTTCACGGATATTTTGATTATTTTAAAGAGGAACAGGTAGAAGATCTTCTATTCAAACAAGTAGTCAAACAAGGCGAATCTTATATCTTTACGAATGTTAGTGGAAAGATTCAAGAGATTGAAACAGATGCTTCTTCTTCAAAAGGAAATCGATTTGAATACACCGTTTATCATAGCGACGGCACTGGCAATTCATATGCCCTGGATACAGCTTTGAGATCGAAGAACATTCCAGTCGGTGGAAAAATGGTCGTTACGGTCACGTCTTCCATACCTGTGACCTTCCAAGGATTTGAGAAAGGTGTAAAAAGAAGCCTCAGCGCAAATCCTGCACTATTTAAGCGCCAAGTGTTTAATGGTGAAACAGTAAGCTTTTTAAACACAAGCACGAAAGAATTAAAGATTGAAACGAATGCGTCAAGTAGGAATAAATACAGTTATCAGATTGCTTCTAATACTGGTTCTGTCGTCAAACAGCAAAACGATGCAACTGCGACAAGCTTGGAGATACCAGCAGGTGGAAAGCTGACGGTTACCATTCCCTCCGATCAGAGCGTTACCTTTTATGGATATTATGACCTCTTTAAAGAAGATGGTTCTAGTTCGATACGATATAAACTACAGCTGAACCAAGGCGAGTCTTATGTATTCACAAACACGAGTACAAACAAATACCAGTATATAGATACAGATGCTTATTCCTCTCCGGATAAGAAATACGATTATGCCTTGTGCTATCAAGGAGCTCCAACACGTCAGTCTGCAAGTGATAATGGAAGACAAATTTCAATGCCTCCGGGTAGTAGAGTAGTGGTCACCGTCATATCCTTAAAGCCTGTGACATTCGAAGGTTTTAAAGATGGATTGGAAGCAAGAGTGAATCCTACCCCTGCTCTTTTCAAACGAACAGCGGGTAAAAATGAAACAATTGGGATTCGGAATACAAGTCAAGATACCGTACAAGTTCTAACAGATGCAACCTACAACAAAAATCGATTTACTTATCAAGTGATGAAGAGTGACGGTTCTATTAGTATGGAGGCCAATGACTCTTCTCAGCTCCAAGTATCCGTACCGCCAGGGGGTAAGCTGACAGCAACAGTGACCACTGACCTGCCGGTTACGTTCGCAGGTTACTATGACATTTTAAAAGAAGAGTCAGCGGTTTCTTTAACATTTAACCAACAACTACAACAAGGTCAATCTTATGTCTTTGTAAACAAGAGTGATATAAGGCGAGAAATAAAGACAGATGTTACCTATGAGTCTGGGAATACATTTGATTATGCCATGTACGAAGCGGATGGAACCGGTCACAGTCTGGAACGTGATTTCTCTAAAGATTTACTTGAAATTTCAGCGGGTGGAAAGGTAGTTGTAACGGTTACTTCGGTTTCTCCAGTGACGTTCAGCGGATTTGAAAGCTCGATAGCAAGAAGTGAAAGCTTGCAACCCGCCTTGTTAAAACGAACCCTTTTAAAGAATGAAAGTGTAAGCATTCTAAATCAGAGTAATAAAAGTTCGAAAATCAAGACAACTGCTACACGTTATGATCCCTATCGTTATGAAGTCACGAGTCCTGACGGTAAGATTACGGATGACGATGATAAAAGCACGTCAAAGAGTGAAACAATTAGGGCTGGACACACCTTTACCGCGACAGTCATCAATGATAATCCCATTGCTTTTTATGGGGCCTATGACCATTTTGTCGTAACTTCAGATCCAGTCCCGATCATTGAGAATGTAGCGGTGAACACTTTTGTAGATGTGACGAAGAATACAAAAGAGGTCATCTATCAGTTCACCACAGAAAAAGAGGGATTGCATCGCTTGTTTACATCTCCGTATCAAGAGAACGGTGGAGAGGTAGACACGGTTCTTACCTTGTACAGCGATTCTGCCATGCAGAATGTGATTGTGCAAAATGATGATCATGATGGCCCTTTCGGTTCGCTATTCTCCATGGTGGAAGCAAAGCTTGCGCCGAATACGACGTATTATGTAAAGCTTACCGCAAAGGGAAATGCAAATTTATTGACCAGAATGACAGTAGAGTCAGATTTCGACAATTCTCGTGAAACAGCTACGGTAGCAGAATGGGATGGGATTTATTCCGACCGTTTGTCTTCACCATACGATGTTGATTATTTCAAGCTTACGCTGGATGAGATTGCCGATATGAATTTATATGTCGACAACAACATTCTAACGTTAGAAGATAAAGACGGAAATGAGCTCCAGACGTTTTATGCGAATCAGGAAGACGTGTTATTTATTCCAGGCGACATAGGCGTATTTTATGTGAAAGTATGGAAGCAAAATCCAAGGAAAGAGAAAAGAGCCGCTCTACGCTCGTTACAGACTGCTCCAACTCCCATCTACCATACAAAGTTTCATAAAGTAGTACGGAATACGGAGTATATGGCTATAGATCCAACATCAAAGATTTCTGGATCGATTTCATGGAAATACTACGAAGATCATCAGGAAACGGTCATTACCGTAGCACCAAAAGATAATCCAACTCATGTAGTTTACCTAGAAACGAGAGGGTTTTTGGCGAAGAATGTGAATCATACCTTTACGTGGGATGGTTCCATCAATATGCCGACTACCCAGCCAATCTTAAAGAATGGTACTTACGTTGTTAAAATTCGAGCAAAAGACGTTGCAGAAAGGTATACAATTAATTCATGGTTCAGAGTGCACAATACCAAGGATACAGAACCACTTAATATTGATGCTTTAATAGATACATACAATCGGGAAGTATCTGCTGAAGACATTAGCAAGATGCAAACCAATCTTAAAAAAATGAAAATGTATGATGGCGAAGTTACAGGCTCTTACGATAGCGATTTACTGATGTCGGTAATTATGTATGAGGTAGTTACCAACAGATGGAGCGGATTAGTTGCTCAACAAGAAATGGATGCAAAAAATAACGGAACCTACTATGAGCCTATTACTGAAAGAGGAAAAATAACGAAGAGATTGGTTAGCAATTCTTATAAAGACGCACACCGAGACTACTCGGGGGAAAGAATTGAGTTTATGTTGCAAGGCGATGCGATCATCTATTCAATTGCAACGCGCGGGGCAATACGTATCTTACGTGTCGGGCCTGTCATCACTGTAAAAATAAGTAAAACCGCAAAGGAACTAATTGATGAAGTCAATGAGATGTTTGAATGTAATTGTTTTACTGCTGGAACAAAGGTTCTAATAGATGAAGGAGAGAAAAATATCGAAGACATTGAAGTCGGAGATATGGTTCTTTCCAAGAACGAAGAGACTGGCGAGGTAGCTTATAAAGAGGTAACGGATACGTTCAACCATGAGTTGGATGAGATATACAGCATCCAAGTTGGCGGTCAGATGATAGAATCGACTTATAACCATCCATTTTATGTGCAAGACAAAGGATGGACGTTCGTCAAAGACCTCAAGGTAGGAGACTTGCTTGTTCAGAGTGATGGGAATACACTCAGGATAGAGAGTATCGAACTGGAACATAAACAGGCTACCGTCTACAATATGACGGTGAGTGAGTTCCATACGTACTTTGTTAGTGACCTTGGGATTTGGGTACATAATACAAATTGTTATGGTGGTTTTAGAAATTTTGATAACCATTATGACAAACATGTTCTTGGTAAAAATGGAGGTGCAAGAGAGTATGGGAATAACTTTACAAAGCAAGAATATTATAATTTAGCTTTCGCTTTAGCAAGATCAAATGTTGATGGAGTAAATATTATTCAAAGATATCAGGGAAATACAAAAGTGATTTATAATAGAGGGACTAACGATTTGGTATTTGTCCATAGTGATGGTACGATAGGGAGTCTTTTTAAACCTAAATTTGGAAGTAGTGACCCAAATGCTGGTTACAATTATTTCATGAGGATTACAACAGCAAATCCATAAAGAGTATGAGGATGTCATTATGAGTAAATATATTTGTGTAGTCTGTGGTTATAATGAGTTGAGTTATCCTCAATGGGATAAAAATGGTTTTCCAACTCACGAAATATGTAATTGCTGTGGATTTGAGTCTGGATTTGATGATGATGCAAAGGACAATCCAGAGTCAATCGAAGAATATAGGACTAGGTGGCTAAGTGAGGGGGCTAACTGGTTTAGCTCATCAACGACCAAACCTTTGAATTGGAACTTGGCAGTACAACTAAAAAGAATCAATGTGGATAATTCAAAATAGTATTTTATGGCCTTGAGTGGAGTAAATCCCCTCAAGGTCTTTCTTTTACCCACCCAGTGCCGAGTGAATCGAGCGGCATACTCTGTTAGAGCATAACCCCTATCATCCCCGTATGAGATTCCTCTAATATGCCTTTGCGAGTAAGATCAACTGAATTAATCGTTGTGGCAAAAGCGATCATGGAAAGACAGTTGGCGGGTTACCAAGAGGAACTTATTCCGTTGCTAATTAAAGATATCGAATCTAATATTAGTAATCAGATAAAAGTAACTTGAAGAGTGATGAATTAGCGGGAACAAGGAGAAGCCAGTAATATAGAAATTTGAAGCTTATGACTTAGCGTGGTTACTGGAAAACAAGCTATATGCGAGATGGGCAGATTTGCCTCAGAGACAATACTCTGAGGCTATTTTGTGTAGAAGGAGGTGGGTGTAAACGACTACTTTCCTCTCTCATCCGTTTAGCTTTCTTACTATTATAGGGGTTTATACTTTTATATGTTTATCTCACGTTGAATAGTTAGTATTTTAGTGTCGTCAGACACCTACGCCAGGAAATGGTACATTCGGAATTTCGAGTATTCCTTCACCTAGCCCACCCTGCCCCCGCCTTATAGTTATTCGAAAGTTTGTTGTTGCATCTCCAATCCAATTGCGAATCAAGGCCTTGAGTCCGAAAGCGATGCGGAGGCCTACGGACCCTTTGTTATTGGCTTGTGCCGCGATATCTTGCGAGCACTTATTGCGGGGGTTTGTGGGGAGAATGGCGCATTTTATAAAGTGTTGTACCGAGGGCGTGACTCCGCAATCGAGCGGACGCGACAATGTAGCTACGATGTCGCTCTGTGACCGAATCTTACATGTTCAAAAAGGGGAGTGAAAGGGGCTGCCATAAAGCACGCCCTTTTTTCTTGTTTATTTCGTCAAAACATACAACCACTCACCGTTGCAGTCCTCGTCGTCCCCGGTCAGTCCATCTAAGACGCGTTCAAACGAGAAGCCGAGTTTCTCAATGATGCGCCGCGATGCTTTATTGTCTGGGTGTGCTTTTGCGTACAACCGATCCAATCCGATTACATCAAATGCGTACGCAGTAAGAGCGGAGGCAGCTTCAAAAGCGTAGCCGTTCCCCCAATAATCCCGTCCGATTAAATAATAGAGCTCTTTTTCCGGAGCCAGAAAATCGAGAACGCCTACACCGCACCAGCCAATGAACCTGCCAGTAGCCTTCTCACGTATAGCCACGGAGTATTTAAAAGGCTGGTCAAAAGGGGTGTCATAACTGCTTCGTATCCAGTGAAATAAGCGTTTGTAGTTTTCCAGAGGCATTACATCCATGTGCAGGTAGGTAAACAACTCTGGGTTTTGCATGAGTTCAAAAGATTCCATCAAATCAGCTTCTGCGTAAGGACAGATGATGAGGCGTTCGGTTTCTAAGTGCATGGTAGAGATCGTTGCTTGCATATAGGATGTTCCCTTTCGATTTAGAAATGATCGTTGGATAAAAAGAGGAGAAGCGCTCACGGTAAGCGCTTCAGACCTCATGTGTGTTTAATCAGAATGAGTTCTTCCACTTCTACGCCTCGTGCTTCCGAAAATGCCCGATCAACACCAAAAGGCTGAAAACCGTTTTTTTCCAATACACGAATGGACGCGATGTTGTCATGGGCGACACGCGCATATACAGGACGTGTTCGGAGTTCCTCTAAAAAGAGAGTAAGTGCATTTGTTGCGACTCCTTTGCCCCAAAAGCTTTTGTCTATCCAGTATCCAATCGTGGGCAAGCCAAACAGTTCAAAGCACGAAACATTTCCGACAATCTGCCCATTCATGACAATGGCTTTTTTCACAATCGAATCATTGTTCAAAATCCTTGTCCAATGAGCGGTGAATCCGTCTCTATCTTCCGGGTCCTTGACGGTAAAGGCCGCCATCTCATGAGCAGATTTGTCTAATTGCTGAGTGAAAAATATGGGGAGATCTGCCTCTGTTACTTCTCGTAAAGCAAGGGACTGATCACGCAATGGTTTCAAGGAAAAGCACCTCCGAAAAACATCAGCTATTCTCTCTTCACCAACACTTTGATAATCATCGACAGTACTGTGAGAACCAAAATGACATTAGCGATGAGCATAAAGCTAGGTAAATCCAGCCTAAACAAGATGTACACACTCCTACTCGTTACTACCTCTGAAAGTGAAGAAGACTAGTTCTCCCCGGTGACAAGCATGATCGCAAAGCCATCATAGCCCTTGCTGCCAACTGTCTGTACAACGGTTCCACTGACACGTTGCTCTTCAGCAACCATATCGGTGAATTGACGTACACCGACAATATTAGGATCCGCGTTTGTTTCGTCCACAACTTGACCACTTCGTACAACATTATCTGTGATAATCACAGTGCCTTTGCGAGAGAGCTTCAATGCCCATTGGAAATAATCGGGGTTTCCTTTTTTATCTGCATCGATAAAAATAAAATCAAAAGGACCCTGATTTTCTTCGTGCAGCTGGATGAGAGAATCAAGGGCAAGTCCGATTTTCACTTCTACAATCTGATCCAGCCCTGCGCGGGTAATGTTCGATTGCGCAACTTCAGCATGCTTCTGATCATATTCGAGAGTAATGAGACGACCATCTTCAGGAAGTGCCCGGGCTAGCCAGATGGTACTGTATCCACCAAGAGTGCCAATTTCCAGGATCGAACGAGCGCCTTGAATCCGTGCTAACAGATGAAGGAATTTACCTTGATTGGGTGCTACATCAATAGCTGGAAGACCTGCAGCTGCATTCACTTGAAGAACTGTGTCCAGAACGGAATCGGCTTCCAGTAATTTATCCGTAAAATAGTGATCAACCGCTGTCCATTGCTCTCTGTTCATCATCTCAACTCCTCAAGAATTTACAGGGATATCATAACACGATTAGCAACTTCTGGCTGAATTTTTTGAAGCAATTAACACATTTCAGCGGAAGGTTCCATGGTCGATCAAGCTTTATAGGTAATATTTTCACCCGTTACCATTATTTTCGCATAGCGTGAACGAAGAGTTTTCAAGATAATAGAAAAGTAATCCAAGCTAGCTAGTATAATCCAACCTTGGGGATTCTATTCCACGCGTCCGACTAATTGATGCAGTCAAAGTCGGCGCCATTTTTTTATTCCATCTATAGGTAAATGTACCTATTATTGCTCGTTGTCAACAGAAAACAAGTCCTATATGATTATATCATTCACGTATGACATCCGCGTACTACCCCGTACGCCCCAACCACTTTTTGTTGGTTGGGATTTTTTTTGGTCCGTTTCATATCCAATTATCTCCTATCGCGTTTCGATGCGATTTTTTATATCCTTGTACATAGGACTCGAAATGTTCTTGGGGTCCGCGGTGACTCAAATTATGCAGAGGAGTCACCGCTTTTTTTCTTTACATACTTCCTCCGTTCAAGGTCAAGCTAGTAACAGGTGATTTTGGTCAGGAGGTGTTTTTTGTGCGTGCAACTTTCGTGGTGCTGACCCTAGCTTTTGCTTTGACCGTAACGGGGTGTACAAAGCAATCTGGTACGGAAACAAAGAAATCTGGTACAGAGACGAAGCAAAAAGCGGAAGCGGAGCCGTTGTGCATGCCTGTTCCCGTCAGATATTATCAATGGGAAGATCGGGCGAGATCAATTACAGCTAGCGTGAAGGGCATTGACAAAATAGTGGTTGTGCAAATCGATAAAGATCTCGATGTGGCTATTCAAGTAACGAATTTTAATCGGTTCAAGATGGAATCGATTCAAAAGGAAGTCGGAAAGAAATTAAAAGAGGCCTTCCCAGAAGCCAATATTCATGTGACAGCTGATAAGCGATTGATAAAAGATTTACAAAGGCTGAGTGACGAACGGTGGCCAACCGATGTAAAGGCGGCATGCCAGAAGAAGAAATCCTTAAAAGAAATTGAAAAGAAAATGAAAGGCTAGCGGATTTCTCAAACCTCACATACTACATGGGTAGAGTGAGGTTCTTGCTGTCTCTTTCTGGTGGAATAATTAAAATCGAATGAAAATTATGTGATTGAAAACGAAGAAGGACCCCCTGACTGGGAGTCTATATAAGCTAGTGGTGATCATGATCGTAATAATGCGCGCGTTCTCGATCTCGTTCTCGATCTCGATGGAGGTCGATGCCGCGTAATTCACCTTTGGCTTTTTCCACGAGGACTTGATAATCTCTTACCACTTCCGTCAAGGTCGTAACGGATTCCTTATAGTCGGGATCATTACAGATTCCATCTATCGCTCGATGGAGGTGATACATCTTATCTTCGGTTTTTCGGATAAATTCTACCCAATCCATTCCGTTCATAAAATACCTCCTTTCCGTCATAGCCTTTACTCCCATGTACGAAAGTATGCAAGGTGAAATTCGAATAAATGATGCGTAAGTAATCTAATAATGAACTTTGGTCTTGTAACAATAATCTGTTCATGATAACATACCTCACATCACTAGCATCAAAGGACGAGACTTGAGGTGTATCAAATGAACGGGTTAGCCAAACTGAATCGATCGCTTGAGAAAATCATGCCCATACTAACGCCGAGCAGTGTTGCTATTGGCGTTTTAGCCGGGACACATTTGCAACCGTTTGCTTTTTTGTCCCCTTGGGTGTTTGCCTTCATGACATTTGCGGGCAGTCTCGGTTCAGGATTTAAAGAATTTGCAAAAGTACTGACCAGACCGCTTCCCTTAATCGTCAACTTGGTGATTCTCCATGCACTAATGCCGCTTGTTGCTTGGTCGATGGCGCGATTGTTTTATCCAGATGATATCCATGTCATCACGGGCTTCTTGTTGGCTGCCTTAATTCCCACAGGGATCACGAGCTTTTTGTGGTCATCGATTTATTTCGGGAATATCGCACTGACGCTATCCATTATTTTGTTGGATACGATGCTCTCCCCACTGATTGTTCCGTTGGGGATGTCCTTGTTTTTGGGGGCTACCGTCGAGATGGATTTGGCAGAGCTGATGAAGGGTTTATTTTATATGATCGTGTTGCCATCTCTTGTAGGAATGCTGCTCAATCATTTGTCAAAAGGGAACGTCAAAAAAACGCTGGCACCAAAATTAGCGCCATTTTCCAAGATGGGTATGGGTGTTGTCGTCGCCATCAACAGCTCGATGGTCTCATCTTACTTTCATATGATGGATGCTAAACTGGTAGGAATGGCGGTCCTCGTACTCGTAGTAGCCATTTCGGGTTATGTAATGGGATGGGGGATCGCAAGGCTATTCGGATGGGATCGTGATGTGATTGTCACGTTAACCTTCAACAGTGGAATGCGAAACATTAGTGCAGGGGCAGTTATGGCAATCACGTACTTTCCGGCACCAGTTGCTCTTCCTGTTGTTCTCGGTATGCTTTTTCAGCAAATACTCGCTTCTACCTTCGGAAAGTTTTTGGAGCTGGTCGAGAAAAGACCGCAGCATCAACCACAGGAACTATCAAGCTAAAAGCAAGAGCCGTTTTCCAAGACCAATGGGAAAACGGCTTTTTTCTTACAGATTCTTCCTAAATAAAGCAATTTGTGCGACTTGGCAGGACAATATTGAAAAAAAGGTTGCGAACTTATGTTCGTATTCTTTATAATGTAAATACAATTTCCCACACAGGATGGGTATCTGGATTACAAATGTTCGTAGGTAGGCGGGTGGAAAGGTGTGGCTAACGGCAATCTTGAAGTAACGAACGAAGAAAGAGAGGCATTTATGTACATGCTGCGAGATTCTGCAAGAGAGAATTACCCCTTGAATGTGAGCTGGTGTGTGTCCTTTGAGGGGGAGCGGGGGAATACCTGTAGCATGTGGGGTGTGGTCAAATGGGTAGACCCGAAGGCGAGACGTGTTCAATTAGCAAACCAAACGGGTAGTCAGTGGATTGAGATGGAAAAAATTATCAATGTACATGCATAAGGGAACGTATAGAAACCTTACATGAAAATCGACTCATCGTAAGGCTTCTTTCCTTTCTTTGCACAAAGAAGAGAATGCGTCACAAAACCTAACACGAAAACACAGAAAATTCGAAAGTTTGGTTGACATTCGAATTTTTGATGTTAGAATATATAACATATCATGCATTCTCTCCACTTCCTACTTTTGACCCAATCATTGGGTCCTTTTTTTTGCCTATGTTTCATTCTTCAAATAAGGCTTTCCATCCGCTTGAAATAACTTGCTCACCATTCCATAAAGGCGACCTGACATGTTAGGAAAAACGAAGGAGTATTCATTCGCTCCTTGATTCAGCAAGACAATCGGTGCTTCCACGATGTAGGGGATTTTCATGAGATCGAGCATCTTCTTATATTCCTCTACCTTGGAATGGTCGACCGTATAATAAAATGACTTGGAAAAATTCATGCGAGCACGCTCCTTTTCCTTATTGTAGCATATCCTCAGTATGTCGTATAAATGGACATAATAAATATTATGTAAACACAATGTGATTTTTTCTTTATCCTTAGAAATAGAGAAGATTCACAAAGACCCCTACCTGTGATAAGATGAAAGACCAAAATTTTACCAATAGGAGAAAATGATGATAATCAGCCAACAACTACTTTCTGTGAATGGGTTATCCTACACGATTCGCTCTGCAATGGAGACAGATGCACAACAATTGTCGGAACTGCGACTGCAAATCGATGGTGAGACTGAAAATTTGGACAGAGAAAGAGGGGAGGCTTTCATCGATGTGCAAGGATTCGAACACATCATCAAAACGGATGCAGAAAGTGCAAGAAATTTGTTTTTAGTGGCTGTTGCTCAAGATCGGATTGTCGGGTTTTCCAGATGTGCAGGCGTTTACTTAAACAGATTTGCCCACAAAGTAGAGTTTGGTGTATGTGTTTTACAAGAGTTCTGGGGTTATGGCATTGGGAAGAATCTCTTGCAAGAATCGGTTGCCTGGGCAGACGCCAACCACATTACCAAAATGACGTTGAATGTAATGGAAACGAATGAGAAGGCAATTGAGTTGTACAAACGGTTTGGTTTTGAAATCGAAGGGGTACTCAAAAACGACAAGGTCCTTTCTGATGGCAATTACTACAACACCGTTATTATGGGTAGATTCAAAGGCGACATGAGAGCATAATGAAAAAACTCCGCTAGCATAAGCGGAGTTTTGCTGTCTAATCATTGGTGAAACAGTTGTTTAACTGCTGAAGAAGCTACGGCTGGAGTGCTTTCTTTTATAATGAGAGCTGCCGTAATGGGAATGTCCGTACCGATTGCTAGAGCTATACTTTCTGCGGTGTTTGTAATCGCTGCTGCTGTATTTCCGGTACTTATGCGAAGATGAGTGATTACCGAGTAAATTTTTCAAAAGCTTCTTAAGCATATCAATCACTCCTAGTTAGGTTGGAAGTCTATTCCGTATAAGTATATACGAATATGTCTGAGAACCGTTTCATTATTTTTCTACGTTTTCGTGAAAAGCTGGACCAATCAGATCGATCCGGTTCGTCCATATTCCACCTGTAAAGCTTTCTGGCACCCGTTTTAAATCAGCCGGAACATCAAAGCCTTGCGACACATCTCCACTGCCTGCGACTAGGATCACGCGTGTGTCTTTTGCTTCCATTCTTGCCATGAACCGATTCGGCCAACCCCAGAGCCATGGGGCAATCTGATCGGGAATATGCAATTGGGTTTGTGCACAGGCTTCTGGTACATATCCGGACCAACCTGCTGCTATGTACGGGATCAGGCAGCTTTTCATTGTCGCCATAGACATCACACGCAGCTGGGGCAGTTGTTGTTTCAATGTCTCGATTGGTTTGTCACCGCCATAAACAGAGAGCTGTGCCAGTCGTTTTGCAGGCAATGCCGCCAAAACATCCGCCAACGCTTTCCCTTCGAGTGGGTCATTACTTTTGATATGGATAAGCAGTGAGCGATTAGGGAATGTTTGTAGCACATCATCGAGAGAGGGCATCATGCCAATCCCTTTTCCACGGAAGGGGAAGGTTTTCCCTTCATCCGCAGTATAATGGTAGCCAATGTCGAGCTGTTGTAATTCGGCCAAGGTATAATCTCTCGTGACACCGGTACCATTTGTCCGACAGTCGAGCGTCCAGTCATGAAACACGGCGAATCGATTGTCTTTGGTCCATTGTACATCCAGCTCGACGACGTCCGCACCTGCATCAAAAGCTGCCTGCATGGACGGAATCGTATTTTCCAGGTACGGATGCTCCGGTGGATAAATCCGTTCCGCCGTACAAGTTTCATTGGTGATGTTCTCCATATGAAAGGTTTGTGCCATCCCGCGGTGAGCAAGTAAAAAAGGCTCGCCTTCTGGCTCTTTTGCAAGATAAGAGCTGTTGCCTAGAAAGAGGAAAGCGATGAAAAGAAGGGGAATCCAGATGCGTTTTCGCTGGAACCATTTCTTTCGTGGTTGATTTCGTTGCTTTGACATGATGGAATACCGCCCCTTCCTCAAAATTCTCTGTTCATTGTAGCAAAACGCAAGGGAGGAAGGTACATCCTTTGGGAGTAGGGCTAGGGGCTTGGCATCATTCGAAAAGACTGGCACAATAGACGGAAGAGAAGATGTATCCTTGAACGGCAAGGGGAGATTCCATGAAAATAGCATTGCACCAAATCGCTTATCAGATCGGTATGCATCCAACTGAGATGGCGAAGCTTGTCTACGATGGTGAAATAACGGGTGAGGTACCTGACCGCGATCCGCAAGCAAAGGATGCCTGGGTGGATTTGCACTCTCTGCGTAACTTCGTTCAATGGCGATATGATCAGGGACGAATGGAGCAGATGTTCTATGATAAAGCTATGCGTCACCTAAACAAAGCAATGCCAAAAAAATAATCGAAACCGGAGGAGAAACATGCAAGACAATATTATTTACTGCATGGTGCCAAAAGCATACTGGGAAAAGTGGATGGACAAGGATCACTACTTGCCGCGCGATTACGAGCAGGAAGGCTTTATTCACGCGACGAAAGGGGACGAGCTGCTTGAAAAGGTAGCAAACCGCGTCTATGCACAGTTTGACGAGGAGTTGTATGTACTCGTTGTCGATGAAACAAAAACGACTTCGGAAGTCAAATACGAGGCTGCGAAGGACGGGTTGCTGTATCCACACATCTATGGACCGCTGAATCATGATGCGATTGTGGATATAAAGCAAATGAATCGGATAGACGACCAGTGGCGTCTGGGAACGTCCATCCGCTAATCTTCTACCAGCTAAACCACTTGAGTAGCGCAAGCACTTCTTGGCGCTTAGCCTCAGGGAGCTTGTCGAGTCTGCGCAAAAGAAGATCGATTCGCATGCGCTGTTCCACTTCGGATTCCGGTACCTTTTGTCCCTTCACCCATTGACGTTTCAGGCGGACTGGATCTGTATCAGAGATGATCCGAAGCAGCTTTCTTTCCAACAAATCTAAGGAAGCCATAGGTGAAACCCTCTTTTTCGTTTAATCCGTTTCTTCTATTATAACACGGGTACATAAAGAAACCATGATTGGCGCACAATGGTAAAGGTGTTGAATATAACCCTTTGTAGGAGGCGTATCGATTATGGCGAAGCCGGATGACCGTTCTGACAACGCAGAAAAACTTCAACAGATGATTTCCAATACGGAAGAGAACATTCGTGAGTCCGAAGATTACCTGACGGCTCATGCTGGAGAGATTTCTGCAGAGGAAAAATCAACCCTCGAAGCGAAAAATCAGCGTCGTGAAGAAAGCATCGAGGGATATCGCGCGGAAATCAAGGATGAATCTTCGCAGGCATAACCTTGCTACCAAACGTCTGGCGCCACCTATGCGTCAGGCGTTTTTTCATTCTATCGGGTAAAAGTGCAACAAAACATGATTTGTTTTGCGAAACATGGTAATCTGTAAGGGTACAAATTGAATAAGAGGAGAAAGACTTATGAAGCGACCAGAAGATACACGCGTCGTTGTCGGCATGTCCGGCGGAGTCGACTCCTCCGTGACGGCTTACCTGCTTAAGCAACAGGGATATGACGTCATCGGCATCTTCATGAAAAACTGGGATGATACCGATGAATTCGGCCACTGCACGGCGGAAGAAGACTTCCAGGATGTCCGGCGCGTCTGTGAACAGATCGGCATTCCATATTACACGGTAAACTTTGAAAAAGAATACATGGACAAGGTATTCCAGTATTTTTTGGATGAATATAAACGAGGACGTACACCGAATCCGGATGTCATGTGCAACCGTGAAATCAAGTTCGGTGAGCTTCTCGCCAAGGTCATGGATCTGGGGGCGGATTATATTGCTACCGGCCATTACGCGCAGGTCAAGTACATCGATGGCGAGTACAAGCTGATTCGCGGCGCTGACAACAACAAGGATCAGACTTACTTCTTGAATGTACTGGGCCAAGAACAGCTTTCCAAAACGATGTTCCCGATCGGTCATCTTCCGAAACCGCAAGTAAGGGAGATTGCAGAGAAAGCAGGACTTTATACAGCGAAAAAGAAGGACAGTACTGGGATCTGCTTTATTGGGGAGCGCAACTTCCGCGAGTTCCTGCAAAACTATTTGCCTGCCAAACCAGGAAATATTGAGACCGTAGATGGAGCAGTCATCGGTACGCACGACGGACTGATGTACTATACATTGGGTCAACGACAAGGCTTAGGGATTGGCGGAGGTCATGGCACGAGCGGACAGCCTTGGTTTGTTGTAGACAAAGATCTGGAACGGAATGTCCTGATCGTTGGTGAAGGCTCTGATCATATCCGCCTGTACTCGAAGAGTCTCCTGGCGACCAACGTGAGCTGGGTCAGTGATAAGAAGCCTTCCGAAACGTTTACTTGTACAGCCAAATTCCGTTATCGTCAGCCAGATCAGGGAGTAACCGTTCACCTGCTGGAGGATGGCAACGTAGAAGTTGTATTTGATCAGCCGCAAAAAGCAGTGACACCCGGTCAGGCTGTTGTCTTCTACGATGGAGAAGTATGCTTGGGTGGAGGGACGATTGACAAGGTACGCCTAGTCGATAAAGAGAACTAAGATAGACGGGGGAAGCACTCGGTGGATGCTACGAAAAAATCAAAAGTGATTATCGTTTCATTTTTGGCGGGAGCAGTTCTCTTGGCGATCATCTCTTATTTCGGGATGGCCTCCATGGGTAAAGAGCATATGGCGACGATCCAAAACGTCATCAAGGAGAACGGCGGGGTTGTAAACGCGGGTGGAGTGACAGCGGTTCCGCTGGAGGAAAGTCCTTTTACCAACAGCGGAAAAGGCAATACCATTTACCGAATCCACTTTACGAAAGATGGGCAAACGTTGACGGCTTGGTATCGTGCCGATAACGAATCCTCCATCAAGAAAGAGCCGGAAGCATGGATTCTACCGTAATAACAAGGATAAACCTGACTGGGAGAGTGAAGGCATCACATGACCCAATATGCTGGACTGCGTGAGCTGGCTGAACTGATTCGAAGACTCGAGCCAGAGTTAGCGGGTGCACAATTAAGTATTCTTGCTCATGAGAATAAAGAGGAAATCGCAACACTGCTAGTGGAAGGACTCGGAATGAAGGTTCCTGTCCAACACAGCTCCGGCGAATATGCGAATCATTTGGCGATTTTGCGTGTTGGAGCGAACAAGTACACCTTTGCGCAAGACTGGAGAGAAGTGTACATCAGTGAAATCAACTACTGTGCGTGTCGCATACCTCCAGGGGCCCATGGATTGTTGGTTCGCCATATCGATTATCCAGGCGTGATTTATGATGTCTCACGAAAACTGGCCGAGTATGAAATCAATGTTTCCAAGTTGAATGTATCGCGCGAGCAAAAAGGGAAGAATGCCCTGCTTGTCTCTGTGACTGATGAAGAGATTACACCGACGATTGTTTCCGCCATCGAAGAGCTGCCCCAAATCACCAGAGTGTTATCACTACAGTAAGCAAATCATGATAAACAAAAACTGCCCGTTTTTAGCGGGCAGTTTTTTTCGTAGCGAATTTGAGTCCATAGCTAATGAAGACTGGCAAAACGGACGAATGATTTTCGTCAGCAAATTCTTTAAAGGAAGCCTTGATTTGACCTTTACCCATGGAGGATAATCGTTCGACCATCGCCAGGGATTTTTCTTTGACCAAGAACCGGCCATCGTTTTCCAGCTCCCCAATGCTGAGGAGCGCATGGACGTCGAGATCATCTGTCAGCAGCTTCGGTAATTGACTCTCCTTCGCAAGTAGCACGCTCTCATTCCAATGAATCGAGGGACTGCCAGCTATATAACGTTGAAAAGCATGTGGTTTGGTCAAAAGTACATGCAAAAC
This sequence comes from Brevibacillus sp. MER 51, assembly GCF_023714195.1. Classification (NCBI taxonomy): domain Bacteria; kingdom Bacillati; phylum Bacillota; class Bacilli; order Caryophanales; family Paenibacillaceae; genus Brevibacillus; species Brevibacillus sp. MER 51. The sequence goes on along the minus strand of NZ_JAMAUS010000001.1, from coordinate 548,859 downwards.
AAACAAGCCACCTAGCGAATGTCCAATAATCGCTTGCTGCGTCCGATCGATGGGGAAGTCATTTTCAATGCTAGGCTTGAGCTCCTCCTCCAAAAAGGTGAGGAACTGCTCCGCTCCCCCCATCTGAGGCCACTCTGTACCACTTGGGTTGCCAGGAAGCTCTGAGGCTGGAACTTCGTATGTGTAATCAAAGAAACGGGCAGGATGGTACGGACCGTCCGTCGGATAGCCAATCCCGACGACGATAGCAGGATATACGCCAGTTCGTTCAGGGCCACGTGATTGTATCCGTATCGCTTCGGTCATGGTGGCAAAAACAGAGTTGCCATCTAGCAAATATATGACGGGAAAACCTGATTCCGGAGCGGGATCAGCAGGTATACTTACGAAAATGTGATAGTCTCGCTCTTGATAGGTCATGTTTTTACTGTATGAACGAGGAATGACGACAGGTTGATAGTCGGTGCTTTTCATGAAGGCTACTCTCCAATCTCCACAAGGCTAACCAGCACGCACAAAATATATTATATGAACGAGAACCAGAGATTGGCAATAGCCGAAAAAGGAGAATAGTTAGTTTTCGAAAAGAGCCCATACTGAGCTTGACTCCTACGATATATTGAGGTAAAGTAAGTTTTACCAACTACATATTGATGCGGTAAGGTGTTTACCAGCCAGATTTGGTAGACTTAATAGGGAAGTCGGTGAGAATCCGACGCGGTCCCGCCACTGTAATGAGAGAGTTCCATTTGCGATAGAATGCCACTGATCCTGAAGGATCGGGAAGGTGTAAATGGAGCGATGATCCAAAAGCCAGGAGACCTGCCTAACCGCTTGCACTGTTTACCCTACGGGAGATAGGGAAGTGTTCGAGCGCTCAATTCGCATTGGCGAATTGCTAGATGGAAGTCATCACGCGCATTCGGCATGTAAACGTCGGATGCGCTTTTACTTTGGCTAAATAACATACATACAGAGTAAAAATAGTAGGATAGGATGAGGGACATGCTAATCGCTTATGATTCAAAAACAGGAAACGTCCGAAGATTCGTCAACAAAATTAATTTGCCACATGTGGAAATTAATCAAGATATGGTGCTGGACGAGCCATTCATTTTGGTCACATACACGACGGGATTCGGACAAGTGCCGGAGAAGGTGGCGACGTTCCTGAAGCGAAATCATGTCCATCTGCGCGGAGTATCTGCCAGCGGCAACCGCAACTGGGGAACCAGCTTTGCCAAAAGCGCGGATACGATCGCGAGCCAATACGGCGTTCCGGTGATTTCTAAATTTGAACTGTCCGGTACCGGCCGTGACGTGGAACAATTTACGAGTGGGGTGGCAGCAATTGCGGCATATTGAACTGAACAACGAACTGATGCAGCGTGGCAACGACGGATTTTATCAACTGGAAAAGGATCGGGAAGCGGTTGCGGTCTTCATGGAAGAAGTGCAGTCCAACACGATGACTTTTAACAGTGTCAAAGAACGCATGGACTATTTGATCGAGAATGACTTCTATGAGAACGTCTATGAAACATACACGGTTGAGCAGGTTGATGAAGTTTTCCGTTTGGCCTATGACGCTGATTTTCAATTTGCTTCGTATATGGCTATCTCCAAATTTTATAAAGATTACGCCTTGAAAACGAACGATAAATCGATGTACTTGGAGCAGTATCCAGACCGGGTGGCCGTTGTGGCACTGTCCCTTGGACAAGGTGACTTTGAGCTCGCCAAGCGTTTAACAGTATCCATGATGGACCAGCGTTTGCAACCAGCGACACCAACTTTCCTGAACGCAGGCAAAAGCCGCCGCGGAGAAATGGTCTCCTGCTTCTTGCTCGAAATGGATGATTCACTGAACTCTATCAACTTTATTTTGGGCACTTGTATGCAGTTATCCAAAATTGGCGGCGGTGTAGCCGTGAACCTGTCCAAGCTCCGCGGACGAGGAGAGCCGATCAAAGGCGTCGAGGGCGCGGCAAAAGGTGTCATGCCAGTCCTCAAGCTGCTGGAAGATGCATTTTCCTACGCGGATCAAATGGGGCAACGCAAAGGCTCAGGTGCAGCGTACTACAACATTTTCGGCTGGGATATCAACGAGTTTCTCGATTGCAAAAAGATCAATGCAGATGAAAAAGCGCGCATCAAAACGTTGTCCATCGGTCTGATCGTACCAAATGTTTTCTACAAGCTGGCTGAGGAAAACAAGCCACTGACTGTGTTTGCTCCGTACTCCGTGTACAAAGAATACGGCGTGCATCTGGATGATATGGACCTCGATGACATGTACGAGGAACTCCTGGCAAACGATCGCATCAAGAAAAAGACCGTGATGAGCGCACGCGAGATGTTGACCAAAATCGCGATGATCCAAATGGAATCAGGCTATCCGTACATCATGAACAAAACGAATGCGAACAACAATCATGCCCTGAAAGATCTCGGCTCGGTGAAAATGTCCAACCTGTGCACGGAAATCTTCCAGCTGCAGGAGACTTCGACGATCACCAACTACGGCGAGATGGACATCATCCGTCGCGATATTAGCTGCAATTTGGCATCGCTGAATATTGTCAACGTGATGGAACGCAAAATGATCCGTGAATCTGTCCACGAAGGAATCGAAGCCATTACAGCCGTAAGTGACATGACGCGTGTAGAAAACGCTCCAGGCGTTCAAAAGGCTAACCGCGAGCTGCACTCAGTAGGGCTTGGTGCGATGAACCTGAACGGTTATCTGGCAAAGAACAGAATCGCTTACGAAAGTGAAGAAGCGAGAGATTTCGCCCGTACGTTTTTCATGATGATGAACTTCTACTCCTTGGAAAAAAGCATGGAAATTGCCAAGGAAACAGGCAAGACCTTCTTGGGCTTTGAACAATCGGAATATGCAAAGGGCACTTATTTTAACAAGTACGTGACGAATGACTACAGCCCACGGACGGAAAAAGCAAAGCTTCTCTTTGAAGGAATGTACATTCCGACGCCAGAGGATTGGGCGGAGCTACAGCAAAAGGTGCAAAAGCATGGCGTTTACCATGCGTATCGTTTGGCGATTGCACCGACACAGAGCATTTCCTACATTCAGAATGCGACTTCTAGCGTGATGCCAATCGTTGAGCATATCGAAACGAGAACGTATGCCAACTCTACGACGTATTACCCGATGCCGTACTTGTCGCAGGAAAACTATTTTTACTACAAATCGGCATATGTGATCGATCAATTCAAAGTAATTGATCTGATTGCCGAAATTCAAGAGCACATCGACCAAGGAATTTCGACAGTGCTGCACGTGAACAGCAACATTTCAACCAGAGAACTGGCTCGCTATTACATTTACGCAGCGAAAAAAGGTCTGAAGTCACTCTACTATACGCGTACGAAGCATTTGACTGTAGAAGAGTGCATTAGCTGCGCGGTTTAGTGAACGCGATTCATAAAAGGAAAAGCATCAAGCAAAAAGAGAAGAGGAACGCCATATGAAAGCAGTCAATTGGAACAGGCCGGACGACGATTTTACGATGACGTTTTGGAATCAAAACATCATGCAGTTCTGGACGGATGATGAGATTCCGCTATCAGATGACAAGATGGCCTGGATGGAGCTCAGTGCAACTGAACGGGACACGTATAAAAAAGTATTGGGCGGTCTCACCTTGCTGGATACGGTTCAAGGTGGAGTAGGGATGCCGAAAATCATGGAGCATGTCGATGGACTGCAAAGAAAAGCGGTTCTCGCCTTCATGGGCATGATGGAGCAAATCCATGCCAAATCGTACAGCAGTATTTTTACCACGCTGGCATCGACAGAAGAGATTGACGGTATTTTTTCGTGGGTAGAAAATAATCCACATCTGCAAAAGAAAGCGGCCCTCATCTCGAAACGCTATCAAGAAATTGAGAAACCGAAAGACTTGTACATGGCGATGGTAGCGTCCGTCTTCCTGGAAAGCTATCTGTTTTACAGCGGCTTCTTCTATCCGCTCTATTTGGCGGGTCAAGGAAAGATGACAAGCAGCGGGGAAATTATCGATTTGATTGTTCGCGACGAGAGCATCCATGGACTCTATGTCGGCGTTCTCGCGCAAGAAGTCTATCAAGGTCTGAGTGTGGTCGAGCAGACCGCAGCAAAAGAGGAGCTGTATGCCCTTTTGCATGAGCTGCAAGAAAATGAAGAGGCTTATACGACTTCGTTGTATACGGAAATCGGATTGGCTGACGAGGTTCATGCCTACGTGCGCTACAACGCGAACAAGGCATTGATGAATCTGGGGCTGGACCCGCTTTTCCCAGAGGAAGAAGTGAACCCAATCGTGCTGAACGGCATTCGTACGCAGACGAAGCAGCATGACTTCTTCTCGAAAAAAGGAAATGGTTATGTCCGCACGCTAAACGTAGAACCATTGACGGACGATGATTTTAGATTTTAGTATGACAAAAAATGGAATATGTGTTACTGTATGAACAGTATGCTGCCCTGCTCGTTTAAGGGGGCACTTCACAGAACCATGACAATTTCATAAGAGTGGGAACAGGTTCTTTGGTTATCACGCTCGACCAAGGATGAAAAGGGAAGTCGGTGAGAATCCGACACGGTCCCGCCACTGTATGAGGGGAGTCGGCACATTTATTAGCCACTGATCCAAACGGATTGGGAAGGCATGTGCAGATGATGATCCCAAAGTCAGGAGACCTGCCTGTTTCGACGACACTGCTTAACCTACGGGAGATAGGGAGGTGTTAGGATGCTGTGATCTCAGTGCTTATTTGGCATTTCTAACGTTCTTTTTCATCGTTGGAGATGCCTTTTTTATTGGGCGGATTCAAGTCAGGATCGAATGAAGAATGGAGAGGAAGCTCATGAAAAGCAGCAATTTGGGATATCCACGGATCGGGAAGAACCGCGAGTGGAAAAAGGCATTGGAAGCATTTTGGGCTGGCACCCTCGATGAGGCAAGCCTGGTCCAGCAAATGGAGCAAATCCGTCACCAAAACCTGTTGGTTCAGCAGGAAAAAGGGGTCGATCTGATCCCTGTAGGTGACTTTACGTACTACGATCACATGCTGGATATGGCTGTGATGTTTGGAATGGTCCCCAAGCGCTATGAATACGAGGGCGGCCCGGTTTCATTAGCGACATACTTCGCCATGGCTCGCGGTTCGAAAGAAGCTGTCGCCAGCGAAATGACGAAATGGTTTAACACGAACTACCATTATATCGTCCCGGAATTCGGGGAACGACAACCAACCATAACCGAGAACAAGCCTCTCCAGGCATATTTGGAGGCCAAAGAAAAGTATGGCATCATCGGAAAGCCTGTCATTGTAGGCCCGTATACGTTTGTCAAATTGTCCAAAGGATATGAGAAAAACGAATTGGAGATCGTCGTGGATCAACTCGTACCGCTCTACATAGACGTTCTCCGGGAGTTGGAGCTGCACGGTGTGGAATGGGTGCAAATCGATGAGCCTGCATTTGTACTGGATGTTTCGGAGCAAGAACGCGCCCTCATCAAGCGTATCTATGCGCAAATCGGTCAAGCTCTACCACATCTGCAGTGCATGCTGCAAACCTATTTTGAAGCGGTGGATTGGTACGAGGAGCTGGTTTCCTTACCGGTAAAGGGAATCGGTCTTGATTTTGTACACGGAGCGAAGCGAAATCTAACCAATCTGAAAAAACACGGGTTTCCAGCAGGCAAGATTCTCGCAGCGGGAATCATCGACGGTCGAAACATATGGCGTGCATCCATTGAGGAGAAATGGGAGCTGGTCAAAGAAATTTCCGAGATTGTTCCGCTCGAAAAGCTGTGGCTGCAGCCGTCCAGTAGTTTGTTGCATGTACCGGTAACGGTTGAGGCAGAGAGCGGTTTGCCAGAGGAAGTCATGCCTGCATTGGCGTTTTCCGACGAAAAACTGGGGGAAGTACAGCTTTTAGTCCAAGGATTCCGATACGGTAAGTATGTTATATCAAAAGAGATCGCCCAAAATGAAGCGGACTTGCTGAGGCTAGCATTATCCCCAGCGAGGAATCGGGGAGAAGTAAAGAATGCTTTACGTCAAATCGCTACTGCAAAACTTGAAAGAAGTGTTCCTTATCCCGAACGTCGAGAGATTCAACAAAATACGTGGAAGTTTCCACTGCTGCCAACTACCACAATCGGAAGCTTCCCGCAGACGGCAGAGGTTCGCCAAGCCCGACAACAGTTTAAAAAAGGGAGTTGGTCAGTGGAGCAATACGATGCTTTCATTCAGGCGCAAATCAAGGAATGGATCGAGATCCAAGAAGAGCTCGGACTGGATGTCCTGGTCCATGGTGAGTTCGAACGAACAGATATGGTTGAGTATTTTGGCGAAAAGCTCGATGGCTTTTTGTTCACGAAAAACGGCTGGGTGCAATCATATGGCTCACGCTGCGTCAAGCCTCCTATTATTTACGGAGATGTAGAGTTTGTGGCACCAATGACGGTCAAGGAAAGTGTGTATGCAAAATCATTGACCGACAAACCAATGAAGGGCATGTTAACGGGTCCAGCAACCATTCTGAACTGGTCGTTTACTCGGGTAGATGTCTCCAGAGAAGAAGTGTGCGAACAAATCGCGTTGGCATTGCGAAAGGAAGTAGAAGCCTTGGAAGAAGCGGGGATTCTCATGATTCAGGTCGATGAACCAGCGCTGCGCGAAGGACTTCCGCTCAAAAAAGAAGAGCAAGCCGCTTATCTCGAATGGGCAGTCAGAGCGTTTCGTCTAGCGACCTCTACCGTTGCGCCGAGCACACAGATTCATACACATATGTGCTACTGCGAATTCCATGATTTCATGGATGTCATCAGCGAGCTCGATGCCGATGTGATTTCGATTGAGACTTCCCGCAGCCACGGAGAGCTCGTGTCAGTGTTCGAAACAGGTACATATGACAAAGGCATCGGGCTCGGCGTATACGATATCCATAGCCCCCGAGTTCCAGCTGTCTCTGAAATGGAAGATATGGTAGCCCGAGGTGTACAAGTACTTCCACCTGATCAATTTTGGATTAACCCGGATTGCGGGCTGAAGACAAGAGGGAGAGAAGAAACCGTTCAGTCATTGCGAAACATGGTTGCGGCAACCAAAGCGATTCGGAGTCGTTTGACAGCCCTGTAGGGAAGGTGCACACGATGAGAGGAGCCACACAAATGATGACAGAAGCGCGACCGATCCAACAATCGAGAACTTTTTTGACTGATCTCGTCTTGCCACCGGATACCAATCACCACCATACCATTTTCGGCGGGAAAGTCATGGCATACGTTGACAAGATCGCCTGCATCGCAGCCATGCGGCATTGCCGTAAGCCTGTTGTCACTGCGTCCAGCGATTCCTTTGATTTTCTAGCGCCAATCAAGACGGGGGAAGCAATCAACCTGGAGGCATACGTCACCTGGACCCATAAGACATCGATGGAAGTATTCGTGAGAGTGGAAGCGGAGAACTTGTTGACCGGAGAAAAGCGGATGACAGCACGCGCGTATCTGACGATGATTGCCCTCGATGATCAAGGAAAGCCGACGAGCGTGCCTGGTGTCATTCCTGGTACAGAAGAAGAGCGGATACAGTATGAAAAAGCGAAGGAACGCCATGTATTGAGAAGGAAGCGGAAGGAAGAGAGGTAAGGAGAAACACCGTGCTACAGAGAAGCCTCCGGTTAACTTGTTTGCGACAGGTTACCGGAGGCTTCCTTATTTTATTCGCAAACATTACCCATTTCCAAAAATTCATCCCTCGCCGTACCCCTTATCCGTCCAAAGGCATGCGGTGAGCCAGTGTACAAAAGGAGACAAAACGAGACAAAACGAGACAGGTGTCCACTTTTGTTCCCCCCAAAAAGTAAAGCGGTTACAAAAAACCGCAATGTGACCTGCTTCGGCGGTTGGCATACTTTTTGCGATATGCCTTGAGTCAAAGGCTGGACCTCAATAAAACATGTTCGAGGAGGAGACACGTAAATGACGAAAGTGGATCAGCAAGTCAAAGGGATTCCGTTGTCCCGCGAAAAGGCCGCTTGGATGTACCAAAAAATGCTGGAGATCCGGAAGTTCGAGGACAAGGTGCACGACCTGTTCGGCCAAGGGAAAATCCCCGGTTTCGTCCATTTATACGCGGGGGAGGAGGCCATCGCGGTCGGGCTTTGCGCGCACCTGGACGACAGCGACACCATTACCAGCACGCATCGCGGGCACGGACACTGCATCGCAAAGGGGTGCGATCTGAATGGAATGATGGCGGAGATTTACGGTAGAGCCACGGGACTTTGCAAAGGGAAGGGAGGCTCCATGCACATTGCGGATTTGGACAAAGGAATGCTCGGGGCGAACGGCATTGTCGGGGGAGGCTATCCGCTTGCTTGCGGAGCCGCTTTGACTGCCAAGTACAAGCAGACAGGCGCTGTAAGCGTATGTTTCTTTGGTGACGGAGCGAACAACCAGGGGACGTTCCATGAGGGGATCAACCTGGCAGCCATTTGGAAGCTGCCAGCCGTGTTTGTAGCAGAGAACAACGGATATGGGGAAGCCACGCCGTTTTCGTACGCCTCCAGCTGCAAAACCATTGCGGACCGTGCGATCGCCTACAATATTCCCGGCATCCGAGTGGATGGCAAGGATGTGCTGGCCGTTTATCAGGCTGCACAGGAAGCGATCGAGCGTGCCCGCCGGGGAGAGGGGCCGACTCTGATCGAGTGCGTGACGTACCGCAACTACGGCCACTTTGAGGGCGACGCCCAGAAATACAAAAAAGAAGAAGACAAGAAGGCGCATTTGTCGGAAATAGATGCGATCAGGAAATTCCGGAACGATTTGCTCTCCGGAAAGCTGTTTACTGAAAACGAGTTGGATGAAATCGAAGCTGCGGTTGACAAGGCGGTCGAGGAAGCAGTCGCGTTTTCGGAAAACAGTCCGTACCCGGAGCCGTCCGAACTGCTGACAGACGTATACGTGTCGTACTGAAAAAACGATAGCAAAGGAGGAAGGGAACATGACCAAAAAAATGAGCATGTCGCAGGCAATCAACGAGGCGATGAAACTCGCGATGCGCAGAGACAAAAACGTGATTTTGATGGGCGAGGATGTAGCCGGCGGGGCACAGGTCGACCATTTGCAGGATGAAGAGGCATGGGGAGGCGTTCTCGGAGTAACGAAAGGCCTCGTCCAGGAGTTCGGAAGAGAGCGGGTGCTGGATACCCCGATTACCGAAGCGGGCTATATCGGGGCGGCGATGGCTGCTGCGACCACTGGTCTTCGCCCGATTGCGGAATTGATGTTCAACGATTTCATTGGGAGTTGCTTGGACCAGGTGTTGAACCAGGGGGCCAAGTTCAGGTACATGTTTGGCGGCAAAGCACAGGTGCCAGTTACGATCCGCACGACGCACGGCGCCGGATTCCGGGCGGCGGCGCAGCATTCGCAAAGCCTTTATGCTCTGTTCACGGCCATTCCTGGCATTAAAGTGGTAGTCCCCTCCACACCTGCTGACGCGAAAGGGCTGCTGCTGGCATCCATCGAGGACAATGACCCCGTAATCTTTTTTGAGGATAAAACGCTATACAACATGACGGGGGAGGTGCCAGACGGTTATTACACAATTCCGATTGGCAAGGCTGACATCAAGCGGGCCGGTTCGGATTTGACGATCGTCGCGGTTGGTAAACAGGTGCATACAGCCTTGGAGGCGGCGGAGCAGCTCGCTAGGAAAGGGATTGAAACGGAGGTCGTCGATCCGCGCAGCCTGTCGCCGCTCGATGAGGATGCGATCTTGGGGTCCGTACAAAAGACGAATCGGCTGATTGTCATCGACGAGGCAAATCCACGCTGCAGCATTGCGACCGACATCGCGGCCTTGGTCGCGGATAAAGGTTTCGACAGTCTGGATGCGCCGATCAAGCGGATTACAGCACCGCATACCCCGGTTCCGTTCTCACCTGTGCTGGAGGACCTGTACTTACCGACGCCACAAACGGTGATTCAAGTGGTATCCGAACTGCTTGGCGACAAATCGCTGTTGAGTGTCTGATTCAGAACGAAAGAAAGAAAACGGAGGGAAAACCGATGGCAGTAGAGGTACTCATGCCGAAGATGGGAATGGCGATGAAAGAGGGAACGGTTTCCCATTGGAACAAACAAGTCGGCGATCTGGTAACCAAAGGAGAAGTGATCGCTAGCATCAGCTCGGAAAAAATCGAGGCGGATCTGGAAGCACCGGCGAACGGTGTTTTGCTGGAAATCGCTGTTTCGGAATGGGAGGGTGTGCCGCCTGGAACAGTCATTGGATATATCGGTCATCCAAGCGAGCAAATCTCGGAGGAAACGGCCGCAACGGCGACGTTCGAAACGGCTGCTCCCGAGAAAAAGCCGGAGGAGCCAGAGGTTGCGGCGAAGTCGACCACAATAGCAGCAAGTCCGGCTGCTGCGAAAGAAGTGAAAATTTCCCCGGTCGCGCGCAAGTTGGCCGAGGCGGCCGGTCTCCCCTTGGAATCTCTCATCGGCACGGGACCGGTGGGCAGGATCACAAAGGAAGACGTAGAAAAGGCGATCACTGACCGGGAGGCGAAGCAGGCTGTAGCAGCGGAGGATGATAAACCACCTGCCGTTGTCGTGGAGGAAACGACGGAGCAATTGCCTGTCACGGGAATGCGGAAAGTGATCGCTTCCCGGATGATGGCCAGTTTGCAGGAAAGCGCCCAGCTTACGATCACCACACGGGCTGATGTCACGGACTTGATCGGTTTGCAAAAGAAAATGAACGAAGTCACTCAAAAAGAGCACGACATCAAGCTGACCCTAACCGATCTCATCGCGAGGGCGACGGTTCTCGCTCTCCAAAGGCACAAGCAAGTAAACAGCGCCTATATCGATGACCGGATTCATCGGTACGGGCACGTCCACCTGGGAATAGCCGTCGCGCTCGAACAAGGGCTGGTCGTTCCGGTCGTTCGGTACGCGGAATCAACATCGGTGCTGGACCTCTCCCGCCGGATCAAAGCGCTGGCTGCACAGGCGCGGGAAGGGACGCTTGGCATGGAAGAGATGCAAGGGTCTACCTTCTCCATTACGAATCTTGGGGCTTACGAAATTGAATTCTTTACGCCGGTGCTGAATCCACCGGAGGCAGGCATTCTCGGCGTAGGGGCCGTGCAGGAAACGCCTGTCTTCATCGATGAGGAAGTGCAGCGGCGGAGCATTCTCCCGCTCAGTCTGACGTTCGACCATCGCGTACTAGACGGAGCACCGGCAGCCGAATTTTTATACACGCTGAGAAAATACCTGGAAGAGCCGTACCGGATGCTCTTGTGAAGGACGTGATGGGATGAGTACGATTGCAGTGATCGGAGGGGGACCTGCCGGCTACGTTGCAGCGATTGCCGCCGCAAAAAAGGGCAAACAGGTCACCCTGATCGAGCAGAGGGTGTTGGGTGGGACCTGTCTGAACGAAGGATGTATGCCAACCAAATCGCTCCTGGAGTCCGCGGAGATGGCCGAGAAAATAAAGCATGCCGGCCGTTTCGGCATTCGCGTGCCCGAGCGGGAAGTATCGATTGACTGGCCGGGAGTGCAGAGCTACAAAAACAACATCGTACAGCAACTCGTCATGGGAATCGGATTTCTCATGAGAAAAAACAAAATCAAGGTGCTGACGGGCAAGGCTCGTTTTGTCAGCCAACGCCAAATAGCGGTAGAGAATGATCAAGGAGAAGAAATTGTTGAAGCCGATAAAATCATCATCGCTTCGGGATCGGAGCCGATTGAGCTACCGTTTGCGCCGTTTGACGATCGCTGGATCATCCACAGCGGACAAGCGATGTCGCTTTCAGCGGTTCCCCAGACATTGCTGATTATCGGCGGAGGTGTCATCGGATGCGAGTTTGCTAGCATATACAGTCGCATGGGGTGCGACGTGACAGTGATTGAAATGGCGGATCAGCTTCTCCCCGGCGAAGATGCGGATATTGCGGGTGTTCTGCATGATCAGCTGGAACGAACCGGGGTGAAGATCTTGACCTCCACGTCGTTGACCTCGGTCGATCAGCAGACGAAAACCGTTCGTTTCAAGAACCCGGATGGTAGCGGGGAAGCCGCAGCAGAGATTGTGCTGGTTGCCGTCGGAAGGATACCACGGACTGCTGAACTGCAACTTGATCGGGCGGGTGTAGCATTCGGCAAGCAAGGTATTTTCGTAAACGGGCATATGCAAACGAACGTGCCACATATTTACGCATGCGGGGATGTTGTCGGAGGCATCCAGCTCGCCCATGTCGCTTTTCATGAAGGAACGGTAGCAGCCTTGCATGCGTGCGGTCTGGACGCCAAAGCCAATTATCGGGCCGTACCGAGGTGCATCTACACTTCGCCCGAAATCGCTGGTGTCGGCCTCACTGAGAAGCAAGCCAGGTCGCAATACGGAGACGTGCGAATCGGAGAATTCTCGTTCTCTGTTAATGGCAAGGCAATGATTCTCGGTGAAGCGATCGGAAAGGTGAAGGTCATCACGGAACCGGAATACAACGAAATACTGGGTGTGTCCATCGTAGGTCCGCGTGCGACGGAGTTGATCGGACAAGGAACGGTCATGATCCACGGGGAAATGACGGCGGATATGATGGAAACGTTCATTTCTGCCCACCCGACGTTGTCTGAAGCTGTTCACGAAGCTCTGCTGTCTGCCATCGGTCATGCCTTGCACGCCTGAAGCATCGGTGCAACCAAAAGCCCCCTGTAACCCAGGGGGAATTTTGCTTTGGGCCATTGTAAGCGCTGCTATTTTTGATTAGAATTTAGACAAAGAGAGACGACCTTGCATACATTCTGGCAGGAGTTACTTCAGGCGAGTTACTGAGGGAGGGAATGTATCTTGTTTGAATTCGCATTAAGTTCGCAGATGTGGAAGCGGTTCGTTCAGGAAGGCGTATTGGATTCTTCCCGGATTCACCAATCCATCATCGAATCTTGGTATCGCTCCCGGAACGCCCAAGTCAGCCCGTACTTGGATCGGGGAAGGCACATTCTGAGCGGGGAATCTCTTAGGCACCAACAGCAAAAGAATGCTTTGCTAATGGACGTCGCTGCCCCTTTTCTCGAAAAAATGGATCGAATCGCGAGCGAGATGGGAATGATCGCGCTTCTAATCGATCCGGAAGGCTACGTGCTCTGGATGAAGGGAAACAAAAATGTCCGGGAGGTAGCCGAAAAAATACGATTCGTAGAGGGCGTGCGCTGGACCGAAGCCGAAATGGGGACAAATGCAATTGGGACGGCGTTGTCACTGGGGCAGCCGATTATGGTGACCGGCTCGGAGCATTATTCCATAGCTTCCCATGGTTGGAGCTGTGCTGCCGCTCCAATACGCAGCGATGACGGGGAGGTCCTGGGTATCCTCGACGTTTCGTGCCCGGTCGACCGGGCGCATCCATACATGCTGGGGATTGTCACCCAAGCCGCTTATACGCTGGAAAAAGAAGTGAAAATCCGCTCTCATCGCGATGAGATGGAATTGATTCAGGGATCGATGGAAGTACTGGAAAAGGAACAGCCGCTCATTATTTGCACCCCACGTCAAAACGTCGTCGCGGCGAGTAGGTTTATTCGTCAGAACATTCCGAACTGGCGTGGGATGCGTGCCGATGAAATATACATACGCGGGTACCAAAATCGGATGGAAGTGCCGATTTGCTCTGCGGAGCACGGTGGTTTCATCGGCAAATGTATCTACCTTCGGAATGCAGAGGAGCAACAGGTAAGGCAGGCCGTCTATCAGGACAAGGGTTCCGCCAAGCCGTTTCGGTTCCTTGGCGAGGCTGGCACAAGCCGTGTATTTCGAAAGATGCTGGAAGAGCTTGGACGGGTTGCTTCCACGGACATCAATGTCTTTATCCTGGGCGAGACAGGCACCGGAAAAGAAGTGATCGCACGTTCGATTCATGAAAACAGCAAGTGGGCAAGCGGGCCGTACGTTGCGGTAAACTGCGGCGCGATCCCGAGAGAGCTGCTGGAAAGCGAACTATTCGGCTATGTGGAAGGGGCGTTCAGCGGGGCGAAGCGAACCGGAGCGAAGGGGAAATTCCAACTTGCCCACCAAGGAACTATTTTCTTGGACGAAATTGGGGAAATCCCCCACTCCATGCAGGTGGCGCTTCTCCGTGTCTTGCAGGAACGGAAAATTACTCCGCTAGGCGGCAGTCAAGAGATACCCGTCGATTTTCGCGTGATTGCGGCCACGCACCGCAATATCCATCAACTGGTCAAAGAAGGTAAGTTCCGAGAAGACCTTTTTTATCGTCTGTACGTATATCCGGTGCATGTTCCGGTACTCAGGCAGAGGGCAGAAGACATCCCGCACCTCGTTCACCATTACTGCGAAAAGCATGACTGGGATGCTGTTTTCCCTCCGGAATTCTTTGCCGCGCTGATGGCTTACACCTGGCCAGGAAACATTCGCGAGCTTATGAATGTACTGGATAAATTGCGGATTCTCTCTATGAACAGCTGCGACGACCTCTTGCATCTGCTGCATTCCTTGCTCTATCAAAACGCAGAGTTGAGCAAAAGCGTCTCCTCCAGCCTTAGCTTTTCTGAGCAGAGGATGGAGGAACATGGGGCTTCTCTTTCGTTTCGCGATAAGATATTGCAGCAGCAAATGGTCGAGGCGCTGCAAAAGACGAACGGGAATGTGTCGAAAGCGGCAAAACTTCTGGGAATCCCCAGAAGTACATTCTACAAACGAATGCATCGGTTTGAAGAAACGGCAAATTCCCCTCGGAGTTGACGGTGTCAGAGGGGAGCACTACAGAATAAGTCTTCCTCTCTGCCAACTGAGAAAATGGAAGAGAAGGTACGCGAGCTCTCCAGGGGATCCTAAGAAAGTAATTAATAGCGTGAGTTACCTAATTTTTTCTATATGGGTTAGTACTAATGAATCCATCATCGCAACGTAGAGCGGTTATCAAACACGTCCTCGCCGATTAACGTGAGGACGTGTTTTTAAAAACGGGTTAGGGATTATTTTGAAATAGAGGAATAATATGTGACGCAAATAATTGCCCTTCCGTCTTACCGTTGGATAGGTCAAACCGAACTTATTCGCAAATCTGAACACTATTTGGAGGTGCCGAATGAAACTTAATCCATCCATGATGACGGTTATAACGGCGTGCTTACTTGCCTCTGCACCTGCTTGGACTACCCATCAACCAACGGTACAGGCAGCAAGTGATGTGAAAAAGGCAGAGTCTCAAAAGAATGATTATTCCCAAAATGTTCAGGATTCTCTGGACAAGCTATTTCAGGCGATTCCAGAGTTGAAAGGGTATAGGTTAATTAATAAACATTATAAGGAAGACAGCTTTCGCCGTTATCCGGAACCGATCTGGAGCTTGCACTTCACCAACATGCCAAAAACAGCTGAAAAAGAAGAGTATGACGCATACTCATCCGTTAGCCTTGAGCTGGATGCGCATACGGGCCGACTGCTTTTCATGGATATCCGAAATCCAGCATGGGCTTCAGCCGATTATCCGGAAGAAAAGCTTGCCAGAGACAAGGCTGCAACTTTTATCGAGGACTTATTCGGTACGGAAGCAAAACAGCTGAAAGCCGAACAAAATCTCGGCAGAGGAAAAGCAGGATCTGGTGACGGGAAAGGCAACAAGCTGGAATGGGCTCGCTCCACCGTGAAATACCACTCTCTCATCAATGACCTCCCTCTGTCCAACAACTCTCTCTCCGTATCCGTTGATCATGCTGGTCATATTATTCGCTATGAAGCGTATGATTTCATCGATCCTAGCAAAGTGAACTGGCCTGATCCGAAAAAAGCGATAACACTTGAGGAAGCGAGCAAAATCTATAAGGACAAGCTTGAGATGGACCTGGTATACGTATGGGAGCAGCCGATTTCCTATGCTCAAAATGGAAAGCCGGCAGAAAAGAACCCGATGCTTATTTATCAATTGAATACCAGTGGTTGGATCGACGCTCTAACCGGCAAAGTCATAAGGGAAGAAACCGAAATGTCAGGAGAGAGTGTTCATGTAAAAGGAGAAGGGAAAAGCATCAAAATAGCTTCCCGCGAACAAGGAGAGAAATGGCTGAAAACTCAGTTTGGTATTGATGTGTCTGGTGCGACCTTTGAATACGATGATCACAAGGACAATCTTTTGGAAGGCCTTCAGACAATCGAATCCTATCGTTGGATGAACGATTCAAATAAAGGTACGCCTGCATTTGAGATGGTTAGCCTCATTACAGATGAACAGAGTGATCGGCTCATCGACTTCGATCTGAATTTGCCAGACGAACGAAAAACAGAGCAGAAAATCAGTATTGAGGAAGCGAAGAAAAAAGCGATTGCGGCACTCGTACCTTATCTTGACCCGGCGTTAACGGAGCTATCGCTTATCGTAGAGACTCCTGAAGAAGATATTCCGGAGTGGGTAGACAAGAACAAGCTGGATAAGGAAGAGGATAAAGCGTATTCATTCACTTTCTTCGCAAAACGCAACGGGATCGAAGTGTCTGACGAATTTTATATGGTGGGGGTAGACAAGGCGACGGGCGCGATTACCGAGTTAAACCTCCACCCACTCAACCCGGGCGTTACCCTTCCAGATTCCAAGAAGATTGTAAGTACAGAAGAAGCAAAAGAAACGATCCAACAAGAAATTGACCTGGAGCTGGTCTACGTGTGGGAGAAGTATGATGGTCAAAGAGCTCCCGAACCGCAGTTGGTCTACCAGCGCAAATGGAAGAATGGCTATAGCTTTATCGATGCTTCGACAGGGGAGCTCGTCAAGGTGTCCCGCCAATAAATGACGACAGCCGATTTGCTCTCGCAGCAATATCGGCTTTTTTGGTGCGCCTAGACTGGGCGTCGTCTCAAAGGTGAAAGTCGGCAACCACGCAAAAAAATATCCATGAGACATGAGTTCAGATATAATAAGAATATATGTTCCTATTCTTGTGAGGTGTTCCACGTGATGAAGAAAAATGAGGTCGTAATCAAAAATCATCGCTCCAATTATCCGAATCCGATCACGCTTGTAGAAGGGCAAAGAGTTAGAATAGGCAAGTTGTATGATGGACCGGAAAATTGGCAAAATTGGCGGTATTGCTACACCTTGGATGAACAACAGTTGGAGGGCTGGGTACCTGAGCAAATCATTGAAAAAGATGGGGAGATTGGGATTTTGACCACCACTTATACGGCAAAAGAGCTAAATGTGGACGCTGGTGATCGCGTAGTCTTTATGCATGAGTTGAATGGCTGGAGCTGGTGTGAATTAGAGAGCACCGGGGAATGCGGATGGATTCCAAATGAATGTCTCAGTACGGAACGATAAAGAGAAGAGAAGGGGGCATCCGACTACGGAGGCTCCTTTTCGTTATCCACCAAAATGAAGCATAAACTACATTTTCCAAGAAGTATTGAAGTGGATTATTGCAAGAGATATACTATTCTCAAAATTAAAACAAATCAACATGATAAAGGAGCTTCAGGCATGGCACAACTCGTAAAAGAACGGATTCGGAAGCAGTATGGAAAGCTGACAGCAAGCCAAAAAATCATCTGTAAGATCGCGATTGAAAAGCCAAGCTTACTTGCGATCCATACCGCCAAAAAAATCGCGGAGTTTACGAATACCAGTGAAGCGACCGTCATTCGCTTTTGTTATGCATTGGGTTACTCCGGATACACAGAGCTTCAGGAAGAAATCAAAAAGTCTCTATTGATAGGAGACCAAAGGAAGGGGCCGATTCAGAAATATCGAGACACGGAGGTTACGCTGGATCTGAGCAATTACGCTCATCAAGTGATGGAAAGAGATATTGCGTATCTCCAACAAGGCTTGCAGCAAATTGATTACACGTTGCTCCAGGAGGTGGTTAAAAGCATCGTACAGGCAAACCGAATCGTAGTGGTAGGGTTTCGCTGGTGCCATATTCCTGCAAAATGGTTGTTCCAGGCGTTGAATGCGATCAAAGGAAACACACATCTGTATACGGGAGCCGTTGATAACGCAGATTATTTTCTCACCGAACGGGATCAAGAATGGCTAGTCATTGCGATTTCATTTCCTCGTCATCCTGGCGAGACGGTCGCAATGGTCCATTCAGCAAAAGAGCTGGGAGCGAAGATTTTGGCGATTACGGAAGGCGAGTTCTCCCCCATTAGCCAAGTCGCAGATTATCTTCTGAAAATCACCACACCCCAACCCGTTGCCACTAGCGGTATGCCCACACTATTTTCCATGCTAAATGTTCTAATCAAAGGCGTCATGCTCCATGACGCGGAAAATGTCCAGAAACGATTGCAGCACTATGATGAAATCAGTTCGAAGCTATACTCGTTTGTCGGAGAGGAAGAGGAAGACTTCTCGATCTTTTGAAAGCAGAAAAAAGGAGAAAAGGGAAAGGGGAATCCTGCCAATGACCAAGCCGATTTGGTTCACAGCGACTGGCGACAGCTTCATTACTCGCAATCTTCCATACAGGGACCAAGCTTTTGAAGAGATAACCAGCTTGCTGCACCGTGCGGACGTACGCATTGCGAATCTGGAGACGACCGTACACGATAATGAGGGCTATCCCAGCGCACAAAGTGGAGGCACGTGGGCAATGTCACCACCTTCCGTTTTGCAAGTCATGAAAGATTATGGCTTTAACATGATTGGCTGGGCGAATAACCATACGCTCGATTATTTGTATGGGGGACTAGAAGCAACAGAACGATATCTCAATGAGTATGGCTTTGTCCATGCTGGCGCAGGCAAAAATCTCGCTGAAGCTGGAGCTCCGCGTTATCTTGAATGCGAAGGCGCCCGGGTAGCCCTGATCGCTGCGACATCGACTTTTCATCCAT
Organism: Brevibacillus sp. MER 51; assembly: GCF_023714195.1. Taxonomy (NCBI): domain Bacteria; kingdom Bacillati; phylum Bacillota; class Bacilli; order Caryophanales; family Paenibacillaceae; genus Brevibacillus; species Brevibacillus sp. MER 51. The sequence goes on along the minus strand of NZ_JAMAUS010000001.1, from coordinate 529,962 downwards.
GGTGGGCGGCCGGAGATCAGCGTTCGGATAGTATCGGGAGACCAGGTATCAATCCGATGCGCTATGTCATGACACACCACATTACGGAAGAAAAGCTCGCTGATCTGCAAGCCATTGCGGAGTCGACGGACATTAACGCCTTTAACAAGCTTCTCATCGAGGAAGGCTTCATGAACGATCCGGGCAAGGAGATCTTTCTCTTCGGAAATGCACGTTTCATGGTAAGCGACGAAGAAGGGACGACTACCCAGCCGCATCCGCGCGATCTGAACCGAATCGTCAAAACGATTGAGCAGGCAAACAGGCGGGCTGATTACGTCATCGTGAGTATTCACGCTCATGAGATGAAGGGGGAAGCGAAAGAGGTTGCGGCTGATTTCTTGCCTGTATTCGCAAAAGCGTGCATCGATGCGGGTGCACACGCAGTGGTGGGACATGGCCCCCATTTATTGCGAGGCATTGAAATCTACAACAACCGACCGATCTTTTACAGCCTGGGAGATTTTATTTTTCAGACAGAAGCCGTTACGAGTCAGCCCGCAGATTTCTACGAGCACTATGGTTTAGACCACACCCATAATGTGGCAGATGCGTTGGAAGCGATGAGTGCCAACTACACACGCGGACTCTGTGTGCACAAAGAAGTGTGGGAGTCGGTTATTCCCTTGTGGAAAATGCAAGATGGTGAACTTCTCGAACTGGAGCTGCATCCGATTGAACTAGGTTTTGATCTGCCTGTACATCGTATGGGGTGGCCGAAATTAAGCGGGGATACTTCCATCTTAGAGGGGCTTAAAGCGTTGAGTGAACCATATGGCACAGTGATTGAGATCACGGATGGAATTGGGCGCGTGAGACTTACAAAATAGCGGGAAACAGCGGTAGTCTATTTCCTGCACAAACGGAGTGATTCACATGATGGTCAGAATAACAATGATTATGCTGTTTTTGCTATATATGATCAATTATGCGGATAAAACGATTGCGGGATATTCTGCCGTGCCGATCATGACTGAATTTTCATTGAACGAAAAAGACTGGGGACTTGTTGGAAGCAGTTTCTTCTGGTTTTTCTCCATAGCCGGGATTGTAGGCGCGGCATTGTCGGATCGCATCGGGACGAAAAAAATGCTGGCGATCATGGCACTTTCCTGGACTGTCATCCAATTCGGCGCTTATGCGATCGCGGGTTTGCCGATGCTTGTCGTAGCGCGGGTATTGCTTGGAATAGGCGAAGGGCCGTTTTGGGCAACAGTTGTCAGCCATTTAAACAAATGGTTTCCCGAAGAAAAGCGTGGATTGGTTTATTCCACCGTGAACTTCGGTGCTTTCGTCGGTGCGGTTGCTTCCGCACCGGTGATCGTCGCGCTGATTGATAGCTATGGATGGAGATTTTCCTGGGCGTTTATGGGCGCACTCAGTCTGATGTGGCTCTTGGTCTGGCTGTGGATCGGAAAAGAAAAACCACTTGTCAGCGTCGCACCTGCAAAAGTCGAACCTCCGACCTTGCCAAAAGCGAAATGGTCGGATATATCCGGTGTCTTGCTCTCATCCACGTTTCTATTCTGTTTTTTAATCTATTTTGCTCAAATATGGGGGACGACCTTCGCATCCGTATGGGAGCCTGTCTATCTCGTCAAGGTCTTCCAGTTTACGAATCAGGAAATGGCCTATGCGATTGCTGGCACGGGACTTTTAGCTGGACTGATGACCATACTGATTTCTTCCATTGGTGATCGTTTCTTTAAAAAGCATCGCAGCTATCGCAAATCATACGTTCTGGTTGGAGGTGTTTCGATTATACTAGGGGGACTGTGCTTTTACAGTGTTACTCTTTTTCAATCTACGGTACTTGTTTTGATCTTTCTGTGCCTAGGAAAAGGGTTTGCTTTTTCTGTTGGAACAGCTGCCTCAGTCATTGTCAGCAGCTTGTTGCCAGAACGCACGGGACTTTTGGTAGGCGTGTTGTCCAGCCTGGTTACGTTGGCAGGGATCATCTCGCCGCTGGTAACAGGCTCTATCGTTCAGTCTGCTGGCGATATTGGCACTGGTTTTGGCAACGCCATGATCGTCAACGGGTTGCTCTTTATCATTTGCGGCGTGCTTTTCCTGCTATTTGTGAAGCGTAATGAACAAGTCAATCAATCAGCACCGCCAATCCCTCATGTTTCCTAAAAGTAATACTTTATAGGCTTGGTTCCAGATGTTAAAATTTTCTGAAAAGGGGGTAGGTGTGTGATGTATCATTTGAGTGAAGGTCTCATGCAGAGCGCGAAACAGTTTGCGGATCGTCCAGCCATTGTCTTTATGGGAGAAACGACGACGTATGCACAATTCAATCAGCAGGTCGAACATCTCGCAGCAGGACTTGCCCAGCACGGGATTGGAAAAGGGGATGCTGTCGCTCTGCTCATGGATAATCGGCCGCATTTTGTTAGCGCTTACTATGCGATACTCCGCGTAGGAGCTGTTGTTGTTCCCATGAACCCCATCTATACGGCTCGCGAAATTAGCTTCATTCTATCAAATAGTAAAGCAAAGGCAGCTATTGCCTTATCCACATTGCAGCCGGTACTAACCCCGATGAAGGACCAAATAGAAGATTTGCAGCTTCTCATCTACACGGAAACAATTGAAAATGAAATAACGATCGATCAGCTTGTACAGGAAGGGCAAGAGTCAGAGGAAGGATACGCGGAGCCGGAACGAAACGAAGATGACCTCGCTGTAATTCTGTATACATCAGGCACGACTGGCCAGCCAAAAGGAGCGATGCTCTCCCACCGTAATATGGCATCGAATGCGGATGCGATGGGGATATTGTTCGAGTTGGTGCCAGAAGATCGCATGGTCGCGGTACTCCCGATGTTTCATGTCTTCTGCATGACGGTGTGCATGAATGGCCCGATCCGCACGGGAGCAGCCATCATTATCGTGCCAAAATTTCATCCAGTAGACGTCCTTCAAACGATTCGTGAGCAAAAGGCCACATGTTTTGCAGGGGTTCCGACCATGTACAACTATCTGCTACAGGTGCCGACTGCGACAAAAGAAGATTTCTCCTCCATACGGATATACTGTTCGGGAGGTGCATCCATGCCCGTAGAGCTCCTGCACAAGTTCGAAGCGAAATACGATGCCAAGGTACTGGAGGGCTACGGTTTGTCCGAGGCAGCACCAGCTACAACATTTAACCCACTGCACGGGACCAGAAAGCCAGGATCGGTAGGAGTCGATATCCCGCTTGTGAAGAACAAGGTCGTCGATCCGGAAGGAAACGAAGTGGCACGTGGAGAAGTGGGCGAGCTGGTGGTGCAAGGGCCGAACGTTATGATAGGGTACCTTGGTTTGCCAGATGATACGGCAGCGGCGCTTCGAGATGGTTGGTTGTATACGGGAGACATGGCGCGTATGGATGAAGAAGGATATGTGTACATCGTTGACCGCAAAAAAGACATGATTCTCGTTGACGGCTATAACGTGTATCCGCGTGAGGTAGAAGAAGTGCTTTATCAGCACCCTGCGGTTATCGAGGCGGCTGTGATCGGGATTCCTGACGAGGTGCATGGTGAAGCAGTCAAGGCATTTGTGGCTTTGAAGGAAATAGCGGTTTCTCAAGAGGATATTATGGCATTTTGTCGTGACAAGCTGGCGAAATACAAAGTTCCTCGTCAGGTCGAATTCGTAGCAGAGCTTCCCAAAAACACTACAGGGAAAATCTTGCGTCGCTCGTTGCGCACCTCTTAAATGATCGTATGACGGGATGTGGAGGTGTTTGGATTGCTGCGTTTGATTCATGCAACAGAAGGAAATCAATACGAACAAGCACGTGAACTTTTCATGGAGTACGTAGATTCATTAGGAGTTGATTTGAGCTTTCAAAATATTGCGACCGAATTGCAAAATATACCGGGCGAATACGCACCCCCAGACGGTTGTATTTTGTTGGCGTTAGATGATGAACAGCCAGCAGGATGTGTTGCCTTACGAAAAATAGATGAACAAGTTTGCGAAATGAAGAGGTTGTATGTGAAACCTGAATGGAAAGGAAGGGGCGTTGGGAAAAAATTAGCCTTGGCGATCATGGACGATGCGAAATTACGAGGCTATTCCTTCATCCGTTTAGATACGCTTCCTACGATGGAACAAGCAATTCAGCTATACCGCTCGTTGGGATTCTATCCAATTGAGCCCTATCGTTTCAATCCGATTGAAGGCACGCTGTATATGGAGAAAAAGCTCATATAAAACATTGGCAAAGAGGCTTCCCAACGATACGAACCTAGATGCATTAGGTCGCGGGGAGGCTTTTTTCTGTTCTTTACACTCACCTTTATGTAAGTAACTGAACAAAATGTGCATACTTACAAATTTGCAGAGAGCATTTTATACTCATAAAACAACAAACTTCAAGGAGGAACTTACTTTGAAAACCCTTGTAATTGTCACACATCCAAGCATCGAAACATCCGTCATCAACAAGCGATGGGTAGAAGAACTCAAAAAATATCCAGAAAAGTATACCGTACACGAATTGCATAAGGCATACCCAGATGGAAACATTGATGTGGAAAAAGAACAGCAATTGATTGAATCGCATGGGAATCTTGTTTTACAGTTCCCGGTTTACTGGTTTAATTGTCCGCCTCTCCTGAAAAAATGGCTTGACGATGTTTTTGCATATGGGTGGGCGTACGGTTCAAAAGGAGGCGATAAATTAAAGAATCGCAAAGCTGCATTAGCCGTATCTGCGGGAATAAGGAAAGAGGATTATCAGGAAGAGGGAAGGTATCGATATACACTTGCGCAAATATTGACCCCTTTTGAAACAACCTTCCGCTACTGCCAAGCGGATTATCGTTCATTCTTTGCGTATTATGGTACGGAGACAGAGTCCGGGGAAAATGTACCTGGTCAAGAGCTTGAACCGACCGGCAGCGTATTGGACAAGAGCGCGCAAGATTATTTGAAATTCATTGATAACCTGTAAGAAGTCGGAAAGAAAAAAGAAGTATTTCCTCGTTCGGGAGATACTTCTTTTCCTGTTAGAAACAATCTATGCTTGCTGCCTTACTTCCTCCCGAGGGGGCACGCTGTTTTTCTCTCCCCAGTCGCACATCATATTTAATAAGGGAATCAGAGAAAGCCCACGTTCTGTTAAGGAATATTCCACTTTGGGAGGGACTTGGGGAAATTCCTTGCGGATGATCAAGTCATCTGCCTCCAGCTCTTTTAACATCAAGCTTAGCGTTTTAAAAGAAATGGTACCGATACTTCGCTTTAGCTCATTATGCCGCATTACCTTCTTTTCAGCTAGCCAATACAAAATGATCATTTTATATTTACCGCCTATTAGAGACAATGTATATCCAAAGCCAGTGTCTTTCAGCTCCACACCAGTCGGAACACAGGTTTCACGCACGAAGTACACTCTCCTTTAGGAAGTATAGTTTGCAAATGCATATACTTCACCATACATCATGCTGCCATTTTTGGGAAGCGATGCGAGCAAGAAACCCTTGGATCTTTATGATTCGACACTCTTTTGCTGGCGCTCAAGCTTGCCGGGGCCTGCGTATAGTACAGAAAAGAAACCAATAACGGCGAAAATCAATCCCACGGTATAACCATGATTGATGGCGCTTCCTAGAGAGTGACTCAGAAAAGAATGAACACTCGGCTCAATTGTTAAAGGCTCACGCATGAGAACTTCAGGATTAAGCAGATCAGCTACTTTCTCCAAGGAAATGCCATGTAATGACGCCCCTGTGGATACGATACTCGCATAATTTTGGTTCACAACAGCAGCCGTGATCGATGCGCCGAGTACGCCTCCCATGTTTCGACAAAAACCAACGATCGAGGAAGAAATACCGATATATTTTTTATCAACCGAATGCACGATCGCGTTTTGTGCAACGCTCATTAACGGCCCGATTGCAGCAAACCCGAAAAGAATCATCAAGAGTGTTAAGAAAAAGAAGGAAATGCCAGTTGAAACGTACATAAGAAAAATAGAACTAACTACACAAGCGAGCATAGAGAACGCCATGAGAGATCGAAAGGAAAATTTTGTTTGCAACATTCCGAATACCACGGCACCTCCCGTCAAAGAGAGCATCAACGGGGTCAAAACACTATTGGAGTTCGGATATCCAAGTACGGCCACAGCGAAAATAGGCAAATAAGTAATAGCAGCAAACATGATGGCACCTTGAGAAAGACAGGCGATACAAGTCGCGACCACCATTCGGTTTTGGAAAATCTGGAAAGGAAGGATCGGTTCCTGTGCATGACGTTCTACCATAATAAAAGCGATCCCCACTATTCCGGCCAGTGCAAACAGTGAGATGATTTGCCACGAAGACCACTCATATTCTTTTCCTCCCCATTCAAGTGCCAGCATGACAGCTACAGAAGCGACGATTAATGTAACGGTACCCCAATAGTCAATCTTCGGCTTTGTATGAGAACGGGATTCTTTCAGGGAAAACAGAAGCGTTAAGAGAGACAACAAACCGATCGGAACATTGACATAAAAGCACCAACGCCACCCCAGGTAATCAGAGAGCAAGGTCCCGACTTGAGGGCCGGCGATAGAGGAGAGGCCAAAGATTCCGGCAAACACGCCAGAGATTCGTGCCGTATATTTCGGATCAGAGGATAGCGTAAACAGGATTGTGAAAGTAATCGGAAAGAGCGCCCCTGAACCAATTCCTTGAAGGGCACGAAAAGCAATTAGCTGTTCGATGCTTTGGGCAACCCCACACAGTGCCGAGCCAATGAGAAAAATCGTAATCCCTAGTAAGTAAAACAACTTGCGCCCAAAAAGATCGGACATTTTCCCGAAGATGAGCATCGTACTGGTCGCGGCTAAGACGTATGAGGTGAAAACCCAGCTCATGCTTTCAAAGCCACCGATATCTTTAATAATGTGACTAATAGCCGCCGAAGTGATGGTATTGTCGAGGGAAGACATCAGTAAGCCCAGTGCCATTGCAATGATAATGAAGCGATTACGTGTATCGGATCGTGACATAAAAAGCGAACTCCTATCTCTTTTTTCTATTTATCTAGCAAACTTCGCTACAAGACTATTATTTGTGCATTCGTTGCCAATAAATAGGGAAAGAACAGTTGCAAATCAAACTTTACCTCGTCGATGAATTGTACAGAAAGTGCAGTCAATCTTACCATCTACCCTTACCAATCAAAATAGCGGTAGCCATGGACCAGAAATAAAGTCCTTGTCTACCGCGATTCATTGAACGATCATTCCGATAGTTGAAAAGTGCGGAGGATTACTTTTTAATCAAGCATGAGATACCAGTAAATTGCTACCTCATCACTATCTTTGTCAAGCCCCCTGTAGACGTAGGAATCGAAACCTCCGATGACAAAACCACAACTTTCGTAGAATTTACATGCGCGGACATTATTACTTTGTGTCTCCAGCATGATTCCCGTCATCCCGCCATCCTTCGTCCAGCGTATAGCCTGTTCGATTAGTTTTTTACCGAGACCGTATCCTCTATATTGCTTATCAACTTTAATATCTTCCACATAGGCAAATTTGTTCCAATTTCTTTTCAAAACAATTTGACCCACAACTTGATTATTCACGAGCGCTACATAAATGATTTGATGGGGATTGCCGATATAGTTCGAATAATCCTCAACAGTATCTTCCTCAAGCTGTTCATCATCGTAGCTTTTATTCCTAAGAGGGACCTCCTTCACCGTATATCCGATTCGCTGTCCCATAAGTTGTAAGACAAGGGTAGAGTCTACGATAAAGCTCCCATCAATGTTTGAACCACAATCATCGTCCCCAGCACGCAGTTCCCTAATGAAAATATCCATATTCGTCCTCCTCTATTTTTATAGGGTGAGAATAGAGATATTAGGGGGACCACGGACTTAACGGAATACATATTGCTCCGTCATTTTCAGAACCTCCTGGTTTTATTTAGCATTTACGATTCACTAGATCATTGTACAATCATTGCTTAGCAGGTGCTAGCAGTTTGAGAACAAAGTCAGATTCGAGCAGGTTGCCGGAGAACGGCTCTTGCAGTTGACTTTGCCCTAAGGGGAAGGGGTATAAGTAGAATATCGATACAGATTGAGCAATGGAGGTGAGCCTGTGCTAGCAATCGGAGAGTTCTCAAAGATATGCGGAGTGTCAACGAAAACGCTTCGTTATTATGCCGAAATTGGACTAATGAACCCAGACGAGATTAATCCTGAAAATGGCTATCGGTATTATTCTATCAAGCAACTGACAAAGATGCTCTTCATCAACCGTTTGAAATCGTACCATTTTTCGCTGGACGAAATCAAAGCCATTCTGGAAATGGAAGATGATCAATCGGAAGAAAAGCTTGTCTCCGCTCTTCTTCGCAAACAAAAGGAAATGTATGAAAAACGAAACGCTTTGGACTATACCATAAAACAACTGAACCATGATCTTTTGAAAATGGCGCAGGGGATCCCCATGATGGCATACCTTGACAACATAGAAGTACAGCTTGTGGAGACCCAGCCAATCCATATTCTCTCGTTACGCCAGATGCTGACGAGTGCTGATTATGCAACAGGATATGGAAAGTACTTTAGTAAGCTGTATGAAAGGGTTGCGACTGAAAAGCTTAACTTGCTCGGTACACCAATGACGATTTATCACAGCCCTGAATACAATCCCGCCGGAAACGATACAGAGTTTGCGCTCCCGGTCGCGGAGGCTGTAAAGGGAACAAGGGATTTTTCAGGGGGACTTTGTGCAAAGTCTGTCTGTCAGGGTCCTTACTCAGAATTGACATCGGTATATGCCAGGTTGAGGGAATGGGTAGAAAATGAAGGCTATGAATTGGTGAGATCACCTTACGAAGTCTATGTAACCGCACCCGATCATGCCAGTGTTGTTACAGAAGTGTATTTTCCAGTCAGAAAAAATTGACATTCTCTTGCATAGGAGGGAATTATCATGCAAAGAAGCGATTGGCCTACTACAGAATGGCAAGCAGGAGACCCGGCCGTGTTGAACATAGACGCTGAAAAACTAGCAGAGCTAGACCCTATCATTAAAGCCTCGTACAGCAACATAAAAGGAATCGTTGTTGTGAGAAATGGTTATCTCGTCTATGAAAGCTATTTTCATGGCTATGAACCGAAAGATAGGCACCATGTAGCGTCTGTAACGAAAAGTATTCTATCCGCTCTCATTGGTATTGCTATAGAGGAGCGGTTTATCAAAAATGTCGACCAAAAGGTGCTGGATTTTTTCCCAGACTATGCACCCAATCATACCGATACACAAAAACAAGCAATCTCCATACGCCATCTCCTCACGATGACAGCCCCCTATCCTTTTGAGGACTGGCACGAACCACTGGACAAGATGTGTATGCAGTCCGATTGGGTAACATATACCCTGGATATGCTCGGGCAAAAGGGAGAGATTGGAGCGTTTAAGTACTCGACCGCTGGAGCGCATCTGCTTTCAGCCATCCTTACACGCAGCACAGGTAAAAGTGCCAGAGAATTTGCCAACGAACACTTGTTTAAACCCATCGGCATAGAAGAAATCCCTGATCATGATATGAAAGCGTTTGGGTTTGAAGATTTATTCGGGAATGATGTGAGAGGGTGGGTAAAGGATCCTGACAACAACTCCACAGGAGGATGGGGGCTCACGTTAACTCCCCGTGATATGGCACGTATTGGCTTGCTCTATCTGAATCGCGGCTGTTGGGACAATCATCAGATCATTCCAGAGGCTTGGATAGATGAATCAACCGCGATGAATCCCAATCAATACGGCTATTTATGGTGGTTGCGTGAAGAGGACGGTGTTTTTTCATATGCTGCACTGGGCGATGGCGGTAATGTTATCTGTTGTATCCCAGAAAAAAACCTCGTCGTAGCCATTGCTTCAGCATTCATGCCGAATTCTCGTGATCGATGGACACTGATCAAGGAGCATATTAGCGGGGCGGTAATCTAAGGCATCAGATAGGAATGGAAACAATGAACCGGGGAGTTGCAGCTCACCCGGTTTCACTGTTAAACGATCGTTTAACTACACTTTACTTGGAAGCGTAATTTTCGGCAGCAATGCAAATGTAGTAGCTTAATCCCGTTTGCTGTTCTTCCAACATCGCGCGGTGGAACTCATCTGATAGGAAAAATCTTGCCTGCTCGGCAAATGCTCTCGCATCAATCGGATGGTCTTTTTGTAAAAAAGCAAGATGGTTTTCAATCGCAGAAACAACAGCTTCGTCGTCGACACTTTTGTTGTTTTTCAACGCCTCTGCCATAAACGTCATGAAAGCCTTCGCTTCTTCAGCTTTTTCATTCAGGGAAACCACGTCGAGATTCTCTGTATCCAACTGAAAATCGTACGCTTTCTGCAAATGCTCATTTTGTTGAGTGAATGCCTGCTTCCATTCTTCTTCATTCAATCCATCAAACATGTTCGCTGTGGACATATTTCCTCGCTTCCTTTCGTGTCGAATCGTTTCTTCGAGAGTATTCAAGATGCGCTCCAAGCGTAGCTGGCGTGCCTTTAACATCGTTTGCTGCTCACATAAACACCGAAGTCTGTCTGGCTCGTGATCAAGTGCAGCTTTAATGCTGTCCAACGAAAAATCAAGCTCACGATAAAACAAGATTTGTTGTAACCGCTTGAGTTCATTCTCACCGTAATAGCGGTACCCATTTTCTGAAACGGTTTCTGGCATCAGCAAACCAATCTTTTGATAGTGATACAGAGTCTTGATTGTGGTACCAGACAGTTTAGCTACATCATTAACGGTATACAACATGGCGATTTACCTCCTGAAGTCGAGTTTGCAGTCTGACCTTAGGTTGGAGTCAAGCGAAAAAATGAAAAGAGGAGGATGGCGAAAATCAAACGAATGTAAGCGTATGATCCATTTATTGGGTGGAGGGATTCGCATGACGAAGTTGTTTCACTTGGATTCTGAAAATGACATCGAGAAGGTAGTGGCCCAGTCACAGCAAATCGCACAAAAAGCGATGCACGAATACGACTTGGATTGGCAACACATTCGATTCAACCAACTGTCCGACACTTGCACGTTTGTCATTGAAACGGAGAAGGATGGGAATTATTTACTCCGCATTCACGGGACCACGAACAGAAAGGAAATAGATTCCGAGCTTGCTTGGCTCAGTTATTTGCATGAAAAAATAGAGGTCGAGATTCCAACGGGAATAGATTGCCGCAATGGTTCCAAGACTGTGAGCATCAAGCTCGCAAATGGTGAATGTGTCTTCGTATCCGTCATGCGTTGGGTCAAAGGGGAGCATACAGATAAAGAACTGACCGAAGAACAAGTTTACAAAGAGGGTGTCTTATTAGCAAAGCTTCATACAGTATCTCAGCATTTCCAATTGACCCCTGAATTGGCTCGTCCGATCTGGGGAGTGGATAGCTTCAAGCACGCTATGACTCGTTTGACAGAGCATTACCATCGGTTTCTGACAGATGAAGAATTCGAGCTATATCAATTGGCAGCGGATAAGGTACTCACTTGTCTTGGAAAATTGGACAAAAATAGCAGCCACTATGGAATGATTCATGGCGATTTGCACCAAGGTAACATCGTTTTTCACAACGGAGATCCTCGGCCGATTGATTTTGGAAGATGTAGGTTTGGATACTATCTTTATGATATCGCCCATACCATTTTGGGTCTATATCCTGCCCAAAGAGAGCTAGTCGTAAAAGGCTTACGAGAGTTTGCGGAAGCTAGAAGGCGACTGGCTCCCTACTCTCGAGAGCTTCACGGTGATGGTCATGATCGAAAATTATAGTCATCATGCTCCTGACCCCAGGGAAACCGAGGGGCTAAAAGAGGAACAGCCCTATGCAATACCGATCATCCAAAACTATATGAACGGTAAGCCGTTTCTTTTTCCTTCATCGCACTAGCAAAAAAGGCGACGGAAGCCGAATATCAAGCCACTATTTGAAATGGTTTTATGTGTTGGAATTGAGAAATTTAATAGGAAACAGTTAAAAGTTATGAAAAAAAACAAATAATTACAATAATGCGTTGACAGATAAAATGCTTGGGGGTAAATTTTGGTAAAGAATTTTTTAAAGTAATTTAAAAAATCGTAATCCAGAAGAATAAACGGAGGCAAAGAAATGATAGTAAGGGGTAGTGTTTTTTCTAGTATGCTAGAAATGGAAACCGGAATAACGGTTATTATTCCAAACAAATTTAATATGGAGCAAAATTATCAAGTGGTATATCTGCTTCACGGTCTTTGCGGAAGTAATGGTGATTGGGCAAATTATACGATGTTGCCTGTTTACGCAAATGACTATAATGCAATATTTGTAATGCCGGAAATTTCCAGAAGTTTTTGTTCGGATATGAAATTTGGATTTAAATATTTTAGTTACATTTCCGAAGAATTGCCAATCATATGCAAAAGTGTCTTTAACATATCTTCAGAAAGAGAGGATACGATAATTATTGGTGATTCAATGGGAGGATATGGAGCTTTGAAATGTGCATTGTCAAAACCAGAGCAATATGGTTATTGTTGTGCATTTTCATCACCGTGCTTGTTTTTAAAGGAGGATTTAGATGAGCATGGAGAGATTGAAAAATTCAGAATGGTTTATGGAGAACAGATGCTCAAGGATTTTCAAGGGATTTTAGGAGGGGACTTGGAGTGGAGTGAAGAGCATGAGATATTGGACTTAGCTAACAAGATCAAAGATCAGTCAGTCAGACCTGAAATATATATCGCATGTGGAACTGAAGATTTTTTGCGTGATAGTAATGTAAGATTCAGCAATGAAATGCGGAATCTTAACTTTGACATTGAATATGAAGAATGGTCTGGCAATCATGACTGGTATTTTTTCAATGAAGCGTTACAAAAAGCATTAAAGAAAGTTTTGAAATAATTTGAAGTGTTATTCTCATCAAAGCCTCGGCACTTTAATAAAGAAATTTACATAAGATAATTATGGTAAACAAATATTCAAGGACACGTAAGCAGACTTTGCTAACAAAAAAGGCAGCGGTAGTCTAGGACTTTTTCTCGTCCGAAGCTACTCCTGCCTATTTGAGTTTATCCTTCCTGTCGCAAATGACAAGCGAGCTGTAATTTCAGCAAGTCTTCGGGATTTCGCAAATCAATATGAAGAAGCTCCTCAACTTTGCGCAATCGCTGATACAGCGTATTGACGTGAATGTGCAGCTCTTTGGCGGTCAGTTGAGGGGATTGACTGCATTTCATATAAGTTATGATTGTCTGTTCCCATTCCTCATATTTTTCCGGGTCTTCCCAGAAAGGGGCAAAGACATCTTGAATGAATGCATCAATATCGGCCTGACTCTGGTTCAGCATGAGGCGATTGACACCAAGGTCTTTGTAGTGCACCACACCAGAACGGCTGCGGTTGGTCAGGTAGTGAGCGGCTTTCTTGGCTTCCTCGTAGCTTTTGCTGATTTGCTCAATCCCGCTTGCCAAACTTCCCACACCAATGGATAACGATGCTTCTTTGCCAAGATCCCATTCATAGGACGCTTGTTGCAGCCTCTCCCGGATGTCCTTTCCATCTCGAGAGCCGAAAGACCGGACGAGGAGGGTGACATGGTTATGGAATCCATAGACAAACATCTGTGTTTTACTAAACTCCCATTTCCAACGGGTAATGAGTCGGTGAATGTTTGCTTCTAGCAATGCCAGGTCTTGGCACTGCGTCAGATGGGCATAAACTACGTAGTATTTTGCTTGCGGCTGTAACCCCATCGAACGGGCGCGGTCAACCAGTTCATTGCCTTTGCTTGCGATCAGTTCTTGAAAAAGATCGTGTGCACGTTTGTACAGCACGGAGCTGATCGATTGCTTTTTTACCAAATCGAGTATGAGCACAGCACTCCCTTGCTCGACTGTCATACGTGCGAGATCAGATAGTCCGCGTTCGTCCAAGGGAATCATGAGACATCCGAGAAAAATGCTCCCATTGATTAGTGGATACAAACAAAATAGTTGATCGTCACCCGAAGCGGGAGAGAACAAGGTGACAGAAACAGGCTGTCTTCTTTTGTTCAGCAACGTATACAGTTCATCCCAGCTAAAAAATATCATACTCTTTTCAGGATACATTTTTTGCTCAAGCCAGTCGGCAAAATGGATGGAATGTCCGGTCATTTTGCTGAGGTTTTTTACGATTGTTTCGGCCCCTTTATTTTGCAAGGACAACTGCTTGATAGATTCATGGATATGGTTGCGTTGTATCAAATCATCGTGCTTGGCTTGCAGTTGAGCTCTCATGGCAGCCATGTGGTCATACGCTTGTTTGACTTCAGCATAGAGCTCGGCATTTTGCAGGGCGATGGAAGTTTGGTCTGCGAAGCCTTGGAGGAGGTCAAGGTCGTACTCGGTGAACACATTTTCCTGATGAAACTGATGCAGGACCAGTACACCAATACGCTTTTCTCCACGTGATATCGGAACACATAACAACCCATTCAAGTCACGCAATGCTTTGGCGTGGTTCAGAGAGTGAAAGTTGTCAGCAGAGATATCCTTCATCGCATGGGCTGTTTCTTGGTTGGTTCTGTACATGCGTGGGATTCCGTCTTCGAACACTTTGCCCGCGATGGATTCTCCCACCCGCATTTTGAGATCCTTGAACACCGTATCGTGAAAACCGACGGCCTCTTTCGGAATCAATCGGTCGATCGTGGGATCGTACAAGTGCAGGAGGCCTGCGTCTGCAGCCGGAATAACAGCCAGTGCATTACCAATGATGCCACGGATGATTTGGTGAACGTCGAGGGTAGCAGATATGGAACGAATTCCTTCAAAAAGTTTCTTGCTTTCCTTTGCTTTGGCTGTCATTTTTTCTTCTGCCATCAACAGGCGAATGCCGAACCACAATAGTTCCCATTGGTCAGCGGTAAGAATGATGGGTTCGTTTGTTGTATGTGCAAGGCAAATGACGGCTTGTCCTTCGTTTTCGTAGAAAAAACGGTATTTCTGTTGGGCATAGGTATAACGCATGTGGACAGCATCGTTGTCACAGGGAGGTACTGTCAGAGGGGGAATATTCGTGGTGGCGTTTTCATGAAAAGAGGAGAAAACAAGCCGAAAATGTCGATCACGCGAAAATTGGAACCAGATCGAAAAGGGCTGATCGCCAAACCATTCATGTAATTTATTAAGCAGGAGCGAAAAAGAATTCATCCACGTGTCCTCCATGTAGAGAAATACACATTTATAGTTGGAAATAAGTGTCTGTGTATACATTGTATTCATAATTTTTGCTATATACAATACTTCTATAAGACGCGGAAGGTGGGAGACGATTTGACAGCAACCTACAATAACTACATCGCTGGAGCTTGGGTTACGAGCCATACTGGACAGGTTTTCCCTAGCACGAACCCTGCCAATACGAATGAGGTTCTCGGTTATTTTCAAAAATCGGACGGGCTGGATGCGCGTTCTGCGATTGAAGCTGCTGCCAATGCTTTTGGTGAATGGTCGCAAAAATCGGCTCCCACACGTGGAGAGTTCTTGTTTTCCCTCATTCACTTATTGGAAAAACACAAAGAAGAGCTCGCAGAAACGATCACCCGTGAAGTAGGAAAAACATTGCGAGAAGCGAGAGGCGAAGTTGCCAAGACAATCACTTCCATGAAGCAGTTGACCGGGGAAGCCACACGCTTGACGGGTCAAACGGTGCCCTCCTTTGATGAACGGGTAATTGGTTACACGGTGCGAGAGCCAATCGGGGTTTTCGCGATCATTGCCCCATGGAATTTTCCGCTGGGGATTGGCTTGTGGAAGATCGTCCCAGCCATCCTCGCGGGCAATACGGTTGTATTCAAACCAGCGAGCAACACCTCCTTGATTAGCGTAAAGCTGGTACAGCTCCTGATTGAAAGCGGCGTTCCCAGTGGCGTTGTGAATTTGGTAACAGGACCGGGTGCGATAATCGGGGATGAATTAGCGAATCATCCACTGGTCAAAGGGATCTCATTTACGGGTTCTTCTGAAGTGGGACTTGCCTTGGGGAGGGCAGTTGGAGCCAGAGGAGGCAAGATTCAGGCGGAGATGGGCGGGAAAAATCCGGCGATCATACTCGCGGACGCCGATATTGACCTCGCTATCGATTCCATCGTATTGAGTGGATTCTTCGATAATGGCCAACGCTGTACGGGGACAAGTCGTGTATTGGTTGTTCCCGAAGTAGCCGAACAAGTAAAAGCAAAACTGATCGAGCGGGCGAAGGGCTTGAAAATCGGGAATGGTTTCGATCCAGACAATCATAACGGTCCAGTAGTGGACGAGCATCAGCTCAATTTGTATCTTCATTATGTACAGAAGGGCATCGAAGAAGGCGGCGTAGTGGAATGCGGGGGTAAGCGCCTTGTAGATGGCGATCTCGCCCAGGGCTATTTCGTTGCTCCGACGGTGTTTACCGGCATCACGCAGGAGATGACGATTGCCAACGAAGAAATTTTTGGCCCTGTGATTGCCGTGATCGATGTGGATTCTTTCGAACATGCTATGCGAGTGGCTAACCAGGTGGAATTCGGCTTGTCCTCCACGATTTTTACGAACGATTTGCAAAAAGCGTTCCAATTTGTCAAAGGCATTCAGTCAGGTGTCACGCATGTCAATATGCCGTCGACTCATTTTGAATCACAGTTTCCGTTTGGCGGCAAAAAAATATCTGGGTTGGGTCCGAGAGAGCAAGGGGAGTCAGCGCTCGATTTTTACGTCGAGACAAAAATAGTTTATATTCGGCCATAAGTATAGGGAAAGCAGGAGGAGCGAAGATGGAAGCGATTGGTGTTATCGGCATTGGTGCAATGGGCAAAGGGATGGTCTGCAATCTGTTGCAAAAAGGCTACCACGTGTATGCCTATGATCCAAGTCCGGCAGCAAAAGCCTGGGCGAAGGAAAAAGGAGCGACGGTCGTAGAGTCTCCACTGGCAGTGGGTAGCGTAGCACGTGTCGTTTTCACTTCGCTTCCAGGTCCTGCGATTGTCGAGGAAGTCATGCTGGGTGAGGACGGACTTTTCTTATCATTAGGGGCCGGTAGTTTCGTATTTGATACAAGTACGATCGATCCTGCCACGGCAAAACGTCTGAATCAGCATGGCGTAGGTAAAGGGATCTACTACTATGATTGTCCGGTGAGTGGAGGACCCGCGGGCTCTGCTGCCGGAACGTTGACCATTATGGTTGGCGGTGATGAGGCAAAGCTTCCGGAAATCATGGACTATCTCAGGGCGATTGGGAAGGAAATTTTTTATCTGGGGGAATCCGGCTCCGCACAGGTGGCGAAGCTTTGTCACAACTCTGTCGTTGCAGTCATTACAGCAGCGTTGGGCGAGGCGTTCAGTGTCGGGGCAAAAGCTGGCGTTGATCCACACAAGCTGGCAGCTGTCATGGACAAAGGCTCTGCCCACAATCGTGTGCTCTCCGTTTTTGGGCCGAACATCTTGTACGGTACGTATGAAAATACCGTCTTTTCCTTGGATCATATGCACAAGGATTTACAGCTATATGCACAAACCGCACGTGAACAGCAAGTGCCTGTTCTCGTTGGAGGCACGGTTGCGCAAATGTATGCGGCAGCCAAAGCACAAGGCAAAGGGAGCTGGGATTCGAGTGCGGTCTGTACCGTGACCGAGGAGCTGGCTCATACAACGATTGCGCGTTAAGTGTTGAGTTTGACGAAAGAGAAAGTAGACTACGGCAACTATTGCTGTAGTCTACTTTTTTATGCAGGCTCTTATTGAATGAAAGTATGGATCACTATCTGCGATCAAAAGCAAGACTCGCAGCAAGACCTGTCAAGACACTTGCCATGAGCCAACGCTGCACGCGCAGCCATGTTGGGCGTGTGCCAAACCACATAGCAACTCTGCTTGCTACCAGAACAATAAGCAGGTTAACGGTAAAGCTGACGGCTATTTGTGTGAGGCCTAAAGTAACACTTTGCAGGAGCACCGATCCCCGCGCAGGATCTACAAACTGAGGCAAGAGTGAAACATACAAAATTGCAATTTTGGGGTTCAGTAGATTTGTCATGAATCCCATCAAAAATAACTTTTTCGGTGGTTCAATCGAAAGAGTATCAGGCTTGAGAATGGAAGCTGCACCCGGTTTGACCGCATTCCAAGCGAGCCAAAGCAGGTACACAGCTCCGACCCATTTGACTGATTCGTAAATAAACGGAACCGTTATGAAAAGAGCAGAGAGGCCGAGCATGGTTGCAATCATGTAAATCACGAATCCAAGTATGACACCAAGAAGTGAGATGACTCCAGCTTTGCGACCTTGAGAAATGGTACGAGAAATGAGGTAAATCATGTTAGGGCCCGGAGAACAAACCATGCCGAGCGAAACAAATAGAAAGGCAATAAGAGTACCAAAGCTCACCAATTTACATAACTCCTCTCCGTGGTTTTGTTCATTTTTGCACAAGAGTGCTCAATCACATACAATGCTTCGAACGGATGGATCACTGTCGGGTTGCTATAGCTATAGTACATCGCCGGGTCGAAATTAAACAGATTAAGTGTAAAAACAGGCAAACAGAAGAAACGCTCTGACATTATCTTTTTGATCATGAAACAAATAGCTGAAAACATTCAATTGGCTATCAATTTTTACGAAGCCTGTGCATCACGCTGTTGACATCCACAAACAGTGGGTCTAGCGTGAATGATCATGTCCGATGAGATAGAAAGGAGTGAACGACTTGCAAGAACTATCCTCCATAGAACTGAACCAATACCTGCAAGAAAAGGAGTCGGTCGCTCTTTTTGTCTATACACCGATGTGTGGGACCTGCAAGCTTGCAGCACGTATGCTCGGCATCATGCAAGAAACATTGCCTACCGTCCCTCTGTATCAGATCAATATTAATACGGCACCAATTTTGGCAGAACAATGGCAAGTAACCAGCGTACCCGCCTTGCTGATCTTTTACAAAAATCAATTGTTAGACCGCCATTATGCCATCCAGTCCGTTGGATTTTTATACGATGTATTGAAACCTCTGGCCTAGACATACACCTATTTCCTTCGCCATGAATATGACAAAGAGAGAAGAAATGCGAAGGAGGGGGCGTATGCAAATCCACGTGGTGGAAGAAGGACAAACCTTAGCGAGCATCGCCGAGACGTACGGAACGACCCCGGAAGCGATCAATAAGGCGAATGAATTGCCAGACCCCGATAAACTGGCAACCGGACAGGCGATGGTGATCCCGATTGTAGGAAGCTACTATTGGGTCAAACGAGGAGATACGTTGTATACAATCAGTCAGCGAAATCAGATCAGCGCAGCAGAGCTTGCTCGCGTCAATGGGATTTCTCCCTATAAACCGCTACAAGTCGGGCAAAAGCTATATATCCCGCCTCGCCCTAGACGAGCGGCTGATTTCAATGCGTATGTGGAACCGCGCCGTACAGTCCCACCCGCGATGGAAGCGGATGTTCGGACGGCTGCCCCTCATCTTACGTATTTGGCACCGTTCAGCTTTCGTATCAAACGGGATGGAACTCTCCAACGACCAAATCTGAACAATTTTCCGGCGATCGCAAAAGAAAACCAGGTCCTACTGATGATGGTCGTGACGAATTTGGAAAAAGGTCAGTTCAGCACGGAATTGGGCGCACTCATCCTGAACGATCAAGAGTTCCAGAACAAATTGTTGGATAATATTCTCGCGACCGCCCGGGAGCTTGGAATGGGGGATATCCATTTTGATCTGGAGGCTTTGCCTACAACAGGTGCAGAAGCGTACGCGAGCTTCTTGCGAAAAGCAAGGGATCGTATACATGCAGCGGGGTTGATGATGTCTGTTGCGCTCGCGCCGAAGACGAGTGCTGTGCAAGCAGGCAAATGGTATTCCGCCCATGATTACAAGGCGATAGGAGCGCTTGCCGATTTTGTCGTGATCATGACGTATGAATGGGGCTATAGTGGTGGTCCTCCCATGGCGGTTTCTCCGATCGGACCGGTGCGGCGTGTCTTACAGTACGCCATTACCGAAATACCAGCCCAGAAAATTTTGATGGGCCAAAATCTGTACGGATACGACTGGACCTTACCGTACGAGCGAGGGACGACAGCGCGTGCATTGAGTCCACAGGCAGCGATTGCACTGGCTTCCCAGCATAATGCCGTCATCCGGTATGACTATCGCGCGCAGGCTCCGTTTTTTACGTACACCGATAATCAAGGTAAGCAACATCAGGTGTGGTTTGAGGATGCACGGTCGATCCAAGCCAAGTTCAATCTGGTTAAACAGCTTGGTTTGCGAGGCGTCAGCTACTGGAAGCTCGGTTTGCCATTTCCGCAAAATTGGCTGTTGATCGAGGAGAACTTTCGCGTCCGCAAGCGTGCATAGTCATCTGGCGTACATTCCATCACGGGTTGTACGCCTTTTTTTCGAATGAACAATCATGGTATGATGAAGATGACAGGAAGGAAAAGGGGAGAAATCATGGGAGAATGCAAATTGGATCACAGCCATGAGGACGTACTCAAGAAACTGGCAGAACAAGCGCCTCATCTGTCGGAATTGCGTGTGAGTCAATTCAAAAATCAGTTGAATAGCGAACTCAGCCAAGAGCGTCTAAACGAGCTGTTTCATTTATTGAAAAAGTACGACCTGGCAAGCCCAGAGGAGCGCCAAGAGCGCGAAAAACAAATGGATCAGTTGTTTGGCTAAGCTTTATACATACGTTTTTTCGTTTTGCCCCCATGTGGGAGAATCAGGCTGGAACCATGGTTCCATGCAGCGAGGAGTAACGATGGACGACAGACTCTATTATCAGGATGCCTATACAAGAACCTTCTCGGCCCAGGTGACGAGGACTGGTGTCGAGCAAGATGGGACACCTTACGTGGTACTGAATCAAACGGCTTTTTACCCTACTGGAGGCGGACAGCCTTCCGACCTGGGCGTATTGGAAGAGATTCGTGTGGTAGATGTGGAAGAGGTAGATGGCGAAATTCGTCACCGACTGGAGGCTCCTTTGTCCGAAAGCACAGCGGAAGTAACGGGGCACATCGATTGGGACCGCCGCTTCGATCACATGCAGCAGCATGCTGGTCAACACATTTTATCCGCGTCTTTCCTGGAAATCTTGCAGGCGGAGACCGTCGCCTTTCACCTGGGCAAAGAGCGTGTCACCATTGATGTACGACTGGATGAGTTGACTGCAGAGGTATGGGAGAAGGTAGAAAAGCGAGCGAATCAGATTGTTTTGGAAAACCACCCCATCATTGCACGGTTTGTTGATGACGAGGAATTGGCAACGCTGCCCTTGAAAAAACAACCGACTGTTACGGAAAATATTCGCGTCGTGATGATACCTGATTTTGATTACAACCCATGTGGAGGAACACATCCAGCGCGGACAGGCGAAGTCGGGATGATCAAGATCTTGGGCTGGGAGCGGCATCGCGGAAACATTCGTTTGGAATTCATCTGTGGCTGGCGAGCTTTGCGGGACTATAACCAAAAGCAAGCTGTCGTTCGTGATACGGCGAAGTTGCTCGCTACCAATGAAGGAGAGCTGATCGCACAGACGGAACGTCTCCTTGGAGAACGCGACACCTTGAAGGCAAAAGTGGCAGAAGTGGATAAGCAGTTCTTGGAAGTGGAAGTCAATCAACAATTGACTGCTGCCACCAAACTCGGTCATTCTCGCCTCATAATGCGCACCTTCACAGACAAAACCATTCAACAGCTTCAGCAGTTCGCACAGCTGGCTACTGCTCTGGCGCCAGATGCGATTTGCCTCTTGGCTGCTACTGCCGAAGACAAAATGCAAGTCGTGTTTGCTCGTGGACAAGAAGTCAACATAGCCATCAATCAAGTGTTGAAAGAAACCTTGCCGATCATTAACGGAAAAGGCGGGGGAAACCCTGCCATGGCACAGGGTGGCGGGCAGTCAGTAGTGGATGCGGAAGAAGTATTGCTGCATGCGCGCAATCTGCTGGAAGCCTCGCTGATGTAAATGCATTCGATTCAAGAAAAGGAGGAAACCGCGATGAACTGGAATCCGGGAGATATTGTTCGTGTTTCGCAGCGGACTGGTGAATATATTGCAGAAGTATTGGAAATCCACGACTCGAAGCTGCTGGTAAAAGTGTTGGCAGTAACCAAATACCCAACCCAAGGCGATTTGCATTCTTCCTACGAAGTGGATGTGCCGCTGTTTCACCAGCGTCCAGCACTCTCTTACATGGAAAAATTCATGACGCCTGTCCAAGGGGTCATTCGCTACAATGGAGCGATTCCAGATTACAAGGAATCTGTGCGTCAGGCGATGGAGCGAGAAATGGAAAAGCTTGCAAAAATGGCAGCTTGGGCAGAGCGCTGTCTCGCTGAGCTCGAAAAGATGCACAAGGAAGCCTTTACAAACACGAAATAGAGTGGTACTGTAAAACTCGAATGTACGATAATTGCATAGCTTTACTACCAAACGGGGGCCAAGCAACGTTGGCTGAGATTGTAACGAGTGTGTTACTGACCGTTGAACCTGACCTGGGTCATGCCAGCGGAGGAAGAGGTATTTGGAATCAGGATCACATGTCGCATCCGAGCGGAACTATGCTTGTTTGCGAGCATGGATGATAAGATGACACTCAACCATCCGAGGCGGATGGTTTTTTTATGCCATTCGTCCGGGGAGATGGGATGGGTATACGGCTTCTTCTGTTTGTCTGAATCGACTCAGGCAGGTGGGAGAAGCCGTTTTTTTTCCAGTAGAAGGAGGTAATCAATGATTGTTCAACTGAATG
Source organism: Brevibacillus sp. MER 51 (assembly GCF_023714195.1). Lineage (NCBI taxonomy): Bacteria > Bacillati > Bacillota > Bacilli > Caryophanales > Paenibacillaceae > Brevibacillus > Brevibacillus sp. MER 51. The sequence continues at coordinate 507,122 of NZ_JAMAUS010000001.1, read as the reverse complement.
GGAAAAAAGTAGAGTTGGCGGAAGAAATCACGACAGTGCGGGCCTTGCTCGCTTCTTATTCCCTGCAAGAGAAAATTGTCGTCGTTGAGCGAAATGGTGACATTATTAATCGCTCTGCGTACGAACAAACACCGATTGCAGACGGAGATCGCATAGAAATCGTTCATTTTGTCGGAGGAGGATGATCAGAATGATGGATACATTGAAAATTGGACCTTACGAGTTTCGCTCCCGTTTACTTCTAGGGACAGGTAAATTCGCTGATTTGGATACACAAGGGAAAGCAGTAGAGGTGTCGGAAGCAGAAATTTTGACCTTTGCGATTCGCCGCTTGAATTTGGAAAATCCGCAAGAACCGAACTTTTTGGAACGACTCGATTTGAAAAAATTCACCCTGCTACCAAATACTGCAGGTGCCTATACAGCAGAGGAAGCAGTGCGCATTGCCCGTTTGGCTAAAGCATCTGGACTGTGTGACATGATCAAGGTCGAAGTCATTGGAGACCCGAAAACACTTCTCCCTGACCCGATTGGCACGCTCGAGGCTTCGAAAATCTTGGTGGAAGAAGGCTTTATCGTGCTGACCTACACCAATGATGACCCGATTCTGGCCAGACGTCTGCAAGAGGTTGGCGTACATGCGGTTATGCCAGGTGCGTCTCCAATTGGTTCCGGGCAAGGGATTGTCAACGAAAACAATATCCGCTTTATCATCGAAGATGCGAAAGTACCGATTATTGTAGATGCAGGGATTGGCTCGCCAGCAGACTGCGCAAAAGCGATGGAGCTGGGGGCTGACGGTGTCTTGTTGAATACAGCAGTCGCTCTCGCTGACAATCCTGTCCTGATGGCAGAAGCGATGAAGCTAGGGGTCGAAGCAGGTCGCAAAGGCTTCCTGGCAGGCCGTATCGCGAAAAAGCGTTACGCATCCGCGAGCAGCCCGACCGAAGGGATGATTGAGTAACGTGCATCGACTGACAGAAGCGGTAGAATCGATTGCCAGCCGCAAAGAAGAGCTGTTCGCCTTATTGGCAGAGCTCGTTTCTCATCCGACTGTGAGTCCTCCCGCACGAAACAGCGATGTCGCACAAGGAGTAATCGCCAACAGACTGCAAGCGATGGGATTCGAAGTGGATCGCTGGACGGTATATCCGGGAGACGACAATATCGTCGGGCGGTTATCAGGGAGTGCCTCAACTCACGCAAACAGCTTGATTATCAACGGGCATATCGATGTGGCTGAAGTCGGAGATGACCTCGGGTGGACGTATCCACCTTTTGCTTTGACACATGGCAAGGATGGACGCCTGTACGGCCGTGGAGTTGCGGATATGAAAGGCGGACTCGCAGCGAGCTTGTTTGCGATCCAAATGCTTCGCGAACACGGAATCGAGCTCCAAGGCGATTTGCTCTTTCAATCCGTCATCGGTGAAGAAGCGGGTGAAGCGGGGACATTGGCCGCCATCGAGCGTGGCTATCAGGCTGACTACGCCGTTGTAGTGGACACGAGCAATCTCCAAATGCAAGGGCAGGGCGGGGTCATTACAGGCTGGATCACGATTGAGAGTCCGACGACGCTGCATGACGGAATGCGTGCACAGACGATTCATGCAGGCGGCCGCGTCAGGGGAGCTTCTGCCATTGAAAAAATGACGAAGGTGATTACCGCACTACAGGAGCTGGAGCGGGACTGGGCAGTCATGAAGTCCTATCCCGGCTTCCCGGCAGGCAGCAATACGATCAATCCCGCAGTCATCGAGGGAGGTCGTCACGCTGCGTTCATCGCAGACCGTTGCGCTCTCTGGATTACTGTTCATTTTTATCCGAACGAATCCTATGAAGAGATTATTCGAGAGATCGAGGATCACGTCGGGCGTGCAGCAGCCGCTGATCTTTGGCTGAGAGACAATCCTCCAACCTTCCGTTGGGGTGGACGTTCGATGATTGAGGAGCGCGGTGAAATCTTCCCTTCACTGGAGTTGGATACGAAGCATCCGGGGTTGGCTACACTGCAATCCGCATATGAGAGTCTCATGCATCAAACGCCTATTGTTAACATGTCGCCTACGGTGACGGATGCAGGCTGGTTTGCGCATGCAGGCATTCCGGCTGTCCTATTCGGACCGGGTGAGCTCGCACATGCACATGCCGTAGATGAATCCATTGATCCTGACCAGCTCGTTCATTTTGCCCAGATCATGACCCGTTTCATCGCCACCTGGTGCAATACCCCAAAGGAAGCGAAGGAGTGAGTATCCGCATGACAACCTTTACTGATCGTTTGAGAAAAAGTGTAGCCCCAATCTGGGAGCGTGTTCATCAACATCCTTTCGTCACCGGACTTGGAGATGGCAGCCTGCCTGTTGGTGCCTTCAAATATTACATGAAACAAGACTACATCTATCTGATTGATTACGCGAAAATGTTCGCGATTGCCAGTGTGAAGGCATACGATCTGGAAACAAGCTCTCGCTTTGCCGCTTTGCAAGAATCGACGCTGAACACAGAGATGGAGCTGCATCGTCAGTATGCCGAGCGCTTTGGCATCTCTCGCGCGGAGCTGGAAGCGACAGAGCCTTCCTTTGTGATGCTCGGGTACACCAGCTACATGCTGCGTGTCGCTCATCAAGGGTCGTTGGCCGAATTGGTGAGTGCACTACTCCCATGCACATGGAGCTATTGGGAAATCGGAAAGCGCTTGGCACAAGTAGAAGGAGCGCTGGATCACGAACTGTATGGCGAATGGGTACGTATGTACAGCTCTGATGAATTTGGGCAGTTGGCGATTTGGCTGATTGAGATCATGAACCAATTGGCAGAAGGTAAGAGCGAGCAAGAACTGGCCAAACTGGAGGAGTATTTCGTCAACACCTCCAAAATGGAGTACATGTTCTGGGACATGTCCTACAGAGAGGAAATGTGGCCGTGGGAGAACAACTAGCTTTCGCCGACGTCAGCTTTTCGTATGGCGACAGGCAGATTCTCGATCATTTTGATCTGCGTGTGGAAAAAGGGGAATTCGTCAGCTTGATCGGTCCGAGCGGGATCGGGAAAAGCACCTTGTTTCAGCTCATCGCAGGTCTTCTTGAGCCGGGACAAGGCGAAATCAGGCTCGGCAGTGTACCAGTCGCAAATCGTTTAGGGCAGGTCGGCTATATGCCCCAACGCGATCTGCTCATGCCATGGCGTACAATTGTCGAAAATGCAGCTTTGCCGCTGGAAATCAAAGGTATGACGAAAAAAGAAGCGCATGAGCGTGTCAGACAGCAATTGCCAAGATACGGGCTTCAGGTTTGGGCTGACAGCTATCCAGCCCAGCTTTCCGGTGGCATGCGTCAGCGGGTTTCCTTTTTGCGTGCGTTGTTTTCAGGCGCAGAGATGATGCTGTTGGATGAGCCGTTTAGTGCGTTGGATGGAATTACGAGAATGGATATGCAAGAGTGGCTGATGGAAAAGTGGCAGGAAACAGGCAGTACGATGCTGATGATTACGCACGATATCGACGAAGCTATTCTACTTGCAGATCGGATTATCGTCCTTTCAGGTAGTCCGATCACCAAGCCCATCGAATTAACTGTTCCGGTGAGCAGACCGCGAACGGCGAGCAGCCGCAACCAAGCCGGATTTTTGGCATTGCGTGAGCAAATTTGGGAATTGCTTCGACAGGATCGCCAATCAGCAATGAAGCCCTTGAGGAGAGAAGCATGATGGGGAGAGGCATTTGGTTTGGCATCTCCATCGCCATTTTTCTCCTGGCGTGGGAAGCTGGTTGTCGCTTCCTTGGGGTGCCGCCATTCATTTTACCACCGCCTAGCGCTGTGGTCGTATCGTTGTGGGATTTACGTACCTCTCTAGTAGGTGTACATCTTTGGGCGACGTTAAAGGAAGTGTTACTGGGGCTATCGATCTCGATTGTATTTGGAATCTCCCTTGCCTTTGCAATGATTCGCAGTCGGATTGTGGAGCGTCTGGTCTATCCGTACATCGTTATTTCCCAAACAATCCCAATTATCGCATTATCACCTGTATTTATTTTATGGTTCGGTTATGATTTATCTGGAAAAATCGCTGTAACGATTCTGTTTACTTTCTTTCCGATCGTTGTCAACACGTATGATGGACTTCGCTCGACTGACAAGGAAATGCTCCAGTTGTTAAAAACAATGGGGGCAACGAACGGACAAATTTTCACCAAGCTGCAACTCCCGTCGAGTTTACCCCATTTCTTCAGTGGTCTGAAAGTGGCAGCTACTTACAGTGTGGCTGGGGCGACGATTGGGGAATGGCTGGGAGCGAGCAAGGGACTCGGGTACTTTGGGAGACGGGCATCCGGCAATTTTCAGGCACCCGCGTTGTTTGCCTCGGTCCTGTTACTCTCCATTCTCGGCATGCTGCTGTTTTGGCTAGTTGGACGAATCGAACGTCATTTTTCCCCGCATATGAAAATCAAAGGAGAACAACAATGAAACCTTTCAACAAATGGACAAAAGCATTCATGGCACTTACATTGGCAACGGGTCTTGCTGCATGCGGCAATCAGGCGAGCTCGGATGCTGGTCAGACGCAAGCCCCTGCTGATAAAGGAACGGAGCCGACTGAGTTGACGATTGCGCTCGATTGGTATCCGAATGCTGTACATTCCTTCTTGTATGCCGCAGAGGAGCAAGGGTATTTCAAAGACGAGAACCTCAAGGTGACCATGCAAATGCCTTCGGACAGCAATGATCCGTTGAAGATGGCGGCTGCGGGCAAAGTGGATTTGGCGATCAGCTATCAACCACAGCTCATTCAAGCTCGTGCAGAAGGTGTTCCTGTCGTATCTGTAGGTGCGCTCGTTCGTCATCCGTTAAACGTGATCATGACGCGCCAAGACAGTGGAATCGATACTCCGCAAAAGTTGGCTGGAAAAAATATCGGTTATCCATCACTTCCACTGGATGAATCGATCGTACGTCAAGTTGTGAAGCATAGTGGTGGCGATGATTCCGGATTGACCTTCACAGATATCGGCTTTGACATCGTCCCAGCGTTGACGGCCAAAAAGGTCGATGCAGTGGTAGGTGGCTACATCAACCATGAACAACTGATTTTGGAGAAGCACGGCATTCCAGTCAATGTGTTCAAGCCTTTTGAGTTTGGTGTTCCAGACTATTATGAGCTCGTATTGGCAACAAGTGACGAGACTTTGGGCAAAAAGCAGAAAGCTGTGGAAGGTTTCCTGCGTGCGATTGGCAAGGGCCAGGACTATGTGAAAAATAATAAGGAAAAGGCACTCGATCTGTTGCTTGCCAAACAGGCTGCCGATTTCCCGCTGGAAAAAGACATTGAGACCAAGAGCTTGGATACCCTGATTCCGTTGATGGATGCGGGGGAAAAGCCTTTTGCATACCAGACGGCCGAATCTTGGCAAACACTGATTGATTGGATGAAAAAAGAGAAGCTGATCACCACTGACGTCAAAGCAGAAGAGATCATGCGCGATCTCGTGAAGTAATTAACGAGGAACATTAAAAGCACCCCATTTGCACGCTTGTGAGAGTCTACTCTCCATTGGCGAGACAAGGGGTGCTTTCTCTATGCTGTCTTTCTTTAGGAAAAGAGGGGGAAACAAAGCTCTGCTGTCATCCCTTTTCCTGTATCGCTTGTTAACAGCAGGTGTCCATGATGAGCGGCAGCTATACGTGCAACCATTGGCAAACCGAGACCATGACCATTGTGTAAGGGAGCTTTTCTTTTTGACGAATACGGCAATTCCACCAAGTCAGGCAGCATGCTTTGCTCAATGCCTTTTCCGTTGTCAGTGATAGTCAGGAGAGCATTGCGCTGGTTGGGTGACAGGGTCGTTTGCACGTGGATGCGACAGCCTGATGGGTTATGCACGATGCTGTTTTGGATCAGATTCGTAATGGCGCGGACAAGAAGTTTTTCATCGCCCATCACGAAGCATTGTTCAGTCGTGACATCCAGCTCGATGGTAAACGTCTCTGCCAAATCATTGTTCAAAAAGTCAGTGACAATTTGCCGCGCTAGTGTCGATAGCCGAATTGGTTTGGGATGGATGGGCTGCATCTCGTATTCCAGCATGGAGACGAGATTCAAGTCGCTGACCAAAGACCGGAGCTTTTCCCCTTGCTTTCGAATAATGCTTGCTTTTTGTTGCTGTTCGTAAGGCACCACGTCGCTTTCTTCCAATTCACTGGCATACCCGAGCACCATCGATAATGGCGTGCGTATATCGTGGGAAATTCCTGCGATCCAGTTCGAGCGTGCTTCGTCTCTGGCTTTTAGCAAAGCGTTCTTCTCCTGCAGAAGCGCCGAAGCATGATTGATGCTTCGGGCAATCCCGCTGAACACTCCTTTTGCCTCGACATGTGTATGCTGATCTTCTGACAGAGCGTGAATCCCCCTAATCAGTGGACGGATTGACCGAATGAGTCGAGAGCCGATGAATAGCGAGAGAAGAGCGGCGAGCAGTATATTTCCGAAAAGTAAAGCCAGCAATCGATATGGCAAATCACTTATCCAACTGATCGGAAAATGAATCTGGTACTTGGCGAGACTGTCCTTCGGGTAGCCCACGACGACCAGCCCCATCTCATGCTCCCAAACAAAAACAGGATAGTCTTGTAAATAATTTCGTGAGAACTGCGCCACTTCTGCTAAGGAAAAGGCGCGGGGCAATTGGTCTGGTATGGCGTAGTCCCAGACGACCTTCCCATCGTTCGCAATGAGCATGGCCCAAGCCTGGCTTTTTTGCAACCATTCTCGTGCATTTGGTTCCAACGTATAGTGGGAACCGTTTACGTGAAGACCTTCTGCGACAGTTTGTGTGACGTAAATGGGAGGAGAGCCTTCATTTATGCCTTTGAAAACAAATGTACCGAGAATGATGTAATTGACGATGAGCAAAAAGACGGCGATCAGGATAGAAGCACCTGTATAACGACGTAAAATTCGTGCGGCTCCATCCATCTACGACTCTTCCTTTACGAGTAATTTGTACCCGAGTCCTCTTACCGTCAGCAAATATTCAGGAGTGGACGGACATGGCTCGATCTTTTCGCGAATGCGCCGCATATGAACCATCAGTGTGTTTTCATACCCGTAGTAATCGTCACCCCATACAGATTGGCAAAGGGCGTCACTCGTGACGATTCGTCCCCGATTTTCATAGAGTTTTCGCAAGAGGGCGTGCTCCTTGGCAGTCAACGCGTATTCTTGTTGGTCTCTCGTCACGGTTGCTGCCTCCAAATCGATTATACTGTCACCAAGCTGGAAAACGGGCAGACGTTCGATTTGGGGAGGAGCGTAAACGCGTCGTAAAATGACCAGAAGACGAAGAACGAGCTCACGCGGTAAAAATGGCTTCACTATATAGTCGTCAGCGCCCAGGCCAAGTCCGAGCAATCGATCTTCATCTTCCCCTCTCGCTGACAAAAATATGACAGGGATTTGCGAGAAACGACGGATCGAAGTCAAAAGTCCAAATCCATCTCCATCAGGCAACATGACATCCAGAATGGCGACATCTGGCTTATCCGAAGCGAATATCCCTAGCGCCTCTTTACAACTACCCGCATGAAAAATACGAGAGAATCCTTCCTTACGCAAAAATCCATCGATCATATTTCTGATTCCAAGCTCATCTTCCACGATGAGCACTTTTTTCTGTTTCCACTCTTCCATATTGAATCACCCGTATTCATTATACTCGCTCGATTTGTCTGTTCTACCCACTTGGAGGCGATTTAAGGTTGTCGTAAGATTCCTGTCAGCTTATTGACGGGTTGGGACTCTATGATTTCATTTGAGAGACCAACAGATAGGAGCGAGAAAACATGAATACGGTGATTCGAACGGAAAACCTTTCAAAACACTATGGAGGAGCCTATTGCGTCCAGCGTGTGAATCTTGCGGTAGGAGAAGGGGAGGTCTATGGCTTCCTCGGTCCAAATGGTGCAGGAAAATCGACGACTCTAAAAATGCTGCTAGGATTAGTCAGGCCGACGGAAGGGAGTGTATCTGTATTCGGGAAGGATTTTTGCAGAAACCGACTTGAAATTTTGAGTCAGACGGGTTCCTTGATCGAGGCTCCTTCCTATTACGGTCATCTTACCGGCCTTGAAAATATGCGCGTCATGCAGCGGCTGCGAGATGTCCCGGACAAATATGTAGAGAAGGCCTTGCAAATCGTCCGTTTGGAAAAACAAAAGAACAAAAAGGTAGATCAGTATTCGCTCGGGATGAAGCAACGATTGGGAATTGCCATGGCTTTGCTGCATTTTCCAAAGCTCGTCATCCTCGACGAACCGACAAACGGTCTGGATCCTGCGGGAATCGGGGAAATTCGGGAATTGATTCAATCATTGCCACATCAGTATGGAATGACCGTGTTGATTTCCAGCCATCTGCTCTCGGAAATCGAGCAAGTAGCGACGTCCATTGGCATTATCCACGGAGGGAAACTCTTGTTTCAAGGAAGTATGGAGCAGCTGCAACGGAACAGCCAGCCTCATGTTTGGATGAAAACGCAGGATAATGAAAAAGCGAGAAGAGTTCTTCAAGAAATGGAGCTTTCTCCAAGTCTCCAAGATGGCTTTCTTGTCATGGAGGGCATGGAAGATAGGGAAGTAGCACAGACAAACCGGACGCTGATGATGGCGGGCATTGATGTTTATCGCATTGAAGTGCACAAGCAAGGTCTGGAGAGCATTTTCCTCTCTCTGACTGGTAGGGAGGGAAGTTTGTAATGAGGACGCTTTGGCTGGAGTTTTATAAAATTCGACATAAGCGTTTGTTTCTCATGCTCGCTATTCTTTTGAGTATCGAACTGGCATGGGGGTTTATGGCTGTCAGTACGTCGATGAATAAAAATCCAGATGCGCAGACGTGGAGCGCCATACTGGTTACGATTACGGCCATGAACGGATTGTTTTTGCCGATCGGTTCGGCTGTCATTGTTTCACGAATTTGTGATATGGAACACAAGGGGCGTACATGGAAGCTGCTGATGGCTGCCTCTGTTAGCCGAAAAGCGGTTTATGCGGCAAAATTCGTCTCTGCGGCTGTTTTGATGGGGAGTGCAGTCATTCTACAGGCTATGGCGATCGTGACATTTGGCATTGGCTATGGTTTAGCAGAGCCAGTCCCGATTGGCCTTTTACTCTGCTTTGTCGCAGGGACCACACTGACAAACCTCGTGGTGATTGCTCTGCAACAATGGGTCTCTCTCGCCATCAAAAATCAGGCGTTCAGCCTATGCCTCGGGATGATCGGGGGATTCATTGGCATGACAGCGAGCTTATTTCCGCCACAAGTCGGACGTCTTTTCATCTGGTCGTACTATGTAGACTTTTCGCCCGTTGCGTATCAGTACGTGAACGAAACCATGTTGTTTACTAACCGTGAAATCGGCATTCATTTACCGATCATCGTCGTACTCATGGGCATCGCATTTTTCCTTGCTGGGAGCATTCACGTATCCCGGCAGGACGTATAGGGAGGACCTTGCATGATATTCAGATGTTTGGGAGCAGAATGGGTAAAACTTCGCCGTTCTCGTATATGGCTCGTTTTGCTTGTGCTACCTGTTTTCAGTACGCTGATCGGCTTTGCGAACTACTGGATGAACCAAGCGATTCTGCAAAATGGCTGGTACAGCCTGTGGACGCAGGTGAGTTTGTTCTACGGAGAATTTTTCTTGCCCATTCTCATCGCGATCTGCTGTTCGTTTGTGTGCAGACTGGAGCATGTAAATCGTAGCTGGAATGTAATCCTGACAGCGCCTGTATCAATTCCAACGATTTTTTTCGCGAAGCTGGTGGTAGTTGGTGTTCTCCTTTTTATTGTGCAGCTTTTCTTCTTTGTGCTGTATATTTGTGCAGGTTTCATGGCTGGACTGCACACACATTTTACGTTTCCTCTGGAAGTGTTCGGATGGATCATGCGGGGCTGGCTGGCTTCGCTCACCATCATCGCCTTCCAGCTTTGGCTTTCCACGCGGATACCGAGCTTTGCTGTACCTGTCGGCATTAGTGTTTGCTCTGTTTTTGTAGGGTTGGGCTTGTATGTGTCGGGGCTCGGGATGTTATTTCCTCAGTCACTTTTAACGATTGGCATGGGCGTGCTCAGTCAAGAGAGTTTGACGCTAGGAGAGCTGGGGGCGTTTGTAGTCATGTGTGTACTTTTCGTGACGAGCGGTTGTGCGCTGGGGATTCGTCGTCTTACGAGAGAAGGTCTTTAACAGTTTTCACCATAATAACGGTTTCCCTTTCCTGCCAAACAACCTTATAATAGAAGGTGAATGCTTGAATGAGGAGAAGTTTCCATGGACGACAAACACATAAACAAGACGAATAGCAAATGGGTGATCTGGGGGTTTATTCTCAGTGTACTCGCTTGTGCTGTGTCTATGGTGATTTTCATCTACGTGATGCGCAACTGACAGCACATGATGGTAACGTCAAAAAACCGCTCGTTAACGAGAGCGGTTTTTTGCAATTTCATTAGCGGGATATCGCCGTTATTTTTCGGATGACTTGTTCTTGTGATAGCTGATTCAACTCGGTAAAGCCAAGATTGGAAAGAGCAATGGTTTTTCCTTGATAGATTGGATAAACGCCTTGCCAGAGACCTGCTGTACTGTACATCTGTGATCCGCTCACTTTTCGTAAAAATAATAAATAATTCCCTTCCGCCAGCGGCCCAGGATACTGCAGGTTGAGCGGACTGGAGGCATCGGGAAGCGGCTCTACGCCAGTGCTTAGCACAGTTACTCGTCTGGATGCTGTGCCTTTTATGGCCTTTTTTACCTGGAGTCTTTGTGTGTAGTTCACGATCTTGCCTTGGGGAATGTTGCGTCCCGTGGGATGCGCCCGATGGGTACTGTCTACCTGCGCGATGACGATTAAGTCGCACTTTTTGACGAGCTCCGCAAGGGAAGAATAGGGGGAGGGATCTACTTGTAGCCGCCCGATGTCGGTTTGGGCATGGACGGGGAATGAAAAGGCGCAGAGAAGGGACAGACAGAGGAGCAATCGATAGAACATGAAACCATTTCCTCCAAACGAAAGAAGTTTTGAAGGTAGTATGAACGGAATGGCTATCCTTCATGCCTGTAGACTTTTAGTATAATGGTAATATTCCGAATAAATAGAATACGTGCTATCATGATGGCATACTGTGATTTGTTGGTGGAAATCGCCCAGACTATGACAAGGAGGTTATCATGAATCATTTATTTGCTTTTCGACGTGTCGGTACGTGGATTTTCGTGTTGGCTCTCTTGTTGCAGGTAGCAGCTTCGCCTGCGCTAGCCAAGGAAGAGGCCGCTTCTTCTAGTCCTCTTGCACTCAGCATAGAAAAATTCCTCGCCGATTTGAAAAACGATGAGAATAGCAAGGGAATGTACGCTGGAATCGCGGTCTACGATCTAACCGACAAAAAGTACGTATACACGCACAATGCCAAACGTAATTTTATCCCGGCCTCCAACATGAAGCTGTTTACGACAATTGCAGGTCTGGATAAACTAGGGCCAGACTATCAGTGGAAGACCGAGGTGTTTGTTTCAGGAAAGGTAAATAACGGTGGAGTTTTGCAAGGAGATCTGATTTTAAAAGGCTATGGGGACCCTAGTCTGAAGCCAGAGGATTTGCAGCAAATGGCAAAAGCCATCAAAGATTTGGGGATCAAGCGAATCAATGGAAATCTGCTTCTGGATGACAGCTATTTCGATGAGACCAGATTGGGTACGAGCTGGATGTGGGATGATGAACCGTATGGGTACAGCGCCCAGATCAGTGGATTAGCCGTAAATAAAAACGTTGCGACTCTAACCGCAACCCCTGGAAAAACGGTGAACGATGCCCCCGTCCTGACCATGAACCCAGCTACTACATACATAACAGTCACAAACCAGTTGAAAACGACAGCGGGCAAGGAGAGCAATGTGCTCATTGAGCGTCCGCGCGGAAAAAATGAAATCATCGTATCCGGTACGATTGGGATGCAAGCAGCTCCTTATGCTGAAGATGTCACGATGGAAGACCCGGCTTTGTATGTGGGCGATCTATGGAAGGATCAGTTGCTGAAACAAGGGATTGCCTTATATCCGAAGACAGAAGTGAAAAAAACCGTGCTGCAAAGCGGAGTACCGCTCTATACCCACTTGTCCAAACCGTTGGGTGAGATCACGGTGGAGCTCAACAAGGATAGTGACAACTTCTATGCGGAGATGCTAGTAAAGACACTGGGCGTTACCCAGAAAGTTGAGGGGAGCTTTGAGGCAGGCAGTGAGGCGGTAGCAGACGTGATGAAGCGAGCTGGCATTGAGTCAGGCTTCCGTCAGGTAGATGGCTCGGGGTTATCGAGATTTAATATGATCACTCCGGAACAGATAATCGAAACACTCATCTTTTTGCAGGAGCAAGAATATCGAACGGAATTGGAAAAATCACTCCCAATCGCAGGAGTAGACGGCACCTTGAAAAACCGCATGAAAGGAACCAGTGCGGAAAAGAACCTGGTAGCAAAGACAGGCTCATTAAGCGGAGTCAATACCATGTCGGGTTATGTAACGGCAAAAAATGGTCATAAGCTCGCTTTTTCGATTTTGATCAACGGCATTTATAAATCGAAGTATGCAAGGGAGCTGCAGGATCGAATCGGAATTTTGTTAACAAGCTACCCGGATATCGAAGCACCGGAAAGATTCAGCCCTCCAGAGAAAAAGACGTACCCACTCTCTGCTATGATCGATCCCATCCTAGATACCCCGGAAGCAGCAGGGGTAACGGCCGGAGTTATGATCAAATCGTTGGATTCAACAGGTGACCCTGTTTTATACGAACGGGATGCGGACACACTGCTTACCCCTGCTTCGAATCTGAAGCTGCTGACGACTGCCACGGCGTTGAACCAGTTTGGTTCGGATTACGTATTCAAAACGGAAGTGTACGGAGACGCCCCGATCACCTCTACAGGCATACAACAAGGCAATCTGTATGTGAAAGGATACGGTGACCCTACCTTGCACACAGAGAATGCGCTAAAAGTGCAGGAAGGTGTGTCGATTGAAAAAATAGCAGGATGGCTTAAGCAACAAGGAATCACGCGTATCAATGGGAACCTCGTGATGGATGACAGCTACTTTGACCAACAACGGCTTGGCCTCGGCTGGGCATGGGATGACGAGAGCTACTATTACAACCCGACCATAGGGGCTCTTGCCATGAACCGCGGGACGGTCATGATCGAATTCAAGCCCGCTAACGATGCTGGAGAACCAGTGAAAATCAACGTACTTCCCAAAACGGCTTATGTGCAAGTGATCAATGAAGCCAGGACCGTACAAAAAGGCGAGGAAAATACATTTGCTATTTTGCGTGATCGTGGAACAAATACCATTCGACTGTCAGGGAACCTCCCGCTTGATCATGAAGGGGATTACGAGAGAGTACCTGTGGAAGAACCAGCCAAGTACGTAGGGACCGTGCTGAAAGAAACGCTGGAGCAAGAAGGAATTGCGTTTGCTCCGAAAAGCGAAGTGCTGATTCAGCCAGTTCCTCCAGCAGCAGTGAAATGGACACAATTTGAGTCACTGCCTCTAAAGGAAATCGTACAGTATCTCAATAAACGAAGTGACAATTACTACGCAGAAATGCTCCTCAAGACGCTCGGAGCTGCAAGGAAAGGGATAGGGAGTGCAGCCAAAGGTGCAGAGGTCGTTCAGGAAACCGTAGCTTCGCTCGGCGGGAATACCACCTTCGACATGATGGATGGCTCAGGCTTGACCCGCTACAATCTTATTTCTGCTCGGCAGATCGCATCTGTACTTGAGGGGATGACCACGGAATCGAATTTTGCCGCTTATGATGAATCTTTGCCCATAGCGGGAATAGATGGGACACTGAAAAGCCGCTTGAAGGACACACCCGCGGCGAATAATCTTCATGCGAAAACAGGTTCGATGACAGGTGTGAACACGCTGTCGGGCTATATCACGACCAAAGGCAAAGAGAAGCTCATCGTATCGATTATGTTCAATGGGTATGTCGAGGATGAAGAGTTGTTTACCAAGATGCAGGACCAGATCATTACGGTACTAGCCAATTATGAATAGGAACACGCAAAAAAGGAGCCCCAATTCCGGGAGCTCCTTTTTCTGTCGGCGTCCCTTGAACTGGGTCAATGCCTGTAGCGGTCAATCAGCAGGCGACATATCTATATTCAGATCAGGAAGCAGGCGAAGTACAGAACAACGGTGAAGGAGGGGAAAAAGAGAAGATGCACCCTGCACTCTTTCATTGGAAGCGTTTGGAGCGAGTCGTAACAGAAGTGCTTGTACAGGCAGGTGCCAAACATAAGCACGCAAGGCTTGTCGCAGAATCACTCGTCCATGCTGATTTGCGCGGCATCGAATCCCATGGTTTAGCGAGGCTGCCGATCTATATCCAACGAATCGAAGCAGGCTTGATTGAATTGAATGATGAACCAGTGGTATGGAAACAGGAAGGAGCAACAGCACTGGTAGACGGCAAAAACCAACTGGGTGCGGTCGTCGGGGTTGCGGCATTGGAGGAAGCGATCAAGTTGTCGCAGCAAATGGGAATCGGGGCAGTAGGTGTTCGTCATTCCAACCATTTTGGCTCCTGTTCGTACTATGCAGAACGAGCGATAACAGAAGGGAGGATTCTTCTGGTCCTTTCCAATGCCCCCGAAGCCATGGCGCCAACAGGAGGGATTCGCCCTTTTTTCGGAACGAATCCGATTGCAGTGGGGATACCGGCAGGGAAAGAACCATCCTTTTTGCTAGATATGGCTACAAGTGTCGCTGCCAGAGGAAAAATCGCCTTAGCCGTTAAAAAAGGAGAATCCATTCCTGCGGATTGGGCCATCGACCCCAATGGGAATGAAACGACTGATCCCACACAAGCCTTGCTAGGCTCACTTTTGCCGATCGGGGGAGCAAAGGGTTATGGATTGGCGATGTTCATCGATATCTTGTGTGGGCTGCTCACGGGTGCTGCGACAGGGCCACATGTAAAAAGTCTGTATGACAATTGGGACGATCCACAAAATGTTGGACATCTATTCTTGACAGTGGATATTGAACGATTTATGCCACTCCCCGATTTTTGTGCCAATATGGATGCCTACATTCGTGAGGTGAAAAGCATACCTACGAAAGAAGGTGTATCCGAAATTTTCATTCCTGGGGAGATCGAGAGCCGAAAAAAGCAAGAACGTTTGGAAAAAGGTATCCCGTTCGATCCGAATCTGACAAAAGAACTCAGCCAATTATGCCGCACCTATGGAGTCGATTTGCGCGCTGCGTATCATACCCCCTAACTTTCCTTTCGCAGGAGGTTTCCTGGACAATCCATCGGACATAGACTAATGTCATCGGTTTGGAAAGGAGTGAACCGCTTATGCAGCGACACATGTGCAAAGGCAAAATTCACAGGGCGACAGTTACGCAGGCCGAACTGGATTACGTGGGGAGTATCACAATTGACGTTGCTCTCATGGATGCGGCAGATATCAAGCCTTATGAAATCGTGCAAATAACCAGTTTGCGGAATGCCACGCGCTGGAAAACATACGCATTACCCGGAGCGTCGGGTAGCGGAGTCATCTGTCTGAACGGTCCGCCTGCCCACTTATTCTCGCCAGGAGATCTTGTCATCATTTTGAGTATGGGCATGTACGATGAATCCGAGGTCGAACAGCTCGTTCCCAAGGTCGTGTTTGTGGACGGACAGAATCGTATCACGAAAATAGAGGAGCATCATCTGATAAAGAATGGAGAGACACTGCCATAAAACCGCCAAACGTTGGAAAATGGGGCAAGCATAAGCACTTGGTTAAAGACGAACTTTTGCAGGAGTATTTGCCCAAAACCCGCGTGTACTCTCCTGAAGAGCTATGGCAGTATGCAGAAGCGTTTACACACGTGATGCTGAAGCCTTCGGGAGGCGGCGGTGGGGCAGGAATTATTCAAGTAACGGCACGTGGAGAAGAGAAGTATTTGGTCCACAGCGGGAGTCGTCAGCGTCTCGTAGAGGGGAAGGAGGCCACGATCCGATACGTGGAATCGCTGTTTCGACCAAAAACATACCTGCTCCAGCCACGTATCCCACTCGGTAGAATCAACGGCAAGCCTTTTGATGTGCGTGTCATGATCCAGCGCAGGAACAACAAGGAGCCTTGGGTGATAACAGGGTGGTGTGCAAAGCTAGCAGGTCCGGGCTATGTCGTGACAAATGTGGCTCGCAGCCGCGGAAAAGTCTTGCCTATCCAGACGGCAATCAAGCTGTCCAATATCGAAGCAGGCCCGCACCTCTTGCGTGATATCCGCATGATAGCTACGGCGGTAGCGAATCGATTGGGAAGAGCCTATCCGACACTCCGGGAGATCGGTTTGGACTTAGGGATTGATGTGGATGGCAAACCGTGGATTATTGAGGCCAATTTCCGTCCTTCTCTTTCTCTCTTTCAAAAGCTGGAGGATAAGACCTTTTACAAACGAATTGTTTCCATGCGAAAACGATAAGAGGAAGACCACTTGTCGAGGTTGCTCAAACGGTAAGATATGGGCAGGTGGTTTCCTCTTTTTTCTATTACGAATGAAGTGTGAAAAATCTTTCAATTACAACTATGGCGTTGCTACTAGCGAAGGAGCGCAAAAGTTGATAGAATGCCTCTCAATAAGATGGGAGGTAATATACACGTCGATGATAACCTTGTCTAAGAAAGAGATGCTGCTGGTCAGTTTTATGCTGTTTTCGATGTTTTTTGGTGCAGGAAACCTTATTTTTCCACCCTATCTGGGTCAAGAGGCTGGTTCCCTTGTTTGGCTGTCGATTGCAGGCTTTGTACTATCTGCTGTTGGTCTTCCTATTCTTGGTGTGATTGCTATCGCAAAGGCAGGGAGCTTTTACCAATTGGCAAGTCGTGTTCATCCAAGCTTTGCTCTTATTTTTCCTATTTTGATTTATGTGTCGATTGGACCCGCACTTGCCATCCCGCGTGCAGGCAGTCTCGCTTACGAGATGGGAATGGCGCCGTTTTTGCCGGCACAAGCCGCTGATTCCACCTGGAGTCTTTTCTTCTATACGCTTGTATTTTTTGGCATTGTCTTTTGGTTCAGTCTGACTCCTTCCAAATTGATTGATCGTTTTGGGAAAATATTGACGCCTACACTATTGACAATGATTGCATTGATCTACATCAAGAGCTTATTCACACCACTCGGTCCAACGGGGGTACCAGCAGGAAAATATGCCACCAATCCGGTTGTGCAAGGTTTTCTGGACGGGTATTTAACGATGGATGCTTTGGCTGCACTCGTATTTGGAATCGTGATCGCCAATACACTGCGGAGCAAGGGAATTGAGGACAAGAAGCAACTGTCAGCGAATATGATCAAAGCAGGTCTCGGAGCAGGCATGTTGCTGACATTCATCTATGTCGTTTTGGGATTGCTGGGTTCATCCGGTGCCTCTTTAGGAAGACCGGAGAATGGCGGGCTACTCCTGACAGCAATCATGAGGCAGCTATTTGGGACAAGCGGTACGCTGATTCTTGGTGTCATCTTTACCGTTGCGTGCCTCTGTGTATCAATTGGACTCGTAACTTCTTGCAGCCAATACTTTCATGGACGATTCAAAGGTTTGTCTTACAAAGGATGGGCGATTATTCTCTGTGTCCTGAGTATGGGTGTTGCAAACCTGGGACTATCGGAGATTTTAAGTGTATCTGTCCCCATTCTGGGAGCTATTTACCCGATTGCTATCGTACTCATTTTGCTGGCGCTGCTAGAGCGCTGGATACCTGCGCATTCGTCTGTGTATATGACGACTGTCGCAGTTGTGACGGTCTTTGGTGTCGTGGATTTGATGAATCTTACGTTTTTTAATCAGGGCTGGAACGATATTTTGGGTGTCCTTCCGTTTTATAAGGAAGGTGCCGGTTGGATCATGCCAGCGATATTTGCTGGTTTTGTCGGTGTTCTGCTCGACCTTCGGAAAAGGACAAACCGCACAGGAACAGGAACAACAACAACTTCCCCATCAAAATAAGGCAGCATGTAGAGAGGGCTTCGTTTTTGCGAAGCTCTCTTTGTTGTGGAAGAAGCATTTGTTACTTTTTCCGAGGTTCATCCGTATTAAAAGTGTTAAAGCTTAAGCAGCAGTTGAGGAGGTTCATTGACGTGAAAGTAGCACCTGTAGCGGAAGGTGAGCGCATTCGACAGCTAGATGGGATTAGAGGCTTTGCTCTTCTGGGGATTGTGCTGGTGAATATGCCGTCATTTTTATATCCCATCATGTTCTTGCCAGATGCAGGGATGGTCAATACCCATTCGGAAATGGATAGTTGGATACGGCTTTTGTTTAACATGTTTGTACAGGCGAAGTTCTACACCATCTTTTCGTTTTTGTTTGGGGTAGGTTTTTTTCTGTTTATGCATCGCGCCGAGAGCAAACAGTTGCCTTATCGGAGTCTGTTTACTCGCAGATTATTCGTGCTGCTGATTGTGGGGATGGCCCATCTTGTTTTCTTCTGGTACGGAGACATTCTTCATACGTACGCCTTAGCTGGTTTTCTTTTGTTGCTGTTTTACCACAGGCAAGAAAGTACGATCAAGAGATGGGCGTGGACGCTTTTGGTTGGTATGCAGGCCCTCTCTGCTCTGATTCTGACCGTTCCTGAGGAGCTCGTTCCTATACCAGATCAATCACTGCTCATTCCAAAAGCTATCGATGCTTATACCAATGGGTCGATGATCGAGTGGTTGCAATTCCGGGTTGGTTACGAAATTCCGCTCGTTCTTTCCTTTGAGTTTTTTGTCATTCTATCGGTATTTCCTCTCTTTTTATTCGGATTCTTGGCAGCCAAGCGGGGAGTATTCGAGAGGACGGAAGATTTTATTCCAGCCATCCGCCGCGTTTGGTGGCTCGCACTGGGCCTGAGTGTTGTGCTTGTACCAATGATTCCTCTTGTTCAGTTTGGCGTTGTAAAATTTCCTGCCTCAATCTGGATCACCGTTCAAACATTTGTTACATGGAGCGGTCTTAGTCTATGCGCTTTTTACATCACATCACTGCTGCTTCTTTATCGGAAAGAGAGCGGCAAGCGCATGCTAAAGCATTTCGAACCGGTCGGCAGAATGGCGTTAAGCAACTATTTGAGCCAAACCATCATCGCCGTGTTGGTTGTGCGTGTTGGACATTTTTACGGAACGCCTGCGTTGGCTCTCGGATTGGTGTTTAGCTTGGTAATCTTCACTGTGCAAATCTTCGTTAGTCGCTGGTGGCTTGCCAACTATCAGTTTGGTCCGGCAGAATGGCTTTGGCGCTGCTTGACATACGGTAAATTTGTACCAATGAAAAGAAAAGGAGGATCTCATGCGATTTGACACTCTCATGACAATTGCTGTCGTGCTTGTGCTGACGTCCTGTTATTTTTATTTGTGGAGAAGGCTTGGCTCGAAAACGTCCAGTTAATTTGGACGTTTTTTTGTTCCTTCAGCGTCAGGGCGGCATCGGATAAAAGTGGAAGGATTGGGGCAAAATTTTCCTATCTCACAACCCGAGTAAGTAATAGCAGCGCTCTGACAGTAGGAAGGAGAAAGAGGATGGCGGGCAACTGGATTCCGTTTTTGATCGGCTCCTTTGTAGGATCAATGGTAGCACTCATCGTGGTGGGACTGCTTTTGATCTGTCTTTTTCGTCCTCTTACCCAGTGGGTGCTCGCCAAGTTTATGAAGCGCATTATGTCAGACCGCTATCCGGAAAATATTTTTGAGATGGTCTCTGCAATGACCAAAGTCAGTCCACGTTACGTCCTGGAGAACAGCTTGCGAGCAGCTACAGGACAAGCTATCGAGCGTCCTTTCGGAAGTCCACGCAAGTTCTTGAACTTCGATAGCTTGATATTTTCGCCTGCACAGCTGGCGAAGATGCCTTCGGGTGAGGATACAGAAGTGGATATGAAAATCACGATTGGACCCATGGCAAAAAAGCCGTTAACTTTGGACATTCCGCTCATGGCAGGGGCCATGGGATACGGTATCGGTGTAAGTGAGGATGTGAAAATCGCGATTGCCAAAGGAACGGCCGCCGTGGGGAGTTTGACGAATACAGGTGAAGGTCCATTACTGCCGGAAGAAAGGAAATTCGCCAAACATCTGATTCTCCAATACAACTCGGGAAAGTGGGCAAAGGAGCCGGAAATTTTGCGACAGGCGGACGCCATCGAAATCCATTTTGGGCAGGGGGCGACTGCAGCTGCCGCGAGCTTTATCCCCGCTGAATATATCAAGGGAAGAGCTGCTGAAATCATGGGGGTTCAGGATGAAGAAATGATCGTCATTCCTTCGCGGCATCCGGAAGTAACAAAGCCGGAGGATCTAAAGAAGCTTGTAGACAAGCTGCGCACCATAACAGACGGCGTTCCGATCGGCGTCAAAATCTGTGCTAGTGCCATTCTTGAAAAAGACCTGGAGATTGTCATCCAAGCCGGTGTAGATTTTATCAGTATTGATGGCGGACAAGCGGGGACAAAAGGAGGACCTCCCATTCTGGAGGATGATTTCGGTTTGCCGACGATTTATGCGCTGACCCGCGCTGTGCGCTATTTGAAGAAAAAAGGTGTAAAAGAACGGATTACCTTATTGTCCGGGGGCGGATATAATACCCCGGGGGAGTGCTTGAAAGCGATTGCTTTGGGAGCAGACGGCATCTTTATGGGGACGGCTGTTTTGTGGGCGATGACTCATGATCAGGTGACAAAAGCCATACCGTGGGAACCACCGACAGAGCTAACCACCTATCCAGGAAGCTTGAAAAACAAATTCGACCCCGAATCAGCCGCGAAATACTTGACTAACTTTTTTCTTTCGTTTGTGGATGAGATGGAAATTGCCATCCTCGCGCTGGGGAAAACGTCTCTTCGTGAAGTGACCGCTGCGGATCTCGTCTCACTCGATGAGATGACGAGCAAAGTGACGAAAGTACCCCTTGCCTATCATTCATCCTCTTCCAGTTAGAATCGCTTGATCGACGTACGAATGGGAGGGATTCGTATCGAACAAAAGATCATCCAAATCAAGTCGCCCGCACAGTATAACGGATGGACCATGACGCAGACGTGGGAGCATCTTCTTTTTTTACATTGGGCAATTTCCCCAGCGTCTATTCGAGCACTGATTCCAGCAGGACTTGAACTCGATACCTACAATAACATGGCTTGGATCAGTATTATCCCGTTTTTGCTGAGTGGCGTGCGTCTGCGTAGGATGCCATCCGTACCATTCACGACGACTTTTCCTGAAATCAATGTTAGAACGTATGTGAAGGGGAAAGGGAAGACGGGTGTGTATTTTCTTTCTCTGGATGCGTCGAATCCTTTAGTGATCAAGATTGCAAAATTTTGGTACCGGCTGCCGTATTATCAGGCCCAAATGGCTTTTCAACGCCAAGGGGATGAGATCGATTTTACCTCTCGACGACTATCTGGTCTACCTCAGTCACCCTCGTTCGAAGGCAGCTACCAGCCTCTCAGTGACAAATTTTTGGCCAAAGAGGGAACGCTGGTGCATTGGCTAACAGAGCGATACACGCTCTTTTGCAGGTGTAGCAGAACGAAGCAATTGATGTTTGCGGATGTAGTACACGAGCCATGGGAGCTACAGGAGACAGCCTTTCATATTCGTGAAAATGCCATGACCGAAAACCTGTCGATCCCACTCACGGATTCTCCACATTTAGCACTGTATTCACGTGGGGTACAAAGTCTGATTTGGCCGATTCGAAGTCTAGCGGATCTATCTTCGGATCAAGGTGGATAGTAGTGACTGATACTGCTCCAAAGGGTATCAGTCTTTTTGATTTGAGGCTTGCCAGACTGACTTTTGGTCGGTAAGATGGAAGGTAGCACTTTTTTTCGCAAGAACAGGAAGGATCTGGTATTTGGTTATGGCTCGAAAAGAACGAATTGGTGAGTTGGATCTGATCCGGGCCTTTGCATTCTTGGCTGTGGTTTATCAGCATGTCATTGGTGTGTACATCCGTGAGCCGGGTCTGACAGAGCAGGTGTCGATCATCTACGGAATGTTGTTTCATTTGCTAAAATTCGCGGTACCAGCATTCATTTTCATCACGGGTCTTGTTTTGTTTTACAACTACGCTGAAAAAGTGAACTATATTTCCTTCACGCGTAAACGGATAACCGAGATTTTGGTCCCATATGGAATATGGTCGGTGGTCTATCTTTACTTGATGGAGAAGCCTTTGGGTGAGGGAGCAGCGTTCGTTTGGAATGTAAGCAAAAATTTCCTGACAGGGACATCCTCGTATCATCTGTGGTTCGTCGTGATGATTTTTCAGTTCTATCTTTTGTATCCGTTTTGGCAAAGAGTATTTGAACTTTTCCGCAGATTCGTGACAAGCCGCTTTCGTCTCGTTCTCGCTCTTGGTGTCACCGGATTGATTTATGGGGGCCTCATGTGGTTTTCAGCGCGGTACATCCCGGCGCACGGTTTTCGGTTCGATATGAATTTGCTTGATACGTATTTCATCAAATACCGTGATCGAAATGCGTTCTATTATTTCTATTACTTTTTGTTCGGTGGTTTGGTCGCCTTCACGTTGCCTGCATTTCGTGCCATGCTGAAAAGATACTGGTACTGGATCATCATTTCAGTTGGTGTCCTGTACGCAGTCATTGGCTATGAGCTTTTCCGTGAATCAGGGCAAGGCCAAATCAATTTAAACGAAGCGACATCCTTGAAACCGTCCATGTTCCTCTATACGATGGCTTGCTTACTGGCTGTGTACGCTCTCTGCCTATGGGTGAGCAAAAAGCAGTCCAAATGGACACATTGGTTAGGACTCCTTGGGAAGTATTCGTACGGAGCTTACTTGATTCATGCGCTGATCTTGACATACTTGATGAAGTTTTTACGCGAGCTTCAGCTATTTCACACGGGCGTGTGGGGGAGTATGGTAGCATTCGTCTTGTGCTCCATTCTTTCATTTGCCGTATCATATGGGCTGGGAAAACTACCGTTTGGTTCCTGGCTGGTAGGGGCAGCAGAGAAAACGACAAAAAAGGTCCCGTCCTCTCAAAAAGAATGGCAAAACGCAGGGTAATCACAGGCAGTTTGGCCAGATGCAGAGAATTGTTGGAGCTTGAAGGGAGAAGCGAGACGTCATGCTGTTAGCTTATATACAGTTAGCCGTGGCTATGGCCTTGGTCGGAAGCAATATCTCCATCGGAAAAGAAATTGTTTCCCATGTTCCCGTGTTTTTGTTTTCGGAGCTGCGCTTTTTGCTCGCGATTGTCATCCTATTGCCGTTGCTCGCTATGCGTGGGGAATGGAAAATGTCTTGGAGCCGTGAGGAAGGCAAGGTGTTGTTCTGGCAGTCGTTTTTCGGCGTTTTTTTGTTTAGTATTTGCATGTTGTACGGCGTTCAGTGGACGACTGCTACTGCAGCCGGTATCATTACGAGTACGGTACCTGCCTGCATCGCTTTGTTTTCGTTCTGGATTCTCAAGGAAAAATTACACGCCAACAGCTTAGTGGCGATCGGTCTTTCTGTGGGCGGCATCGGCTTCATTACGTTCACAGGAAGCGGAGGGGAGCAAAACTGGGTAAGCATGCTTGGCAATTTGCTCGTGTTTTTTGCGGTCGTCAGCGAAGCGCTTTTCACGATTTTCGCCAAAAGACTGTCTGGGAAAATTACGCCTTTTCAAATGACGACTGCGATTAATGTCATCAGCTTTGTCTTGTTTCTTCCGTTTGCGATCTGGGAAAGCTTGCGGTTTGATTGGAGTGCCGTACCTGCACATGTATGGTGGCTTCTTGTGTACTATGCGTTTACGGCCAGCGTCTTATCTTTCATTCTCTGGTACAAAGGAGTGGAGAAGGTGGAGGCTTCCAAAGCGGGACTGTTCACCGGAATGATGCCGATAAGTGCTGCTCTCGTGGCTGCCTTTTTCTTGAACGAAGCATTTACTTGGATGCATGGGGTGGGAATGATCCTGGTGCTCGCCTCCATTTTTATCGGAACACAGCAGCCTCGTCGTATGCGTTCGTCGATTGAAAGCTAATAAAATTGCATGATGGAACAGGTCTCGGAAACCCTCGTATTTATACTTCTTGGGTATTCGGGGCCTTTTTTGAAAGAAAACGGAAAAGCGCCCTGACACGAGGTCAAGACGCTTGTTCAATAGAGCTAGTTACATTTATTTGGTCAATGCCTTTTCCAAATCTTTCACACCGCTGTAGACTAATTCGAACAGGTCTGCAATGTTTTCTTCTTCAATGCAAGAGAAAGCGATACGCAAATCGGTTTGACCGAGAGCGATTGTACCTACGCCATACTGTTCCAGCAAGTGCTGGCGCAATGCTTCCGCTTCGACAGTCTTTAGCTTGAGGCACATGAAGTAGCCGGAGTTGAATGGATAGTAGGTCCACACGTCATCGTATTTACCGCTGTCGAGCACTTCCTTGGTGCGGTTGGCGCGGCCTTTCATGATATCGAATTTCTCCTGCTTCTGTGCTTTGTACTCCGGTGCAGTGATTGCCTGCAGGACGAACGTTTGGGAAGGATGTGATCCGCTGGAAAGAGTCGCACGAATGATTCCCATTGTCTTCTGCTCCAAAGCGCTGAGCAAGTCGCTGGATGGGGATGCATACGTAATGAAGCCAACACGGAAGCCCCATACGTAATCCTCTTTAGTAGCCCCATCTACTTTTACAGGCAGAATGCGAGGGTGAACGTCGCACAGGCTAGCGAAGAGAGATTCGTGCATCGAATCCTCGAAGAACAAGCCGAAGTACGCGTCATCCGTTACGGCAACAATGTTGATCCCAGCCTCTGCGCCTTCTTTTAGTGCAGCGACGATTTGTTTTCCTTCCTCTGGACCTGGTGTATAGCCAGTTGGGTTATTCGGGAAGTTGAGTACGACGATGGCTTTGCCTTTGTCTTTTTGTGCGAGAATGGCATCACGCAAAGCAGCAGCATTAAATTTCATCTCGTCGTTATACAATGGGTAGTAGACCATTTCCGCACCACGGCGGATCGAAAACGTAAGCTCGTAGTTTTCCCAGTTTTTGTCCGGGATGATGACGCTGTCGCCGCTGTCAGCGAACAAGTCAGATACGATGCTCAGACCATGGGTCAATGCGTTTGTAACGATTGGGTTGCTAAACGTATGATTAGCCAGTGCAGGCTGTTCCTCGATCATTTTTTTACGCCATGCTGCACGCAGCTCAGGCTTTCCTGCAGGGGGAGCATATTCGTAAATGTCTTTTGGCTGGTAAGCAGACAGGTTATCCTGGATGACCTTAAGGTGCATCGGTTGACCATTTTCCAGTGCAATCCCGATGGTTGCATTGTACTTTTTCGCTTTTGCTTTCGCTTCTGCCGACTGGCTGAGAATCCCCTCTTTAGGGAAATAAATCAGCTTGGCGATATTGGATAGCATTTCATACACGTGCGGGTTTTCTCGTTGGATGGTTTCGTTCAGCGTTGATGCTAATGAATGCATGGTAGCCTCCCTTTTCATATACAAACATCTATCTTTACCAATAAAGATAGCGTATCTACATGCATTTGTCACCCTTGCCCAACGGGATATTTCAGATTTTGTAAGGTTCCTTTTGACAGCGAGGACCTGATTTGCTACCTTGAAATCGAAAACTGACTAATGCGGGAGGGAGAAGCAAATGGCTGAACGCAGGATCGTTCGCCTGGGGGACCCTGTCTTGCGTGAAACTTCAAAAAGAGTACTATCCATTACTCCGCAGGTCGAAAAGATATTGGATGATATGGCCCAAACGATTTACGCTGCGAAAGGTCGAGCGGGCTTGTCTGCGATCCAGATTGGCATCCCGGAGCGTTTAGTCGTGATGGATTGCGGCAGCGGCTTGATTGAACTAATCAATCCGGTGTTGGTGGAAAAATCCGGTGAGCAGGTAGGGCTAGAAGCTTGTCTTTCGATACCAGGTGTTTTTGGAATCGTTCGTCGGGCGAATTATGTCAAAGTTCAGACGCTGAACCGCCAAGGACAAACAAAGACAATCGAAGCGGAAGATTTCCTGGCTCGGTGTATTCAGCACGAGATGGACCATTTGGAAGGAATATTGTTTATTGATCATACGGAAGAGCTCTACTCAGCGAAAACAGGAAAGAAACTGAATCGCAAGGATTTGCTCCGGATACAAGATAAAAGTAGAAAAAATGGTGGAAATAAGCGACGCATAAACAGCAAGGAGATTGACTCATGAAACGTTGGAACATTATGTTAACAGGCTTCGGAACAGTAGGACAGCAGGTGGCTCGACTGCTGGAGCAGCGAAGGGAGAGGTACCGCGAGCTATATCAAGCGGATGTCAGACTCGTGGGAGTCGTTCGTTCAGCTTCCGGCCTCTACGATGAGAACGGAATCGATTCGGGAAAATGGGCAGACTATGCTCATACAAAACAAACAAGGAACCCATCTTGGAACGCGCTGGAATTTATCAAGTCAGCTCAAGCAGACGTGCTCATCGAGGCAGGTCCATCTGAAAAAGAGGGCGGACCCGGTCTTACTTTTATTCGTTATGCTTTGGAGAATGCCATGCATGCGATCGCCATTTCAAAAGGCGCACTTGTAGTCGATTATGCTGGCTTAGCCGCTCTTGCCAAAAAACATGGCGTCGCATTGAAAGTGAGTGGAGCAACAGCAGCAGCTCTGCCGACGATCGATCTGTTGCAGTATAACCTGGCAGGCTGTGAAGTAAAACGCGTCGAAGGTATTTTTACGGGAACGACAAACTTCGTGCTCACAAAAATGTTGGAAGAGGGGCTCACCTGTGCAGAAGCAGTCGAGCTCGCTCAGAAGATGGGGATTGCCGAACCGGACCCTTCCTATGATATCGATGGATGGGATACAGCTTCGAAGCTCACGATCTTGGCAAACGCTGCTTTTGATGCGCAAGTAAAACTAACCGATATAACACGCGCAAGTATTCGCGAAATAACCTCGTTACAAATCGAGGCGTGGAAAAAGCACTCGAAGATTCCCAAGCTGATCGGAACGATCCAAAAGGAAGCGAATGGCACGGTATCTGTCGCAGTAGATTTATGTGCGGTGGATCTTACCCATCCATTTGCATCTGTATCTGGTACGACAAAAGCCATACGGGTAGAAACAGATGTCATGGGGGATTTATTGGTCGTTGGAGGAAAATCAGATCCTGTGGCGGCAGCGGCGGCTGCCTTAAAAGACCTTGAACATATTATTAGCAGATAGGTTCATTTGCATGTGCTTCCAGTGTTCCTTAGGAATGAGTCGTTTAGAACCGCGTGCATACTAGGGATGTACCACCAATAACGGTGAGGGGGGCCATACGGATGAAACAATCGTCTGATGTCAATGCCGAGCTGCAGCAAGTATCTGCTTACCCAACGAAGCAAGAAATGAATCAAAAGGATGTTGCTTTGCTCAATGAGCAGGAAAGCTGCTGTACCCCCAAAAAACAGGCGGCAGAAGCGCAGCGAACGTAACGCGTACACGAAAAAGCCGGGTCTCGATTACGAGACACCGGCTTTTCGTTTATCAAGCAGTGTTCTACCCGATAAATTCTTGTACCCAGTAGCCATTTGTGAAGCCTACACCAATTTTTGTGAAATCAGGGTTCATAATGTTTTGGCGGTGGCCTTCACTATTCATCCATTGTTGCATAACTTCTTGTGGACTCTGTTGACCCATGGCGATATTCTCGCCTGCAGTCGAGTACTGAATGCCATACTGCTTCATCATGTCAAATGGAGAACCGTACGTTGGACTGTTGTGGTCAAAATAGTTGTTAGCAGACATATCTTGTGCTTTTGCCAACGCTACTTTGGACAGTGCCGCATCCATTTGAACAGGTTTGAGACCTGCTTTTGCACGTTCTTGGTTCACCAAATCCGCGACTTGTTTCGCAAAATCACCAGTTTTAGCTTCATCCGCTTGATTTACCGGAGCGGCAGGCTGAGTGACATTATTGCTAGGTTGTGCTGGTGCCGTTTGAACTGGTGCTGGTTGTGCTGGAGCTTGTTGTACGGGTGCTGGTTGGAAAGTTCCTGGTTGAATCGGGCAAGGTTGTACAGGTGTTGCTTGTCCTTGCTTAACAGGTTGCATTGGCTGTACTGCTTGTGGCTGGCTAGGAACAAAGCCTTGTTTTTGGAAAAAGTTAAAGAACTGTTGTGCATTTGGTGCTTTTTGGAATTGTCCCATATTTTGACCCGCATTGAATTGGAATTGTCCGTTCTTCAATGGGCAGTTAGATGCTGCGGAAGCAGAAGAAGCAAACCCTGTCAAAGCCAAGCCCAGACCAAGAGTCATCGCGATTGTAACAGAACCAAAACGTTTCATTAAACAAATCTCTCCTTTTTTTGGCCTACGAGGTTAGTTGTCGGATTCGGATTGAGGAAACAACCCTACGCCAGTTCGGCGATTCACCCCAATGTGGAATAACTCATCCACAAAAAAGTCCCCCGCACTTCCTTTTCAAGAGGAAGTCTCGGCTTATTTCGTTTGGCATGAACAACGATATCAGACAATCCCAATCGAAATAAAGGAGTAATATATGGCAACTAGCTAGAATCGTTGATAAATTAGGCTCATTTCGCTTCGTTTGATTGTTCCTTCCATGCAGTTAAGCCGCCTTCCAATGCATTCGCATGAAAACCATGCTCACGAAGCAGAGCCGCAGCTTTTTGAGCTTTGTTACCTGTTGTACATAAGGTAACGATCTGCACATTTTGCGCGAGTTTTTCGGTTTCTTCATCAAGTGGCTTGTCCTGTTCCTTCATAAGAAGATAAGGGACGTTTCGCGCCGACGCGTTTTCGTGAACGAGGCTGCCGGAAATAAATTTCTCGGCGTCGCGTACGTCCAATAAAAGTACAGGCACTTTCTTTTCAAGCATTTCGGATAATTGAATGGTTGTCAAAATATGATTTTCCAATGTAATCCCTCCCAATCCTATTGTAACAGAGTACCGCTTCGTCCAGAATAAGGCTGAACGGTTGCTTTTATTGGACAACCATGGTAGAATGAGGTTGCTACTTGGAAAATTGATACCTAATCATTCATCGAGGTGTTTGTATGCTGATGGATAACATTTTTGAATCCCCGATTCACACTGGCGCGGTCATCGGAGCCGCAAGGATGGAAGAGAGGAAGGGCTTTCATTGTTTTAGGTTTTCAAAAGGTTTAGTTTTTAATTTTGCAGTTCCGTCCTATGACATTCGCATATTTGCTGAGTAAGTAAAATTCACATATCATGAAGGCGTATCACAGCACATGATTTGGTATTTCTTCATGATATGTGAGCTTTATTTGCTTCGGTAAATATGACTAGCATATTCAAATTGAATTTTTGGAGGTTTTTTTAGATGCAAACGAACGGAACAGTAAAATGGTTTAACGCAGAAAAAGGTTTCGGTTTCATTCAAGTAGAAGGCGGAGACGATGTATTCGTACACTTCAGCGCAATCCAAGGTGACGGTTTCAAAACTTTGGACGAAGGTCAAAAAGTTCAATTCAACATTGTTCAAGGCAACCGTGGCCCACAAGCTGAGAACGTAGTAAAACTGTAAGTCTCCTTTTAAAAGAAACTGTCCTTTCGAGGGCAGTTTTTTTGTCGTGAGAAAATAGAAGTAAAAAGGCGTTGGGATAGTCCCCAGCGCCTCTTCGTGCATGCGAATCATTAAAAAAGGAACTATGGCGTCCCACCATAATTCCTCATTTTCTTCCTGCAAAATAGTTAAATACAAGTTTCGATATCGACAGTTTGGAATTGACTGTCAAGAACGGTAAGACCAACAACTTGACCGCCGCCGATAGAAGTACGGCCATAAGTGGTGAGAAGGACATTTCTGTTGTTTTCTGCTACGGTAAGGCGAACTTCATAGTGGAAAGAAGCGGGGACAAGCGCATTGAAAGCAGTGCGAGTATTCGCAGGGATAAATTGCGTAATGTCAAGCAAGGTGCTAACTGGATTCGTTTGCGTAACGGCGTTACCCCAGTTCAATACTTGCACACGTACTTCAACCTCTTCTGTGTTCAGGTTTACCAGGTCGAGGTGAGCAGTGACAGCTCGGGCGAGGTTATTTTGCAAAATACCAGTCGTTCTCACCGTATTTCTTCTTGGGCGTCTGTGATTTCTGCTTTCAGTATTACCTTGATCGTCGTCGTATTCGATTTCAGACATCCATGTTCACTCCATTCTTGTGTAATCTAGTGGGACAATAATACGATATTGTTTCTTGTCTTGATTTGTAACGGCGAACGTAAGGGGACGAGTAACTATTTTTGATAGAGGACGGTGGAGGGTTTGGGAGAAATGCCTGTATACAAGCAACTAGACTATACGGCTCGATTTGATTGGGGATACGAAGGGGTGGAACAGGTCGGAGCAGCATCGGATATGATCGTTATTATCGATGTACTCTCGTTCAGTACGTGTGTAGATATCGTAACGGGACGTGGGGGTATCGTCTATCCTTATCTGGTACAGGATGAGTCAGCCATTGCATTCGCCAAACAAAAAGCAGCGCTGCTCGCTGGAAAACGCGGCGAACCAATCTCCCTTTCGCCAGCCTGTCTGAAAACGGTTCCGGTGGGAAGTAGAGTGGTGTTACCCTCACCAAACGGATCGACCTGTACCGTGTTGGCAAAGAAAACCGGGGCGAGGGTGGTCGCCGCGTGCTTGCGTAATGCGCCATCCGTAGCAAGATACATACAACAGCAGAAAGGAACGATAACGGTCATTGCTTGCGGTGAACGGTGGGGAAATGGAGCATTGCGACCCGCTATTGAGGATATGATTGCGGCAGGTGCGCTGCTTCACGAACTAGAGAGGTATCGTTTGTCACCAGAGGCTGAAATGGCGGTGGCAGCCTTTCGATCTGCTCAAGGTCTTCTTCCCGCTTACTTGCAGAAGTGTGCTTCCGGCCAAGAACTGATCAGTATGGGCTACCTGGAAGATGTCTCACTGGCAGCGGAATGGAATCAGAGTGGCTCAGTTCCAGTGCTTAACGATGATTTTGCGTACGAAGCGATTTAGTCTTTTCGCATAAAGAATCCCTCATTCGGTAACCATGGTTATGAACCACACATGAGAAAAACTGGACAGGGAGGATTCATATGGATGACAGCAGAAAGTCCATCAACCAGGCAGAAGAAAATATCCTGACGAATCGTCAAGGCCATCCGATCACAGACAACCAGAACTTGCGGACAGTTGGAAATCGCGGGCCAACCGTTCTGGAGAATTACGACTTTCTTGAAAAAATCACGCATTTTGATCGAGAGAAAACACCTGAACGTGTCGTGCATAGTCGAGGTGCAGGAGCACATGGCTTTTTTGAAGCGTATGGAACCGTAGGTGATGAGCCAGTTTCTACATACACGAGGGCGAAGCTGTTTTCGGAGCGTGGGAAAAAAACGCCTGTGTTTGTGCGTTTTTCTACGGTTAATCATGGCACGCATTCGCCCGAAACATTACGCGATCCACGTGGGTTCGCGGTGAAGTTTTATACAGAGGATGGGAACTGGGATCTGGTTGGCAATAACCTCAAAGTTTTTTTCATTCGGGATGCGATGAAGTTTCCTGATCTTGTACATGCATTCAAGCCTGATCCTGTCACAAACATCCAGGACGTGGAACGGATCTTTGACTTCATCTCGAACACGCCTGAGGCTATGCATATGATTACGTTTTTGTTCTCCCCGTGGGGAATACCAGCGAACTATCGGCAAATGCAAGGCTCTGGCGTAAATACGTACAAGTGGGTAAACCATGAAGGCAATGCGGTCCTGATCAAGTACCATTGGCAGCCGTTAGCGCAAGGGATAAAGAATTTGACACAAAAACAGGCGGAAGAGATCCAAGGGAAAAACTTCAATCATGCCACACAAGACTTGTATGAAGCGATTGAGCGAGGAGAATATCCAGAGTGGGAATTGTGCGTCCAGATCATGAGTGATGACGATCATCCTGAGCTCGATTTTGATCCGCTTGATCCAACGAAAATATGGCCCGATGATCAGTTCCCGTTTCTTCCGGTAGGCAAAATGGTTTTGAACAAAAACCCGGATAACTATTTTGCTGAGGTCGAGCAAGCAGCTTTTGGGACAGGTGTTTTAGTGGATGGACTGGATTTTTCTGATGACAAGCTCCTGCAAGGAAGGACCTTTTCTTACTCCGATACGCAACGCTATCGGGTCGGCGCCAACTATTTGCAGCTTCCGATCAACGCGCCCAAAAAGCATGTCGCTACCAATCAGGAAGGCGGCCAAATGCTGTATCGAGTGGATCGGACGCAGCGGCATATTAACTATGAGCCATCAACGATTGGCGGATTGCAGGAAGCCAAGCAAGCAGCTCCTGATCATCAGCCAGAAGTGGAAGGGAAGGTCGTTCGTCAAAAAATTGATCGCACCAACGATTTCAAACAAGCGGGAGAACGTTATCGCCTCATGGAAGACTGGGAAAGAGAAGACCTCATTGCCAATCTGACGGATGCACTTCTCTCCTGTGATCCTCGTATTCAAGAGAAAATGCTTGGCTACTTCTCGCAATGTGACGAAGAGTACGGTCAGCGTTTGAAAGCTGGAGTTGCACAGGGCAATGGCGGAAATAGCAAAGAGATGGGCGGACCGATGGGGGCAACAAATCCTGGAGCGGCTGTCAAGGAAGCCGAACAACGGTCCCGTCCGTCCAAGCCTTACTGATGACCCGAGAACAACATTACCGAATGAACAGTGGAGCTTTGCTAAATCCATGGCAAAGCTCTTTTTGTATCCTGTTGCAATTTTACTTAACAATCAGTAGGCTAAAACGTATCGGATTGATTTACCAAAGGAGACGTCATTCATGTCAAAAGATAATAAAACACATCAACATATTGTAGATGCAGCCTTTCAATTGTTTGCGGAGCATGGGATTGAAAAGACAAGTCTAACGATGATTGCTACTGAAGTAGGGATCACGAAGCCTGCGATTTACTACCACTTTGCATCAAAGGAAGCACTTCTCGATTATTTGTTTGATCAACTGTTTGGAAACTATACATTCTCCCATTTTTTCACCGTTACAGATTTTACAGCTGACAATTTCGCGGAACTCCTTATCGAAACTGGGTTGAAGCTATTGCCGAGCGAGGAAGAGGATTATGCGGTTTTACGTGTCTTCAATCAATTTCTGCTGTCTGTCAGTCAAAAAGAGAAGTACCGAGACAAGCTGCGTCTGATGCAAGAAGATTTTTTGCAGGGCTTTACCTCCTTACTGGAGCGAGGGATAGAGTTAGGTGTCGTCAAACCTGATCGTGTCGTAGCAAAAGCTCATATTCTAGCACTCGTCGTCGATAATATCAGTAATTACATGCTGATGGGAATTGAGCTAGATCAGAGGGAAATCTGGACTGAAACAGTGGGAAGCGTACTAAAGTAATCGAAAAACAGTGACGCAATTCGAGTTTCCAGCGTCTTACAATTGTTTACATTAGACGATGGCGAGGAGATTCATGATGGTACGAAAAAAGAAATGGGTAGCACTGTTGAGCTATACCGCGGTACTCTCCCTATTGACGACGGGTGGGGTCTTTGCTGCATCCCCTGCGAAGGTAGCTTCCCATAAAGTAGAAGCTTCGGTTGATGCGAAGGGCAATACCGAGGTGAAGCTACAGGCTTGCAGTCAAGATAATGCGAAAGCGGATCTTTCGAGCATAACGACGAAATTCTGGAAACCGTTGGAAAATAAGCCGGTACTGGAAGGGATTACTTCGATTGCAACAGGCGTCATTTTTGATGAAGCAGGCTATGGGTGGAGGCCAGGCATTTCTTATGCCTTCACCGAGGATGGGGAAGTGTGGAAATGGGGCTTTCAATCTGACAAGAAGTATGAACCGCACAAGCTAGCCGGGATCAAAGATGCTAAGCAAGTCATGACGGATTATGTCCTCACGAGCGCCGGTGAAGTATGGCAGATCGATGAGAAGAAAGCACCAGAAAAACTGGCCGGTCTGGACAAAATCAAGAACATTCAGCAGATCGACCTTCATGACGGCGTACTCTTTTTACTGAAAGAAGACGGTACTGTATCGAAATGGGAAAAAGGAGCGAAAGCAGCCGAAAAGGTGACGAAGCTCTCGAATATCCGTGACATGTATAGCTCAGCTTTTTCCTTGTTTCTAGTAGATGACCAAGGGAAACTGCTTTATCTCGATGGCAAATCCGGAGAGCTGAACACAGAAAATCTGCAGGTCATGGATATCCCCGGGAAAGTCAAACAGATAGCCATCGATTATACGGATCGCGCCTTGATCCAAACAGAAAAGGGCGAAATGTACAGCTACAATGCAAAAGAAAATGAAAAAGTAGTGCGTGCTGCTCATGCAGATGGTGCGATGCGGATGGCAGTTGGCGGAGAAGGATTGTATTTGATCGTAAAAGCGGACGGAACGGTTTGGGGTTGGGGACATAATACCCTTGGAATGATCGGTGCGAATCTGGATAATGATCTGGAGGAGCCTGTCAAAATAGCAGGTCTTTCAGATATTACAGACGTAAAAGCTGGTACCGACCATGTGATTGCTCTCGATAAAAAAGGAAACGTCTATTCATTTGGCAGCAATATGACAGGACAGCTGGGGAGAATTCCTGTTACCTTTGACAAATGGACAGAATTTGGCGAATTACGTGATGTAAAACAGGTAGTAACTGAGCTGGATCAACCGTACTTCGTTCGGAAGGATGGTTCTGTATGGAGTTTTGGCGCAGATCGAGTGCCATATGAAGTGAAAGGACCTACCAAAGTAAAAACGATGGATACTATCCTGGATTCTCCGGTTACCTTGAATGAGAACGGACAAATCCAGTTGTGGACCAGTAAATTTAGCAATTGTGAGACATTGGCGTTGCCTTCTCGCATCAAGGATTTTGTTGGTGGGGAGGAGCATCTCTTATTGCGTACGGAAGATGACCAATTCCTGACGGTAGAATTCAGCTTCGATTCCGCAGAACGCGGAGGGGTATATGTCATCACGAACTTGCGCCCACAAAAAGTGGAAACCCTCCAAATCGATTCAAAAATGGCAGCAGATGTGACCAAGCTTTATGCTAATCTTTATACGTTTTTTGCTGTGACGAAAAATGGTCAGGTATTATACGCAGAACGGAAGAATGATGAGCCGTTCACTTCATTTGCGCAAATAGTAGGTTTGGAAGGTATTCGTGAGCTAGCACCTGAGTACTTTGTCCGTTATACAAAGGATATCGCATCAGTTTGGGCAATCAATGATGCAGGCAAGGTTCAGGAAATTCAGGTTTACCCTGAGAGCGAAGGAAAAGATGCAGGAGCTATCAAAGTGAAGCTGGAACCCAAATCGGAAGAAGGCATTGCCATGATGAGCGGACGTTTGCGAATTACCAAGGATGGGCAAATATTCGAACATGATTGGGAACCACTTCAAAAGCAAAAAGTGGCGGCTCCCGTTAGACTGATTTCCTCCTCGTACAACTATGCGATCGAAGGACCAGGCTCTCATTATCATGTGCTGGTTACTGAAGATGATAAGATCGTATTAATTGGCAATAATCCATACGGAAAAGGTGAGCATCAACCGGGTATGGTCAGACAATAAAAGACGGGGAAGAGACGGCACAGTGGGAGCATTCATTTTCCACTGTGCTTATTTTTTGCCGTTTTTATAATGAAGGTGATCTGGCGAGATCATCCAGCGACAGCGGAGCAAATAATTGAGCGTTTAGCTGACGCATTTGAAAATCCTGAAAAAGTAGCGTGAACATTCAAGTTTGTACATAAATCGTACAGACTTTTTCCTTTTCACCGAGAGGTAGATTCATCATTGCCATGGATAAACATGGGAGGACAATGTAGAATTATGTCGAATGTATATTTGTGAATAAGCATGAGCCTATACGCACGTTGGTTCTATGGAAAAGGAGAATCTATGTAAATGCAGAAGTCATCAAATTCGTCCAAAGAAAACAGCGCTGCATGCTGCCAACCGTCGAATTCGCCGGCAAACGATTCTGCACGGATATTAATAGAAGGAAACACCGAAGTTATCGCACAAATGAACATGATTAACTTGACGGAAGAGGATTTGCAGTTAATCGCAGCGTTTCGCCCTGTCATTGAGACTGAAATTGAGCAGATTACTTCTTCTTTTTATGAATCGATTCTCCATGTGGACTCTTTGAAACAAATTGTGATAGAGCACACTACCGTTGAACGATTACGTCAAACCTTAAAAAATCATTTAATCGAGATGTTTGACGGCCGGATCGATCCTGCCTTCATTGAAAAACGCATGAAGATTGCGATGGTCCATCGAAAAATCGGGCTTCCTCCCAAATGGTACATGGGTTCTTTTCAAAACCTATTAGGTACACTCATGCGAATAATAGATGATCGGAAAGACGTTAATCCTGACTCAAAAAAATTGGTTCATGCTATTACAAAGCTGCTCAGCTTTGACCAGCAATTAGTTTTGGAGGCTTACGAAGACCAGACACGTATGCTGGAGCAGCGTGCCAAGTCGATGATCGAATATCAGGCGTTCCACGATGAACTAACCGGCTTGCCGAACAGAAGAAAGCTCCATCAAGCCTTGCAGGAAGCGATTGGCAGCAATAGCGAACAGGGGACGCGATTTGCGGTGCTGGTACTGGACATCGATCGTTTTAAAATGATCAATGATTCTTTGGGCCATACGTACGGGGATCGCTTTTTGCAAGAAGTAAGTGATCGGATCAAAAAAAGCGCGGAAGGATTCGATGTGACGATTGCCCGTATGGGTGGTGATGAGTTCACACTGATCTGCCAAAATGTCGAAGATGATCACGGGTTTTCGACGTTGGCTGATCGGGTGGTCAAGGAAATCGAGATCCCCTATCTCTTGCAGGGAAAAGATTATTATGTCTCGGCGAGTATTGGTGTCGCGGTGTATCCCGATCATGGATGCAGTGAGGAGCAATTGCTCAAAAATGCTGATGCTGCCATGTACGAAGTGAAGAAAAACGGGAAGAACGGATTTCAGTTTTTTACCAATGAGCTCGATGACCAAGTGTTGATGCGTATTGAACTGGAGAGGGATTTGAGAAAAGCGGTAAAGAATGACGAGCTGGTTTTGTACTACCAGCCACAGATTCAAACGGGGATCAATCTGCTCATTGGCGTGGAAGCGCTCGTCCGATGGAATCATCCGACAAAAGGAACCCTGTCACCTGGCGTGTTTATCCCGATCGCGGAAGAAACGGGCTTGATCTTTGAGATAGGCACGTGGACATTAAAGGAAGCCTGCAAGCAAATGAAAAAATGGCATGAGGCGGGTGGACCCTTGATTCCCGTTTCAGTCAATCTGTCCTCTCGTCAGTTCCACCAACCCAATCTCGTAGGCTATATCCGACAAATCCTTGTGGAGACTGGACTCGAACCGCAGTACTTGGAATTGGAAATAACGGAAAGCATGATGATGGACGCAGAGCTTTCCACAGAAATTTTAAAGGAATTGCACGAATATGGCGTGAAAATTAGTCTGGACGACTTCGGAACAGGTTACAGCTCGCTCAGCTACCTCAAGCTGCTACCCATTCACAAACTAAAAATTGATCGTTCGTTTATTACAGATATCACGATGAATCCGAGTGATCAGGCGATCGTCGCAACGATCATTTCCATGGCGAAGCATCTAAACATGAATGTCATTGCGGAAGGAATCGAGACGCAGGGACAGTTAGATTTTCTCACAGAGAATGCTTGTAAGGAAATCCAAGGGTATTACTTTAGCCACCCACTACCCGCAGCGGAAATGGAAGAAGCACTCTTCATGCCAGTTCGCGAGCGTTTTGACCATCCTTTGTAAAGCATTTCTAAACAGTCGATGGAATCATTTTGAAATTATTGATACAATGATAAGAGTCCCTTCGGGGGCTATTTTTTTAAGGAGGGTTTTTCCGATGATGAAGAATATTACGCTCATCAAACATGTTTATGAAAAGCAACTGGGGGGTGAAATCTACTATGAACCCTAGTATTTTGAACGGCACCAGAAATCATCTGATCAACCAGCTTGTCTTTTTTGACGAGCAGTATTCACTTTTTTACGATCAATATGTACGCAATTATGGGAAAGAAAAGCAAGCCATCGATGAGATTGTCGAGCGTTACAAGCAAACACTCGAAAGCCTTTTGGCAAAAGAAGACAGCGCACTCTTTCAATCGCTTAAAGCAATTACGTTATTAGGCAGCAGCGTTAAAGTGCTATTTGAAGAAGATCAATTTGAGGAGTCATTTACTGTGGTTTATCCCACAGACATTGACCCGGATAACAACAGAATTTCATTCTTATCGCCTATAGGCAGGCAACTGCTGCTAGCGGCTCCACACGATTCTGTTGTGCTGGAGAGCCCTGTTGGCAGGCAACAGGTGCAGGTTCGGGAGATAAGCTTTACATATATGGGGGGATTCTCGTCACCTTAGGAATCTACCCATCACAAAGATCATGTGAGAAGACACTAACACGAGGTTAGTGTCTTTTTGTCCATTCTAGTAAAATACAAGAAAAGGAAGCCGTGGATACAGGGGGGAAAGACGATGAAAATCATAGCCTGTCCAACATGTGAGCAAGACGTGCAATGGGATATGAATCGCCTGCAGAAGCTTGGGGAGCGATGGGTGATGGCTTGCGAAAAATGCGGTGATCAGTGTTTCAGCGGAAGAAAAGGAAATGATTCTTGGAGGCATACGATTGACGGATGAGTATGTACCGGATATCATCAATGCTTATTCGACTGTTATTCCTCGTAAGTAAATGCCACTCGACACCCAAATCGATGGAAAGGATAAACGAGCAAATATACTTCGAGAATCTGATTGTTTTTAGGGAGGATGATTGCTTTGGTATGTCATACAAAGAAAGAGATAGGTGTGGAGCATCGTATGGAAGAAAAAATTACTCTTATATCTACAAGAATCCATCTAATATTGAAGATGAAGAGTTAGTCAGTTGGGCTATTGATCTGGATTAATCGACAATCGGAGCATGTTTGAATACGCTACCATAATCTGCACATACTACCATTCACGAAAACAATCAAAACCTGAGGTGAACAGCAATGGCACGTTCGAATTCCCTGGTGTATGGACAAGCTCGTGCAGCATTAGATCAATTAAAGTACGAGATCGCTGCTGAATTTGGAGTCGAGTTGGGAGCAGATACGTCAGCACGCCAAAATGGCTCTGTCGGCGGAGAGATGACGAAGCGTTTGGTACAATACGCGGAACAGCAAATGTTTCGACTGTAATCCCTCCTTGTGGGGGATTTTCTTTCGCTTACATTTGACCGAAATATCGCGTATAGGATTTTCTCCTACTCATGCGTATCTCATGTTGGCTGTTAACGAAAAGGAAAAGGTAACCCCGACTCAATTGGCGCAAACTCTTCACATGACGCCATCAAAGATTACTCGTTTTGTCGATCAGGTAAAATCAGTCACACAGATGATTCACGAAATAGTCGAAATGCTGGAAGGGAGCAAGTCGGAGTCTGGATTCCAGCATTTGTAAGTTGCGGGATAGTTGACAGTGTCCTAGACTTTTGTCAATTTGTATGTACAAACCAAATTTTTGGAGGATTTCCATGAAAACTCTCGTCATCGCAGTACACCCTACCATGTCTCAATCTCGAATCAATCGAACATGGAAGGAAAGAATACAACAAGAAGAAAGTGTAACGGTTCACGATTTATACGCTGCCTATCCGGATTTTCAGATCAATGTTGAACAAGAGCAAAAGCTGATGCAAGAGCACGATCGTATCGTTTTTCAATTTCCGCTTTACTGGTACAGCACACCGGCCCTGTTGAAACAGTGGCAGGATGTTGTGTTGACGTATGGTTGGGCTTACGGATCTGAAGGAAACAAGCTGCATGGAAAAGAGCTTCTCCTCGCGATTTCTACGGGCGGACCTGAGGAAGCTTATCAACGTGATGGATACAACTACTATTCCATCAGCGAATTGATCAAACCGTTGCAAGCGATGGCAAATTTAACGGGAATGAAATTCTTGAAACCATTCTTATTCCAAGGGGTATCGGGGGTTTCGGATGAGCAAATTCAACATAGTGCAGAAGAATATGTTGCTCATGCACTGAACGCTTCCTTGGAGCCGATAGGAAAATAGTCAGACACGAGAGACGATGAGAAAGTTATCATCGTCTTTTTTGTGTTGCTTGAAGTGGTTCGGGGTGCCCCAGCAAAAAACCTTGACCAACAGGTACCCCAAGTGCCAAAGCGACAGCTAAGTCCTCTGGTTCCTCGATTCCTTCCAGTACAAGCTGAATATGATCTTGGCAGTATTGGACGAAAAGCGAGACGAGCTTTTGCTTATTCGGCATGGAGGACAGTTGATTGCCGAAGTATCTGTCGAGCTTAACGATATCTGGTTCATATTCCACGATCTTTTTTAATGACGCGGCACCTGAGCCGACATCATCTAATGCGATCAGGAATCCATGCTGACGCAGCTCACGTATTTTTTTCCCCAACAATCTTAACTCCCACATCTTGTCTTCTTCATTGGTCTCATTGATTTCCAAGACAATTCGACGGTTCCACGATCCAAATAGGCCCTCGGTAACAAACGATAGGAAAGCGGGGTTCACCAACGTAGAAGGAAACACATTGATGAACAAATATGGGGCATGATTGTTGGAAGTCACATTCGTAAAGTAAGATTCAATCGCTTTTTTCATCGACATGGTATCCAATTCAAACAAGTGTCCTTCTTCACGAGCTTTTCGAAAAAGGAATTCTGGTGAGTGCTGTGTAGAGGAACGAAGAAGTGCTTCGTACCCGAAAAAATGTCCTGTCGCCAGATGCACCAGGGGCTGAAAAACTGGATATAGTGATTCCTTTGCCAATACGACGTTCATGGAATCATATTCCTTCCTGCACGAAATATTTTACTTGAGGAAAAATTGTTTCCTTAAGGAAAGATGATTTGTCGATATTTTACAACAGAGAGGTGTTGTTTGCAATGCAAGCCTCATGTGAAATTAAATTTTGCATTAGAGAAACAAATTTGGATGTATACAAAATATTTTTCATCTTGTAAACTAGGCTTGTAATCGACAATCAAGATTGGAGGAAATAGGAAATGGAAGCCTTTACGTTACCGGAACTGCCATATCGTTATGATGAGCTGGAACCTTACTTGGATGCGAAAACGATGGAAATTCATCACGGAAAGCATCATGCTACGTATGTGGCCAACTTAAATAAAGCCTTAGAAAACCACTCGCAGTTCAGGAATGCCTCGGTCAAAGAACTAATCAGTAACTTGCAGGATATCCCGGAAGACATTCGCATGGCAGTTCGAAATCATGGGGGCGGGCATTATGGACACAGCTTGTATTGGTCGATCATGAGTCCGACTGGCGGCGGGAAACCAACAGGGGATATTGCGAAAGGAATCGACAAGTATTTCGGAAGTTTTGAGAAAATGAAGGATGAATTGACAAAAGCATCTGTCAGTCGTTTCGGATCAGGATGGGGATGGCTCGTCGTCAACGGAGACAAGTTGGAAGTGATGAGCACGCCTAATCAGGATACTCCTTTTATGGAGAAGAAAACGCCTATATTGGTCGTAGATGTGTGGGAGCACGCGTATTACTTGCAGTACCAAAATAAACGTCCTGATTTTGTCTCTTCGTGGTGGAATGTAGTCAATTGGGAGGAAGTCAATCGTTTGTATAACGAAGCAATCCGCTAAGGCAGGTCCATTAATGAACAGACACGCAGTTTATTTTCAAGAACAGGAAAAACGTCGAGAAATTTTGGTGTTGCTTAAGAAGCGCCGCTCGGTCGATGTCCAGGAACTGTCTAAATATCTCGGCATAACAAAAGTCGCAGTACGTAAGCATTTAGATGTTTTGCATAGGGAACGGTATATCGAGTCTCGAATGGTTCGTCAGCGAACAGGCAGACCAGCCTATGTGTATCATCTATCGAATACTGCTGAACAACTATTTCCGCGTCACTACAGCGAGTTGGCTACAGAGATGCTGACGGGCATTCAGGATCTGTATGGGGAAGCTTTTGTCGATCAATTATTTGAGAAGCGGATGGCACGGATGTTACAAAACTATCGGGAGGTAATGAGAGGACAAGGTTTTGACCAGCGAGTGAAAACGTTGGCAAGCATACAAAATGAAGAAGGATACATGCCTCACTTGGAAAAAGTCGGGGATGGTTTGTATACGCTTGAAGAAGCGAATTGCCCTCTCTTACAGGTAGCTATTCGCTATCGCCAAGCATGTCGATGCGAGCTCTCCTTGTTTGAGTCGCTAGTAGACGCGCATGTAGAGCGTACTTCGTGTATGGCGGAAGGACAAGTAAAATGCCATTACCTGATTAAAGAAAAGCTCAGCAATGATGAATCGTAAGGAGCAAGACATCCGTTACAAGGGCGGATGTCTTTTTGTTGTAAGCAAGGAGTTGATTGGTCGGTGATTCATAATTTTGCAGGTTATGCGGGATAAGGTTTGCCATGGGAAGACAAATTGTTTACCCGAAGGGCAAGTGTCTATACAACCAGACGGGCGATCACGTATGGATAAAGAGAGGCGTATTTTGATGGAAAGGAGTGAGGACATGCCGATCGACAAGAAAAATCCTAAGAATAAAAGACCAATGCCAAACCAGCGAGGCTCCTTGCAAAAGTCGAGAGCATCACTCCCGCTCCTCTTTGTCGCACCGAAGGAACAGATGCGGTCTCTGGAAGGTGCCACAGATAAGCAGAAAATGTATCGCTCCAAGAAACCAAAGGGGAAGCGAAAACAAGCACCTCCACCTCCGGTCAAGCAGATAATAACTACCGAACAAGTGCCACCTGTTGCAGCTACGACCCCACCCCCTATGAATGCCAAGGATCGTACGCAAGAAAACAACAGTTCTCTACAAGAACTGATTCAAGCAAAAGTAGTCTACGTGGAAAACGCGGGTCAATCGTTCATGCAGGTTGCTTTTTTAGAAGAAATTTGGGACGTAGAGTGGGTACATTCCTTACGTGTCCCCTGGAAACTCGAGTGGAAGGAAGTGGAATGCCAAAGTAAGATCCATGTCCAGCACGTTCGACACGATGATAGCAAAAAGATTGTCTGGCTGTCAGGTGAGTTGGAAATCAAGGGGGTGGGGGTCACTGTCCATTCGCAAAAAGTAGAGCATGAAACGATTCGCATACCCTTTACTTCTACAGTATTACGCCCTTCTTTGCCCAAAGAAAATGCAGGAACAAGCGCAATTCTTCTCACAGGACCAGCTTGTCCGATTAATAGATGGGTAGAGACAGGGGACTGGCAAATCAACCTCACAGCAGAGCCTCTCACCCATTCGCAATCAGAATGGAAGGAGTTCAGCGGCTTGGCAACCATTAGCGGTCGTGTATGGTGGTATCGGAAGCAGCTGGTTCCCGTTCCGCCTCCATACATAACGAAAAAGGTAAACAGTCTTTTCTAGAAAAAAGGGCAGATAACGCTTGGCATCAGCCAAATCCATATTGTGTCTAGTCCATATAATATAAAGAGAGTAGGTGGCTGATAAAGGAGTGAGAGTAAAATGGGTATACATGGCGATGGCTGTAAATGTGGCCAAACTCAAGTGACGCAAAACAGCTGTACAGTGGAAAATGCCCGAGTGTTCGGAATGGCTTCAACCGAAACCACTTTTCCTAAAACGATTAAAGTACCTGTAACGTTGGCAGAAACGGCTGTTGTCGTATGTGTCGAGGCTAATGTCCATTTGGAGAGGCCTGCCCTTGAGATCATTCGGGTATTGAAGAGTGTCATTCTGGAACAATGTGAGCTGGTTCCCACATTTAACCCGCTGTCTGCAAAGCTGTTCGTCAGCGGTTTTATTCGAAAAAATATCGAGTACACCACAGTCGATCAAGTAACGGGAACTGCTGTATGCGGTGATGTACGACATACAACAGCACTGATACCATTCGATTTCTGTACGGACCTGACCTTTCCTGCTACAGGACCGACTTTGCAACTGGCACCAGATTTCGAGTCACACGGAGAATATTTGAATAAATCAGGTCACGCGGCAAAGA
The DNA here is from genome assembly GCF_023714195.1 of Brevibacillus sp. MER 51. Classification (NCBI taxonomy): domain Bacteria; kingdom Bacillati; phylum Bacillota; class Bacilli; order Caryophanales; family Paenibacillaceae; genus Brevibacillus; species Brevibacillus sp. MER 51. The sequence continues at coordinate 462,935 of NZ_JAMAUS010000001.1, read as the reverse complement.
TTAACGTAGGTTTGTTTGGCAACCGAAAAGTTTACAATGAGAGACCGTATTGTGAGCTGTTATTCACGGAATTCACCGAATTAGATATCGGTTTGGAAAGTAAGCGGTGCAAGGACACAACCAAAACATTCTCGACCGTTCGTGAAAAAATCGTTCTGCGTATTGGTCTAAAAGTTTTGCAAGATCAACAAGTTCCTATTCCAACGACCCCACCACCGACACCCCCACCAAAACCGACATTTCCGCCACCTTGCAAACCGATATGTCCACCTAAGAAAAAATGGTAGTAAAGCTGTAGGAAAAGAAACATAGAAGAAGGGCGAATGAGACTTCCGGTAGCGTGATTACATGCTGAATGGTAGTCTCATTTTGTTAGGCGTGATAAAAAATGTTAAATATGAAATGAAACGCAGGAAGTGAGTGAGGTCAGCTGTGACGATGGATGGAAAGGATTTATTTAAACAAAGCGACAAACAAAATCCGTTACGGAGCATAAACTCTCCGTTCTCAGGTAGTAGCGGTCACGCAATTCTCTTACGATTTTGATGAAAAGCGTTCGCTATGGAAGGAGAAGGATGTGCGATGATTCGAATCCGTTTTAGTATATTTTTGAGTGTATTTGTGGCGATGGTGGGATTGATGATTATTGCTCCCGTAATGCCGCCGCTTATCCGTGAATTAGGCCTGAGTGAAATTCACTCTGGCATCATTATTTCACTCGGTTCAATTGCAATGGCTGTGATGGCACCTGTATGGGGGCGGTTAAGCGATCTGAAAGGAAGGAAAGCTGTCATTGTCATTGGTTTTTTCGGAATGTTTATGAGTTATGTCCTGTTCACAGCGACCATGTATGCAGGATTATCACAGGTAATAAGTGGCGGGCTTCTCGTTGGATTGCTCATTGTGGCACGCGGATTGATCGGTATGTTTATCCCGGCAGTTCCATCTGCTGCGCAGGCGTACATAGCGGATGTAACTAACGAAAAGGGTAGGGCGGCAGGAATGGCTTTAATCGGTGCAGCCAATGGGATGGGGCTTGTTCTGGGTCCAGCGATTGCTGCAGCCTTTGCACTGATCGGTCTGATTTGGCCGTTATACATAGGCGCACTGTTGCCGCTGGTCGCATTGAGCATCGTGTCCTTCTTAATTCCGGCTCAAAAACCCATCATTCACGAAAAACCTCCTAAGGTGAGTCCTTTTCAAAAAGGCCTTCCCCTATATTTGTTTGCCGGTTTGGCAACGATGCTCAGCATTATCACCTTACAAGTCGTTGGAGGGTTTTATTTTCAGGATCAGTTGTCTTTAACAACAAAGGAAACCGCCAGAATGTTATCAGTAGGACTTATGATTTCTGGCATAGCGATGATTGTCACACAAGGACTGCAAATGAAAAATCCTAAATGGCAACCAAGATCACTCATACTTTTCGGGGCGGTGCTCTTAATCATCAGCTTGTCTCTCTTTCTTTTCTTCATCCATGTGATCGTCTATGCCGCGGCATTTTTCTTGTTTGGTGTAGGAACTGGGCTCATGATGCCAGGATTTATGGCAGGAGCTTCGCTTGCCGTTGATCGTGAACAGCAAGGAGGAGTTGCGGGGCTTATGGCATCGGTCCAAGGAATTTCCGCTGTCATCGCACCGATTCTCAGCACAAGTCTTTACCAGTTGAATAAGTATCTGCCTTTTGCCGTAGTAGGTTTATTTGTGATGCTGATGGGAGCAACATTGCTTTTCGTCAAAAGCAGATCAAAGATCAACGAAAATACAAGGATAGATTCGTAATCAAAAACGATATGGATACACTGACATTCTGGCATATAATTGGGATAGCAATTTCTTACGAGGAGGATCTATGCTCCGTGAAAATAAGCGAATTATCCCAATTAACGAATGTCAGTACCCGGTCGATCCGTCATTATGAAGAAAAGGGCTTGCTACAGGCAGAACGACTGGAAAACGATTACCGCTATTTTAATGAATCGGCAGTCAAACGTGTCAAAATGATTCAACTGTACTTGAAGCTGGGGTTGACCGCGGATGAAATCAGGACGGTCTTCAGAGGGGAAGTGGCAGCTCCCGACGATTACGAATATTGCGAGGAAATGCTGGCGATCTACGAACAAAAGCTCAGCAAAGTGAACGAACAGATGGAGGCACTCCAAGAGTGGAAAAAAACGCTGGAGAGGCAAATAGCTATTACACGTGGTAAAAAGGTTACGAGTTAGTTCATAGTCACGGCCCCGAAGCGATCAGCTGCTCCGGGGCCGTCTTTTTACAAGGAATGCAAGTTTTGCCCGATGCCACCATCCACAGTTAGCCTCGCACCAGTCGTAAAGGTAGCGTCAAAGGCGAGGAAAAGCACCGCTTTCGCCACTTCTTCTGACGAACCATGACGTTTCATGGGTGTAACCTTGTCACCAAGCTCCTGGAAGGTAACGCGTTCTGCATCCGTGAAACCGGCAACTCCCATGGAAGGCGTATCAATGAAACCGGGACTCACGACATTGACGCGAATACCTTTGTCTAGCAACTCAACCGCAAACCCGGAGGCCAAGGAACGCAATGCCGCTTTGGATGCACTGTATACGCTCATGCCGGGGTAGCCGCCTTCATCCGCTACGGAAGATGTAAATACGATGGAACCTCCTTCATGAATTAGCGGCGCCAAGCGCTGGACGGTGAAAAATGCCCCTTTCGTATTTACCTCAAAAATCCGATCGTAGGTCTCTTCAGTGACTTCCAAAAACGATTCCAGAATAGAAGTACCTGCATTCACATGGAGAAAATCGATCTTGCCAAAATGCTTTTCAACATAGTCCCCGAATGCTTGCACATCCTTCATGCTCGATACATCAGACACCACAATATGTGCCCGTTCGCCCAGCTCACGTTTTGCTTCCTCGGCATTTTTCGGATTACGACCAGAGACGATGACCTCGGCGCCGCCTGTCAGCAATGCTTTTGCCACAGCCAAGCCCATACCATGTGTACCTCCAGTTACGACTGCTTTTTTCCCTGTGTAGTAGGTCATTTTTGTTCCTCCTTGAGTGAATGAGATCTCTTTCAGGATGTAGTCTAAACGTTCACGCTAATGTGAAAGTCAAGGGGTTATGGAGAAAAAAGAGCGGTTCATCCCTCATGAATACGGAACCGAAGTCGTAATTTTTTCTAATTTGATCCTACCTATGCTTTTTCATATCTTTGTTAACGCTTGGTTGTGGGGAACAAACGTGATGAGAGAGGAGAGCTCGCACGCAAAAGGAGGTGTACTATATACAAAAGCACTGAATATTCCATTTACAGGTAATCGTCAACAGCTTTTATGATACTCCTACAGGTGGAGAAAACCTTCTAATTCAGAAAAGTAGCTTAGAGATTAATGGGAGCATGATAGAAAAGGGGGAGGCGAACCTCCACCCTTCTGGTGGTTCGAACGATGGTGGCCAGTTGAAATCCATCGGACATTCGTATGTGATTCCGTTTATCCTTTGGTCTCTTCTTCAAGGATAAGTGCGTGAACAATTCCTGGACCATGAACGCCAATAGTTAAGTCGTTCTCAATATCGGCGGAACGGCTGGGACCGGAAATAAAGTGAACGCCCGCAGGCATTTTGACGTCATTCCATTTGTTGATTTCCTGTAGAGCTTCACCCATACGTGTTTTTATATTTTCAGTTCGAATGACAGCCATAAAAATGGTGGGCAAAAGGCTTAGAGAGCGGCCTTTTGCCGCTGCCGAAGTCATCACGACTGTCCCAGTATGGGCAATGGCAAAATCTGCAATAGAAATCCCAATATCTGCATGAGCCGCTTTGCTCAGCAAGTCAGGTTCTTCCTGTTTTCTCCATATTGTCATATCAATACCGTTAAATGAGCTGTCCAGGTACATGCTTTGAAAAAGGGCGTGGTCTTCGTGAATAATTCGTTTGGCTTCAAACGTTTGGACTACCTCAGCGATATATGAGCAAAGAGCTTCTGGAGAAGAAAAGCGTTTAGCGACTCCACCAAGCTGCTCCCAATTTTTAATAAATAGGTCTATTCTTTCATCAGAGCTGAGCTGGTACATTTTCCAGAAGTCCGGAACACCGCGAACGGGTTGTGGGGGAGGAGTGGTCATCCGGCTTCTGCCTAACCGATTTGCAATCGTGTTGAAGAATTGTACTTCTTTTTCACTGTGATTCATGTGTATTCCCCCGTTTTTTCAGGATGTCGGCTAGACGCTCTTTCATTTCCTGACCCATTTCCTGCCATTCAAATTGAAGTTCAGTGTCAAGCGCTTTCCATGTATCCCGGAAGGAGTGTTGGGCAAGTTTTGGTGCGTAACGATAGGTATTCCAACCTTTTAAAGGTCCGATTTTGGCTGTGATCACTCCACCTTTGACAAAAGGCTTTTGTCCCAGTTGGCTGATTCGAAGAATTCGACGGAACAGCCTGTGGTTGGAAGAAATAAATTTAAAGGCTTTCATTCCCAGTTGTTCCGCTTTCTTTGTCAAAGCTTCTTCCACATTTCGTCTGCGTTGATAGACGAGCATATCATGTAGCGGTATTTTAACGGGACAGGCTTCATAGCAGGCTCCGCACAGACTGGATGCATTTGCCAATTCCTTGTCTTCATGCAGGAGAGGAGTCAGTACGGCGCCAATCGGACCACTGTACACCCAACCATACGCATGTCCGCCTACATGTCGATAGACAGGGCAAGCATTTAGACAGGCTCCGCAGCGGATGCAGTTTAAAACCTCTTGAAATTCGGGATCTCCCAGCTGCTTTGAACGGCCGTTATCAATAATCACTACATGTAACTCCTCAGGTCCGTCGGAGTCATCTGAGCGACGCGGCCCATTTATCAGCGACATGTATACGGTCAGATTTTGCCCTGTAGCGGCACGCGGCAGCAAGGTAGCCATTACCTCAAGGTCTTCCAAAGAGGGAATGATTCTTTCCATGCCCATGAAGGTGATCTGTGTTTTAGGAACCGTGGATACCATGCGGGCATTTCCTTCATTGGAAAACAATGTGATGGAGCCTGTTTCCGCGATAGCAAAGTTGCATCCGGTCATCCCAATCTCGGCCTCAAGGAATTTCTCCCGCAGCTTGGAACGGGCAAAGCCTGCAAGAACAGCAGTATCTGCTGGTAAGCGCTTTTCAGCCACGTTTGAAAATAGCTCTGCTACTTGCTCCTTGTTTTTGTGAATGGCGGGAATGATTATATGGGAGGGAGTCTCACCGGCGAGTTGAATAATATATTCTCCCAAGTCCGTTTCTACCACTTCGATTCCGTGTTGTTCAAACACTTGATTAATATGCACTTCTTCAGAAAGCATCGATTTTGATTTGACAACGGATCGAGTATGTTTTTCTTTCACGATTTTCATTGTGATTTCAATAGCTTCTTTGGCATCAGAGGCGAAATGTACATGCCCACCTAACGCGCGCACATTATTTATGAACAGCGACAGATAGTAGTCTAAATGTGCAATTGTATGCAGGCGGATTTGCCGTCCTTGTTCACGCCACTCTTCCCAGTTGCCCAACTCGTCAGTTGCTGTAACTTTGTTTGTTCTTAGTCTTTCTGTTGTGAATTTTACGGCATTTCGCAAAAAATTATCGTTTAGTGCAGTTTGTGCACGTTCATTTAAAGTTGCGGTTGAGGATGCTTTTGCGCTCATACCCCTTTCACTCCTTCATACAATAGCTCTGCCAGATGCATTACGCGAATCGGATGTCCCTCATGGTGCAAACGTCCGGAGATATTTGTTAGGCAGCCCATATCAAGGCCGACCAGGACCTCTGCATTGGTTTCCAGCACATGTTCTGCTTTTTCTGTAACCATCGCACCGGAGATGTCGGAGACCTTTATGGCAAAAGTTCCTCCGAATCCGCAGCAATCCTCCGCGAAAGGAAGGGGCACAAACTCCAAACCTTTTACCTGGGAGAGCAGAATATGAGGCTCGTCTTTTACGCCAAGTAAACGGCTACCGTGGCAGGAGGGATGATAGGTGACGCGGTGGGGGAAGAGGGCACCAATATCGGTCACCCCGAGCACATGAACAAGAAACTGCGAGAACTCATAGCTTTTACCAATGAGATCATGAGCAAGTGCCAGATATTTCGGATCTTCTTTAAAAAGAGTAGGGTAGTGGTGATGAATCATCCCGATACAAGAACCGGATGGAGCAACCACAAAATCGCTGTCTGCGAATGTATGAATAATTGTTTTTGCTCCTTCTCTAGCGGTATCCCAATACCCGCTGTTAAAAGCTGGTTGGCCGCAGCACACTTGCCGTTCGGGAAAATCCAGCTTGATGCCATACCTAGCCAGAAGTCGTGCCATTGCTTCGCCCACTTCAGGATAAAAAGCATCCGATAGACAGGTAATAAACATTGATACTTTCATTCATCCAGCTTCCTTTCGAATTTATTAGGCACCATGATCTATCCAAATATATGATCATGATGTCATCTGATGACTTGTTTAAAAAAGAAAATGCTTGATCTTAATCAAACATTTCTTTTTCTACGCCAAGCAGGTGGTAGAGCATGGATTCTTCGGCTCTTTTGGAATTTTTGTTAGCGATAGCCTTGAAAATTTCCTTGTGTTCAGCCAGGAGCCGTTCCGGATTTCCTTTCGTTTGAAACATTTTTTCGCGGCTTGCTTTTAATGCCTTGCTCATGGTCTCAGATATGGATTGCATGATTGATTCCAGAACCGAGTTATGACATGCTTTGGCGATTTCGTAATGAAATTTCCAGTCGGCCTTTTCTCCCAAATCTCCATTTGAAACTGCTGCTTCCATTTCCTTCAATGCATCATCGATACGTTGCAAATCTTCATCAGACCGTCTCTCGGCGGCTAGTTGAACGATTCCCGTCTCAATGATCTTCCGAACCTCCAAGAGTGACATGATGTCTTGTTCCGTGACAGGTTGAATCGGTTCAAATCCAGACAATACCTCTTCTGGATTTAAGCGGGTGACAAACGTACCTTCACCCTGACGAATGGTCACAAGACCCATCGTTTTGAGTGCACTGATTGCCTCTCGCATGGTTGACTGACCGACTCCAAAAAGGTCGCTGAATTCGCGAAGAGAAGGGAGTCGATCTCCAGGTTTGTAAACGCCATTGATAATTTGATCTTTGATATAGTCAGATACTTCTTCGTACGTTTTGCGTACTTTGAATTGTGGCACCGCTTTCATTCTGCATTCACCCTTTACTTTCTTAGGGTCATCTGATGAGTTCATCCTACCTGAATTGTCAGTTATTTGTCAAGGCTGCATCCTTTCTGGCATAGGTTACGAGGGAAAGGGTACATAATTCAACTTTTAAAACAACTAGTTTCGAATATTCAAAAAATACTTGTCAAAAAAAACAAGGGTACATATAATGAGAACTGTCGAAAAGAAGACATCAGATGACCATATCAGATGGTGACACTTTGACTGTCTGGTAAATACAAGTTCGTAAGGGGGATATCAAGCCATTTTACATTTAAAATTCCGAAACCGCTTTCAAATAAAAAGAATAAAAAAGAGGTGGAAACCATGACATGGACGCAAGTTTTTACTCCGGTTGGGGGGAGTCTCGTAATCTCTGCGCTTGTTGCGCTTATTCCCATTCTTTATTTTTTCTGGGCGCTTGCGATCAAACGTATGAAGGGCTATATGGCAGGGCTGACCACTTTACTGATGGTGATCCTAGTTGCTGTATTGGTATATCGCATGCCCGCGGGAATAGCGATAATGTCTTCGGTGCAAGGAGCCGTTTATGGTATTCTGCCCATCGGTTGGATCATCATTTCCTCCGTATTTTTGTACAAGCTCACGGTGAAAACAGGGCAATTTGATATTATCCGCAGCTCTGTCTTATCAATCACGGAAGACCGCCGTCTGCAGGCACTTCTTGTCGCCTTTTCTTTTGGAGCCTTTCTTGAAGGGGCAGCCGGTTTTGGCGCTCCTGTAGCGATTTCTGCTGCGCTTCTTGTCGGCTTGGGTTTTCATCCTTTGTATGCCGCGGGTCTTTGCTTAATCGCCAATACGGCACCCGTTGCTTTTGGTGCTATTGGAATTCCGATTATCGCCATGGAAGGTCCCACTGGCGTTCCAGCCATGGAAATATCCAAAATGGTCGGCCGCCAGCTGCCTATCCTATCTGTCTTTGTTCCCTTCTATCTGGTTGTAATCATGTCTGGATTTAAAAAGACTCTTGAAGTGCTTCCGGCGATCCTAGTTTCCGGCATTTCTTTCTCCTTGACACAATATTTGACATCTAATTTTATGGGGCCGGAGCTACCTGACATTTTATCTGCACTGGTTTCTTTGGTTGCGTTAACCTTGTTCTTAAAGGTTTGGAAACCGAAAACGATTTTCCGTTTTCCCTCGGAACAAGCAGCTACCGCGGAAGTAGCTGCCTCTGCACAAGCTATCAAGAAAAGCAAAGCTCTCTTTACAACCGGACAAGTTTTCAAGGCATGGTCTCCCTTCCTGGTATTGACCGCCTTTATCTCTATCTGGGGAATTCCAACTGTGAAAAAAGCGCTGGTCGGCAAATATGAAGGGGCTAACCTTTTATTTAACTGGCTCAATCCGATTGGGAAAGCATTGAGCTTCACGCCTGAGGTCCCTGGTCTGCATAATCTGATTATCGATGGGAATGGAAAACCGATTGCTGCTCTTTTCAAATTAGAAGTATTGGCAGCAGCCGGAACAGCGATATTGTTTGCCGCCATTGTTACCAAATTTATCGTTAGCATCCCTTGGAAAGATTGGCTTGCCACTTTTGGCGAGACATTGATCGAGCTGAAATTTCCGCTGCTCACGATTGCGACTGTTGTCGGTTTTGCCTATGTTGCAAACGCTTCCGGAATGAGTACCACACTGGGGATGGCGTTGGCGGGCACAGGTGCGTTATTTCCGTTCTTTTCTCCGTTCCTTGGCTGGTTAGGGGTGTTTATAACTGGCTCAGATACTTCTTCCAACCTGTTGTTTGGAAACCTGCAAAAAGTCACAGCAACATCAGTGGGAATGGAACCTGTGTTGGCCCTAGCAGCCAATACGAGCGGTGGGGTAGCGGGTAAAATGATTTCGCCGCAATCGATTGCCGTTGCCTGTGCTGCGGTAGGACTCGCCGGAAAAGAATCTGATTTATTCCGCTTTACGGTGAAACACAGTTTATTCTTGGTTGTAATAATCGGTATCATCACGTATTTACAGTCCAATTTACTGTCATGGATGGTTCCATAAAAAATAGCGGGTGCTGAAACAGCACTCGCTGTTTTTTGATCCGTTCCAGTTTAAGTTTAACCAGCCACGCGTTATTGGAATAGATTCAATTACTTTCCATTCGAAAAAATGATAGAGGCTCTAATTAAGTCTTCCAATATCAATTCCTCTGTCAATGACTACCGCCGTATGTGGACTGCATATATGGTGGTATGGGAAGAAGGGGGTTATCCGTCCTCTCTTAATCCTTGGGCGGACTAGGATTTGCGAACAGGTAAATAGGCTTTTGGAATTTTACAGACGACACTGTAAGCGGGATTGAACACGTTGGCCACCTCATATTCGACGACTTGGCCGAGCAGCAGGCTTGCTTCATTTACCGAGAGTCCATAGTCTTCGACTAGCAAGGAGAGCATTTCAGTAGTTGCGTGCTGGAGCGCTTGTTCGAGCGGTCTGGCGTTGCCGATGCAAGACAAGTGAGTGTCGGACTCCACCCTCGGCCATTTTATCGTCTTGCCCTTATGCACACGGACGGAAAAACGGACGTCTAACGATATTTCTATACCCGTGCCAACAATTTCGCCGCATCCCTGTGCCGCATGTCCATCGCCAAGATGAAAAAGCGCGCCTTCCGCAAACACTGGAAAGTAGACAGAGACACCGGCAACTAACGCTTTGTAGTCCATATTCCCGCCGTAATTGCCGCTTGTCGCCGATGATATGGCCTGATCTCGGGAAGGGGCTACACCGAAACAGCCGAGAAACGGACGAATCGGCAGGTTCAGGTATTCTAAACCGGGTGTCGGCTCCTCTAACCTCGCTATACCCTGCGCAGCATCCACCTGCCAGCGGACGATTTCCAGAGTGGGCAATGTTGTAGCTGTCAGCGGATCGACTACGTTAGGCGCAAGCACATTGGCTGTCCATCCCCAGTCCCGGTTTGGCGTCATCGATTCCAGCTTAACCTCCAACACATCACCTGGTTGTGCGCCTTCCACGTAGAAGGGACCCGTCATCGGATTTCCTCTGGGGGCAACGCTTTCTCCCATGTGATCCCATCCTCTTGCATCGATGGTAGATGTGATAACCGTGTCGCCGTCGTTTATAACCAGCGCCGGTTCATAAGAGCCGAAATTGATGTAATACCGTTGCGGTTGAAACGTATGTATGGCCATTTCATTCACTGCCTTTCCTGGAATGTTTGAAGTTAAATATCCGAATATTTGTTTATATTAATTCCTAGTATGGAGGATAAAATCCTTTCCGGTATCTTATCCAAGTTTTCTCGATGTAATATTGACTAGTGTCTAATACTTTATTTTCTTTTGACAGTAGCTATCTTGAAACACATTGTCGCTTGCTCATTCCTCTCCCATTTACAAGGTGATCGTAATAATCTTCAATAAATTCGGTTTTGTATTTGGAGAAAGTAGAACTAAAACCATTGGAAAAATGATAAAACGTTACTGACATACTGTTGTCAGTAACGTTTTTATATAGTCACGTTGAGATGATATATGAAGGAACATTTATGCCAAATACTATACGTTCTTGAAATGCACAATCGTCATCTATTCTGAAGACGAAACGTTGTAATTAGCAAAAACGTATAAATTTTAAAGAAGGAAGGGATAGGAACGATGCCGATCAAGGTAACAATCCAGAAAAGTCGCTACTGGATTGGAGTTGTATCTGCTTCACATGTAAAACGGGGGGTGCTGGGTGGATTCGCCCAGCTCTGCCATGGCAAGTCGGCACCGTTGCGTCGGATGTCTCCCGGTGATTGGTTGATATACTATTCTCCACGAACAGACTTGTCTAAGGGGGAAGTGCTTCAAGCATTTACCGCTATTGGACAAGTTGCAGATGACAAAATCTACGAATATCCGATGTCCGAATCCTTTGTGCCATATCGTCGGAATATCCGCTATATTCCGTGTCGCGAAGTGAAGATTGCCACTCTATTGGATCAGCTTACCTTCACGCGCGGGAATCGAAATTGGGGATATCACTTCCGCTATGGTCACTTTGAAGTCGGTTTCGAAGATTTTCTGACGATTGCTGGCGCAATGCTTGGCGATGTGGAAGGTATCCACGAGTAGATAAGTGAATGGCAGCCGTTTTTTAGCGGCTGCCTCTTTCACCTCATTCCCAATCCCGAAACACTATATTTTAACAGGAACGTGTAGATACGCCTTCGCGAGGATTTTATCTTCGATCCCTGTGACATTGGACTCCAAAATGAAGTAAAACAGGACGGGGCTATCGTCAACAAAGCTGCCAAAACAGACTCGTAAGCATTAATCTAATAACCCGCTACCGGAAATCTTTACATCTACACTCCCAGTCCGTCATGATTAGCTTTTTGCATTTTTTGGAGGACAATTTTTGCTTGGTGGGTAAATTCCTTTGATAACCTTTGATTTATTTCTCTCAAAATGCGTTGTTCTCGTAGATGATCTTGTGCGTACTCATACGCAATAACATGCAAATTTACCCGAAGTTGTACGGTCATGTTTCGATTTTCTCCAACGATTATGTCCATTTTACTCTTTGCTCTTTTAACATCTAAATCGAGCAGTAGAAAATCGAGCAGTAGATTTCCCTTTTTTGCCTAGCATTAGCAAATATAAGATTGACTCGTCTTTATTTAACTCGCCACTCATACGATCACCGTCAAAAAGAGCAATCCCTTGCTTCCTCAAGAGCTTTTAGGCTACTCTCCCTTCCATCAAGTTGTTCACCACCCTCTCAGGCCTTTCAGTAGTAAGCAATTGAGGTAAAGGACTATATGATTTGCTTTCCAAATTTTCATCTACCATCCCTAAATATGCTACATTGTCAGCAGAAATGGAGCGAATCCTTTTATCGGCTTTCTGAATAAGTTTAGGGTTCGCAATATTTTGCAGGTATACTAAGGCTGTGCGACTTTTTGTATCTGTCCCAAGTTTATAATAGCGAATGACCAACTGCCGGCTCGCAATTCGCTTGCGGACCATCTGTAGATTCAGATTGATGTCTTCAATAAATCCCTCGTGCGGACCGCGTACGACTTTTTCTTTTTCAGGTTCATTGTTGGCACGCTTGATGACTGCACTACATTTTGCCTCTTTTGACTGATGTTCATAAGAATTTCTTCTGTTATCTCTTTCTCTGTTTCTAAGAGGGGAGTGATGATTTTGTCAGAGATTTTTGTATCGCAGGGGTATCTACAAAAACGCATGGTAACACTGGCGTTTTTGTTTGTGCGAGGAGGTACTGGTGTGTGATAACATGGAAAATATTTCTGTTGGCGTATTTGGAAAGGGGAGAAGGAAATGTCCACGATCGAACAGATTACCGAACATATCTTGATTATGCATGCAAGTCATGACACGGATCGCCCCATCCTAGCAGCCATTACGGGGGCAAGAAAAACCCTCTTGATCGATGCTGGAAATTCACCGGCGCATGCCGCGTTGTTTCGTCAGGAGTTGCAAAGGCTAGGTGTTCGTCTTCCAGATCTGCTCATACTGACTCATTGGCACTGGGATCATACATTTGGAATGTCAACATGGGATCTACCTACCATCGCGCAGGCAAAAACCGCAGATTCATTGAGTAAGCTGATGGGGCTGGAATGGTCGGATGAAGTCATGGAACAGCTCTGTAAGGAGAAGATCATCAATGCCAGCACGATGGCGAACATCAGAAAAGAGTACGGAATGAACCGGGACTTGATCCGAATAGTCGAGCCGGATATCCTATTCGATGAATCGATCACGATCGACCTGGGTGGCGTGACATGTCAGGTGAACCATGTCGGAGGTGATCATTCGGAAGATTCGTGCTATGTGTACGTAAAAGAAGATCAAACGCTGTTCCTAGGAGATGCCTTGGGTCCCTCTGTCTATGGAGGACCGCGCAGTTATACAGCCTCCTGTTTTCTGCGCCTGTTGAAGCAAGCGTATCAGTCTGAAGCAATCCTTTTCGTGGAATCGCATGGTCGGCCATTGGACCGAGCTGCCTTTCAAAAGGAGCTCAGTGATTGGGAGCAGCTAGCTCGACTTACAGAGCAATACGGGCAAAGCAGAGAACGGATCGTAAGCGAGATGTGTACCTTTCTTCAGGTGTCAGAGCTTCCACATGAATTTTCAGAAGCTCTCGAATGGTTCATGGTAGGGGCTACCTACCAATGATCCGATTCATCGGGATGTACATGACAACCGCAACGTCACGGCGAAGATCGACACCGTGTAGCATCCTATAACCAACATGTTTCCATGGGCGTTGGATGTCGATACGTTGATTTGTGCGATATACTCGAATGGTTCAACGATGAAGTAGCACGAGGCATAACTGCTTTTAAGGTTTATATATTTGCGAGAAATGCAATTACCTGCTAAATGCCACCTATTTACATATGAAATCAGAATCCGATACTTATAAGAACAGCTATGATTATCCCTGATGTACAGAGAAAATGCAGTCAAAGCCTATCAATGAGAAGCTCTTAGATAAGGGCGAGTATTTAGACGGGTTATTGACAGTATCTTGGGAATGAAAGGAGAATCTAACATGAGCATTTGGCCTAAGCCTTTCTTGGAGCCCGAAGTATTAAAACAGCGTCTGCTTATCCTGAGCGCACTGGATATTGTATTGTGTGAAGAGGAGTGGCTGCGCAGATATCAGTTCGATCCGCAATGGGATGAAAACACGACATTCGCGAGCGTTAGCAACGGTTCAGGCGACGATCTTTACATCCTGTTCACCCCTGAGGGCGTTATTGTAAAAGGATTCGATCATGAATCGGAAATGAGTCCACATGCCAGGGAAGAATACGAAGTCTGGCCTGGTATCTATGAGCAAATCCCTCCTGCTTTGCTTCATCGACTCGATGACGAAGCGTTAACCAAGGAGGAAGTTACATTTTGCCTTTGGCGAGAATCTACCGATCACGTATGGAAAACGGGAAACGTACATAATCCGCAAGGGCTGGATGACGGATCAGATTTTTTGCTTGGGATGATATATGATCATCCAGAAGACTATGTAGAGTGGGCGGAGGCCTACTACGAGGTGAAGGTCCCACTTGATGTAGTTGGTCATGTATTTACGAATACTTCCATCACTAAAGAAATGATGATGGGGCTGAATCCAGAAGTTGATCTGGAAATGGCGATGAAGGAGCTTCAAGCAATCGGTTTTGCCGTTACATAAAGGACGCCATGACTCATAAAACCACATTGGAAAGAAGATGACGATATGCCAAAAGGTATGTATTCTCAAGGAGTTGCCGTCTTGCTGTCAACGGCGGTTCCGATTCACAAAATAGCAGATATGCTCAAAAATCAATTCGAAATTGCGAACATCCTGGAAACGTTCGACCAATGGGTGTTTAGCGGCCCTAGCTTGCTTATTCCGTATCGTCCAGAAGTAAACGGATATATTCAGGTCGATGTCGTCGATAAGCCTTGGCCGGATGCAATGGGAGACCCGGCAGAAGATACGATGCTGTTTGGCGCTTGGTCGATGGGCTTTTTCGGACCGTTTACGTTCTCGAATAGCCTGGAGCGGGCAGCTCAGCAGTCGTGGGGATATCCCGAAGGGCGGCAAGCCGCATCTGAGCACGGAGCGTTTATCCGTATTCGCTCTTCTTTCGTGCTAGGGGAGTCGGACGATCAGGCTCCTGTGCTGCCTGAAGATTATGAAGCGCTCCCGGAGTTGATGACGGTCACTGCCATCGCTGAGTCGCTGTTGAAAATGCCAGAAGCCCTTTGCTTTTTTAATCCGAATGGGGAGTGCGTCGCGTCTGCCGAGCTGATGCAAGAGCTGAATCAACGTTATGAGCAAATCCAGCTCCTTCCGCTGGAGCTATGGTCCAATGTCCGGTTGTTCAATCTTCCAGAGGGATGGCTCTTGATGGATACCGTCGGCATGCAGCAGTTGGATGTGATCGATCATGAGGCGGTATTTAATGGGGATGCCTACGATCCGAATGAGGTCGCGAGTTTCTTGCGCAATATATCGAACTATGTATACGAGAATGGTCCTGTTATCAATGACGGCGATACAACCGATGGGCCGGGGGATGAAATTTGGAAGTGTGTCTTGTTGGAGGAAGGGTTGGCAAGCCCTCCGCGTGATGTGCTTCGCTGGTATCCGTTAGATGGAAGGGAAAAGCCTGCTGGATTGGAATAATCACTTAGGAGTACTAGGAACTTAATAGGAAAAAGCACGACCATCCCCCTGTTTCAGGAGAGTGTCGTGCTTTTATTTGTTAGTATGAGAATTTAAGAGAAGTCAGGCTCACTGTACCTGCTTATTTGATAATCTCCTCATAGATCAGCTTGCCGTCATGCATATACACGCCAATCTTTTTGGTCCCCGAGATGGTGTACTCGATGGCGACTGTCTCATTCGTAGGAGTGATCAGCAATTGATGTGGAAAGTTGAAGCTTTGATTGTTAGCTGTGTTCGTTATGATCTGGGAATCAGTATGAAACAATTGTCCCGTCTGCTTGAGCTCTTTCATTAGTTCTGGCTTATTTAGCACATATTGTTGCGGTGAGACGACTTTATCTGCCGCATTAATTTTGGTAAAGGTATATTGCTTGTTGGTTTTCGTCACAGCGACAAAGTGACCATCGGATGTCGGGTGGATAAACGCATACTTTTTGGAAACTATGAGTCCCTTTTTATTCATTAGCACATAAAATTCTTCGTTCCCCAGCTTGCCTGAGACAATAAATGCTCCACTGTGCATATTCGATTCGACTTTATAGTTACGAGAAGGCTTCAGCATAATTTTGCCTTCATTGCTGATAAAATGCGTCTGTCCATTTATTTTTACTCGATGCCAGCCTTCACCATACCCGAAATATTCATCGAAAAATGGCTTGCTCAGTATTTTTCCGTGAATAGTTCGCATGCCCATCTTGTAGTATTCGTTCCCTTTTGCGTCTTTTACCATTTCACCATAGGGCAAGTAGTACGGATCAAACGTTTTCGTAGTCCGTTCGGCTAAGTAGAATGGATGATCCGCGTCGGGAAACTTCTTGGTAATTTCCCCTGTTTTGGCATTGTACAGATACGGCAGGTTTCCCGGATAGTCCGTGCCCGTAAACCATTCCCCATGTATCTGCTTGAGAGAGCCAACATCGCAACAGGTAATCATTTTCTTAACATTGCCCTGCTTATCGTAGAGGTAATAGTCCATATGCTTAAAAAAACCAGTATCAAAAAAATAACCGTACCCATTTTGGAGCGGGTACACCTCACTTTTATAGGGGGGCACAATGCTTTTTAATACTTTTCCAGACGTTGAAACCAAAGACATCGTGTACTGCGTTGGGGGTGAATCGCGCTTGTAAAGTGGTTGCTTCGTGAAAAGAAAGAATGGCTCTGTCAAATGAGACGGTATTTGCAGGTTTTGATACACCACTGGCAATTCCGGTAATCTTGATGAGTCTTGCTGCTCTTCGGCCTTGATTGGAGAAGTTGAGAAGAAGGTGAGTAACAGAACGAGCATGGTTTTTAATAGGGTAAAAAATTTCACGATAGGAATTCCTTTCTAGTAGGTTGATGAGTTGGTCCTTAATCTATGCCGGTTCCATGGTTACAAATGTTACCATACGTTTGTAAAAAAATGAAAGAGTTATTAATGTGGCTACGAATTTTATTCAACTCAGGGAACAAAGAATTCATCAGAAGTATATATTACGAGAAACAAATCAGCGAAAATGTAAATTCCGTATTTTATATCTAATTATTACATTATTGTTCGGTTTTAAAGTGACCTCTTTGCGCCTTGTTAAAAAAATTACGGGGGTAATACTTTTGTGTGGGCCCTTCATTCGCTTTAAATCCGAACATTATCGGCATGGAAGAGGGGGCGAAAATGTTTTAATGGTTCTGCAATCAAAAACGCTTTCTGATTACATTCCCTGGAAGCGAAATCCGACAGAGCGTAGACAACCCCAAATACCCAAACAACGGATACAAAAACATGAGCAACTGACTATACCCAATCAGGCACAATACGAAAGCAGTAGAGAACAAATACAAATATAGCCGCGATTCCGGAACGTCCAGTAATTCACGCAACTGCTGACCAATTCCGAATACATTAGAAATCAATGTAGTAAAAATCTCGGAATAGAGCACGAAAACAAAGAACAACTGGAGCCACTCGTTCCATTGGTCTGTTACAAAAAGGATCGGGATATTCATGAGACGGACATCGTCCCAGTTGGCCAACATGGCCGTATGGACGACGAGGAGCATGAATCCAAGCACGACTCCGCCAATGACGGCTGCCCGAAACAAAACAACCTTGTCGCGGATCGCATAGCCAATCGGGATGAGAACGGATTGGGCCATGGCCAGATTAAACGACACGTATAAGACTGTTTTCCATAAGAAGGAGTAATCGGATGGAGGTGAGAGAGGCATGGGAGATTCTGCGGTGCCATCCAGCAAAATGAGCAAAGCGAACAATACCATGGACGGAACGACAATCGCATTCACGACGAGTAGCTGCTCCAACCCTTTTCGCAGAATCAACAGGGCGAGCAAAACAGTGGCTGTGGTCCCGATCAAATACGGGATGTCAAACTGCTCCTCCAAGACTGAGCCCGCTCCTGCCAACATGACAGTCGTTACGCCAAAAAGGGTAAGAAAGACCAAAATATTCATCGTACGACCAATCATCGGTCCAAACAGTTTTTGATTAAAGGATTCATAGGAGGGTGTGCGCAATTGATGAGCGATTAGCATCATCTTGTAGCCCAGCCAGACAAAAAGAGATGTGGCGAGCAGGATGCCGATTGTTCCGGCATGACCGTAGGCGGTGAAAAACGCGAGTATTTCTTGCCCGCTCGCAAACCCGGCGCCCACGACGGTCCCAATGTACGTCGCTGCGACTTGGATACTTTTTCCCCACAACTTCATACTGGTTTTTTCCTTTCCTATCCAAATAGAGGCTAGTACAAGTGTATGAGTCTCGGAGAAAAACAGAATGAGAAAACTCGTCTAACTCATAACCTAACCAAGGAAAAAAGCGAATGGCTCGTGACCATTCGCTTTTTCGTATAGATACCGACATTTTACAGAAGAAACATCGCCACGATTGTCGTCACCAAAAGCCCAATCGCCACGGGATACAAATTTCGTCTTGCCAGCTCAAAAGGATCTACTCCACAAATGGCTGCAGCAGGTATCAATGCCCAAGGAATGATCGTTCCACCGCCGACCCAAATGGCGGCAATTTGTCCGAGCGCTGTTAACGTTGCGGCACCGGCACCCAGAGCAGTTGCAAACAGTTGGGCCAAAGAGCCAGCCAGTGTAATCCCGGAGAAGCCTGAGCCATCCAGCCCTGTAATGACACCCACTGCGGATACTGTGAGGGCAGCTACTTCCTTGCTAATGGGAATCGTATGTGCAAGCGCCACACCGAGGTCATTTACGATTCCGTGTGATCCCTGTGGCAGCACCTCCCCAAACACCTTGATAAACCCGCTGTCCCCCATATAAAAGAAAGCAGCAATCGGGATGACCGGACCAAATACTTTAAAGCCGAACTGAAAGCCTTGAATGAGATGTGTGGTTACCTGCTCGAGACCACTTTGCTTGTGCGCCAGCATCGTTGCGATGATGAGGATGAGCAAGGCGGTTCCGCCCACAAGCGCCGTTGCATCACCTCCGCGTAAATCAAAAGCAAACATGGCCACGACATCAAGGACAAATAAAATTGGTACGAGCCCAGCCAACGTACGCCGCACGCCATCTGACAACGGGACTCGTGCGGAAGTAAAAACAGCATCGGGGACGACTGTCTCTTTGGGAGATGCAAGCACGCCGAGCTTCATGTCTTTTTTCAAATACCAGAATGCAATTGCAGTAGTCACCACGCCCATAATAATAACGAGAGGGACGCTAGCCGAAATCACGTCCGAAACAGGAATTCCTGCGGCTTTGGCCGTTAAAGTGGGAGCGCCTTGAATAATATAATCGCCGGACAGTGCAATCCCATGTCCAAACAAGTTCATCGAAACGGCGACACCCATCGCAGGCAAGCCAGCGCGCAATGCCACAGGTAACATGACAGCTCCGATCAGTGCGACAGCTGGAGAAGGCCAGAAAAACCAGGAAATGACCATCATGACGATCCCGATGACCCAATAAGCCCATGCAGGATTTCGAACCAAATGGGTCATCGGCCGAATCATCGTTTCATTTACGCCCGTATCGGTCAAAACGTGACTCATCGCAACAATGATGCAGATGACTAAAATCGTCGGCAATAGCTCGGTAATCGCGTAGATGAAGCTGCCGAATATTCCGCCGACGGCTGTTGTTACAGAGCCTGTCGCGACGAAGCCGATGATCGCTATACCCACGATACTGATCAAACTCGTATCTTTTCGCAAAACCATCACAAGAATAATGCCGATTACGAACAAGACATACACACCATGTATCCACAAAAGCTCGATTCCCATGTCGCACCCTCCTTTTTCGTTACTCCGATGAAAGTACCTTGATGTCACAACATATGCGGAAAATAGGCCATGGGTGAACGCACATCCTAGAGCAGACGGGTGAAGCATCTGCAAAACTGGCATTTTTGTCCACGATATGCCACTATTAATGAATGACGTATATTTGGGTTCCAAGCAAGAGAGGGGGATCGGCATATCGACGTACGTAACCAGTCCGTCGTGAAGCCAACTACGATGAATTCGACTACACCCATCCAACGTAAAATGGACCAGGCAATTGAGCTATTGGAGCGCCGTTTCCTGGAAAGAAGTGAACTGATTCGCCTTTTAATGCTCGGCATCATGAGCGGAGAAAATGCTTTGTTAATCGGTCCGCCGGGTACAGCCAAGTCTCAGCTAGCACGATCAGTCTCTCAGCTTTTTGGATCAGAACATTGGTTCGAGTATTTGCTTACCCGTTTTACGACACCTGATGAGATATTCGGTCCAGTCTCCCTTCAGCAATTGAAACTGGATCAATACGTACGAAAAACAACGGGCTATTTGCCCAACGCCCAGTTTGCGTTTTTGGACGAAATTTTCAAAGCGAACAGCGCGATTCTGAATGCGCTGCTATCTATATTGAACGAACGAATTTATTTCAATGGCAGAGAAAAAGAGGAGGTTCCCTTGCAGTTTTTAATCGCTGCATCGAATGAACTTCCTGATGACGATGACCAATTGACTGCTCTTTATGACCGCTTCCTGTTCCGTTACGAGGTTCACTATTTGAAGCACGCTTCCAGCTATGAGCGCATGTTTTCTTTGCCAACAACGCCTCTTCCCGTTGTGTTCTCGCTGTATGACGTGAAGGATATTCAAGCGGCAGCGAAGCAAGTGGTCATTCCAGAAACCATCATTTATTTCTTGTACCGCCTAAAACAAGACTTGGAAGAAAAAGAGTATGTGCTCTCCGACCGTCGCTGGAGCAAAATCGCGCATGTATGGCGTACTTCTGCCGCCTTGCATGGACGTGAGCAAGTGACGATCTGGGACACAGTTTTCACTCCGCATATGCTGTGGAATGTCCCTGAGGACTTAACCGTTATGCAGGAAGTGTTTGAACAACAATTTACGGAAATGTTGAAGAGTGATATGGAGAATGAATTGCCACTCCAGCGTTTCGGACAAATTGCGGATAAATGGAAGGAAAAAGAATCGGAGCTGCATGCCTTTCAGTTTAAAAAGGAAGTGGGCGCAAAGCTGGGCAAGGAAGCGACGGAGCGCAATGTCCGTTTGCTGGAGGAGAGTCGCGATGAGGTCGAAGACACGGCGCGAGACTTGCGTAATCGGCTCATTCAGTGGGAGAAGCGGGAGCACGATCTGCATGCCTATGTCCTGGAAAAAAACCGCTTGATTCCCCATGTAGAAAAATACGCGGTCAAATATTCGTATCTGCGCATTGAAGGTGAACGGATTTTGCAGCAGCTCCAGCGCACGTATCGGACGATTTTTGACAAGGAAATCCCCGGGGCGGATTATGATTTTACGTTGTAGGGGGTAGATCGTATGATCATTCGCGCTAGCGGTGTTGATCGCTATGTATTTGAAACATACCTCGCCTCTTCGCGCACCGCTCAGGAATGGGTTCATGAGGCGCGAGCACGAGCAGCATGGTTTGATTTGGAGCTCTTGGCCGACTTTTTCCTCGTTTTTTATTTGGAAAAGCCAGAGATCGATCTGACGCAAGAATCCACTCCTTTTCATCATTGGATGATTCGTACGCTCATGAAGCAGTATTTTACTCGCATGATTCATCCCCGTACGGTCGGGCAGGAAAGTGCGTCGTTCAAAACCGCAATCAAGGCTTTGCTGTGGCTGACCGAGACGTTTTCCGAGGAAGTGAAGCAGCGGGAGAAGGATCAACGGCCCTCTCCGCTCTTAACTGGCTTGAAAGACCAGCAAGGTCAGGAAGGAAGCCAACAAGCACAGCTTTCCGAGCTATTAACCGAAAAACAAAAAGCCAAGCTCGAGTTGGTCGGTTATACCCTTCAACAGGGGAAGCGGGTCGTGGAGGACAAGCAGGTGGCCATGGACACCAAGCCGTTAGTGCGGGCAGAGGTATTGTCTTTGCAAAATCGCATTACCGAGCTGCAAGAAGAAATGAAAGTGCAGTTCACGAAACGGACCAAGCTTCTACAAAAGGTGAAAAAATTGGAGGGGGAGCTCGTCCAACGTGAAAAGCAGCTAGATAGACTGCAAAAGCAAGAGAAGGAAGCGATCGCCGCTTTTGAAAAAGAGCTGGGACAATGGCTGGAGCAATCGTTAAAGGCGACGCTATCTACTGAAGAACTCGATACGCTTTTTGTCGAAGAGGTATTTACGGCCAGTCAGCGTTTTGCGAACCGAAGCTGGGGGCATGAGCTAGGAAAGCTGCGGAGGCAAAGCTTTGAGCAGTATTTGAAGTGGATTGAGAAATTAAAGCGCCATCCTGATCTGGTCGCTTTTCTAAACGAGGTAGGCAGGCAAGTCCATCGCTTCCGAGTAAAGCGCAAAGAAATTCGCTCCAGACATTTTCCAGAGGAATACTATGATTTGCGACAATCGGGCGATATTGCACACATGCTGCCTGGTGAAGCAGTGCTTCTCGCTGATCCGGACTTCGAGGACTACTTCATGCTCAAATGGCTGGAGCAAAAGCTCATGACCTACGATACCTCGGGATGGGCAGAAGAACCGCCAAAAGGTCCGGTGATCTGCATGTTGGACACATCCCATTCGATGCGCGGAAGTAAGCTGCGGCTTGCGCAAATTTTTATCATGACGTTTGCCGCCCTTTCGATGCTGGAAAAGCGTGATTTTATCCTCCTCTTGTTCGGGGCTAAAGGTGAGATTAGAGAGCAACCGCTCTATCACAAAAAGCCGGATTGGCCTGCTTTTTACGGCCTGGCGCAAATGGCGTTTGGCGGCGGAACGCACTTCGACGCCCCGATGAAGCGAGCCATCGAGCTGGTAGAAAAGGAACAAGCGTGGAAAGGTGCGGATTTTGTCATGGTAACGGATGGAATTGGGGGCATTTCTCCTTATGTCCAAGAAAAACTCATCTCTTTGGGTCAGCAGAAACAAGTTCGCTTGCACAGCTTGATTGTGGGTTCTGCGAGGCAGCATCTTGTACAAGCGTATGATCTGCTGGGTGTTTCTCACCGTGTCAAATTTGCGACGAGCTGGGAAGCGGATGGGGAGGAGAATACAGGATTGCTCCTGGATGTATTTCAAATAGCCAAATAAGTCGTTCGACGCTACTTCCAAATCTCGTCTCCTCTCGTGGGACGGGATTTTTTAGTGAAGCTTAAGAAAAAATTTATCTCTTACCCACTTTTTTCTTTATTTGTTTCGCCTATGCTGAGCGTAGCCAGGCAACCTGTTCAAATGATGGATGCTGCAAAAGGAGGACACTATGGAGGAACTGATTAAGCTGGCCAAGCTGATAAGGGGAGTCAATGTCTTGTTTTCAAATATTGCGCAAAAAGAGTTAGAGACAAATGAAATCAATTGGCAACAAGTATTGATTCTCGAAATTCTTGAAAACGGGCCAAGAACGATGGGAGACATTAGCAAGGCTGTTAATTTGTCAAACAGTACAACTTCGGGCTTAATTAGCAGGTTGGAAGAGGAAAACTTGGTACGGAGATACCGAGACCAAACGGATCGCCGAATCGTCTGGGTTTCACTGACGGAGCGACTATGCAGTGCATAAAGAAATCGGCTGAAAAAAGCGGATAGACCGCTTCTTCTCAGCCGTTGATCATGACACTTATTAGCCAACTCTCGCTGCCATCGTACGTCCGAATTCAAGCTCGTCGAATTTGTTCTGAACGACTTGACGATCGTATTCCCATTGGGCATCCTCTAGCGCATACTCTACTGGAACATCCCGAATAATCGTAGCCAGCTTTTTGCTCAAGTACACCTGATCGCGATTTTCTTCCAGCTTGCTGCGCATTTTAGGCGTACAGCTTGCCAGATTTACATATAGGTTATCCAGATCACCATGCTCGGTAATCAGTTTTGTCGCTGTTTTTTCACCAATTCCTGGGCAGCCTGGAATACAGTCAGAGGCATCTCCCATTAAAGCTTTGACATCAACGACCTGTTCAGGTGTTATTCCCCGCAATGCCAAGAGGCTCGCTGGATTATAATGCTCGTGTTTGCCACCATTTTTCAGGATTTTAACGCTTACTCGCTCAGATACGAGTTGCAAGCTATCGTAATCACCTGTCGCAATGATCACCTCGTGTCCTTCTTCGGAAAGGCGTGTGGAGAGCGTACCTAATACATCATCGCCTTCATAGCCTGGGCAACCCAAATTCGGAACCGAGAATGCATCCGTTACTTCTTTTACCAAATCGAATTGTGGAATGAGCTCATCCGGTGCCGCTTGACGATTTGATTTATATCCGTCATACCATTGACTGCGCACCAAAGACTCGCGCGAAGCGACATCCCAGCCCACCACGAGATGAGTAGGACGTGTCAACTCTGCGTAATCGAGCATCATTTTTGTAAATCCATAAACCGCATTTGTGTACACACCTGTTGAAGTCTGGCGATAGGCTCCACCCCAAGCAGAACCATAAAAGGCGCGAAATAAAAAGCTCATGCCATCGATGAGCAGTACTTTTCCTGAATCACTCACAAAACCTTGCCCCTCTCACTACCAAACTATACGCACCATTATAGCATAAAGGAGCGGGACAACCTTGTCAGATTTTACAACAGAAATATCAAGTGAAAACGTGCATGTACTTTTTTTACGGTGGGATGATAGTACCACAAGAGGTCAACAACCACCTCTTGAATATCAACTTCCGGTCTCAAGGTGAGAAGCAAAAAACGCTAGGCGGTTCAACTCCGTCCCGGGAGAAAAAAAGCGTTGGGAGGAATCAATCATGGCAAACAACGGTGGAAGCTCCAACAACCTGCTAGTTCCTCAAGCGAACCAAGCTTTGGATCAACTCAAGTATGAGATTGCATCTGAATTCGGTGTAAATCTCGGACCAGACACTACTTCTCGTCAAAACGGTTCTGTTGGTGGCGAAATTACCAAGCGTCTGGTGAGCTTTGCTGAGCAACAAATGGCTGGCCGTCAAGTCTAACGTACTGACAAGTTAATAGCTGGATGATGAGAGGTCCCTTCAATAGGGGCCTTTCTATTTTTCCAAACGCCGCCCTTTTCTGCCACTTGTGTGCAAACACACAAGCACAATCGCGGACTAGTCATATGGTGTAACGAACAGTTAACTATCCTCGTTTGTCCAGTGGAAAGGAGCGACGTCCGGCTATGAAGAAAAAAGAATTCAAGCAGCTTTTAAAAAAGCATCCCGAATTTGAAGCGTGGGTCCTCGAAGATTCCATGCGGATTAGAGCGGTCCGTAGCAACCCCGGTATGGCCGAAGAATTGTTTAAAAGATGGAACGACCGAAAAAAAGGGGTACTTGATTTTGAGGGCATCTCACAAAAAACCAAACGTGCAAGCGAAATGCTGACAGGCGTGCAATCCATCATGGAAATGATGTCGGATTATTCGAAGAAACAGTAAGATTACATTTGGAATGATTGGAGAAGGCTAGCTCATTAGCCTTCTTTTTCTTTTTCCTTTCAGGGTGTGTTTTGTTATACTAGAAAATGGGAGGGAGCATGTCTATGTTCAAATCAATGGTTAGTCTCATGTTGGTCACAGCATTGACGCTCGTCTCTGGGACAAGCATATTCAGCCAGACAGTAGAAGGGGTTTACGCCCAAACAACGAAACAACAGCCAGCGATTAGCGTAACTCCAGCCAAAACATATCCTGGGGACGTTATTTTTGTACGCAGTAAGGAGCCACAAACCGTAACGTTATTCTCTCAGAACTATCGTTTGCAAAAGACACAGGATGAGTACGCCCGGTTTATCCCGATTCCTTTTAACACGAAAGCAGGGACCTATAAAGTTACCTCTGCGGACAAAAAACTTTCCGTAACGGTGACAATCGCACCGAAAAAATTCGAAGTAGACAAGCTCACGGTAAGTAAACAGCTTAACAAAATGCGACAGGATACAAATCGAATCAATGCAGATCAAAAAAAGATCAATGCAGCCAGATCAAATTCGAGGGCGATTCCATATTTCACGGAGCCGTTTCAACAGCCAGCAGTCGGAAAATTAACGACTCCATTCGGCTACCAACGTGTAGTAAATGGTGTACCAGCCAACCGGCACGCGGCGATTGACATCGCAAACAAAACAGGAACGCAAATCTGGGCGAGCAACCATGGGAAAGTGGTTCTGGCCGACTCTTTGTACTTAACAGGCAATACCATCATCATCGATCACGGGTTAAATATTTTTTCCATTTATGCTCACTTGTCCAAGCTAGAAGTAAAGACAGGGCAAGAAGTGAAACAGGGACAGGTGATTGGACAAATGGGTAGCACCGGTTTTTCTACAGGTCCTCACCTTCATTACGGCATGTTAGTGGGTAATACGTATGTGAATCCGCAGCCGTTTTTTGATGCATCACCTTTCCTCTGGAAGTAATTTGGAGGTGTCTTCATGAGAGTCACAAATGTGCCAAGCAAAGTGCTCAACAACATGGTTCATTTCTTGGCGCCGTATGAACAGGCAGTTGAAGAGCTGAAGTTAAAACTAAAAGGAATTAAATACGGCTTTCAAAAAAGCGGCCGTTATTCTCCTATTGAATTTGTTGTCGGACGAGTGAAAAAAGTCGACAGTTTAATAAAGAAGGCGAATGAAAAAGGAATCGACTTTTTGGGAGATCATTGGCAAAGTGACGTCGCCAAGGAAGTCCAGGATATCGCGGGCCTTCGAGTCGTATGCCGCTATGTAGACGATGTGCGTGAGGTGCAGCAGTTGTTGCAGGAGCGGGAGGATATTGTCATTCACGATGTCAAAGACTATATAGCAGCCCCGAAGGAATCCGGCTATAGAAGTATCCACATGATCGTCTCGTATACGGTCTACCACGGCAGCGAAAAGAAAACACTTTTTTGTGAGATCCAAATTCGTACATTGGGAATGAACTTTTGGGCGACAAATGAACACGAACTGCGCTACAAATATGCGGGCAACATTCCGTCAGACGTTTTGCAGCAGCTTCATGAAGCGTCCGTGATCACCCATCAGCTGGACGTGTTGATGAACAATTTGCGTCAAGAAATTCTCACACCGGCAGAAGTTGATACGACACTGGAAGAAAAATTAGAAGAAATATTTTCTTTGTACGTCAAGCAAGATCTTGATTCCGCTGCTGCCTTGTACAGGGAACATGTCAGTGGTTTCGAAGAGGCTTTTGCGGACAATCCTAAGTTTAAAATGATCCACGATTTGTTGGGAATCCGGTTGAAATAACGTCTTTTGTTGTCTACAGACCAAATGTAACCTGAAAATACGCGACAAAGTAGGAAAGGATATAGACTAACATGCGCTTTTTACTAACGAACCTACTCGTTGTGGTGATGGTTTTGTTCAACCTGGGCATGCCTTCCGCTTATGCCGAGGAGTCATCAAGCCTGGAGCCTAACACTCTCACTGGACAATCAGCCATTCTGATTGATGCTACAACGGGACAAGTCTTGTTTGAAAAGAACCCTCATGAGAAGTTGTACCCTGCTAGTATTACAAAAATCGCAACAGGTATTTACGCAATAGAAAAAGGGAATTTGGATGACACTGTCACCGTCTCCAAAAAAGCACGCCGTGAAGAAGGAACACGTGTTTATTTGGAGGAGGGAGAACAGATTTCCCTGCGCAATTTGTTATACGGACTGCTCATGAATTCAGGTAACGACGCTGGTACAGCGATTGCTGAGCATATGGGCCAGACGACGGAGCGTTTTGCAGTGGAATTGAACGCCTTTTTGAAAGAAAAAGTAGGTATCAGCGAAACGAATTTTACCAATCCACACGGACTGCATGATCCGAATCATTACACGACTGTTGCCGACATGGCCAAAATTTCGCAGTACGCGATGAAAAACCCCGTATTCAGGGAAATTGTTGGCACGAAGCGGCTGCCTTGGCATGGACAAACGTGGGAAACAGTTCTAGTGAATCACAACAAGCTCCTGCGCGATTACGAAGGGGCAACTGGCATCAAAAACGGTTTCACAGATCAGGCGATGCATACGCTGGTAGGCTCCGCCAAGCGTGGAGAAACGGAGCTCATCGCGGTCACGATGAAGGCCTCAACCAGTGCAAATGCTTACAAAGATGTAAAAAAGCTACTGGACTTTGGCTTTCAAGGATTTGAGACGAAACCAATCGCCAAAAAAGGAGATTCTTTTTCAGAAGCTGCTGTACCTGGCAACAACTCGGTTGTGACTTTTACAGCCAAGGAGGATTTGTATGCGACGGTTCCCAAAGGTTTAGAGCCTTTAGTAGAGCTAAAAGCAGATGGGAAACTGTCTGTACAGGCTGGTAAACTAGCCGTCTCTTATCCGTTGCTTCGTCATAATCCGCCTGCTCCAGCTTCTACTACTGTGTTTGGGGATTCAGAAGGTGGCAACCCACATCCACTGGCCCGTTATAGCGTATTAATCGTCTGGTTAGGAATGAATCTTTTCTTAATCGTGTATACGTTTTCCCGTGCACAGAGGAATAAACGAATTCGCGAGCGCAGTCTTCAACGGCGGTTCTACTAATACAAAAAATGAGAATCCAAACAGGACGTGTCACTATGCGCGTCCTGTTTTTTTGTTAGGTCATCTCATCTCTTGTTGAGTGGTGAGGGATAGATGCCGTGTCCAATTGTGGAAAACGAGCGTACATTAGAGTAAGAACTTTTCTCTGGTGAGGGGGAGTGAGATGGACAACCGAATCTATGATCGCCCTGCCGTGTCCGTCATCATCCCATTGAGTGACAGCGCCAGGAATATGAAGAAACTGCTTTCTGTTGTCAAAAGAATAGATCCACACACGGAGGTAATCGTCGTGTGCAACGGTGTGAGCTCCCAAGAAACTAGCCTGTCCAATGAATGGGGAGCACAAGTTATTTCAACCGGTTTGGAAGTAGACAGCTATGAGGCAAGAGCGATCGGTTCTGCTCATGCGAGGGGAGACGTTGTACTTTTTATCGACGAGTGCCTCGCCATGCCTCTCTTATACTTGAAGAAATATGTCACGCTGGTCAAAAAGGGATCGGATGTCATTATCACGACATGCTCTGACCATTGGGGATCCAAAAGAGGAAACCGTTCAGCAGGGAGTGCCTATTGCCTGTTGAATCATCTTCTTGGTCAAAAAAGTATGGGCTCCGCTTCCTTTGAGAATATTCCCTTTGCCTTAAGCAGAAAAGCGCTGGAGGCAATTGGTTCCGAGACTTTATGCAATCCGGCAGTTGCTTTGGTTCAAGCGACTGTCTTGGGGCTCAAAATGACGACAATCGCCCCGTTTGCTGTGGAAAAACAACCAACCGGCACTTGTGATATTGTGCGAAAAGACATCCGTACGATTTACCGTGAGCATGCGAAGGCAATCCAGTTACTTACGGGTGGAACGAAGCTGCGACGCGCAGAGCAGGATGGACAAAGACACCGCGACTTGGTGCAGTCATCGGACGTTTTACATTTGCGCTCGGTCATTCAACTAGAATCACGCGTTAAGGAGGGCGGTGTATGGGGTGGCAAACGCAAAGCGAAATATGCGAGATCCCACAAAAAAACGCGAAGAAGAGCACATTAATGGCAAAGAGAAATGCCAGAATGTAAATCGATTAAGTGTCATCCTCTCTGTTCACCACGAGCGGACGATCAAAAAAGTGCTCAAACAAATTGAGAAACTCCGACCCATGGAGATTGTACTCGTTGTGGATGGCTGCCCGGATCAATCGGTGAAAAAAATGCTCGCTTACTCCTCCTGTCCACTCACAGCGTTTGTGTACCCGTTTCCTTTAGGAAATGATGTATGGCGAGCAATTGGTGCCAAGGAGGCCACAGGAGATGTGTGGCTGTTTCTCGATTCAGATCACGTCGTAGCTGCAAATGATATGCAGGCCTTTGTCAGATCGTGTTACCAAGGAGCAGACATTGCGTTGAGAAAATGCATGACACCTCTCCGCCAAACATCCATGGAAGCGGACACCATTTTGCTAGCGAAGACATTTCTCAATGCCCTGGTTTCACGTCATGAACTAGGAACTTCCTCGATGTATGAATTACCTTTTGCTATGACGCGACAAGCTGCCGCTATCATCGGCGTTCAACATTTGGTCGTACCTGCAGTTGCGCACGCTATTGCTCTACACAATCAATTGCGTGTCGTGTCATCTCCTTACATTGCATCAGCAAAACTTACGAGAAAAAGAACGACACCAAGAAAGAATAAACCGAGCGATAACCGGACGATCCTGGGAGATCACCTGGAAGCAATGGATTACGTGATGTCCATAAATGAATGAAACCGATGTCGAGGCGATGCCATTTGTGGGCATCGCTTATTCGTTGTGTGCTGAAGTCACGCGCAAATGCGCCATCATAAGCCGCTGGAATCATTTGATCTCTTGACTTTGCATTGTTCGGTTTTTGTAGTACGATAGGCAAGTAGGTCATTTTTTCTTGATAAAGGAGCAAACAGATTATGAGTATTCATATTGGAGCACAGCAAGGTCAAATTGCTGAAACCATCCTGCTGCCGGGCGATCCGCTACGGGCCAAATACATTGCTGAAACTTTCCTCGAAGGAGCAGAGTGCTACAACAATGTGCGTGGCATGCTTGGCTTCACAGGTACATACAAAGGTAAGCGCGTTTCTGTACAAGGAACGGGCATGGGAGTTCCTTCTATCTCGATCTACGTCAATGAGCTCATGGAATCTTATGGTGTTCAAAACCTGATCCGTGTAGGTACTTGCGGGGCGATCCAGGAAGACATCAAAGTACGTGACGTGATTATCGCCATGAGCGCATCCTCTGAATCCCAAACAAATCGTCTCCTGTTCAACCAGATTGATTTTGCTCCTACTGCTAACTTTGAATTGCTGCACAAAGCGTATCAAGTAGCGACTGAGCGCAATCTACCTGTCAAAGTAGGGAATATCTTTACGAGCGACAGCTTCTATCGTGAGAGCTTGGATTTGTACAAAAAATTGGCATCCTATCAAGTGCTTGCAATTGAAATGGAATCTTCCGCGCTGTACACATTGGCTGCAAAATACAAACGCAACGCATTATCTATCCTCACCGTGAGTGATCATATTCTAACTGGTGAAGAAACTTCCGCTGACGAGCGCCAAACGACTTTCAATGAAATGATTGAAGTAGCGCTGGACGCAGCTCTGATCAAGTAAATTAGCATGCAGACGACATCCCACTGGCAAACTATCGTCAGTGGGATTTTATGTAGAGGATGGAAAAGGGGGAAGGAATCATGAATGATAAATGCCCAGCATTTTTTGAAACGGCATTTGACGAAGGGTATACGAAAGAGCAGAATGGCTATTTATACAGGTTGTTCCGTCAAGATGTAGGCAAGCTTCAGATAAAAACTGGAAAAATCGTGGCGAACGATCCGTTTGTCATGTTTGAGACGGAACCATTTGTGGAGGTTTTCCCAAAGGGGAGCTTCTCCGTACAGCTCGCTATCGCGCAAGTTCAATCCCTGTCAAAGGATGGGCAAACGGATGACGCTCTGGAGCCTGATGAACGGGTAGCATTGGCACGGCTTGTCTTCTCTGATAAACCTGTCGTGTCTTGGAAAATGGCTGTTTGGCCGGAGTCAGATGTATCGCAGCTTGGCGAAGGTGAATTTTTTGGCTATGGTGTGGATGCGGGGACAGGCTCGTTCATGGATGCAGAAGCTTGCACGCTTTTGGAACGAGAAATGGAGAAGGACGAGATGTTCTATGAGACGTTGACAAAGAAAATGGATCAAACGTATAAACACACGCGGAGTTGGGGGCTAATTGATTTAGCGGAAGGCTGTAATGTTGCCATGTTTTCAACAGGTTGGGGAGACGGCAGCTACGCGAGCTATATCGGTTATGATGCTGAAGGACAGATTGTACGTTTGGTAACAGATTTTTACTTGTTGGAATGGATGGGAACCGCAGAAGAATAGAAGGTTGGGTAATAGGGGAAAGAGAGAAGAAAAGGGAATAGACGCCAAAGTAGAGTGCCTCCAGTGGCACTCTTTTTATTGGTTATTTTTTCTTATTTCGTTCGAGGTATTGAGCCAGGTTATTCAAGGTATTTTCGTACGATCTTTTTTTCGTTGTAGTGGTGATCGTTTTGGATTTTGGGATGACTTTGGTCATTTGGGGACCTCCGGGCATTTTTAGTTATAGTGATCTTAATTATAATATAAATGAATTTACAATAAATGTAAACGTTGTTTTTTATTTAAAATGAATTTTTTTATTTTGATGAAATTCAAGCGGTTTAAGCAGATCGTTGATAAATGTCTGAGTAAGCTTTATTCGATGATGGATGGTTCACAGCAGTTCTGTTGCTGCCTGTTTGGGTGCATCTATGTATGTCATATGGCAGTAATAGATGAGAAAAGCTATATATTTTACAGCATCATTCAGTTAGATCCATGTTCGACCAAGTTTGTGACACAAAACTAATAAACAGGTGAGTGCCCCTCTCAGAAATAATGCATTTCATTTTGAGTCCGATAATATATATTATGTAAACTGATAAAAAGAGCAAGTGGGAGAATAACTAAAGGTTCTTGGTTCCGATGATCGACATTATCAGGAATCTGGTTGGTAAAGGTTCCTGATAATCATCAGTTGTGTCCAGCTAAGTTTCGGAACCGTTCCAATAAGATTCGTGGACGGTCCATAATAATCGGTTGCGTCCTTATAATCGATTTACTAGGAGGACGATTAAGTTTGCAGGTGAAACAAGCAATGGATGAATTTTTGTTTTATATGGAGGTTGAACGAAATGTATATGTGAATACGATACGTAGTTATGCGTACGATTTACATGTATTTGAGGCTTTTCTAACGAGGGTCCAAGGAAAACTGGATATCGAACGATTTTATGGTGGGCATTCATGCGCCGAAAACAGACAAAAAAGTACCGGTTTATATGAAGTTAATCGAATTACAGATGCTATTTCGGTTTTTAGAGAATGATCAGCATAAGTTATCGTTACGGAATCATTTGATGTTTAAGCTATTGGCGACAACCGGGATGCGTCGCCAAGAATTAGTTGATTTGTCTTGGGGCCAGATTGATTTAGAGTGGAATACCATACGGATTCATGGGAAAGGTAACAAAGAACGTATACTCCCTCTGCATCCCATGGTAATTCCATTGATCAAGCAATACCAGGAACACTTGGAAACGTTTCAATTACATACTTCGGATATTTAAGGAAGTCCTTCAAAATGCGGGCTTACCCCCTCACCGGTTTACACTGCATCATTTGCGGCATACCTTCGCGACTCTGCTCTTGCGTTCCAATGACGGTCCTTCAAAGGTAGATATTCGTACGTTGCAGGAGCTTCTTGGCCATGAAAGTTTAGCGACAACGTCTATTTACTCATGTAGATCTAGAGCAAAAGAAACAAGCTATTGAGACCTTAAGATTCGAAAGTTAGTTAATCGTATAAAACCTCCTCTCTAGTAATTATCATAGTTCAGAGAGGAGGTTTTATAAAATGGTGTTTCAGTTCATGAAAACGCTATTTCATGAACTGTTAAATAAACGCACTGAAAATCGATTAATTACGTGCTTCGCTTCTAAACGAAATCAAACATTTAAATCATTCCTCTTACTCTGATCATTTCTCCATTTTTCCCAATCCTACTTTCACTCTCAGTTCATTTGTTATCTTCTTCACTATCAAGTTTTGATTTAACTTAACACACTTCTATCCTCTTTCCACTTGTGTTCATTCTAATGGCTTTTTGATTCGTACTGATAATTTTTTCGAATGCCCCTACTCTATGCGAATGTAACTGAAGAACCTTTGGACCAATTGCAATTATCAATGAATTAGAAGGCATTATTACATTATTTTTTACAATTGGACCAATCCTTTTTGAAGGATCATAGCTGCTACATCTGGATGGGTTTGGAGCAATTGTATCAAATCTGCTGAACAACATTTCCTACAAAATTATTTATTCAGCAAGATTAGATTAAAAAAATGACTTCAACCTATTACACATAATTATTATTTTGTGCAAAGAATCGAATACGAGGATGATTTACACGATCTACAAAAGAAAAAGCCTCATCGTCGTCCGATGAGGTCCTATCATCATTACTTCCTCGCCCAATCAGCGATGGCCTTTATGTCTTCCGGTTTTGTTCTGCAGCAGCCGCCGATTAATCGGGCGCCAGATTCATACCATTCAAGGGCATTGTTGCCATAGCCTTCTCTAGTAGATGCTCCATACCACGTCTTGGTTGTCGGGTCATACCGCTCCCCTGCATTCGGATATACGACGATCGGCTTCATTGTGCAACTGCGTATTTCCTGAACAAGCCTAGGAATATTCCTGGGCGACGTGCAGTTAATGCCTAAAGCGGCTATTTGCTCTTTTTTATCTAGCCATATTGCACATTCCGTGATCGGTGTGCCGTCTGATATATGCAGTTCGTCTTTTGCACTGAAGCTGATCCACGCATAAACTCCAGGAAATTCTTCCAGAAGTCTGACAAGTGCTCTGGCTTCGCTCAAGCATGGTATCGTTTCGCAGGCAAGTATATCGGCGCCTGCATCAATCAGTGCTTTCATCCTAGGCCTGTGGAAATCGATCAGTTCCTCTTCGCTCAGTTCATAAGCTCCTCGGTATTCGGAGCCATCAGCCAAATAAGCACCATACGGACCGACTGAAGCAGCTACAATAGGCTTTGGCCGATCCAGGCGGCCATCTGAGTTTTTCCAAAATTCATCCCGTGCTTGTACGGCTATCTGAACGGACGCCTGAATGAGAAGAATCGCATCCCTCTGGCTCATTCCCCGCCGGACAAATCCTTCCACCGAAGCCTGATAGCTGGCCGTGATCGCGCAGTCAGCCCCCGCCAAAAAATACTCCGTATGCACACGTTTAATTAACTCGGGATTTTCCATCAGCACTTTTGCTGACCATAGGCTATCGTTCAGATTGCATCCGTGACGCTCAAGCTCAGTGGCCATGGCGCCATCGAGGATCATCATCGGAAATTTCTGTAAAATCATTGCAATCGGATTCATCGTACGCCGAACCTACTCTCGTTCTATTTTTTATTTCCATTACATCCACAATAGAGTCGCTGGTTTTCGTGATTTGCTTTTTGCGATTTTTGATATAGTAAAATAAGTAGCAACCAGCCATAAATGCTATACCGCAATAGATCGCAATCCGTTGACTTGGGTCAAAAGCAAGTCCGACACAAGATGCGAGGCATAAACCAAAAGCGGCAATCGGTACAAGCGGATACAGAGGCGTGCGGTATTTCAAATCGTTGATATCATTGTTTTCCTCAAGAAAACGCTTACGAAACATAAATTGGGACGCTGCAATTGCCATCCAGACAACAACTACGGCAAAACCAGAAATCGAAACAAGAACGAGATATACGGTGTCAGCAGCAAACACACTGGACAGAAGCGATAAACACGCAATCAACATGCTAATGATCAAAGCATTCATCGGTACACCTTTGGAATTTACTCTCCCCAGTCGATGGCTGATCATATTTTCTTTCGAAAGAGCCCACAGCATGCGGGTTGAGGCATACAAGCCCGAGTTAGCTACGGAAAGCAATGCCGTAATAATGACAAAATTCATAATATCGGCCGCGTAAGGCACCCCGATGTTGTCAAAGACCAAGACAAACGGGCTTTCAATAACGCCAGCTTCTCTCCACGGAATTAAACCAGCTAGTACAAAAATGGCACCAATAAAGAATATCATCGTTCGCCAAATAATGTTCGTCATCGTACGGGGGATACTCTTCTCCGGGTTTTCGCTTTCCCCAGCAGTGATCCCGATTAGCTCCGTACCCGAGAAGGCAAAGTTGACGGAGATCATCGTCATCACTACAGGGAGAAATCCGTTCGGGATAAGACCGCCCTCTCCAAAAAAATTAGACAACATGGGAGCGGGTGATCCCGTTTTCAATGGAAGAAATCCGAACATCGCAGCGCCGCCCAAAATGATGAACATAATAATCGCGATGACCTTCACACCTGCGAACCAAAATTCAGTTTCTGCAAAAAACTTGACGGAAAGCGCGTTTGCTATAAAGATCACTCCACCAAAAATAGCGCTCCACATCCACACAGAGGTGTCCGGAAACCATCGCTGCATCAAAAGACCAGACGCTGTAAATTCAGAGCCTACTGTAACCACCCACGTCAGCCAATACATCCATCCTACTGTAAATCCGGTTGCTGGCCCGATATATTTAGTGGCGTAGGTTTGAAAAGAGCCGGTTACAGGCATGGCAACTGATAACTCCCCTAGGCACAACATGACAAGATACATGATTAAGCCACCCACCAGATAAGCAAGAAGCGCTCCCCCAGGACCTGCCTGATTCAGGGTATAGCCAGAGCTTAAAAACAGCCCTGTGCCAATTACCCCTCCCAGGGAGATCATAAACAAATGTC
Organism: Brevibacillus sp. MER 51; assembly: GCF_023714195.1. Taxonomy (NCBI): domain Bacteria; kingdom Bacillati; phylum Bacillota; class Bacilli; order Caryophanales; family Paenibacillaceae; genus Brevibacillus; species Brevibacillus sp. MER 51. The sequence continues at coordinate 426,640 of NZ_JAMAUS010000001.1, read as the reverse complement.
TGCTTTTCATCGTACGACGTAGTTCGGTCTGACCTTTTTCATTCATGTGCCCCATGTTGTTCCACCCCTTAGTGAAATGAATGTTTTTCAGGCATGGTGGTTCCCTGTTACGTTAAAAGTCTGAAGCATACTACTTTCGGTTCGGTCATTTCTTGCAGGGCAAAGGCAATTCCCTCACGACCGATTCCCGATCCTTTCACGCCCCCGAACGGCATCGCATCGATACGGTAATCAGAACTATCGTTAATCATAACACCTCCCACTTCTAGCTTGTAAATAGCAGAAAATGCCTTGTCCACTTCACGTGTGAAAATGCCAGCTTGAAGTCCGAAAGGTACTTGGTTCGCTTCACGTATAGCAGTATCCAAATCCGCGACCTTGAAAATAGAAACGACCGGACCAAATACTTCATCCTTCGCAATCTTGCAATTTGCCGGCACATTGATTAATACGGTCGGTTCGTAATAGGCACCGTTACGTATCCCCCCACAAAGCAGCGTCGCACCTTTCTGCACCGCTTCAGTCACCCAATTCTCAACTCGTTTCGCTTCGTTTTCCGAGATCATGGGACCCATATCGGTTTCTTCCGATAATTTGTCTCCGACTCGGTATTGTTTCGTAAGCGTGACGAACCGATCAACGAATTCATCATAAATTTCTTCCTGTGCATAAATGCGCTGTACTCCTAGACAATTTTGACCAGCTGCCCAAAACGCACCCGACACAGACGACTCTACCGCTAGTTCCAAATCAGCATCTTTCAAGACGATGACGGGTGAGTTGGAGCCTAGCTCCATGCTCATCTTTTTTAGCCCGGCTTTTTTCATGATCGCTTCTCCAGTAGCTAGCCCACCTGTAAACGAAATCATTCGAATTGCCGGATGAGTGATTAATGCCTCCCCCATGTCATTCGTAAAGCCAGTAATAATGGAGAGCACCTTCGGAGGAAGTCCCGCTCTATCAAATGCTTCTGCAAGCAGCAAGGCACTCAAAGGTGTCGTTGGCGCAGGTTTGACAATAATGGCATTTCCAGCAGCAATCGCGGGTCCGATTTTGTGTGCGACGAGGTTCAACGGATCGTTAAACGGTGTGATGGCAGTAATGATGCCAATCGGAAAACGGTAGTAATAGCCGACGCGATTTTCGCTGCCTGGCATTTGGTCAAATTGTATCGTTTCTCCGTAAATTCGTCTCGCTTCTTCCGCACTGATCCGTAATGTCTCTACACAACGCCTTACTTCCTTTCTTGCTTCCCGGATCGTTTTACTTCCCTCAAGAGCAATGACCTTCGCATATAGTTCTTTGTTCTCGGAAATCCAATCAGCGGCACGATGGATGATAGCCATCCGCTCATGCACTGGAATGGCCGCCGCTATCGTTTGTCCATCTTTTGCCTCTTCAATGGCGAACAGAACGTCGTCTTCATTAGCAGCCGGCACCGTTGCAATGATGCTATTATCATGCGGATTATGAACGTTCATTTCTTTATCGCGGGATACCCACTTCCCAGCTAGAAACATCTTTTTTTTAATGAAAGTTTCCGTCATCATCAAGTATAGACCTCCAGTCGAATTTCTTTTGCCCTACAATTGGCCACGGCTAATGTTGATCAAATCAATGAGAATAGAGAAGCCCGTCTCTGTGCGCCCAGCTCCTGCACCGATAAGCGTAATCGGACCTGCCAAATCGCAGTAATAGGTGATCGCGTTTTGCGCCCCTAATACGCCTGCCAACGGGTCGGTTAACGGGATTGCTTCGGGACCAACCTTTGCCATTACATGCTCCCCTTCTTTAACAACTCGTGCGATCAGCTTCCATCTTTTCTTATTTTCTTTTGCCCATTGAATGTCTTGTGGGGTAAGTTTCGAAATTCCTTCACGCGCGATCTCGTCTCTTTGAATATGAGCGTTCATGATCGTGTTTGCCAAAATCGTTACTTTATATTGTGCATCAAAGCCTTCGACATCGTTTCGCGGATCTGCCTCTGCATACCCGAGAGATTGCGCTTCTGCCAAGGCGTCCTCATAGGTCAATCCTTCCTCCATCCTAGTGAGGATATAGTTTGTTGTTCCATTGAGAATTCCACGAATTTCGGAGATGTCGTTACCTACCAATGAAACGAGTGGCATACGGATGGATGGCGTTCCACTCATAACTGTTCCTTCATAGCACCAGCGAACCCCGTTTTGTTTTGCTACTGTCTCCAACTCTCGGAATGCCAGAGAAACGGGTCCCTTGTTGCTCATCACGATATTTTTCTTACTTTCAAAGGCAGCCTTACAATGATCGATCGCTGGCTGACCTGTTTTAATATCCGTGAACGTCATTTCTACGATCGTATCCGCATTGCTTTCCCTAATCGTTTGAAAGCTGTCCCAGCCTTTGATTAAGCCAGGGGTATCAGGGTAGCTCTGCAAACTGCCCGTTTCGCCCACAATACGTAAAGCCAAAGAGAGATCCAGACCGTCTGGATGATAGAGGGAGCCTTTCATCAGATCAGAAATCGCTACTACTTTCGCCTCGAAACCTACATTTGCGTATAAAGCGTCCGCTTTCGTTTCCAAAATTTCCGCCAATCCTTGTCCTACCACTCCAAAACCGAGTAATGCTACTTTGTGTGTCATTCTGATTCGATCCTCCTACAATGCTGTTTTGTTCATCTGTGAAGCCAAATAGTTGAATGCCTGTTCGAGATCCGAAATCAAATCTTCCGTATCTTCAATCCCAACCGACATACGAACCAATCCTTCAGAAATCCCCAAGGCCATCCTCTCCTCAAGCGTGCATTCCACGTGACTGGTCGTCCTAGCTGGGCCGTAAATCGTCTCGACAGCACCCAAATTTCCCGCCCGGTTTCCTAACCGCAAATGAGGCAGAAAAACTTTAATCGCCTCCATTTCACCTTTCAGAACAAAACTAAGAATACCCCCGAATCCACTCATCTGCCGTTTGGCGACCTCATGATTTTTGTGGCTTTCTAATCCCGGATAATAGACAGCTTCCACGCACTCTTGTTTTTGCAGGAATCGGGCAACTTCCATCGCGCTTTTCGCTTGCTGCTCTACCCTGAGCTTTAATGTTTTCATCCCCCGCAAAATGAGGTAGGCGGACCAAGGATCCATCGTTGCTCCATTTATTTCTCTGTAGTGATACACTTTTTCCATCAACTGCTGAGAACCGCAAACGACTCCGCCCAATGCGTCCGCATGCCCGCTTAAAAATTTGGTGGCGCTGTGAATAACGAGATCAACACCGAGTAGAAGCGGATTTTGATTTATAGGGGTCGCAATCGTATTGTCGATAACAACCAATGCCCCGACTGATTTTGCTAGCTTGGCCAAATGCTCGATGTCCACAATTTTCAATGTCGGATTCGTTGGTGATTCCAAATAAAGTAACTGGCAGCCCTTTTGAATTTCTGTTTCAATTTCTTCTTGATTGCCGGTGTTGCACAAAACAACATCAACATTAATATTGGGCAAAAATTCAGTGAAAATTTTGTTCGTACCTCCGTACGTATCTTTTATCGAGACCACCCTGTCACCTGGTCGTAAAAATGTATACAAAGTACTGCTGATCGCAGCCATACCGGATGAAAACGCTATAGCTCGCTCGGCCCCTTCCAGCGTTCTCAGTTTTTCTTCAAAGGCCTGAACAGTTGGGTTGGTCATGCGATTGTATATATGGCCTGGTTTATTCCCGATCGCTACGTCATACCATTCATCCACATCATCATATCCATAAGCTACACTTAACACGACAGGGACTTGTGTAGAACCAAAAACACTAAACTCCTTTTCGCCAGCCCAAACCGTTTTTGTACCCATTAGACTGTTGGAATTATCGATTTTTTTCATTTTTGTCTCCACCTTTGTAGAAATAACTTAACTCATGTAAAGAATATACAATATATAATATAATAATTGGTGAACACCTCCTATTCAATGATGAACATTCGTGATGTTTTTTGTATTTAGTATATTGTATATTTTGTATTGTATTATTCGTTTCTAGAAAACACAATAGTCTTAATTTTTTTATTTATAAAAACGACAAGAGTTGTTACTACTCTTGTCGACTGACCAGTCAAACTTATTTCTATTAAATCATCTCAGGATGCTCAATCTTCCAGTGATGGAATTGGATCAAGTTCGCCAAAGCATCTGAATCTCGTTCTTTAAAATAACGCAAGATCTGTTTATGTTGGTCGTTCATTTGTTTTAAGATGACATACAGTTTTTCCGAGTCGTTGCTCAAATAGGACTGCCGAATAAAACTGTTTTGCAATGATTCCATCATCGTAATCAGTGTATGGTTGTTGCACTTGTCGATGTACACCTTATGGAAAGCGGTTTGATATTTTTGATAATCATCGTAATTGTTCTCTTGGATCGACACATCAATTTTCCGTATATACTCCTCCATCATGGACATATCACTGTCCGTGATAAACTCCATTGACAACCGTGCAGCCAAGGCATCCAATGAACCAATGACGGCGAATACATCCAACTTTTCTTTCGTATTTAGTTCCTTTACGAGAAAGCCGCGTCTCGGAATATACTCCAGGAGATTATCCGAGGACAACTGGATGAGTGCTTCCCGAACGGGAGTCCTGCTGACCTCCAGCTTTTCACAGATCTCTGCTTCATTAATCTTGTGATTTGGCAGCAATGTTCCATTCTGGATTCGCGAAGCAATATATTTGTATACGTGGTCTTTTAATGAGTCGTATTTGCGAGTAATCATCGTTCACCTCAATCAGAATAATATTTTGTATTTAATATTATGGTAGCATTGCACAATCTTTTGTTCAAGGTGTACCCCCTGCTACAAGAACCTCGAAATATAAATGTATCCCGGTTGTTTGTCCAGTTGTACGAATGTTTCCAATTGGTTGGCCTGACTGGTCCGCCAACAATTCTTCCGATCATTTTTCATTCCTTTCTTGAACACTTTTGATATGGAATAAAATCCTAATTCATTTTGGTGCAGTCGTGGTGTTTAGAAACAATTTAATCCTCCTAGATCATCCATCTGGCATTACTTACTCTTTGGATAAAATTTACTTGCTAGAATGAATGTTCTACGCCCTATTATCTGCTTATTAACAGCTTGTCATGCAGTTTGATTCTTATGCCGTCCTTCCCCTGTTTTACCTCTCCTACAACTGTGCCGTCATAGACAAACAAATATGATTGCTGGTTACAGGATCGATGACTGGTCTACCTTCTCCATCAAACAACGGTTCATCTATTTGAGCGAATTCTATCAGGTCTGTATTGTCCGTGAATACAATCTTCATGTATTCTGCGATAATCCCAAGTCCCTGGTTATCAGCCGTTGCTTCCTTTTGACGCTTGATCTCGGCTTTAATTTGAGGTTTTCGTGGGTTTTCCCAGCCAATTGCTTAAGCTTGCAACCTTTAATAGAAAATAGGAGGGGTATGCCCCCTCCTATTTTCTATTAATCAGCAAGACTACCGATTCTTGCTGATGTGATTGGAGACTAGTAAACCGCATTCCAACTGAATACGTACCAATTTCTGAATGGGAATAACTGTATAGTTTAGTTCTCGTTCCAGCTCATCCGTATACTGTCGCAATTGGCGAAGCCCTTCTTGCAGCACTGCTTTCAATTTTGTAATTGCCTCTTGGTCGGTTGAGCCTTCCTTTGCTAGCCGCTCTAGCTCATATTCGCAAGTGCGGACCGCTAGTCCCAAGCTCAATCCTCGATAAAACTTCGAAACCACGAAACTGCTGAAAACTTGGGAACCCTTTGCCGGCTTTTCAAATTCAGGATCGCTCATTGCCCATTTTCTCTGTGCTTCGTTCCTTTCTTTGCGTGCCGGGGAAGATGGGTCCATCAACTTGAAAAACGGGTTATCCTTTGAAATATAGGACCGTATGCCACCCAAAAGTCCCTTCAGCATTTCAAAAAAAGCCTCACTTTGATCTGCTTCGGTCAGAAGTGCCTCTCTGCGGGAGATATCTGAGTCACTCTGATCCTCTATTCGTGGATCGAAAAAATATGGCAGCTCGGTGATTAATGTTACACAATCCGCTTTCGAAGAGGCGTATGTGTGGCTGTCTGCCCCCACATCAAGTGTCGGGGCTTTTCCTGTATGTTTCTCCATATAATCATAGTATTCGTCTTGCCCGTTTAAACTGAAGATGGCCGGAGCAAACTCTGTCGCAAATGGCGTCTCTGGTTCTCCTAGATCTAAAGGCACGTCTTCTTTCCTTGCTGAATTGTGAAATCCTTCGTATAATTCTGGCAAATCGTGTGAAATATACCAATAGGCACCGCATAACCCCCCATTGTGTAATGAATACATAAACGCAGGTCTAGTCTCGTCTATGATTTTCATAAGCACTTGCGTTTCAGGCAATGGTTTGTCAAAGCGATATTCTTTATATTCAAAAGGAAAAGTCCATTCCACCTGCTCGTAGCCGACAGGTCTATAGTAATTTCTAATGTAGTTAAAAACATTGTATGGTCCTTTAAACCAATTTTCATTTAGTCGCGTACCATCAGGGTCAACACATTTGATGATGTACCACGTGAAGCCCAGCTCGTCGCGCAAGGCCTTGTCCTCTGCCAATGCCCGGGAGAGATATTCCATCGTCATCGCGCCAATTGGCTCGTTAGGATGCGGGCAGGCAAAGCATAACGCATTTTTGGGCCCGTCTCCGATTTTAATACATGGAATGGGGTGTCCATCGCGGGACTTTCCCGCCTCAAATACGGTTACAGCATCAGGAAACTCTTCGGCCAGCTTTCTGGTGCTTTCATCCATTTCATCTACTGTTAGAAAAACCTTGTAGTCTGGCACCTTATCAATCACATGTTGAAAATTCATCGATCATTCCCCCTCGTCTGATGCAATCTTCCAAGTCATTCTAAAAAGATGCTATTCCTGTAACGTATCGATTAGGTTCTTGACGTAGACGGAAAGACTCCGTTTATTTTTCTACCCAGCTATCTTGGAAATTGGGAGTATAAGACGTCCATTTCACGCCTTTTACTCGCGAGCTTACTACCACAAAGATCTTGTCACTATAGATGGGAACAACATATGCTTGCCCAAGGAGATGTTGTTGGGCATCTACATATACCTGTTTTCTGGCTTTCGTTTCAGCGGTTGCACGTCCTTTTGTTAATAAGGCATCCAGCTTGTCGTCTTTTAAACCACTTATGTTAAAGCCAGCACCAATTTGGCTAGAGTGGAAACTTTGGTATAAAGCATCAGGGTCATCGTAACTATAAGTAACCAGCGTTACATCAAAATTTCCTTTCATTAGTCCATCACTATACGCTGACTCCTCTAAATTTTGAATGGTAGCTTTGATACCCACCTCGCCCAGCATAGCTTGCAGCAACTGAGCTTGCATCTCAAACCTAGCCGAAATCATAAAGGAAAGGGTAAATACTTTTCCATCCTTTTCTCTCAGGCCTTCTCCGTTTACCTTCCATCCAGCAGCGTCAAGGAGCTTCTTTGCTTCTTCCACATTGTATTGGTACCCGTATTTTTCCAATGATTTATCATACCCCAATGTTGAAGGGGATAACAACGTTTGGGCAACCTCTCCTTCACCCATCAAAACCGCCTGAACCATCGCTTGTTTATTAACCAGCATATTGAATGCTTTTCTAACTTGGATATCCTGGAACTCCGGTTTTGTCAAGTTCATATATAAACTAAAAGGTATCCCAGCCCGTAAAAGTTCCAGAACCTGATATTTTGGGTTATTTCGATACTTCTTGATATCTTTTGCGGGTACATCGAATGCAACATCGATGGTACCGTTTTCCAAAGCGGCCAACATAACACTTTTATCTGGAATTGTTTTGATCACCAGTTTATCAGCTCTTGGCGGTCCTTGATTTTCATCGAGCGGCATGGCCCACTTAAAGGCTTCATTGCGAACCAATGTAACCCCCTCGCCAGCCTTCCAGCTCTCAAACTTCCATGGACCCATTCCCACAGGATTTCGTCCATATTCCTCACCATATTTTTCAATGGCCTTCATGGATAGCGGTTGAGTTATACCAGTGCCTAAATCTTCAAGAATCGACACATTGGGTTCATGTAATTCAAGGATGAGGGTTTTATCATCAGGGGCACTGACGCTCTTCATCGGCATCATAACTATTCCCGCCAGTTTTGCTTTTGTTTTCGGATCCTTAATGCGTTCAAAGGTATCCTTAAAACTCTTGGCAGTCAGAGGTGTTCCATCGTGAAACGTAACATCAGAACGAATGGTAAAGGTGTACGTTTTTCCATCCTCTGAAATCTTGAATTCACTTGCGAGATTAGGTTTGAATTCTTTTGTAACAGGATCCTTGTAGACCAGCGATCCACCCATATTCCAAGTAACACCCATATCGTTACCAACTGACTTGTGAACATCTAGGGTATCTGCTTCACTTGCGTAAGCCACAGTGATGGTTCCGCCTGTCTTTGGTTTGTCAGTCTCTGGCTGTTGATTTGGTTCAGATGTGGTTGATTGTGTGCTGCATGCAACCACCAACGATGTACATATCATAATTAGTAATCCTAAAATAATGCCATGGAATCTCTGTTTCTTCTTTACCATGTTACAACCCCCTTGTTCTGTATTGTTTAAAAAATCTACATGACGACATAATTTTGAAAATATATCTGACCTCCTTTACGTTTAAAGCGCCGGCATTAGCCCCCTGGTCCCGATTATAAAACCTCCAGCAAGAGGAGATTCAATCGTTAGTTTTCGACAATATGTTTCTTCAAAAGAATAGGGAGCTTGTTTAAGAAGCTCCCTGCACGTGCTGAAATTTCAGCTTAGTCTTATTTCATTATCGTATTGTTAGAGTGATCGGACGCTGGAGAAAAGGGAATGGAATCAAGAGAATGCGGCCATTTGGCAAAATAACAGGTGCTCCTATTCACCTACTTGTTTTGTCAGAGAGCCCTTCCGCACACATTATTTTTCGGATGGAAAATCCCCGAACTACGTTAATCCGATCTGGTCTGAGTTGTTTTCAAGCGGTTTCTATGTTTTAAGAAAAACTGCTTCTTCTTGTTTTCGTTACTCTGTTCGGAGGGATCAGGCATCGATTGATCACTGTCCTCCTCGCTCGGAACCAAAAGCGATTCCATAAACTCTTTTGTCGGGATATACGGCTCATAGGCAAGAGGAACTTTTGTTATCTTGCTCGTCAATTCATCAAGGGCTGCAAGATCATCAACGCCAACCTGATGAACAGATGTTTTTCCCAATGCAAGAATTGCGACCTTCATTTCTTCCACAAACGACGTAAGAAAGTTCTCTAAATACTTTGCTGCTTCTTGCTCATCAAATTGAGCAGTTAAACTTCCCGGATAAAAAACAAGTTGAGTAGGAGGTTCCCAAGGAACTGCCTTTGTTACCTGATCATGCGTCATTGCCCACAAGAGAGCCGTCCCCATATAGACACCATCAACCCCTAACGCAAATGCTTTTAGGCAATCAGATGGCGTGAAGTATCCTCCTCCGCTTAACAAGGTAATTCTTTCCTTCACCCCGCGTTTTTGTAAGTAATGTACGGCACGTGAAACAGCATAAATGGTGGGGATTCCAAAATCGTCTTCCAGGATGGGAGGTCCGCCCTTAGATCCTGCCTGTCCGCCGTCAATGCTTACAAAATCAACCCCAGCAAAAATGGCGACTTCCAAATCGGCTTCAATCTTTGCGCTTGCACATATTTTAACTCCAATGGGGATTCCTCCAGTGAGGGCGCGCAGATGATCAACTACTTTGCGAAGATCTTGTGGTTTATTGATATCCTTATGCCTGGAAGGAATGACGACATAATCATCATTCTCCACCTTCAAGATTTTTCTGGCTCTTCCTTGAACGTACTCCGAAGGGATAAAAGTTGCCGTACCCGCAATGGCTCCTTGGCCGATATGGATTTCAATCGCATCGGCCTGTTTGAGAATTTCTGGCTCTTTTGACCACTTGCCGCTGTGGTATTGAATAATTAAATGTTTGGCGTTTTGTCTCTCTTCGGGTAAGAATCCCCCTTCACCCGTATTTGTTAAAGTGCCGACCGCAGCGGTTCCTTTTGCAATCGCTATCTTTGCTTTCTCTGACACACCAATCCCATATCCCATTCCTCCTGCCATAATGGGTATTTCCAGAGATAAAGGTTTTTTTGCCTGAGGCCCGATGGTAATCCGCATATCTACATCTACATCTTCAGGGGTAACTAACGTGGCCAGTTGTGCCGGTGAAAAGATAAGTCCGTCGTAAGTAAGAAATTTACGCGGACTCCCAAATGGTCTTTCTATAACTGCCCCTTCTGAAGCGCGCAAGCTATTTTCAATCACAATTCTTGGTGACAGGCGAGTCAGTGCTGTTACCATTTCCCAAATGTTTTCGGGATACCGTTCATTCATGAGCCGCTTCGTGAACCGGCCAATGATCCATTGCAGCAACGACCTTGAAAAAATAAGAGCTAGAATTCCTGAAAATAGAATGGCTGTCATTGTACCCGTAAATGATCCGATGTCAAAAGACATCCATTTACTTCCCATTACACTTCTCCCCTTCGATACCGTTAGCAAAAGCGTACAGGCAGATAAGAATGATCCATGCGCAGGTTAGTGATAGTGGCAAGATTTTCAGAAATTTTGTGTTTTACCATCTTTTGGTTTACCGCAGTATCGTATTCTTTTCCTCCTGTAGTATTATCCAGTTAGACAAGTTTATTCCCACAAAAACGCCGGTGAGCACCCGCCGAACCTCCCGGGGCGAATACGATTCATGCTTGTTCAGCACCAGATCGAACTGACATGGACAGGAGGGTAGCAGGAATTTCATGCATAGAGTAAAAAAAGCCTTTCCTTCCGGTTGTCCCGGCAGAAAAGCTTCTGTGACTTTAGCTTTGCGGTTCCTTTTTGTGGAATTCCTATATGATGCCCCCAAACTCTATAGTCCTAAACTAGAAAAAGGCAGCCGTTATAAGCTTGAGGAAGTTTGTGACTAAAAATCCTAGGTTTGTCGCTGTTTGATTAGAAGTTGTCATTGTATAATTCTTGTTGCTGTTCCTCTGCTATGGTCTGTAAGTCATATGCGTTAATTCGAAACAACTGATAATCGCCCGTATCCGCTTTTTTTGCGGCGAGCTTACTTAGAAATTTCGGGGAGCCTTCGTTTTCTTCATCGTAAACTAACAAGATACCGTCAGAATTGGCTAGCAAGAATTTGTCTTTCTCTCCAAGCTGCCAAGCTCCCTGATAAGGAGTTTGATAGACACTATTGATATAATCAGCTTGCATCACAATATTTCGGTAGTAATCCTGGGTCTCTTCCTTCCACTTTTCCTCTTGATTCAAAAACGGAGTAATTACCGCCAGTTTTAGATGCGGATACTCCTTTTTCAATTCCAGAACAGTTTCGGCTGCCCACATTTCTACCCCGAGTTGACCTGATATGATGACCCATTCCAATTCTTCTTCAAGGAATCTTGCGAGTTCCCGCTTCAGTGCTTTCTTAATTATCGCTAAGCCCGGATTTTTTTCATTGAAAATGCCAAGCTCGTGAGCCTTGTATCCTGATACAAATAACCGTTTTAACATGTTGCCACCTCAAATTTAAAAGAACTCTAGCGCTTCGTCTCATTTTTTCTTATATTATCACAAAGGTAGTTGGTCTCCTAAATTCCGATGATCGAGATAATAAATCCTCAATCCAAATGCGAAGGTGTAATTTTTCACCCTCCAAGCTGAAATGTGCCCAAAAAAGCTGTAAAACGTACGCTATTTTAAATAAAAGGGAGGTTAAGCAGATCAAGCTGCTTAACCTCACAAGACGAGAATAATGAAATACCTGCTGATTTTATCGATAATATTGCCTTTTGTCCTTTTCTTTTACAGATACTCTTAGTTTCCAAAGTTCTCGAGCCAATTGAAAAGCTTCCTTATCATCTCCTTTTTCAATGGCTATTCTCCTTGCTTTTAATAGAGCATTCGCAGCAGGAGATAGGTCGGGAGAATCCACAACCCATATTTTAAAGTCATGTTGAAATGGATCCGTATCGCTCCAAACATAATGATGTTTTCGAAATGCAGCACCAACTGTGCTTTTCGAAAGCTCTTGCTTACAACGAAATAGTTCTTTCTCATCTTTACCTAAAAACACCAATTGCTTGTTATCCACAAATACAAGGGAGATATCTTGCTTTTTGAAGAGAATTTCATCATCTCTAATTTTACATGTGACTTTATCATCATATACAGACGTTTCTAAGCTTTCATGAAAAGAGAGTAGAGTCAAGACAATCCCCGCAATCAAGCCAAGGATCATAGTAACAATGCCTACCCATGCTCCGTTATAGGAGGCAATTAGTTGTAAGGGCCCCTGGAAAGGTATCCACGGCAAAGAACTGCCCCATTTAGCAATACTCGGAAGAAACCAGCCGAACACTAAACCGATAAGAGGGAAACCAAGCCACAAGATCATCTTGTCCGTTTTTGAAAAATTTAATAATGTATGATTCTCACTCATGTAAAGTCTCCTTTTTTAGATAATACGCTTGTAATGGCTTCTCTCCATACAGCTGAAACATCCAGTTGAATGCCAATCATCGGATAATTGGATAAGTTATCGAGTGTTAACGCTAGTACACATGCTTTTTCACGCAAGCCTTTTGAATCCGTATGACCAAATTCTTCCCCTTTTTGTAGTAATCGAAAAAAACCGTCAATAAAGCCTTCCTGTACGGCCTTAATTTTTATTCGGTACTCTTTATTATGGGAAGATTCTCGGCTTCCATATATAAGGAACTCATTTAATACCTGTACAACAAGCATTTGTGTATCTGTAGTCTCTTCAACCAATAATCGCAAGCCGTCACGAACCATCTTCTCTACAAAATTCTTTTTCGTATACTCATGAATTTGAAAGTATTGTTCAAAACTATATCCTTCTAAAATCCAAGCGAATACTGCGTCTATTAGTTCCTCTTTCGAAGAGTAATAATAATAGATGGATGGCTTCTGTATGCCTACAGAATGAGCAATCATGGAAAGGGAAGCTTTTTCAATTCCATACTGTCCGATCAACCATGTGGTCGTTTCAAGAATTTTTTGTCGTGTTGCTTCGCTTTTATTCATTTTATCACCATTTTCTACCTAACGTTAGTTAGATAATAGCCGCTAATTTCGCTGATTGTCAAGCTGGAGGTAAAAGATTCGGCTCCCAACATAAAAAGAAGCCGTGAGAATACGGGATAACTCCCTGCATTCTTCTCGGCTTTTCGTCTTACTGCCTAACCCGTTTTCACTACGAACTCCATACTTCCGAGGCCACCCCATTTGGCACTTACGACATCTCCTTCCCGTAGCTGATGGGAACCGGTAATGCCCCCGGACAAAATCAAATCTCCCTTTTGCAGCTTGCAACCTTCGCGAGCAAGCATATTCGCCAGCATTGCTACTGAGCGGGCTGGATGACCGAGAACTGCCGCACCAGCCCCCAAGTCTTTGAGCTCGCCATTGATCGAAAGGGTAACGCCAACCAAATCGAGTTCAAGTTCATCAGGCTTTCTCCATGTCGACCCGATAAATACACGGGAAGACGAAGTATTGTCCGCAATGACATCGGGCAAGGTAAACTGGAACTGCGCATACCTGCTGTCGATAATCTCCAGAGCGGGAACCACATAGTCAGTGGCTGCCAAGACATGAGCCTCCGTGATGCCCGGTCCTTCCAAATCCTCACGCAAAACAAAGGCAATTTCCGCTTCCACCTTGGGATGAATCAATTCATTGATCGGCAGAATCCCGTCCTCGATATTCATATAGTCAAAAATATAGCCCCGAATCGGTTCGTGCACATTCATCTGCTTCATTTTTGCCTGACTGGTCAAACCCATTTTAGAGGCAAAGATTCGATGACCCTGCTCAAGCTTGAGGGAGACAAGCTCATTTTGGATACGATATCCATCTTCCACGGTCAGTTCAGGGTATTCAGTTGTCAGCTTCACAACCTCCTCCCTATTCAACTCCGCATCCACCAGCTTCTGAGCTAGCCTTTTGTATAATAGTTCCGATTGCACGCTGATCCCCCCTAAATCATTTTGGTAGAGCTGTACCGTTGGGCGATTTCCGCTGCGACATCCAAGATCATGTCTTCTTGTCCGCCCACGACCTTTCGTTTTCCCAGCTCGATCAAAATATCCCGGGAATCGATACCGAATTTCCTGGCTGCACGCTCGGCATGAAGCCGGAAACTGGAATAAACACCCGCGTATCCGAGAACGAGAGCGTCTCTGGTAATTTCCTGAGGTACTTGAAGAATCGGCGACACGATATCCTCCGCCAGATCCATCATTTTGTACAAATCGACGCCCGTATGAATGCCCATTCGATCCAGCACAGCTAGGAGAACCTCGGTCTGTGTATTGCCCGCACCTGCACCCAAGCACCGAACACTGCCGTCAATCCAGGTGGCACCTTCTTGAATGGCGACGAGCGTATTGGCCATGGCTAAAGACAAATTATTGTGTGCATGGAAGCCAATGGGAATATTCAGACATTGCTTCAATGCTCGGACTCGTTCCCCTGCTTGATCAGGTAGCAGAGCGCCAGCAGAATCGACGATGTACACGACATCGGCTCCATAGCTTTGCATGAGTCCAGCTTGCTCCGCCAGTTTTTCCGGAGCAGCCATATGCGCCATCATCAAAAAGCCAACTGTCGTTAAGCCAAGCTCTTTCGCTTGATAAATATGCTGAGCGGAAACGTCCGCTTCGGTCGCATGTGTGGCGATTCGTGCCATGCCTACCCCTAGGCCTGCGGCTGTCTTCAAATCTTTGATCGTTCCGATTCCCGGCAGCAGGAGCACGCCCACTTTCGCTTGTTTACAAACGGAAACAGCAGCCTCGATCAGTTCCAGCTCGGGGGTCCTGGACAACCCATATTGCAGGGACGATCCGGCCAATCCATCTCCATGGGAGACTTCAATATACGGTACGTTTGCTTCATCTACTGCGCGCGCCACTTCGACTACTTGCTCCACGGTAAACTGGTGATTGATCGCATGGCTTCCATCTCGAAGCGCTACCTCAGTGATCACAATATCACGAGTCATTTGCGGTTCCTCCTTTCATTTGTGGCTATATACTCGTGCCGATGCCGATAGCATGCTTGGCATATTCCTCTGCTACCTTCACCGCTGTCGCCGTCATGATATCCAGATTGCCTGAATAAGTAGGGAGGTAGTCGCCCGCGCCTTCCACTTCCAAAAACACGGTGATTTTGTTTTCATCAAAGATCGGTTCTGAGCGTAGGCGGTAACCAGGAACGTATGATTGAATATAGGAGACGGTCTGAAGAATCGCCTTCACGATCGCCTTTCGGTCCGCTCCTTCCTCCACTACTGCATAGACAGTATCCCTCATCAGGATCGGCGGTTCTGCCGGATTCAGGATGATGATCGCCTTGCCTTTCTTCGCTCCGCCAATCGCTTCGATACCATGTGCGGTCGTCTCCGTAAATTCGTCGATGTTGGAACGTGTGCCAGGACCAGCGCTTTTACTGGAAATAGTGGCCACGGTCTCTGCGTAGCTGACCGGACTCACACTCCCTATCGCATGAACTATCGGAATAGTAGCCTGGCCGCCACATGTGATCAGATTGATGTTTTTTTCATTCAAATGTGCACCGAGATTCACAGATGGTACGACAAAGGGCCCTACAGCGGCAGGCGTAAGATCGATGGCGAGCTTTCCAGCCTCCTGGAGCGCCTTCGCATGCCGAATATGCGCATGGGCAGAAGTAGCGTCAAAGACGATATCCGCAAGATCCGCACTGCTTTCCAAAAAAGGTTGTAATCCGCCGTCAAATACGTAGTAACCAGCTGCCTTTGCTCTACGCAGACCATCCGAATCAGAATCGATTCCAATCATGGACGTCAGTTCAAGAACTGGCGACCTTCCCAGCTTGATCATCAGGTCTGTCCCAATGTTACCCGAGCCCAGTATGGCTACCTTTACTTTCTTCATACACGCACTCCTTTCGTGTTTTTTACTTGCCAAACCTGACTCCTACAGAACCAAGTCCAGCAATCCGTGTATGAAATACATCGCCAGGCTTCGCTTCGACCGCTGCCGATAACGCACCGGACAAGATGATTTCTCCCGCTTGGAGTGTTATCCCTAATTCGTACAGCTTGTTCGCTAACCATGCTACACAAGATGCAGGATTGCCTAACGCGGCGGCACCTACACCGGTATTGATCAGCTCTTGATTTTTATAAAACGCCATACCTGTCAGAGGAAGATCCAGATCTTGCGGTTTCATAGGATGTCCACCCAGCACGTAGAAGCCGGAGGATGCATTGTCCGCAATGGTGTCTTCCAGTTTGATTTGCCAGTTGGCGATACGGCTGTCCACGATTTCCAAAGCAGGCACTACATATTCCGTTGCCATTAAGACGTCATAAGTGGTTACATGTGGCCCTTCCAAATCGCGCTTCAGCAGGAAAGCAATTTCTGCTTCAACCTTTGGCGAAAGGACATGCTCGAAAGGCAGTTCTCCGTTGTTTTCCACGACCATGTCGTCCAAAAGATGTCCGTAGTCTGGCTGTTCCACGCCAAGCAGTGTCTGCATGGCACGAGAGGTCAGGCCGATTTTCTTCCCTGTAATCCTCGCGCCTGCTGTGACTTTTCGCTCAATCGTCTTCAATTGAACGTGGTATGCCTCTATTTCGCTGATTTGCGGATCCAGTAAAGTGAGTGGCGATACTCCCACCCCTTCACGACTCGCCGCCGCTAAATGATCGGCGAATCGCGTGATTTTTTCTATGTCCACACGGCTCCCTCCCTGATTTGCTGTTCTTCTCGCTATAATTTTAGGGTGACTGTCTTGACCTCAGAGTAGAATTCGAAGCTGTGACGTCCGCCTTCGCGGCCAATCCCGCTGTCCTTGGCACCGCCAAACGGAGTTCGCAAATCACGCACATACCAGCAATTGATCCATAAAAGACCTGACTTCACCCGATCAGCCACGCGATGCGCGCGCCGCAGATCGTTGGTCCAAACGACTCCTGCCAAGCCGTAAGCCGAATCATTGGCGATCCGAATAGCGTCCTCTTCTGAACGAAATGGAATGATCACGATGACCGGACCGAAAATCTCTTCCTGCGCCACCCTCATTTTGTTGTCTACATCATAGAGAACGGTTGGCTCCAGGAAATTGCCGTCACCCAGCCCGCTGATCCGTTTTCCGCCGTAACCGAGTTTGGCTCCTTCTTCCAGTCCGATCTGGATGTAGTGCTCCACCGTTTCCAAGTGACTGCGGGACACCAACGCCCCCATATCTGTATCTGGATCCAGAGGATTTCCCACCTTGATTCTTTGAACAGCCGCCAAAAATTTGTCTAGAAACTGATCATATACGCTTTCTTGTACCAACAAACGCGATCCCGCCAGACAAATCTCGCCCTGATTGCGGAATATCGCCTCGACCGACCCTTTTACCGCTTCATCAAGATCGGCATCCTCAAACACGATATTGGCTGATTTGCCTCCCAATTCGAGCGATACCGGAATCAGGTGCGAAGCGGCATTCTGCATGACAGTCTTTCCAGTGTTCGATTCTCCCACAAAAGAGATCCGGCGCACATGGGGATGCGTCGTCATTGCCGTACCGACAGTCCCGCCAGGACCGGTGATGATGTTGAGCACGCCAGCAGGCAAACCCGCTTCATTGGCAATCTCTCCGAGCATCACCGCCGAGAGAGGCGTGTACGAAGCTGGCTTTACCACGACGGTATTTCCTGCCGCTAAAGCCGCCGATGCTTTCCAGGTCATCTGCATAAAGGGCAAATTCCATGGAATGATCAGACTTGTCACACCTGCCGGAGCATATTTGGCGTAGGACATAAAATGGCGCATTTCATAATGCTCATGGACCGTGTATTTAGCCATTTCGGCAAAGAAGCGCAAATTGGCTGCCGCTCTCGGAATATCGAAGCCCCGGCTTTCTTTGATCGGCTTGCCGACATCAAGCGTCTCCACCAAAGCGAGTTCGTCCACACGCTCCATCACCAGATCAGCCATTTTGCAGAGAATCTTGGCTCGCTCATCTACGGACATCTCACTCCAAACGCCTGACTCAAACGTACGCTGCGCCACGTCAATCGCCCTTTTTACATCCTGTTCATTTGCATTGGCCACAGAAGCCAGCTTGAGATTTGTCGCCGGATTGATCGTATCAAAGGTTTCTCTGGAAACAGCGTCCACGTAAGCTCCGTCTATGAATAGCTTGGCGCCTTTTATTACCGGGTTTTCCTTGGCAGTATGACTCATGGGAATCCTCCTAATTCTCGATTTCCAAGATCATCTCTACTTCTACGGCGTTATTTAGCGGGAGCTGGGCCATCCCTACAGCGGATCGCCCATGCCTGCCTTTCTCGCCGAATAGCTCCACCAACAAATCGGATGCCCCATTCATGACTGTAGGCTGATCGATGAAAGCTGGGTCGCTGTTAACGAATCCGAGTATTTTGACCACTCGTTTGATTCTCCTCAGCTCCCCTAGCTCATGTTTGGCAACAGCCAGCAGATTGAGCATACACTGCCTGGCAGCCATGTAACCTTCCTCTGTCGTGACATCCTGTCCCAGCTTCCCTCGATATTCATTTGTCCCTTGTCCTGCCAGAAAGAGGAGATTGCCCACTTGGACACAACCGACATAATTACCGGCAGGCTGTCTCGGTTCAGGCAGGTCTAAGCCCATAGCCTGTAGCCGTTGTTCCGGTGTTTTAGTCTGATGCTTCACAGTGCTTTCATCTCCTTTATGTTCAGGAAGCGAAGCGCGTTTTCACCCAGCAACGCCCGCTTCTGTCCGTCAGTCAGCTCCAACGTATGATCGATGACTTCCCCGGGAGGTGTTTCACGAAGCAGGAAGGGATAATCCGAGCCCATCAAGATCTTATCTTCGCCAAAGCGCTTCATCATGTATGGAATGTTCAGTGGGTCGTATGTCAAGGAATCAAAGTAGAATTGTTTCGCGTACACACTAGGCGGTTGTTCGGTCAGACGCAGATGCGGCCATACCTTCCAGCCTTGGTCCAGCCTGGGGAGAATATAAGGAAAAGAGCCGCCGCCATGGGCAAAGCAGATTTTCAGGCGCGGAAACTTCTCGATCACACCTCCCAAGATAAGACTTGCTGCGGCAAGCGCTGTCTCACTTGGCATCCCGACGGTGTACATCAGGTTGTGCCGCGCCATTCGTTCTCTGCCCAGTGTCTCCCATGGATGGACGAAGAGTGGCACATCCCATGTCTGACACATTTCAAAAAAAGGAATCAGTCCCGGGTCGTCCAGATTGTTGCCATTTACGTTGGTACCGATTTCGATCCCTCTCAGGTCTAGCTCGTGCATGCAGCGATCCATTTCCCGAATGGCTGCCTCGGTGTCCTGCAAGGGAACTGTCCCCAATCCGATGAAATGATTCGGATGTTGGTTGACTGTCTTTGCAATAAAATCGTTTTGAATCCGCGCCATCACTTCTGCTTCGGCTGCCGGGGCCCAGTAGGAAAACGTGACCGGAATAGGTGACAATACCTGTATATCCACGCCTTCTTGCTGCATATCATGAATCCGTTTTTGGGGATCCCATACCTGATCCGTCACTTCGCGAAATACTTTTCCCCCGACCATGATAGTTGCCCCGCATGTGCAAGTGCGGTGCAGAACTGGCCAGCGCTCTCCATGAAATCGTTCAGCCAGATTAGGAATATCCTCTGGAATGATGTGGGTATGGAAGTCTACTCGCATTTCCACTCACTCGCTTCCGGAGACATGACGTGCCCGCATTTTTGGCATGTACGCAGCTCCAGATTGCTGTTGAAGCCTTCGATCGCCTCTTTTACCTGCACCTCTATGTTGGTCAGTTGAATCCGTACGCGATGCATTTCGTGGTCGCAGTTATCACAGTACCAAGCAAAGTCCTCCAGTTCTCCCTCACTTCTGTTGCGCTCAACCACAAGGCCGATGGTATCCGCGATCCGGTGTGGGGAATGCGGGACATTCGCCGGAAGAAGGAACATTTCCCCTTCTCTGACCGTAATGATCTCGCGCTTCCCATCCTGATTGATGATCTCTACGAAGCAATCACCCTTCAGCTGGTAAAAGACTTCCTCGGATGGATCAATGTGAAAATCCCGCCGCTTGTTCGGCCCTCCCACTACCATGACCATAAGCTCTGCATCTTTCCAAATCACCTTGTTATTCACAGGTGGCTTGAGCTGATCGATGTGATCCTCGATAAACTTCCACAAATGGATAGGTGCCAATGTACCCATGCTCTATTCCCTCCCTGTTTTACCTTGTTTAAAGAACCTGTTCCGTCTGCGATGCCGATTTGGCAGCAAAAACGCTAAGCGCGTCATCCACCATCGTGCAAGCATGAGTCTTCTTGTAGTTGTTGTAAAAAATCGCCAATTTGCGCACCGGATCACCGGTATAATACCGCTCGTATTGCAGCAAACGCTGTCCAAAGGCTTCCCCGCACAGGTCCCAAGCGAGCTTAAACAGGCGAACCCGATCTGTACCGGAGATACCCTTCCGTCCCGCATAAAACTTTTCCATATCCTCCGCCAACTCGGGATGCACCATATCACTGTCTGTCGGGGACATGAGCAATCCACCTGCTCCAATAATTTGGATGACTTCGATCGCCCGCGGGTACAGCTTCGGAAGCAGTCCGCGAATGGTTTCGAGCTGTACATAACCCGGCATGAGCTCGCCCGACGGCAAGGTCTCGTACTCCAGCTCTGCTGTCTTTAGCAGCGCTCTGACTGATTCCAGCGATTGCGCTAGCTCCCCGAGATGGTTTTGGACATTCGGATAGACGTCTACCCCGATGGAGTCTGCCAGCCGCATGGCAACTTCCGTGGCAAATTGGAGCTTCAACAGTCCTCTCACCCCTGTCTGATGCGCCGGCTGTTGTCCGATACCTGTCTTTGGATAAAGCAGGTTGGCTGCTTCTACATTGTTGTACAGGAATAAGCGCTCCCAAGGCACGAGTACGTCATGAAAGACAAGAACAGCATCCATTTCTTCGAAGCGAGATGCCAATGGATGGTCATAAACGGAACGAATCCCATCCTGCATGGGCTCTCTACAAATGATCCGCAAGCCTGGCGTGTTAATCGGTATGGCAAATGCCAAGGCATAACGCTCATCTCCTGGCTGGAACCCGGGGAACGAGTAAATGATGACTTCATCGGTGATCGGCGCCAGTGTCGCGAGCATTTTCGCTCCTTTGACAATCAATCCTTCCGGCGTCTCCTCTACTGCCCCCAAATGGGTGTAGACATCGTTTTGTTCGTGCGAGGACTTGCTGCGGTCATTTTGCGGATTGATAATCGCATGCGTTAAAAACAGGTCTTGATCGCGTACATACTTGTAATAATTTTTCACGTTTTCTGCCCACTGTGGATTGTACCTTTCCAAGAAAGACGCATTGCTGTATAGCGACGTCAAGACGATATTGAGAAAATCCGGCGTTCTTCCCATCAAGCCAAAAGTGGCTTCCGCATAAGCTTCGTACACGGCTCGTTTCGCCTGCAATTCCTCAGGGGTCTTTGCAACGAGAAAGGCGTTGTTCACACGCTCACCGGTCTCCTGACAAATATGGGTAATCTTCTCCTGGTATTTCTCGTCATGCTGCATGTCATACAGTTTGGCTATTTCCTGAATCGGCTGTCGAAAAACGGCTTCCTCACATACATTTGTCACCTTTCTGCCTTGCAGCCAAATCTCCGGTTGCCGTGATTTCAAACCCCGAATGTATTGGTCACCTGTACGGATTCCCACTACCATTCCTCCCCTGTAGATTTTTGTTGGTTGAGCCGTTTTTGATCTTAAATCGCATTATAATGTCTGTCTCTTCTGAAAAATGTAACCCACTTAACATCACGGCTGAAAAATAGAAACGGAGTGGGAAATCCGAATGGCTCCCCTGGTTCATCGGCAAGTAAGTATGTAAACGAATTAACATCATTTCTGTTTTTCTTTCGAATGCACATCCTTTTCAAGTTGAAATATTGGTAAGGAGCTTTTTATTTTCATATAATCAAAAGTAGTAAATTCAGAAAATTAAGACTCAATGTGGGTTGGGGTGGACGCTTGGAGGAGGCAAGATCATGGTTAAGGAAAGGAGCGGCGATGATGGTATCCCCATTTGAAACTGATTTGAAATGGGAAACCCTTTTAGAATACGGTACCCGCCAATTTGTGAAAAGAAAAACGGCTATCTATCAGCAAGAGACGATGGGAGAAGGTTTTTATTATCTTCATAAGGGTTTGGTGAAGATAGTGACCTCTACCTTCAAGGGGAAAGATCGCCTGGTGAACATCGTAGTACCTGGTCAAATTATGGGACTTCAAACGATGGATCAACAACCTCATTTCACTACGGCTATTGCTGTAAAGAATGCAGTCGTCTATCATTTCTCCTGTTTGCAATTCCTCGAAATGCTGAAGGCACGCCCTGAACTCTTGTCTCTTTTCACCCAAACAATCAATCAAAAAATGCGGATTCTTTTAACCGCCATCAACTTGAAAGCGCTAACTTCAGAAGAGCAAATTGCTCGTCTCCTGCTCAACATTTGTGAAGACTTTAAAAACCACGAGGTTCCCCTCACTCAACAAGAGCTAGCTGAATGTGCTGGCCTCACCCGTATTACTGTCTACAAGATCCTGAAGGCATGGAAGGAAAATGGCATCATTGAAATCAAAAACCGATCCTTTGTCGTCAAACGCCCAGATATGTTGAAGCCTCCACAACTCACGGCAAATACTGCTCGCACAGTGTAAGCAAATCATGTGAAAGGTGGTCACAATGGCCTGTCTCCGCTATCAGTGGACCCCGTACCTCATGTATGGCAAGAAGATCGAAATGGAAAAACACACAACGATCTACCATCAAGGCAATGTGGGAACTGGATTTTATTATCTTGACAAAGGGAGCGTGAAGATTACGCTGTTATCTGAAAACGGACATGAGCGGATTATCGATTACATTCCCACAGGTGGGTTGTTTGGGGAGCACGGCGCCTACAACGGCTCATACCTGACATCAGCCATAACGACTTCTCCTTGCGTCATTCACTTTTTCTCCGACGAGGTCTTATCGCGCATATGCCAAGACCACCCCCAGTCGGCAGTGATCTTCACCAATTCACAAATCTATAAGCTCCGTCTCCTCGCTGAAATCATCGCGTTCACTGACAGTCCCATTGAGCTTGCGATGGCTAATTATCTGCTCAAACTAATAGCAGTGTACGGAAATACTGTTATTCCTATCGATCAGTTGTCTTTTGCCCGCTATATTGATACGTCTCGCATGACGGTGAACAAGACTTTGCAGAAATGGCGACAGCAAGGTTTGATTGAACTATCTGAGCGCAGTGCCATTCGAGTTGTAGATGTAGAGAGATTGCGTGGGATTTACTCTCGCATCCAATGAAAATAGGGCGAAGCCTCATCAGGCTCGCCCTCTGCATTGCAAATATATTAATACAGCCTGTTCATTTCTGCTCAGAGCAGATGCATCTTGGCTTCTGCCTCGTCCCACGGCACCGAGTAGCCAGCCCCTTTGGAGCAAAAGATCGACGAGGAGGTATAAACCGGATCGGCATCCTTTTTATAGCTTATCCTTTCCATCACTTCCTCCGCGTTATGGCAACGATCGTATCCGCCAAATACACAGCGGATGCTGCCTCGTCCATGCGTGAAAGAAGCGAATTCGGTGCTGTAATTCATGAATGTTGCTACGGGTACCCTGCCCGTAATGACCGCATGCGTATCCGACATCTGTGGTGGCTCGAACGAACCTGAGGCGCGCTGAACATCCGAAAGTACCCTCCCCATCTCGTTCACTCCCACCTTTATTTTGAAGTCGTAATAGGGTTCTAACAGCATATTCTCCGCTTTTTCCAGCCCCTGTCGCAGTGCGCGGAAGGTGGCCTCACGAAAGTCGCCCCCATGCGTATGTTCGTTATGCGCTCGGCCTCTTAGGAGCGTAATTTTCATGTCGGTGACCGGCATGCCTGTCAATAGCCCATGATGCTCCCGTTCATAGAGATGAGACCGAACTAAATTCTGGTAGTTAAAACTCAGTTCATCAGGATGACATACGCTAATGAATTGGATACCGCTACCTCGGTCTCCCGGTTCAAGCATGAGATGTACTTCCGCGTAATGCCGGAGTGGCTCGAAGTGTCCATATCCCGTCACTGCAGACTGTATCGTTTCTTTGTACAGGATTTCCGGTTGACCGAAAGAGACAACAAAACCGAAGCGCTCCTTCACAACCTGCTCCAGCACTTCTAATTGGATCAGACCCATGACGCGAATGTGAATCTCTTGCAAACTCTCTTCCCAAACCACATTCAAAGACGGGTCCTCCGCATTCAGAATGCGAAACGCACCGAGGACTTGCTGCACATGAAGCGAATTGTCAAATAGTACTTTCGACTGTAGTGTCGGTTCAGTCTCATAAGTAAACTTGTCTGAGTAGACCCCCACCCCTTGTCCAGCTTCGGCCTCGGACAAGCCGACAACCGCGAACAAATCGCCAGTAGCTACTTGTTCAACCGAGTGTGATTTCCTACCAGTAAACAATAAGATTTGTGTAATCTTCTCTTCGTACCGTAGTCCACCGTTCTCATAGCTGAGCAACTCCCGGACCTTCAGCTTGCCACTCAGCGCTTTGACGAAAGTTAGTCTCAATCCGTTTGCTGCGTGTCGAATTTTATAAACGCGCCCCCCGAATGGAGCCGTTTCGTCATAAGACGCAGTTGTCAACGAGGACAGTTGATCCAGGAATTCTACAACGCCATCGTCCTGTAGTGCCGAGCCGTAGGTACAAGGGAAAAGCTGACCTTCTCGTATCATCTCTTGTAAGGCGTCCAGCCAGAATTCTTGATCGTCCCTTTCCTCTAAAAATGCTTCCAGCAGTGAGTCGTTCCGCTCTGACATCATTTCCCGTAGTCCTTCGCTGACAATACCGTTGACGAAATTGTCTCTGATGCAACAAACATCCCCAGTCAACTGACTGCGTATCTCCTCTTCTGTCCTGCTGGCATCCGCGCCGATCCGATCTGTTTTATTGATGAAGAAAAAGGTGGGTATCTGATGTTTGCGCAACAACTCCCAGACTGTCTCAGTATGACCCTGAACACCTTCTACCGCACTGACAATCACGATAGCGTAATCCATGACCCCGATCGCCCGCTCCATCTCGGAGGAAAAATCGACATGTCCAGGTGTGTCGATCAAATAATAAACGTCGCCCTTATGGTGCATAACCGCCTGATCGGCGAACACGGTAATGCCTCTTTTCCTCTCAATATCATGGCTATCCAAAAAGGCATCTTGATGATCCACCCGGCCCCGCGACCGGATACTGTTTGTATGGTATAGCAACTGTTCGGCGAAAGTAGTCTTGCCCGCATCCACATGGGCAAACAAGCCGATCGTTAGACGCTTCATGTTATCCCTCTTCCATAGCTACTCGACTGCAAATTCTTTTCTTATTAAAACATAAGAATGGAGAAGAAGAATAGTTGATTAAGGTATGATGCGAGGGTCTAGCGGTATGTACACCAAGGATGGCGCATTATTCCCAGGCAGCCAAATGTAGACCAGCTCTAGTGGGTGACTGGCGAGGTACTGCTGGGCAGCCTTTTCTGTAGAAATGCGATCCTTCTTCCAAGAAAACTCCCTTTTCTCCTTGCCAATATCGAAGAAAAACCCAACAATTTTGCCGGAAACCGTATCGACGTCCACCGTATACGAATCTTCCATAAGTGGAATCTGTTCGTACATTTCATGGAAAAAGACCCGCGTTACCTGCTCGTGGTTTTCCACCTTGGCTAACTGGAGCTCGGTGGTTTGTGGATTCAAATAGTTTTGCAGAAAAGAAGCGGCAATGTGAGCAACTTCGGTGGTAGTTTTCGCATCGTTCTTGTCGGACTTTGGATAGTTCCAGTACTTCAGTCCATATGCGTTACCTGTTTCTTCGTATGTCTGCAAAGCAACTGCACGATTGTTGCCTATGTTCCAGCGGTATTCGATTGTCCCCTCTAGTGAATCTTGGGTTAGACGAGCCTTGCCGACTACCGCAATATCAAATTCAGCTTTGAGCAACTCCGCTGCTTCCCTGCTATTTTTTGCACCTAGCCTTTTCCCTGCCGAGCTTACTTTTAACGTGCGCCCGCTCACTTTTCTACTGTCGGGATCGATTCCAATGAGTTGCCCATTCAAAGCGTTCACATAACCTGTCAGATCCGGCCTGTAGACGATGGCAAGAGAGCTTGCCGTTTCTTCTTCATTCCCCTCAGGTAAAGGATAGGTGAGCTGCAACGTGTGAAACAAAAGGTTTTTCGCCTCATCCTTGGAGATCACGTTTGTTGGATCGGGGAATATCCGCTCGTCGGAAGTTTGTTTTTGATTTTGACTAGAAGCAAGTGCTTTTCCGTTATTTTTTTCATCAAAGGTCACCAGATAATGGTCAGTAAGCAGCGGTATTCCTTTCACCGTTCGAGCAAAGACAAACCTCTGCTGTCTATGATCGGATAATCCCTCCACCAATTGATACTTTCGGCTCTCCTCGCCGATGATTTGCTGCAGATAGGCAGTCGCTCTATCGCCGGTCTTGTTTGACGATGCCTCAGGGGGAATGGTTGCTTCCTTGCGATTGATCATTTTTCGATGTCTCTGGTTTTCTGTGGTTTCCGAACGCTCCGTCTTTACAGATTCCGCTTTCTCGATTTTTGGCGCTGGTATCTGTTTATTTGGATGAATGACTTCATCTTCTGATGGGTCTTGAGGCGAATAGCGGGACTTGTCGGCTGGTGTATGTATATCAGTTGGAATCGCGAGTAAAGTTCCCCATGCAGCTAATAGCAAAACAGCAGACGCCTTGATCGTAAAAGAGAGGTAGCCTGCCTTATTCGACCGTTGATCCATCTTTTTTGCTTTGGCAGCCAGGATCGTTTGCAGCCGCTCGATTGCTTCCTTTCGCGGCGGTGGCACGAATTGGCTCAGTGCTTCTACTCTTTTATGTAGGAAATCTTCGTCTTGCCCGCGCATGTTTTTCCCCCTCCTTCTTCCTCAGCCTCACTTATTTTTTTCTGAATCAATTTAAGCGCCCGATGATAGTCCACCTTTACCTTTGCTTCAGAGACACCTAATATCTCCGCAGTCTCTTTGACACTGCATGCCTCCATCGAACGTAAAATGATAACCATTCGATACTTTTGCGGAAGCTTGAGAATGACATTCCGCAGTTGTTGGTCTCGTTCTTTTTCCAGAAATACCACTTCAGGCAAACCATCTGTAGCTGGAATATCGTTAAACCAGATCGTAGACAGAATCCTCCGAAACTTTTTTCGTCGATACTGATCGATGGCTACGTGCTTTGCGATGGAAAAAATCCACGTTTTGATCTGGACTCTGCCGTCATAGCGGGGGAGCGCCTCCAACACCCTGATAAATACCTCTTGTGTTATATCTTCCGCATCGCATCTGTTGCCGACAAAATGGTATAAGAAACGATAGACGGCCTCGTAATATGTCTCACAAAGATGAAGAATCCGTTCCTCATAGCTACCATGCATCCGGCTCCCTCCCCTTCCGAAAACAAGTGCTTGCTCCTCGTTTCCTAAAGAAGCAAGCACTTGTTTTCTTATTTTTTATGCTGGATGATTTGACCTGTAAAAGCATCAATGCTGTCTCCTGCTTGTTCATTTCGCTCTGTTATGTAGGCTAGGACGGGAAGATCAGCTTTTTGTCCACCTATGATAGGCTTCATATAGACCAGCTTAAGCGGATGATACTTGAGGTACTCTTTTGCCGCCTGTTCAGCGCTTACTGCTTTGGCGGGGTTGGGAAAGTTCAGCTTGCTGTGTCCAAATTCCCCACTCAATTGCACTGGCTTGCCTGTTTCGCCATGAATCGTGACTGAATAGGCTTGATCAACGATGGGAATCTCGTGAACGGTTGGATAAAACGTAAAAGTGTAAGGATCTCCTTGCGAATAATAGCTATTGACTTCCGATACAATCATTTTTGTATCCGTGTCCAAATAGGTTTGCAAAAGCTGAACAGCAGTCCTTTGAGCGTCTTCACGCGTCACTTTTTTGGTAACTTTACGTTCAGTCTTCGCTTCCACACCCACTGACGTTACTTGCCCAGTTTTCTCCTGAACCACGACGATACCGCTCTGTTCGCCTTTTTGCCATCTGTATTCCTTCATGCCTTCACGCGGGCGGTCAGAGAAGCTCTGTTCCGAAAAAGCTGCACCGGTGGGATCGAAGCCGACGATACTCTTCAAAAGAGCAACTGCCTCATCTTTGTTTTTAGCCACTACTTTCTGATTGGCAGGGGTTACCGGGATGGCGGGGGACAACTGACCCGACAAAGGCTGATATTGTGCACTCCTAGTATCCAGCGAACGGCCGGTTTTGGCATCCATATAGCCGGACCAGATAGGTTGATAGGTTAAAATGGGATCGCTACCTGATGGCCCCAGACGATATACGAGCTTCATCATGTTCGTCAGGGCTTTTTCCGCTTGTTCTAGCGAAATAGCCTTCGTTGGTTCCGGGAAAGTAGAGACGTCGGTAAGGGATGAGATGTTTTCGTCATTGCTGAAGCTTGCAATCTGGCCCTGTGAATTCACATTAATAAATACATTTTGGCCTAGATAAGGTACACCATTGATCACTCTTCTAAATACGACTTCATTTATGCGTTTAGATTCACTCTCATCGAATTGCAGCTCCGTTGCCAGTTGCCCGAATAATTCCTTGAGAAATGCCTGCGCTTTTTCCTTTTGGACATCCAGAGAAAGCTTGTCTTCCTTGTCGGGTATTTCCATTTCCAAATCGAAGCTGTTTATTTCTCCGCTACTCCTATCCAAATAGACGGTCAGCTGTGGCGCGGATGAGTCGGCTTTATTTTTTCGTGTGACGACGACCACACCGCTTTTTTCATTGATATCCATCGTTTGATCGGGCAGTTCTTTCATATAGGGTAGCGCCTTGGATAATTTATCGATTGTTTTGTTAATATTGTCTATTTTTGTTGAATCAACCGTTTTTGTTTTTCCTGCCGCGAATCCCGGTTCAGACATCCATATTGGTGTCGTCGCTACTACAGAAGCAGCGATGCATGTCATTATAGCTCGATTCCTCATTCTCATCTTCCTACCTCCTGGAATTATGTTTTCATGTACGTTATTCGTTTGAAATTCCAAAAGGTTACAGTTCGATTCAAATATAACGATGATAAGTCAGAGATGGCCCCCCCTGTCAAAATCAGGATAAGTCCTTTTATAGTTAAGGGTTGGGTCACTCTGCAACTATACTCATTCGCATTCCATGAAAACGGTTTTTACTGTTCCGTAAAAATAAAGGGTTAGATTGGCTGCCAGTTATTTAACTTGCGGGCAGTTATTTTTCAATAGCTCTTGTTTTTATGCTTCAGACAATGGTAAAATATCACAGGAACATCAGTTCGTGTTTTGTGTATTTTCCTACAGATAGGGGGAATAGGTGTGGTTGACATCGTTGAAAAAGAGCAATGCTCGATTATTGGAAAATTAGGAAAGGGGTTTGCTCCTGAAGCTCCCGAATGGATACCGCCATTATGGCAAGAAGCAAATCGTAACTTTACTGTGATAAGCAACTTTGCCATCCATCAGCATGTGCAAGCTGCTCCCGTTTGTTTGGTTAAGGAGTCGACGCATACATGATCCAATTGACGAACCGCCAAGCACGGCAATTTCTGTTAATGAAGCACGGGCTGTTGGGCGAATATCAATTTACCGGAAAGCAAGGCGTAATGGATTTTGTGCGGCAGGTCGGTTGTATTCAATATGATCCCATCGATGTTTGCGGAAAAAACGCCGAACTGGTTCTCCAGTCGCGAATCAAAGGATTTACCAAGAATATGCTCGACGAGTTGCTGTATCAAGATAGATTCCTGATCGATTATCCCGACAAGAATCTGGCTATTATCCCGATCGAGGACTGGCCGTATTTTGAGCGATACAGGCAAGCCGCCCGACAACATGCCAAGCGCTATCCCGAAATGGAGGTTTTGACAGCGCAAGTACGGACTCATATTCAAAATCACGGTACGATAAGTTCGGATGAACTGAAATTGGATGGAGATTTCACTTGGCAATCGGCCATCCACTGGAGCAGCGGAAACAATACATCGCGATCGGTGCTAGAGCAGATGTACTCGACAGGTGAGTTGATTATCCATCATAAAAAAGGAACGCGTAAATATTACGATATGGCTGGGAAGTACATACCGCCAAACCTGCTGAATGCGCCGGAGCCGCTGGAGGACGAGCTTGAGCATCACAAGTGGCGGGTACTGCGTCGAATCGGTGCTGTTGGCCTTTTATGGAACCGCGCGTCCGATGCCTGGCTGAATATATGGGGATTGAAAGCGGAGCAGCGCAACGAGGTTTTCCGCCAACTGTTACACGAAGATCGCATTGTTGCTGTTGCCGTAGAACAAATGAAGGATATGCTATACTGTCGCACGGAGGATTTGCCGCTTATTGAAGCCGTCCTGCAAAATCCGGCACCGAAATTACGCTGCGAACTGATTGCTCCACTGGACAATTTGATATGGGACAGAAAGCTGATCAACAAATTGTTTGGCTTCGATTATACTTGGGAGATTTACACGCCTGCAAACAAACGGAAATTCGGCTATTATGTGCTGCCTCTATTGTATGGAGAGAGCTTCATCGGACGAGCCGAGGTAATCGTGGAACGAAAAGCCAAGACGCTTGTTGTTAAAAACATCTGGTACCAGAACGACATAAAGCCAACAAAGCAATTGCGAACAGCTTTGAACAATTGTTTTCAAAATTTTGCATTATTCAACGGATGCGAGACGATTTCGATAGAGAACAGAGCCTGAGGAAACAGTAAAATGTCGAAAGGCGGCAATCATATAAATATCAGCCGCCATCTGTAAATCGCTGTGATTGATGAATTCATTTCTTTTATAATTTGAAAGCTAACGAAGAACGTTAATTTGAATAACAAGCATAACACTAGCGGTAGTCTAAGACTTTATTTCCAAGGTCTTAAACCACCGCTTTTTCTTTTTAATCAGACATTTACTTTATCGCTTCGTCAAACACAGATTCTATTTGATCCACCTCTTTTGACACCGCGAATAAAACAAACGGCCCCTTCGTCTTCAAAACATGCTTTTCGATGAGGTAATACTCCTCTGGGCGATAGTCTTTTAATTTGATTGTTTGGGCCTCGATCCGCTGCTGGATTTTCTCTGTTACATTTTCGGTGTCGCTCGCATCTTTGACTTTAATGATAGCCAGTTCCTCTGCTTTCACATTGGATGAGGCCGTAAAGAGGATAAAATCCTCCACTTTTTCTGCGTCGATGTGATACAGCTTTTGAAGTTTCTCCAGATCCCCTTGCTTCATATCATGAAAACTTACAGTTTGTTGCATTCTTTCTCCCACTTTTGCAGCCGATAGTTCTTCAGAAGTCCCGCCGTCACTGGAGCATCCGGCCAACATTCCCATTCCGATAGCAAACATAAGCAGTACAGACAAAAATCGCTTCATTTTATTCACTCCATGATGTTCAGAATAGAGTTGTCTTCAAAAAACGTTTGGACGTTGTAAAGGAATAGCATGTCATGAAACTGCCGATCTTGTATGAGCTTTCCTACGGATTCCTCATAATATCGAAGGTCAACGACATCAATCTCTGCGAAGTGTTCGGCCAAAAAAGGTATCAGGCTATTGGCGTACGAATCTTTCACGATCAGCAGCTTTTTCCCGTCAGGATGGTCGGTTGTAATTCGAACCAATGCATGGTTGCCGTTCAGGAATACCGCATACTTGTCCTTTTTGGACAGGTTGTCCATCTGGTACAAGGAATCCTCAGTACGGCCTTCGTCCACGTACTCCACCTTCTTTTTGCTTGCCTCTTTCGGCAGATAAAGATCGATGCGATCAGGCTGCAGATGACGAAAGCCGCTTTTCGAATAGAGCGATCCGTAGAATGCATCCGTCACCTGCCGAATGTTGAACGCTGCTTCGTCTTTCGGAACAATCCCCATCTGTTTGCACAACACCCGGTAAGCATCATAAGCGCCTTTGCTCGTCCAATGATGATCCGTTTTATAAAAAATGTTATCTTCACGTCCGGCATACAGCGCGGGAAAGACATCAACGAAGCGAATATCAGGTGGAAGCAATTGCCGTACTCGATTCAGCACAGCATGTTCGTCACCCATTGGTGCGTAGGCGGGGAGTTTGTCCCGAAGCAAAGCGGCGGCGGTCGGTACCAGCATGATGTACTTACGAAGGTCGGGCGTTG
Organism: Brevibacillus sp. MER 51; assembly: GCF_023714195.1. Classification (NCBI taxonomy): domain Bacteria; kingdom Bacillati; phylum Bacillota; class Bacilli; order Caryophanales; family Paenibacillaceae; genus Brevibacillus; species Brevibacillus sp. MER 51. The sequence goes on along the minus strand of NZ_JAMAUS010000001.1, from coordinate 394,211 downwards.
TCTGGTGAATCGACTGGATGACCTGAACTCTGTCATTCACCTCGGTGTCTAGTGGAGATGAAAAATGTTGAATCAGGTACCCATCCTTGCCCAGATAAACACCATTGCTGTCCTTTTTGCCTATAACACGATCTGCATCCGTTTTTAGCCCGATCCAAACGTCCCGGAAAGCAAATTGATCGGTGATATAGGTCTCATAATCAGAAATGAACTTCCCCGTCAGCAGTGATCGCAGCGAAAATGGCGGCCTCTTTTCGAGCACCCTGTTTTCCGATTCCGAGAATGCCTGATCAGGGGTCAGTATGTTCAAAACAGCCACTATGAGGATAAACAGCAAGAACATCAAGCCCGTCACGGCTCGTGTTTGTTTGTCAGAGCTGTTCAAGACAACTCCCTCCCCTCAAAACCGAAAATATAAGAATGGATTGTAATCCTCAAAGACCAAATAAGCAGACGACAAAACCAAACTGATGATAGAAAATGTCAAAGCAGCGATCATGCCAACTGAATTCCATCGGGCTTTCATTTGCTCCAATCCTTTCCGGGGCAGCGGTGTCGCGCATAAGGCCAACAGAACGAGCAATCCCCCATACGTCGTCAAGTCGTAGAGCGCCTGACGATCCACCCATTCGTGGGCCCCGAAACCAAACATCGCACAGATAAACAGCCACGCGGAAGGTAACTGTTCGAATTCAAAAAGGACCCACCCGACAACGATAATCAGCAACGTATAGAGATTTCCCGCCCAGTTTGGCCAACGCTTCAGCCATGTCAGTAAAAACAGCTTCTCAAGCGCAACGAAACAGCCGAAATACAAGCCCCAGACGATAAAGTTCCAGCTAGCCCCATGCCACAGACCAGTTAAGAACCATACGATCAAGAGGTTACGAAACTGCTTGCCCAAGCCCATCCGATTACCGCCGAGCGGAATATAGACATACTCCCGGAACCAGGAACCGAGGGAAATATGCCATCTGCGCCAAAATTCTGTAACGCTTCGTGAAGTATACGGATACTTGAAGTTTTCTGGAAATTCGAAACCGAACATTTTGCCGAGTCCGCGCGCCATATCCGAATACCCGCTGAAATCGAAGTAAATTTGAAACGTAAACGCCAGGATGCCGAGCCACGCGGACAGGACAGTCAAGTCTTCCATCGGCGTCGACTTCACATTGGTCCATAAGAGTCCGATATTGTTGGCGAGCAGCACTTTTTTGGCCAATCCCCGGATGAACCATTCCGCTCCTTCTCCGAACCGCTCCAACGTCACTTTACGAGAGACCAGTTGCTCCGCGATATCTCCATATGTAACGATAGGACCTGCGACCAGTTGGGGAAACATCGTGACGTACGTGCCGAAGCTGACAAAATTTCGTTGTGCTGGCACTTTTCCCATGTATACATCCACTACATAGGACATCGTTTGGAACGTATAAAAAGAAATACCGACGGGTAGTGGCAGATCAGCCACCTGTATATGCAAACCGAATAGATCATTCACATTCGAAACGACAAACCCGGCATATTTAAAGAAACCGAGAATCGCCAAACTGCCACAGATGGAGCCGAACAACACTGCTCTGGCGATCGGCTTGCGGTGACTGTACTTGTCGATCACAAGCCCGTTGATATAATCAAATACGGTTGTAAAAATCATGATGATGATATAGATCGGTTCACCCCATGCATAAAAGATGAGGCTCGCAGCGAACAGAACAGCATTTCTCAAATTTTTAGGCGACACATAATAAACGAGCAGTACGGCGGGCAAAAATTGAAACAGGAAAATCAGACTGCTGAATACCAACGTTCGTTTCCTCCCGAGCCGTTATTTTGCGCTCTTCTTACGACCCAGCTCATCTTTTATGTAATCGAGCAGGATCGGATAGAACTTGGCTTGGAAATGAATGCCGTCCGCATCGTACATCTCAGGATGATCGTCCACAATTGATGACACATCGATGTATCCGACTTGTACCTTGCTTGCCAGCTCCTTCAGTCCCTTATTGTAGTCGTCGATATTTTGATAGCGTGGCTCCGCTTTTTCTGCTTTTTCGGTAACAGGGGTAACGGATAATATCGTGATGGACGCCTCAGGAAGCCTTTCTTTGATGCGACCGATCAATTGGGCGTAGTACGACAACGAATATTCCTTGGGATGGTCGGTCGGCCATAAAATGTCGTCCGAACCCAGCTGGATAAAAATATGCTCGGGCTTTCGCTTGACCAATTCGTCCAAATCTTCCAGCGCGAATTCAGCCGTTTTCCCCGCACCTGCCAGCACGTTCTCCTCTTTCAGCACATCATGGTAAGACAATCCCTCCGTAATCGAATCTCCTAGAAAAACACTTTTCTGATACAGTGATGCATATGAGGTTTGCTTCGCAGTGGAGATGTCCTCGACCTGCCTGGTCATCTCGGGAGCGGGTGGTTGTCCATTGCTGCCACACGCCGCAACCGATAAGGCGACCATGGCGAATAGTGTAATACTCATCATTTTCCTTTGCACTTTCATCTTTCCCCTTTCTTCTTGAACAAGGTAAAGAGTAATCGTCAAAGATCAAGATCAGATGCAGATCGTGTGCAGATTAGGTAGAAATGCAATAAAAAAAGTGCAGAACCGAGGTTCTACACTTTCGTTTTCTTCAATTCAAAATAGAACAAGACGCCTTCCTTCGTGTTCATTGCCCCATAGACCGCCCCATGCAGTTCTAGTATCTGTTTGGAGATCGCCAGGCCCAATCCGGTTCCTCCGGTCGAACGGTTGCGGGAATGCTCGATACGGTAGAAACGATCCCATATCTTCTCCAACTGCTCGCTCGGAATCTGGACGCCTTTGTTTTCGATGCAAATCTTGACAGTATCCTCCCCTTCAACCGTCGAGATGACAATTTCCTTTTTTTCCGGTGTGTAGCGAATGGCGTTTGTCAGGAAATTCACGATCACCTGCTCGATTCGACGCTGATTGGCGATAACCTCGACTGGGGTTAAACGGTGGTGCAACTGTAACTGCTTGCTGGCGAGGTCCGGTATCAACCTTACGCAGATTTGCTCGAGCAGCCCATCAATCCGGAACGAATCCATCTGCATTCTATACGTACCGGATTCATATTTTGCCAATTCCAGCATATCCGCAACCAGCATGTTCATCTTCTTCACTTCATCTTCCATCGCAGCAAAATAGTAATCTCGCTTCGGGCTATCTGCCTTATCCTTCAAAATGTACAGGCAGCTTTCCATAATGCTGAGCGGAGTTTTCAGCTCATGCGACACGCCAGCTATAAATTCCTTGCGCGTTTGCTCCAGCCGCTTTTCTTTCTCAATATCCTGCTCCAGACGGACAATATGGGCATGCAGCATATCCGAAAGCCGATTAATATTCCGTGACAAGCTGCCGATCTCATCCTCCGTTTTGATCGGGATTTTTTCAGAGAAGTCCAGCTTGGCCATTTTTTGCGTCATGTCGTCCATTCGGAGCAAAGGAGCTGCTATTCTGCGGGAATAATAGAAGGAGGCGAGCAGAATGAGCAGTAATGTACCTGCAATGATGTAGCCATAATAACTTCTCATCACCCCTGCAGCTTCGTTTACGGGCTGCAGTGATGTCATGGCAAACAGATAGGCGGGTTTCCCTGTTTGATCGGTCACGCGTTCAACGAATATTTTGTAATCGATATTGTTCTCTTGGTAGTCCGTTATGGTGCTTGTTTGCTCCTCAACATCTCCGTATAGAAGATCCGCTTGAAAAGCTTTCACCCGTTCAAGAAATAAGCGGTTCATATAGCGGGATACATCCGCGCCTTGCGGTGTTCGGACCTGTGTGATGGTTCCACGAAACAAAACGCTGGGATAACGCTCATGGTATTCGGTGCCACTCTTGAATCTCGGGACGACCTCATACTCTTTTTTGACGAGTTGCTGATTCTCCAGTTGATCTTCCTCTCTGAGATTGGAGACACTCCTCCCGATCCGTTGCGCAAACCATTGATTATCGAACATGATCCCTTCCATGGCAATCTGTTGTCCCGCTTTCACATAAGTATCTAAGAAGGGGTTATCGGAGTTTACATCCTCCACATCCATGACCGTGTACAAGGGAACGACAATCGACTTGCCAGAGAGAGCTGGAGCGGCGTCCGAGTTATCCAAACGGACCTCCATCTGGAAATCGTCCGTGTATTTCAACTGGCCTCTATCATCCAATCGAGCAAACCAGGCATTCGTCTTTTGATAAAACTCCTGTTCCTTCCTGACCTCATCCTGGGAAGCCCCGTCATGAGTCAACTCGTTTTGTCGATAGGATTGAAGGGCTTCCTTCACTTTTTCTACCTTTTGATGAACATAATACTGCTCGAAAAATACGGTTTGTCCGATAAAAATGCTCGCGATCACAGACAGGCATAATCCGGTCGTGAGCAGAAACAGCTTGCGTACAATGCTCGTTCTCATGGCCGGTCCTCGAATTTATAACCGGAACGAACAACAGTGACAATATGCTTCGCCTGCTCTCCCAGCTTGGAACGCAAATTCCGAACATGGCTGCTGAGTGTGCGATCCTCACCGACAAAGTCGTAACCCCAGATTTTTGTAATGAGCTGTTCTCTGCTGAGGATGATGCCCTTGTTTTTCATCAAGTAGGCCAAAATTTCGAATTCCGTGTGCGTCAGGCTGTAGTTCTTCCCCTCAATCGAAACGGTTCGGGACGGCAAGTGAATCGTAATCCCGCCGCCGGACAACATATCCCCAGGTTCTTGCATTTGCCGGTTTTCCAACAACCGTTTGGAGCGTGCCAGCAGAATGGGTGGACTGCACGGTTTCACCACATAATCGTCTGCCCCGAGCTCAAATCCAAGCAACGTGTCATCCTCATCCGAACGAGCTGTTAACATCAGAATGGGGACGTTGGAAACTTTGCGAATGCGTCTGCATACTGACCACCCGTCCAATTCCGGCAGCATAACGTCCAGAATGATCAAATGTACTTCATGCTCCTGAAATAACGTCAGCGCTTGAGTTCCATCGCCCGCTTCCAACACTTCGTATCCTTCGTCCATCAAGTATTCCTTCATAATCTCTCGCAAAACCTGCTGGTCTTCTACAATCAGTATCGTTTTCGTCATGCTAATGACCTCTCGTCCCTCTATCTCTCCAAAAGATATTTTTTAGAATGTTATCATGACTTTGGGGTCGTCACAATATGGCACAGCATCAAATCGACATTCGAGCTATCGTCCATACTGGGTGCACAACAAAAGCCAAATCTTGTCGTCTAACAAGATTTGGCCCGTTTCTACTAAAGCTGGAAGTCATTCCTCACCGCTTATTTTTCAACTTTGTAATACCGGTCCCCGGTCTTTGGATTGAAGTATACACGACGCTTTTCCTGACTTACTGGATCGATCGTCACTTCATTCGTCGGCTCAAATCCGGGCGGGACGACTTCTCCGTGGTCTTGGTGCAGTCGTTTGTCCTTGAATTTCGAAATGATGAGCAAGGTGATGAAAAGCAAGATCTGAAAAACGATGTAGGAAATGAAATAAATCATTCCTTACACCTTTTCAATGACAACTGCTGTACCGTATGCGACAACTTCCCCCATATTTCCCATATTTCCAGAGTCGTAACGACACATGACCACAGCGTTAGCTCCCATGGCAGTTGCGTTCTTTATCATGCGGTCAAGTGCTTGCTTGCGCGCGTCCTCCAGGAGCACCGTGTATTCCTTGATTTCTCCGCCAACTACTGAACGAAGACCTGCCATGATGTCTCCCCCAATTCCGCGTGCTCGAACGATTAAGCCGAATGTTGTTCCTTTCACTTCAACGACACGATATCCTGGAATGTTTTCTGTTGTTACAACTATCATTCGCTTCTCCTACTTTCTGCTTTTATTTTTAAAGATCACATGCAGCACGATGTCAGCGCTAAAATGACTAATGATCGCAGCTTCTAAACCGTAGCGCCAATATAGGAAGCCAAACAAGATGCCCATGATACCGTTTAGCAACAACGTCCATACAGTGACCACGTTACCTTTTCCGTACGTCAAGTAATTGGATGGGAGATGGGATACCGCGAAAACAATGGCGGCAACAAGGATGCCCAGCCAATAGGAAATTCCCAGCCAACCCATCTTCTGTACCAAAAATACGACAACAGTCATAACCCCTAGACGCATGAGCACTTCTTCGCAGACCCCTCCGTAAAAAGACGAGAGAAAGCCGAAGAACCGTGATGAAATCGGTTCTTTACCCATTAATGTGGTCATGTGTTGTTGAAAGAAAGAACGATCCGCCCATTTTACCAAAAGGCCTACCGCGATACCTGAACCAATCGATATGGTCCAAAACGACCAGATGGAAAAAGGCAGCTCCGCTCTGGACACCCAGTAATCGAGAATCCAGAGTCGAAGACCAGTAGAAGGCATGAGCCACAAGCCTATCGCAGTCGCCAGAGCCAGAAAGACACAACTCTGAAGGATCATAATCACAACCATGACGGAAATAGGCGGGACTTTGTTAGTAGAATAGATGGCGGCTTGCAACTGTACATGTTGGCGAATCGTGTTGGATTGAATAGGTATCGTGCATAGAGCGCACAGTACACTAACCAACCAGATCAGCCAAAAATGTTCCATTTCTACGCCTCCTCCTTAGATTTCTGATCGCTCCAAAAAGTACCAGCCCATAAAGAAAAACACGATGTTGAGTGTAAAGACACCTGCGAGGCCCGGTAAACCTGTGATGAATGCTTGCGCCAGCGTTGAGTTTTCTTGAATCACCATCATTGCCGCATTTGACAATCCGCCTGGAGACACCATATCCAAAAATTTACCGAGAAATTGTGGAACCGTGAAAATCAGGATATTGAATACAAGTGAGGCCCCACCGGCACCAACAGCATTGTTAAAAAAGCTGGAGGCGCACAGCGTTGTTGTGACGACAAGGAATAGATTCGGTATGTACATCAACGTACCGATCCATACGTGGGTCCAATCAAGTTTTCCGAAAAGGATCTCTGTATAGTAGGCAGTTATCCCCATCCCGATTAGCATGCTTGCCATTGTTAACGTGTAGTAGGTAATGGCTTTGGCGAGATAGTATTTCGCCCGACTGATGGGCTTGACGAATACCATGGATGCTACTCCAGAGGCTTTTTCTCCGGCAATAGACCCCATGACGATAAGGATTAGCACAAACGTGCCGAGTGAGCTAAATTTGCTAATCGCCGTGGAAAGTACTTCCGGAGCCGACGGGGTTGGAATTTTGATGACGGCCCCTTCCGGCAGTCCAGTGGAATTGGCCAAAATATCCGGGAGCATTTTCATCGTAATCGGTTGTGTAATCATTAAAGCAATAAACACAATCGGAATAATGAGTATCTTGTAGGTTTTGACCAATTCATTAAATTCTTTTCTGATCATTGGGTGGGAAGTCATCAGTTATTCACAACCTTTAGGAAAATATCTTCGAGGGTCGATGCGGACAAGCGATAATACGCCAGTGTCCCGCCAGTTTCCAAAAGAATGTGCGGCAGGAGTGCCTTGGCTTTTTCCATGTCATTGATAAGAACTTTGTAAATACCGCCTTCTTGGCTCCATTCCCTAATCCAGGTTAGCCCATTCAATACATCAGTTAAATCGATGTCCTGTTGATCAAGCTTGAACTCAATCAATGGCTCCACATGGTTTGCTCGCAGCTGATCCAAACTCGACGACAGCACCACCGTACCGTCCTTGATGATGACGATGTGGTCGGCGATTCTTTCGATGTCATCCAAAATGTGAGTCGACATGAAGACGGTCATATGTTGCTTCAACTTTTCAATTAGCAATAAGACGTCATATCTGCCCATGGGGTCTAGCGCGGAAACGGGCTCGTCCAAAACGAGTAGCTTGGGGTTGTGGATGAGCGCCTGGGCAATACCCAGACGCTGTTTCATCCCTCCGCTGTAACCGCTTATCGGGCGGTTCCTCGCCTCATTGATTCCGCATAACTCCAAGAGTTCATCAGTCCGCTGCGCAATTGTGCGCTTGTCCAATCCATAAAGTCTGCCCACCCAATGCATCCACTCTGTCGCAGTCATGTAGTTGTAAAAAGCTGGGATTTGTGGACAATATCCGACTTCACTTGTGACTTTATTACGGTCGGTCACGACGTCGTAGCCTACTACTCTCACTTTTCCTCCGGTCGGTGCAGCCAACCCGGTAAGGATGCGGATGGTCGTCGTTTTCCCGGCACCATTCCCCCCAAGAAAACCGACACAACCGATGCCATCGACGGAAAAGGTTACGTTCTTTAACGCTTTATGGTCTTTGTATTCCTTTGTGAGGCCTTCACATTCAATAACTCGCAAAGAATGTCAACCCTTTCCTCGGTTCTCTTGAGCTAGTCTTTTCTGCCTACAAAGAAATACACGATTGGACCCAAGGTGTTGATAAAGATAATGCCGAGAGCCCACGGCCATTTTTTTCCACCTGCAACTCGGTATGCTTCACGTCGAGCCAAGTCAATTAATGCAATAACTGCTAGGATCAATTGAATAGCAATGATAGGTGCAAGTAGCTGAATGTCAAATGGCATGGATAAAACCTCCAATTTTTATAGTTATTTTAAAGTTTATCACTATTTTGGATATTTTCCCACCCGCCACCATGATAATGAGGTGACGGATGGGCATTTATTTTTTTATTGCAGGGCTTGTTCCGGTAATTTTAGTTGGCCGCTTCTGATAAAGTAATCAAGGACTTTACCGAAAACTTCCTCGTCAATTTCCGGGCAATCAATGTCGTTTTGACGCAGCAAACGAGTCGTTTTATTGCCCACATAGACGACACTTCCTCTGCTTGTGTGGCCGTCTGTGAACAGATTGCCGAGCGGAGCGGCTGAGTTGGCCTCATTGCCTTTTTCTTTCGTATCTTCTTGCACCGCCTCAATCCATTCATCCATGGTGACTCGTTCCAATACAAAACCTCTGTTTTCAATCGCTGAAATCAGGTCTTCGTAATCGGTTGAGTTCGGGTTGAGCAAGTGGAAGTTTTCGCTCAAGCTCTGCTCGGTCATGGAGAGATGAACGATTCCTTTACTTGCAAAATCTACCGGCATCATGTCCAGATCGCCGCTCATGTCAGGAGCTTTGCCCAAATCTATAATCCCTGCTGCAATTCTCCACATCAGGTCGTCCTTCTGGCATGCTCCTGTTTCGCTGTCCCCAGTCATCCGTCCGCAACGGTATATCGCCGCTGGAATGCCGCGTTCGCGTGCGAGGTTGACGAGATGCTCGGCTACCCACTTGCTCTGTGTATAACCAGAAGTGAGGACGCGACTGTTCTCTGGCATGTCCTCTTCGCGGAAGGCCATGGATTCTTCCGTTTCTTCGGATGCAAACGTGAAAATCGTGGAGACGAAATGCACCGGCTTGGTCTTTTTGGCTACAGCAAGGCGGAGGATTTCCTCTGTCCCTTTTACGTTTGCTTTCTTCAAGGCTGCGTATGGATAGACAAAGTTAACGAGAGCGCCGTTGTGGTAGAGCACATCCACTTTTTCAGCCAGCGCAGAGAACTGATCTTCGGACAGATTCAGTCGTGGCTTTGCCAAATCACCGATTACAGGGATGATCCGATGTGCATGCTCCTCATTCCATAACTCGTATAGCTCTAATGTTTTACGGAGTCGCGCCATTCCTTCCTCTTCGTCAGAAGCTCGAACCAGGCAGTAAATGTCAGCGTCAGTCATTTGTAGCAGGTCACGCAACAAGAAAGCACCAAGGAAACCAGTGGCTCCTGTCAATAATGCCGCTTGGAACTGGCTTGGATCACCGACGTACGGCTGTTCAGCCTGAATCGCTGGATCGAGTAGGACTTCATCCTTGAGATCCTTTGCGTCGATGTCATGGGAAACAGCAGAAAGACCGTGTTTGAGAATTTCCTCGATGGTCTTGGCCATACCCGCAATGGTCGGGGTCTCGAACAGGATTCGAAGCGGTACCTCAAGCTGTAGCTCTTCGCGAACCTTGAAGATAAGCTGAGTGGCGAGCAATGAGTGACCGCCAATCTCGAAGAAATTGTCGTGTACTCCGATTTTCTCCATTTCCAGTACGGAGGCCCAGTGCGTATGCAACATGATTTCGACTGGCGTTTGCGGCGCTTGGTATTCGACGCCTGATTCCGAGCGGTCGTATTCCGGCTTCGGTAGCGCTTTGCGATCCAGTTTACCGTTTGGCGTCTTCGGTAAGCTCTCCATGATCATAAAGTGTTGCGGGATCATATAGGCTGGAAGCTTGTCAGTCAGGAAGTGGTTCAGGTCATTAGACGTACTTGTGTGATTCTCCTCAAACACGATGTACGCTACCAGACGTTTGTCCCCTTCTCTGTCTTCACGAGCGACCAGCACGACTTCCTTGACTTCAGGGTGGCGTCTCAAAACAGATTCGATTTCGCCCAACTCGATACGATAGCCACGGATTTTGACCTGGTAATCTACCCGGCCCATAAACTGAAGATTCCCATCTGGCAAGTAGCGTACGAGATCTCCAGTCCGGTACATCCTCTCTCCTGGCCCACGGAACGGATTTTGCACAAAGCGTTCCATGGTCAGATCGGGGCGGTGGAGATAGCCACGTGCTAAGCCTGATCCACTGAGGTACAATTCTCCCGGTACCCCTACTGGAACTGGTTTGCGATGACTGTCTAATACAAATACTTGCGTATTGAACTGCGGTCGTCCGATCAGTGGTTCGCTGATGGCTCCTTTTTTCACGATGGAGTGTGTAGAGTAAACGGTGTCCTCTGTCGGTCCGTAGAGATTAAAGACTTTTTCTACGTGTTCGAAGGCGTACAATTCCTGTGCCAGCTTGTTAGAAAGTGGCTCACCGCAAAGGTTGATGACGCGCACCGACGCCGGAATCCCTTTCATACGTACCAGCTCCATCGCCGCTGACGGTACGGTATTGATCAGTGTCACCTGGTTGGCTGCTGGCAAGGCTGGCAACTGTAATGCATTTTCCGCCATGATAACTTTGCCACCCATGGTGAGTGTTGCGAACATTTCGTAGACAGACAAGTCAAAGCAGATTGACGTAGAGAACAGTACGCCGCTCATCTCCTCTGGTGTGAATGTGTCGTGTGCCCACGATAGGAAGTAGCTGACACTGCGATGTTCGAGTGCCACACCTTTTGGATTGCCTGTAGAACCTGACGTGTAGATGACATAGATCAAATTGTCGGACTTCCCGAGCTTGGTCGGGTTCTCCTCGCTTTCGTCAGCAACTGCTTCCCAATCATTGTCCAGGCAGATCACTTTGGCGTTGTGCTCAGGTAGAGTTGGCAGCAGATTTTCTTGCGTTAATAGGACGGGAACCTGTGAGTGCTCGATGATGTAGGCAATGCGGTCTGCTGGATAGCTTGGGTCGATTGGCACATAGGCCCCGCCCGCTTTCATAATGGCCAAAAGTCCAATCATCATCTCGGTTGTCCGCTGAGCGCAAACACCGACGAGCACTTCGGGTCCCACTCCTTGCTTACGTAAATAATGAGCCAGCTTGTTTGCTTGTCTGTTCAATTCCCTATAGGTAGTCGTTTGATCTCCTACGATGAGAGCGATGTTGTCCGGGGCTTTCGCCACCATGTCCTCAATCATCTCATACACGCATTTTTCTTTCGGGTATGGCGCTTCTGTACGATTCCATTCGGTAACGAGTCGTTGTTCCTCTTCCTCACGCATGAGCGGTAGCAAGGTGATTGACTGATCCGGGTTGGCAATGATTTCTTCCAAAAGCTTGTGGAAATGATCAACCATTCGAACGATCGTACTGTGATCAAACAACGCCTTGTTGTACTCCAAGGTAGCGATGAGACCGGCTGATGTCTCTAACATGGTCACCGTCAAATCGAACTTCGAGGTAACGGCCTCGGCACCGACGTCAAAGCTGCTTATCTGAATATCATCAACAGGATCTACCTGCATCGGGATGTTTTGCAGAATAAACATCACCTGGAATAGCGGCGAGTAGCTCATGCTACGCTCGAGCTGCAGCTCATCTAACAGTTTTTCAAACGGAACGTCTTGGTTCGCATATGCCCCCAGAGCTGTCTCACGAACGCGTGCAAGCAATTCGCGGAAGCTTGGTTGACCTGACATATCTGTGCGTAAAACGAGTGTATTGATGAAGTAACCGATCAATTGCTCCGTCTCTTGTTTGTTACGTCCCGCAATCGGAGTTCCGACGAGAATATCCTCTTGGTTCGTATAGCGGTACAACAGCGTTTGGAAGGCTGCAACCAATGTCATGAAGAGTGTAGCCGTTTCTTTTCCGCTCAGATTACGCAATTCTTCCAAGAGGTCGGCTCCAAACTGAACGGAGAGCTTTTCTCCTTCGTATGTCTGTACAGGTGGGCGCGGTCGATCAGTTGGCAGTTGCAGTAATGGTTCGCTGCCCTTGAGTTTTTCTCTCCAATACTCGAGCTGTCCATCAAGAACCTCTCCACGTAGCCATTCACGCTGCCAGACGGCAAAATCTGCATATTGGATCGGCAATTCCGTAAATGGCGATGCCTCTCCTTGACTAAACGCTTTGTAATTGGTCATTAATTCGCTCATCAAAATTCCCATCGACCAACCGTCTGCAGCAATGTGGTGCATCACGAACAGGAACACAAAGTCGTTTTCATCGAGCTGAACCAAATTGGCTCGGAGCAACGGACCTTTGGACAGGTCAAATGGCTCGAGTGTGGCCTCTTCAGCTAGGCGTTTGACTTCTGCTTCCCGTTTCGCAGGGTCCAAAGCCCGCAGATCGGTTTGGTTCATAACCCAGTCGTCCTCTGGGTGAATCACTTGAACAGGACGTCCGTCACGAACCTCAAAGCGAGTACGCAAGCTCTCATGACGCTGTATGATAGCTTTCAAGCTTTCTTCCCAAGCGGATATGCTGAGGTCTCCCTGAATCCGTAGGAACGATGGAATATTGTTGACTGAGCTTCCTTGCGTGAACTGCTCCAGGAACCACAAACGCTGCTGGGTAAATGACAATGGGAGCGGTTCTTTGCGAGATACTTTTACAATCGGTGGAGCCATCTTGATGGATGTTTGCTTGGTCAGCATAACGAGCTGTTCACTAAGCCCTTCAACTGTTGGGTACTCAAACAACGTACGAATTTGCAAATCTACCCCAAAGATTTCCCGCAAGCGAGAAACGGTCTGCGTTGCGAGCAGGGAGTGTCCACCTAATTCGAAAAAGTTGTCATGGACGCCAACTTTCTCGACGGAAAGAATTTCAGAAAAGACGTTGGTGACCATTTCTTCCACGGGGGTACGTGGAGCGACATATACGGCTGTTAGTTGGCCCCAATCTGGCGCAGGTAGTGCTTTGCGGTCTATTTTTCCGTTGACCGTCAGTCGAATTTCCGGAAGCCACATGAAATAGGACGGGATCATGTACTCGGGAAGTTTCTCTTTGAGCCAGAGCTTGATTTCGTCTATGGACGTCTCCTGCTCCAAAGCATTAGTCAAATAGGCTACCAATCGTTTGTCACCAGGTCTTGCTTCTCGCGCAATAACGACTGCTTCTTTGATTGCTTCATGCTGTCTCAATGCCTCTGCAATTTCGCCTAACTCGATACGGAATCCGCGGATTTTCACCTGATCGTCGACACGACCGATGTAATCCACGTTGCCATCTGGCAGATAACGAACGAGGTCGCCTGTTCGATAGAGTCGTTCTCCCGGTTGACCGAATGGATTCGAGATAAAACGCTCTGCTGTAAGCTCTGGACGATTCCAATAACCACGCGAAAGACTCTCGCCACCAATGTACAGTTCGCCCGGAACACCGATAGGGACTGGTTGTAGATTTCGATCTAACACGTACAGCTTGGTATTCGGGAATGGACGCCCAATCGTTGGGGCTTGGTCAGCATCCGTTAATCGAGCGATGACCGTACCAACTGTTGCTTCCGTCGGTCCGTAGCAATTATAAAATTTTCGTCCTTTTGCATAGTGGGCAACCAGTTCACGGCTGCATGCGTCTCCTCCGACCTCAAGGCAGACCAGATCCGGGTACTCTTCAACAGGTAGTGACGCGAGTACCGAAGATGCCATCGATACCTTGGTGATGCGACGTTCACGAAGGGTGCGAACGAGGTCTGGGCCTGGCAACAGAGACTCACGATCTTCGATGACTAACGTTCCTCCAGAGAGCAGCGCCTGTAGAATCTCGGAAATGGAAACGTCGAAGCCAAATGACGTAAATTGCAGGACACGGCTGGATTCGTTTATTTCGAAGTAATTCAGGTACGCCTGCACCATATTCATCACACTTCGATGCTCAACGGCTACCCCTTTCGGCAATCCAGTGGTACCAGATGTGTAGATAACATAGGCGAGATTGGTTGATACGACACCGCTTTGTGCGTTTTTTACGGACATCTGCTCGTAGAACAGTTCTTCATCCAGGCAGATGACGTTCGCTTTCGTTTTTGTGAATGACTCTGCAAGTATCGATTGTGTCAGGACGACAGTTGCTTGTGAATCTTGCAGGATGAAAGCCATTCTTTCTTCGGGATGAGCTGGATCAACCGGCACATAAGCTGCTCCCGCTTTTAATACACCAAGAATGCCAATGATCATTTCCATGGAGCGCTCCACGCAGATCGCAACAGTCGTATCAGGCTGCACGCCTTGAGCGAGAAGCAGATGCGCCAACTGGTTGGCTCTTTGGTTTAATTCCGCATAAGTCATGGCTTGTTGTTTATACTCAAGTGCAATATTTTCAGGAGTTTTCGCGACTTGTTGTTCAAATGCCTGATGAATGCAAAGTTCGCGTGGATACTCTTTCTCCGTGCGATTCCAATCGATGAGTACCTGCTCGCGCTCGACATCGTCTATCAATGTCATGTCACCGAGATGTATCTCCGGAGACTTGCTCATAGTGACCAAGAGCTGGGTAATTTGGTTCAAGACCCGGTCGATCATCGCGTCATCAAAACGGTTTTGCTCATACTTGAGTTTGATGGCCACTTGCTTGCCTGGTGCTGCCACCAAGGTAAGAGGATAATTCGTCTGTTCGACTGCTGCTACGTCGTGAATTTCCAAAGAAACACTGGACGAAGCTGAACTGGACTCTTCTGTTTCTTGCTCTGTTGCTTGTACAGCCGGATAATTCTCAAATACGAGTATCGATTCAAACAAGGCAGATCCACGCGGCAGTTCGCTCCATCCTTGAATGTCGAACAGCGGAGTGTATTCATATTGGCGTATCTCCAACTGTCTGTGCTGCAAGTCTCTCAGCCACTCTAGCACGGTCGCGTTCGTCTGCAAGGATATCCGGACAGGTAAGGTATTAATGAAGGAACCTACGATCGTCTCAACATTGGAGAGGTCTGCCGGACGACCTGAACCTGTCGCACCAAAAATGACTTCATCTTCCCCGCTGTAGCTTCCGAGAATCCAGCCCCACGCCGCTTGTACCAAAGTATTGAGCGTTAACTGGTGTTCGCGTACGAATTTTTGCAAGTGCTCGCTCGTTTCTTCTGATAGAAGGACGCTCTTCTCTTCGTATTGCTTCGGTCCCGCAGTGACTACTGCTTTGCTCATACCCAAGCTGGTTGGTTCGTGGAAGCCTTTTAGTTGGTTTACCCAGAAGCGTTTGGCCTCCTGCATATCCTGACGTTTCAACCAAGCAATGTACTGGGAAAACGGCTGAGGATGTCCAAGCTTAACTTCTTGGCCTTCGCTGATCGATGCATAATAGGCAAACAGTTCGTTCAGTACCAAAGGAACACTCCAACCATCAAGGAGAACGTGATGGAAGCTCCATACGAAGCGATAGCTATCTTCTCCTGTTCGGAAGACAACCCATCGTGACAAAGGTGCATGTGTAATATCGAAGCTTCGTCTACGGTCTTCCTCCAGAAAGGCGGTAAACATCTCATCCTGTACATCCGTATGCAGATGACGCCAATCTTCCTGACAAAGAGATACGTTTACCTCTTTGCGGACAATTTGGTGTGCTTGATTCAAACCTTCCCAGACAAAGTGTGTTCTTAGAATGGTATGACGGTCCATCACCTTTTGCCATGCTTGCTCGAATACCGGCACATTCAGGTTCTTGAAATCAATCGCAAATTGGACGACGTAATCCCCGCTGTCGCTCGCATACAGGGAGTGGAACAGCATCCCCTGCTGGAGCGGAGAAAGTGTATAGACATCCTCGATATGTCGGTCAGAACCGATGTGCTTGTCGATGCTCTTCTGATCCAATTCAGCCAGCGGAAAATCAGATGGGGAGTAACCGCCAGCTTCCTCTGTCGCGCAATGGGCAATAATCTCACGAAGCGCATCCATAAAATCCTTCGCGACTGCTGTTATCGTGCTCTCCAGATGAATCTTTTCACTGTATCGCCACGTCACATGCAGCTGTTCTCCTGCAACGACACTATTTACGTCGATCAAATGGTGTCGCCCGGCGTCCGGGCTAAGGTTGGAACCGCTGGACTCAGGTGCCCAGCCAAATAAGGAGTCGCCATCGACAATCTGATCGATTTTGCCCATGTAGTTGAACAGCACTTGTGCTTGAATGCGGGAAATTTCATCGACAATATGCTGATCCGCATGGAGGTAACGAAGAACGCCATAACCAAGCCCTTTGTTCGGGATCGCACGCAGTTCTTCTTTGGTCGTCAAAAGTGCTTTTCCTACGGAGAATGTTTCGTCCCATTGAAGGTGCACTGGATACATGCTGGTGAACCAGCCGATCGTACGGGACAGATCGATTCTCTCTGACAATTCTTCACGACCATGCCCTTCTACGTTTACGAAGACAGATCGATTACCCGTCCATCGAGTAAGCGACTTTGCCAAAGCGGTTAGCAGGACGTCATTGATCTGGGTGCGGTATGCCTGCGGTACGTTTTGCAGTAGTGCTTTGGTTTCTTCGCTGGTTAATGTAGCGCTGACGGACTTTGTCGTTGCTTCTGTATTCTCCCCTTCATCTGTCATATCCACAGGTAGTTGTGCTGAATCGACGGAGGATTTGCTCATCCAGTACTTTGTTTCGTTTTCCAAAGCATCTGAATTCGCATAGCGCTCCAGTTCTTCCGCCCATTCTTTGTAGGAGGTCGTTTTCGCTGGTAGTTTCACCGCTTGCCCTGCGACAATTTGTTGGTAGGCGTTTTGCAAGTCCTCGAGAATGATGCGCCACGATACCCCGTCAATGACCAAGTGATGTGCGACAATCAACAGACGATTAGGTTGGTCTTGACCCAAATCAAAATAAATGGCTTGAACCACATGACCTTCAAACAAATTCAGACTTGCCTGCGTCTCATCTGCAATCTTTTCGATGGCCTTGAATTGCTCATCTGGTGTAAGGTGGGACAGATCTTCCATCCGGAATGGAATCGTATCACTAGGCGCTTCCATCTCTTGCTTCCAGCCAAACTCTGTCTGTGTATAACGCATACGGAAAGCATCGTGCTGATCGAGTAAATGCCCTACCGCTTGTTTCAGTGCTTCCTGATCAATGCCTGCCTGGATGGAGAGCAGTACGGATTGGTTCCAGTGATGTCTGTTCTGCAACGGAAGCTGGAAGAACCATTTCTGAATCGGCAAGAGCGGCAATTCGCCGATAATAGGACCTTGTTCAGCAAGGATCGCTTCTTTTTCCTCAACGACCTCTGCTAATTCAGCGATGGTTTGGTACTCGAATAATTGCTTCGGAGTGAGCCTTAGACCTGATTGATTGGCACGTGACACGATCTGGATACTGAGAATCGAATCACCGCCCAGCTCGAAGAAATTATCGTGTATGCCAATTTGGTCAATACCGAGCACATCTTTCCATATCGCGGCAAGCTGTTGCTCCTTTTCCGTTGTTGGGGAGACAAATTTTCCTTCCAGCTCAGGACGATTGAAGTCAGGTGCAGGCAAATTTTTACGATCTACCTTTCCGTTCGGTGTGAGCGGCAGATATCCTAACGGGATAAAAAATGCAGGGACCATGTAATCAGGCAGTACTTCCTTTAGCGCTTTGCGGATGTCACTTGTGGTAATCTCCGTGTCCTCTTCTACAACCAGGTACGCAGAAAGACGCTTCGTCCCTTGATGGTCCGTGCAGACAGTGACCACTGCTTCTTTTACCGCAGGGTGAGCGAGAATCGCTGTTTCTACTTCCCCCAGTTCAACGCGGAATCCGCGAATACTCGTCTGATCATCTGCACGACCGATGAACTCAATGTTGCCGTCCTCCAGGTAGCGCACTAAATCCCCTGTACGGTAGAGACGTGCTCCTTCTCTTTCACTAAATGGATGAGTGACAAAGCGCTCTTGTGTCAGTTCGGGACGATTCAGGTAGCCGCGGGCCAAGGAACTTCCACCAATGTATAGCTCACCCGTGACACCTACGGGTACAGGCTGCATACGCGAATCGAGAATAAAGACTTGCACGTTGTCAATCGGACGTCCAATGGATGGTGCGATGCTTTGTCCTGTCGCTACCGGAACGATACCAGCTGTTGCAACGACTGCGTTTTCGGTTGGACCGTATTGGTTCACCAGGATAAACGGCAGGTTCGAACTCGGATAGTGATGGAGCTTGTCTCCTCCTGTCAGCATGTAACGAAGCTTGGTATGGCTCGGCCAATCCAGCGCCAACAAGCTCTCTGTTAAAGGCGTCGGCAAAAAGCTGATGGTGATCTCAGAACGGATGAGCCAATCACGCAGTTTTTCCGGTATGAGACGGATTTCCTCTTCTGGTAAATAAAGCGTGGCTCCTTTTGTTAAATAAGGCCAAATTTCCCAAACAGATGCGTCAAATGCCGTCCCGGAGATCTGTGATGCGCGATCTTCGGACGTGACATGATATACGCGTTGATGCCAAGAAATTAAATTGAGAAGTGCGGCATGCTCAATCTCAACCCCTTTTGGCGTACCTGTAGAACCAGATGTGTAGATGACGTAAGCAAGCTGGTTCGTCGTAGTCAAGTTCATTGGAGTCATCGTACTTTCTTGAGCGATCGACTCCCAGTCTGTGTCCAGGCAAATCAATTGGCTCGTACCCGCAGGGAGTTTTTCTGCGAGGCTGGCTTGTGTAAGCACAATCGACATGCCTGCATCCTGCATCATGAAGGCGAGTCGATCCTTGGGATACGCGGGGTCCATTGGTACGTAGGCACCGCCAGCTTTCATGATAGCCAGTTGACCGATCAGCATCTCAATCGAGCGCTCAACGCAGATCCCTACCAAGCTTTCCTGATCGATTCCCTGTTTTTGCAGATAATGCGCGAGTTGATTCGCTTTGGCATTCAGTTCCGCATACGTAATGGATTGGTCCCGTGTGAAAACAGCCAGCTGGTCGGGCATTTCATGAGCGACCTGATCCACCAGTTCATGTACGCAATGATCCTTGGAGTAGGCCATTGCGGTGTTGTTCCATTCCGTTACGACCTGCTGCTGCTCCGTTTCTCCCATCAGTTGTAGAGCGGTGATCGCCTGGTTTGCGTTGGCAGCAACGGTCTTGAGCAGCTGAGTAAAGTGTTCGATCATTCGTTCTACTGTGTTCTGGTTAAATAGAGATGTGTTGTACTCGAATGTAGCGGACAGACCGTCTGCCGTCTCTGCCATCGTCAAGGTGAGATCAAACTTGGTTGTTTCTACCTGTTGATTCCCTTTTGGTGGCAAAATGCGAATCCCGTCAAGCGCTTCTACCTGAACTGGAATATTTTGCAGAACGAACATCACTTGGAACAAAGGCGAGTAACTGAGACTGCGCTCTAATTGCAGCTCGTCTACAAGCTTTTCAAAGGGTAGATCTTGATGGGAATAGGCTCCCAAGGCTGTTTCCCGTACACGGCTAAGTACCTCTCTGAAGCTAGGCTCGCCTGACAAATCTGTTCGCATCGCCAATGTGTTGATGAAAAATCCAATTAATCCTTCTGTCTCTTGGTGACTGCGTCCTGCTACAGGGGTACCGACGAGAATGTCGTCTTGTCCTGTATATCGATAAAGAAATACTTGGAATGCGGCGAGCAACGTCATAAACAACGTCGTACCTTCGCGCTTGCTCAAAGAATGCAGATTCGTCATCAATTCTTTGTCATACATCAGTGTGATGCTGCTTCCTTCATAGGACTGAACAGCAGGACGGGGACGATCTGTCGGCAATACGAGAAGCGGTTCTGCTCCACCCAGCTTTGCACGCCAGTAGGACAGTTGTTTTTCCAATACATCTCCTGTAAGCCATTCGCGCTGCCATGCCGCATAATCTGCGTATTGTATAGGCAGGTTGGTAAGTTGCGGTACTTCTGATTTGCTAAATGCCTGATAGCAGGTAAATAATTCGCTGAGCAAAACACCCGCTGACCAACCATCGGCGATGATGTGGTGTACGTTCAGCAGGAAGATGAAATCCTGTTCTCCTGTTTGAATAATCGTCGCACGAATGAGCGGTCCTGTGACGAGGTCAAACGGCTTGTTCGCATCTTCTTTGGTCAAGCGTTGTCCTTCGTCATCTCGTCTATCATCTGGCAGCTCGCGTATATCCATTTTGTTCAGTTTCCAATCCACCTCTGGATGAATCACCGCAACGGCTTCCCCATTGATGTCGGAGAACGTTGTACGCAAGCTCTCGTGACGGCAGATAATCATCTGCAAACTTTGCTCGAGCGCTTCAATGTTTAGCTCTCCTTGCAAACGAACGGCAGTTGGAATGTTGTAGAGCGAACTGTTTGGCATCAAGCGGTCAAAGAACCATAAGCGCTGCTGTGCAAACGAAAGCGGCAAATGTCGATCACGTGAAACGGGTACGAGTGGAATACTAGAGAGTCCAGATTTGTCCTCGTTCATGGATACAATCCATTCACTGAGTCGGTTGACTGTCGAATATTCAAATAAAGCACGGAGCGGTAAATCTACGTTAAACGCTTCTTTTAAGCGAGAGATGGTTTGCGTAGCCAAAAGAGAATGGCCACCAAGCTCAAAGAAATCGTCGTAGCTACCGACTCGTTCTACCGAGAGAACCTGCGACCAGATGTTGGCCACCAGCTCCTCTGTAGGAGTACGGGGGGCAACGTAATTACGCTGCGTGGAAAGTTGTCCCCAATCTGGTACCGGTAGTGCTCGTCGGTCTACTTTTCCATTAACCGTAAGCGGAATCGTCTCCAGCCATACAAAGCCTGCTGGTATCATGTATTCAGGCAACGATTCTTTCAGGAAAAGAACGAGCTCCTCAGCGGTTGGCATGTCTCCCGTTGCTACCAGATAAGCAGCCAAGCGTTTGCCCCCCGCTTTTTCTTCCCGGACGATGACCACAGCTTCATGGACGGCAGGATGCTGTCTCAGCGAATTTTCAATCTCACCCAATTCAATGCGGTAACCGCGAATTTTGACTTGATCATCCATACGTCCAAGGAATTCGAGGTTGCCGTCCTCCAGATAGCGAACCAGGTCGCCCGTCCGATAGAGTAGCTCTCCTTCTTTGCCGAACGGATGCTTGATAAAGCGCTCTGCTGTTTGTTCTGGACGATTCCAGTAGCCGCGAGCCAAGCCTTTTCCTCCGATATACAGTTCACCTGGTACGCCGATAGGCACAGGCTGCCTATTTGCATCCAAAACGTACAGCGTCGCGTTGGCAATTGGCCGACCGATAGGCGGATTGCTCATTCCAGCTTCGCAACGCATCATAGTGGAGCATACGGTTGCTTCCGTTGGACCGTAGCAGTTGAAGAACTGCCGATTCGCTGCATAGCGTGCCACAAGTTCTCGGCTCGGAGCTTCTCCGCCTACAATCAAGGTTCGTAGATCAGGCAGGTGAGCTTCAGGCAATGCTGCCAGTACCGAAGAAACCATGGATACGGTGGTAATGCGTTGTTCTTGCAAAACTTGGATCAATTCAGGGCCTGGCAAAAGGGACTCTCGATCCTCGATGACTAGCGTCGCACCAGCGAGTAAGGCCATCACAATCTCAGACACCGATACGTCGAAGCTAAACGAGGTAAATTGCAGAACGCGACTGGCTGGCTGAATATCAAACGCATCGATCAAGGCATGGGCCATGTTTATCACACTGTGGTGCTCTACCATTACCCCTTTTGGCTGCCCAGTTGAACCAGACGTATAAATGACGTAGGCAAGATTATGTTCTGTGACCTTGCAATCAACGTTGGCACCAGATTCATTCGTTAACGAATTGCTGTCTAAACAAATAATATTCGCCTGAGTTGCTGGCAAGATGTCCATGAGAGACTGCTGGGTCAGCAACACATTTGTTTGAGAATCCTCGATCATATAGGCGATGCGTTCTTGCGGGTAAGCCGGGTCAATCGGTACGTAGGCAGCTCCCGATTTTAAAACGCCGAGTATGCCGATGATCATCTCAGGGGAACGATGCACGCATATGCCGACGAGTGTATCCGGTTTTACCCCTTTGCTTACGAGCTGATGGGCCAGTTGGTTGGCCCGCTCGTTTAGTTCCCTGTAGGTGAGCTCCACGTTTTTATAGGTAACGGCAATCGCATCTGGTGATTTTTCCACTTGTTGTTCAAACGCCTGATGAACGCACAGGCCGCTCGGATATTCCTCCGCCGTCTGGTTCCACTGAACGAGAACCTGTTCACGTTCGTTTTCGCTGATCATAGAAAGGTCGGCAATCCGTTGCTTGGCGTTTGTGGCGATAGAGATCAGGAGTGAATGAAGCTGATCGAGAACTCGCTCTATAGAGGATTGCTCAAACTGGCTTTCATCAAATTTGACCTTGATGTCGATTGTTTTGCCTGACGCCGCAACCAAGGTAAATGGATAATTGGTTTGCTCCTCGGAATGGACATCTACGATCGAAAGCTCACTCTCTCCACTACCGCCGCTAGCATTACCGACAGGAGTATTTTCAAAGACGAGAATGCTCTCAAACAGAGATTGTCCACGCGGCAAATCGCTCCAGCCCTGGATTTCCACGAGTGGGGTATATTCGTACTGGCGGAAGTCGGCTTGCTGTTGTTGCAGAGATTTGAGCCAATTGATTACGCTCTCCTCCGCTCTTACCTGCACGCGGACAGGAAGTGTATTAATAAACAGACCAATCATCGTCTCGACTCCAGGCAAATCCGCAGGACGTCCGGATACTGTGGCGCCGAAAATAATGTCGTCCTGCCCACTGTAGCGATTCAACAGCAGTGCCCATGCGCCTTGCACAATCGTGTTGACCGTCAGGCGATGTTGACGAGCCAATGTCTGTAATGATTTGGAGATTGCCTCGGAAACGGTCAGATCTAGCTCCCGATAATTTTTCTGGTCAAGGTACGGATTTTTATACGCTCGACCGAATGAAAGTGGCGTGGTTTCCGTGAAGCCTTGTAGATACGTGCGCCAAAACATCTCCGCTTGCTTCAAGTCCTGCTTTTTCAGCCAGACGATGTAGTCACGGTAAGATTTAACCGGAGGAAGCTGTACAGGCTGCCCTTTGCACAGCATGTTGTACGCCGCAAACACTTCCCCGAAGACGAGCGGCATACTCCATCCGTCTATTAGCACGTGGTGCAAAGTCCACGAAAAATGAAAGGTATTACTACTCAACCGGAACAGATTTAATCTCATCAACGGCGCTTCTTCGATATTGAAACCACGTTTGCGATCATCTTTGGCAAAGGTATGAAGAAACGATTCTTGCTCGGAGGAGGAAAGATGAATAATGTCATGTTCCACCAGGGAAACCTTCAGCTCTTTTAAGACAACCTGGACGTATTCTTTTACTTTACCGCCAATAAACCTGGTGCGAAAAATAGCGTGTCTGTCTACGAGGCATTGCCATGCCTGTTCGAATAACGGAATGTTCAAGGGACCTTGCAGCTTCAACCCCATCTGTACGATATAGGCTCCGGACTCTGGTTCCAACAAGCTGTGGAAAATGAGACCTTGCTGCAAAGGAGTAACGGGATAATACGTTTCAATGTTATTCATCTTCTCCTGCCCACTCCCATAAAAAATTTGCCATAGAGGCGCCGTGGTTGACGCCTCTATGCAGTTTGTATTCATTACTTGTCTTGGATGAGATCAAGTAAGTCGGCAATCTCTTCATCATCCCAACCGAATTCGGACAGATCACTTGTTGTTGGTGTTGCGGTCGTCTCCGTCTGACCTAGCTCGATCAATTGTCGTAGCGCGCTTACATAGTAATCCACTAAATCTTTGACGGTTTCTTTGCGATAAATCTCTTCACTGAAGGCGATCGTTACAATCAATTGTCCCCCAACGACAGAGCTACCGAAATCCAGCAGGTGCTGACGTTCCGAGTTGCGGTTGAAGTTGTCGCCTCTTGCTTCGTTTGCAAAGCCAAACAAGGATTCTGTGTCATCGGCTGTCTGATCAAGCTGACCGAGGTAGTTGAAGCTAATCTCTGCTTTTGGCAAAGACTTGAACGTTTCAGTCGTTTCCTCGTTCAGGTAACGGAGAATTCCATAGCCGATCCCCTTGTTCGGAATGCTACGCAGCTGTTCTTTGGTCGTTTGTAGCGCTTCTTTGAGAGAGGTAGTTCCCCTCGTATCCAAGAGGATGGTATACATGCTCGTGAACCATCCCAAGGTACGCGATAGATCGACATCGTCAAAAAGCTCTTCACGTCCGTGCCCTTCCAAATGGACGAGGGAGGTTTGATTTCCAGTCCAGACGAAAATGGCTTCTGCCAATGCAGTGAGCAAGACATCATTGATCTGCGTTTGGTAGATCGAAGGCAGATCTTGTAAAAGCACTTTGGTTTCTTCCTGCGTAAGTGCAACAGAAACCATCTTTGCAGTAAGCTCGCGGTTCTTTCCGTTCTCATAATCTTTTGGCAGAGCGTTTACTTCTGTATCGAGGCTGCTTAACCAATAATCCGCTTCCTCACGCAGGCTGTCCGATTGGGCGTACTCCGTCAATTTTTCAGCCCAATACTTGTACGAGCTGGTTTTTGGCGGCAGCTGCACCTGCTTGCCTTGTAGCAGCTGGATGCTTGCCTTATTCAAGTCTTCCGTGATGATGCGCCAAGACACACCATCGACTGCCAAGTGGTGAATGACGACTAGCAAGCGGCCTTCCTGTTCACTGCCCAAATCAAAGTAGACGGCACGGAGCAACGGACCTTCCGAGAGATGCAAGCTAGCCTGAGCTTCCTCAGAGATTTCCCCGATTCGCTTCACTTGCTCTTCATGCGGCAAATGACCCAATTCCTCTACGGTAAATGGAATGATATCTGTCCAGTCCTCGTTGATTTGCTTCCATTTTCCATCCTGATGGTAGAAACGGAGGCGGAGGGCATCATGATGTCCGAGCAAGTGATAAAAAGCTTGTCTCAAAATTTCCGGATCGATCGGTTTGACCGTTAAAAGTACAGATTGGTTCCAGTGGTTGCGATCTGCCAATTTTTGCTCGAAGAACCAGCGCTGAATCGGCAGAAGTGGCACTTCCCCTGTGACGATGCCTTGCTCGGCGAAAATGTTAACCGACTCCCCAATCGCTTGTGTCAACTCGGCAATCGACTGATTTTCGAACAAGAGCTTCGGTGACAAGCGAATTCCAGATTGTGCTGCACGAGCCACGATCTGAATGCTTAGAATCGAATCACCACCGAGTTCGAAGAAGTTATCGTGAATTCCGACTTGCTCTACGCCTAGAACCTTTTTCCATATTTCGGCCAATACTCTCTCGACGAACGTCTCCGGAGCAACGAATTCTCCATTACTTACTTTGTACTCCGGTACAGGTAATGCACGACGGTCTACTTTGCCATTTGGAGTGAGTGGCAGAGCATCCATGATGACGAATGCAGCTGGCACCATGTACTCCGGCAGTATTTCTTTGAGGTAGCTGTCGAAGTTGCCTGCTTGGTCCTCTACCCCTTCTTCAAGCACGACATACGCGGCCAGTCGTTTGACACCTGGCATATCTTCGCGGGCAAGGACGATTGTTTCTTTGACAGAAGGGTGCGTGTACAGGGCGGTTTCAATCTCGCCCAGCTCGACACGGAAACCACGGATACTCACCTGATCGTCGGCACGGCCGATAAACTCGATGTTGCCGTCCGGCAAGTAGCGGACAAGGTCTCCTGTGCGGTACATTTTTGCCCCTCGAATGTGCGCAAACGGATTTTCGACGAAGCGTTCTTGTGTCAAATCAGGACGTTTTAGGTACCCGCGCCCCAAGCTGTTCCCTGCGATGTACAGTTCGCCTGCAACACCGATCGGCACAGGTTGCAGTTTTGCATCAAGAACGTATACCTGCACATTGTCGATTGGGCGTCCGATTGTGGGTGCGGCTATCTGACCAGCTTGTACAGGAACGATGCCTGCTGTAGCTACGACGGCATTTTCCGTTGGTCCATACTGATTCACCAATGTGAATGGCAGATGAGCCGATGGATAGTGATGCAGTTTGTCACCGCCTGTCAGCATGTAGCGCAAACCAGTATCGGCCGGCCATTCAATAGACATCAAGCTCTCTGCTAATGGTGTTGGCAAGAAGCTGATCGTGATTCCTGAGTCGACGAGCCAATCCCGCAGTTTTTCCGGTACGAGACGAATCTCTTCATGTGGCAGATACAGGGTGGCTCCAGCCGTCAGATACGGCCAAATTTCCCAGACAGCGGCATCGAAGGCCGTTCCGGCGATTTGTGATGCCCTATCTTCTGGCGTGACGTTGTAAGCGTGCTGGTGCCAATAGATGAGATTCAACAGAGCACGTTGCTCGATTTCCACGCCTTTTGGTGTTCCGGTAGAACCAGAGGTGTAAATGACATAAGCGAGATTGTTCGTTGTCGTCGTAATTTCGGGTGATACCGTGCTCTCACTGGCAATCAAATCCCAATCGATATCGAGACAAATAAACGTTGCATCACCTGTTGGCAATGCTTCAAGCAAGCGTTCCTGGGTCAATACGATCGGCATGTTCGTGTCATCCATCATGAAGGCAAGGCGCTCCTTTGGATATGATGGATCCATCGGAACAAACGCGCCGCCTGCTTTGAGAATCCCTAATTGACCGATCAGCATCTCGAGAGAGCGTTCCACGCAAATACCAACGAGTGTCTCTGTCGTAACCCCTTGTTGTTGCAAGTAGTTCGCCAGCTGATTCGCTTTCGAATCCAGTTCTGCGTAAGTGAGCGAGCCTTCGCTGGAGACGACTGCCAGTTGATGCGGCATGTTCCTTGTCATTTCGGCAACTAGCTCGTGTACCGTCTTCTCATACGTGTAATTGGCAGCTGTGTTGTTCCACGCAAGTATAAGCTGTTCACGTTCATCCGGACGAAGCAATGGTAGCGCCATGATCGATCGATCAGGTTGGGCGACGATTCCCTCCAGTACATGATGGAAATGGTTCACCATTCGCTCCATCGTTGTTTGGTCGAACAAATCGGTATTGTAATCAAACGTAGCGATCAGGCCGTTTGGCGTTTCTGCCATCGTCAAGCTGATGTCGTATTTGGACATCACTTCTTGGCTCTTGCTTTCAAACGGAGCAATCTGAATGCCTTCAAGCTCATGAGTCTTCATTTCGAAGTTTTGCAGAGCGAACATGACTTGGTAGAGCGGCGAATAGCTTAGACTACGTTCCAGCTCCAGCTCATCTATTAACTTTTCAAAGGGCAGGTCTTGATGTGTATATGCTTCCAGTGCTGACTCGCGCACTCTTGCAAGTAGTTCACGGAAGGTTGGAGCGCCAGACATATCGGTTCTCATTGCCAGCGTGTTGATGAAGAAGCCAATTAATGACTCCGTTTCTTGTCTATTGCGTCCAGCAACCGGACTTCCGACGATAATGTCGTCTTGCCCGCTGTAGCGATGAAGCAGGATTTGGAATGCTGCGAGCAAGGTCATAAAGAGCGTGGCGCCTTCTTGTCGGCTGAGCGCGTGTAATTTTTCCACAAGCTCGGTCGGGAAACTCGTCGTGTATAAGGCTCCATTGTATGTCTGTACAGGTGGACGCGGACGGTCTGTCGGTAAGGCCAATAGCGGCTCACTGCCACTCAGTTTTGCTTTCCAGTATGCGAGTTGTTGCTCCAGCGCCTCTCCTTGTAACCATTCACGCTGCCAAGCTGCAAAATCTGCATATTGGAGTGGCATGTCGGTGAGTTGCGGCGTTTCTTCCTTGCAAAGCGCTTCATAAATCGCAACCAGCTCTCTTATGAAAATGTTCATCGACCAGCCGTCAGACACGATATGGTGCAAATTTAGCAGGAAGACGAAATTCTCTTCGCCGATCTGGATGATCGTGGCCCGCAGTAACGGTCCTGTACGCAGGTCAAATGGTTTGGTTGCCTCTTCTCTCTCCAGGCGGTGTACCTCGGTGTCACGCTCTTCTTCTGGTAGGTCGCGCAAATCAATCTTACCCAGGCTCCACGCCATATCTGGGTGAATGACCTGTATCGCTTCCCCGTTGATGTCAGTGAAGGTTGTTCGCAAGCTCTCGTGCCGCTCGATGATCATCTGCAGACTGCGTTCCCATGCATGAATGTTGAGGTGTCCTTGCATCCGCATGGCAGACGGGATGTTGTACAAGGCGCTGTCCGGCATTAAGCGATCCAAGAACCACAAGCGTTGCTGGGCAAAGGAGAGCGGTAGATGCTGGTCGCGAGAAACGGGTACGAGTGGAATGCTGGCAACATTCGATTTGGCTTCCAGTAGTCCGGTTACTTTTTCGCTCATTTGTGCCACGCTAGGATTCTCGAACAAGGCACGGAGTGGTACTTCCACACCAAATGTTTCTTTCAGGCGGGAAACGGTCTGGGTAGCCAAGAGTGAATGTCCACCCAGTTGAAAGAAGTCATCGTGGATTCCAATTCCCTCAACGGAAAGAACCTGCGACCAAATATGGGCAACGATTTCCTCTGTTGGAGTACGCGGTGCCACATATTCCTTTTCTGTCTCCCCTTGTCCCCAATCCGGTGCTGGAAGGGCACGGCGATTTACTTTCCCGTTGACCGTGAGTGGAATCTCTGGCATCCATACATAACCTGCAGGAACCATGTATTCCGGTAGGGTCTCTTTCAGGTAGTGGATAAGCTCAGCATCACTCGGTTGTTGTTCGTTTGCTGCAACGAGATAAGCCGCCAAACGCTTGTCTCCTTTTCGATCCTCACGCGCGATAACGACGACATTCTGAACAGCTGGATGTTGCCTGAGTCTATTTTCGATTTCGCCCAGCTCGATTCGATAACCGCGAATTTTGACTTGGTCGTCGATTCGTCCGAGGAATTCGATCTGTCCGTCTTCCGTATAGCGAACCAGGTCGCCAGTCTGATAGAGGCGTTCTCCTTCCTTACCGAACGGATGATTGATAAAGCGTTCTTTCGTAAGTTCAGGACGATTCCAGTACCCTCTGGCTATTCCTTTTCCGCCGATGTACAGCTCGCCTGGTACGCCTATTGCCACAGGTTGCAGGTATGCATCCAATACATACACTTCCACATTGGCGATGGGTCGACCGATTGATGGATTTTGGCCGTTATTCTCACAACGTACGAGAGTAGCGGTGACGGTTGTTTCTGTTGGTCCATAGCAGTTAAAGAGCTGGCGATCCTTGGCGTGACGAGCAACAAGCTCTCGGCTTAACGCTTCCCCGCCGACAATCAGAGTCTTCAGGTCTGGCAAATCCGCTTGTGGCAATGCCGATGCTACAGAGGAAGCCATTGTCACGGTCGTGATGCGTTGTTCCTGCAGGACTTGGATCAACTCCGGACCAGGTAAAAGTAATTCGCGATCCTCCAAGACGAGCGTGGCACCAGCGAGCAGGGTCATAGCGATCTCGGAGACTGAAACATCAAAGCTAAAGGATGTGAATTGCAAAACCCGGCTCGTCGCATCGATTTGGAACGAATGGATCAGGGCATGTGTCAAATTGACAACCGAATGGTGCTCGACCATTACCCCTTTTGGCAAACCGGTTGAACCAGAAGTATAGATGACGTACGCGAGATGATGCTCATGGACGCTGCTATCCACGTTTGTGGTAGGTTCTTCTGCCAGTTCATCGCTATCGAGGCAAATGATCTGTTTAGAAGGAACTGGTAGCATGTCTTTCAGCGATACTTGCGTCAACAAAATGTGCGCCTGCGAATCTTCGATCATGTAGGCAATGCGATCTTGCGGATGCGCCGGATCGATTGGCACATAAGCTGCACCTGCTTTCATTACACCGAGGAAAGCGATGATCATCTCGAAAGAACGCTCGACGCAAATGCCAACTAGCTTGTCCGGTTGTACTCCCGATGCAATCAACCTGTGTGCCAGCTGGTTTGCACGGTTGTTCAGCTCGGCATAGGTCAGCTCCTTCTTCTTGTAAACGAGTGCAATCGCATCAGGGGTCTTTTCCACTTGTTTCTCAAATGCCTGATGTATGCATAGCTGGGTCGGATAATCTACGCGCGTGTCATTCCATTCGACTACTACTTGCTGGAGCTCGCTTTCACTGATCATCGACACCTCTGCCAAGCACTGTTCAGGCTTAGCCATCATGGATTCGAGCAAGTGAGACATCTGGTGCAGAACTCGTTCGATATTTTCAGACGCGAATCTGCTTTGGTCGTATTTGATCTTAAGGATGAACTCTTTACCCGGACCGCAGACGACGGTAATTGGATAATTCGTTTGTTCCATCGTCTCCACATCAGATAATTGCAGCTGATTGTGTTCATCTTTTACCGATTCACCAATCGGGTAGTTCTCAAAAATGAAGATGCTCTCGAACAGGGCAGCATTACGAGCCATTTCACTCCAGCCTTGGATGTCAACCAACGGCGTGTACTCAAACTGGCGAAGCTCCACTTGATGTTCTTGAATCTCGCGTAGCCATTCCCGCACCGATTTGTTCGCATCTATAAAAACACGAATCGGCAGGGTGTTGATGAAGAGACCTACCATGCCCTCTACGGTAGGCAGATCAGCCGGACGACCGGAAACGGTTGCACCGAAGACGACATCATCCGTTGCGCTGTATCGGCTCAGGATGAGAGCCCATGCTCCTTGGACAAGCGTATTCAAGGTCAGCTGATGAGTGCGGACAAAGGCTTGCAAACGTGAAGTCATTTCCGCTGATAAGCGAATTTCTTTCTCTTCGTACACTTTCAGCGTATTTTCCCGGACGCCTGAGTGGTTACTCATCGCTAATGGGGTTGACTCGTGGAAGCCTTTTAGCTGTTCACGCCAAAAATGTTCGGCAGCACTCAAGTCTTGGCGCTGTACCCAATCGATATACGCAGAGAATGGTTGGACGTAGCTGTACGAAACCTCTCTGTCTTCTGCTAGGGACACATAAGCACTAAACCAGTCTTTTAGTACAATCGGGACGCTCCAACCATCAAGCAGTACATGATGGAAGCTCCAAGTGAAGCGATAAACTCCCTCATGTAAGTGGAACAACGTCCAACGCATGAGTGGTGGAGACGCAATCTCGAAATTTCGTCTGCGGTCAGCTTCTAGGTAGTGGGCCAGCTCCGTTTTTTGCTGCTCCGTTGTCAAATGACGAAGGTCGATTTTTTCTACAGTTGCTTTTACTTGTTTGCGTACAATCTGATGAGCCTCAGAACCTTCCCAAACAAAATAGGTACGCAAGATTGGATGACGATCCACTACCTTTTGCCACGCCTGTTCAAACGCATCGACGTGCAAGCCCTCCATCGTCATGGCAAAGTGAACAATATAGTCTCCCCCCTCTTCTTCGTACAGGGAGTGGAACAGCATGCCACCTTGCAATGGACTGAGTGGATAGACGTTCTCGATCAGGCGATCCTGTCCCAGATGCTTGTCGATAGCCCGTTGATCCATTCGCGCTAGCGGGAAGTCAGATGGTGTATAGCCGCCTGCTTCTTCGGACTGGCAGTGGGCCATGATCTCGCGCAAAGCTTCCAGATAGTTGCACGCAAGCTCTTGAATCGTGCTTTCCTCGTGAATGTTTTCGCTATAGATCCATGTGACATGGAGTTGTTCGCCGGATATGACACTGTTTACATCTATCAGGTGCTGGCGTCTTGTGTCTTTCCCCAGATTGGAGCCTCTTGATTCTTGTGCCATGCCAAATCTCGATTCGGTTTGTACGATCTGATCAAACTGTCCGAGATAGTTGAAGCTGATTTCTGGCTTCGGCTTTTCACCCAGCCATTTTTTCAACTCCTGATCCTGACTGAGGTATTGGAGGATGCCGTACCCTACACCTTTCTTTGGAATGCGACGAAGCTGTTCCTTGACCGCTTTCAAAGCGTCGCCCCACGGCTTCGACGGATCAATTGAAAGCTGTACCGGGTACATGCTCGTAAACCAGCCAACCGTACGGGATAAGTCTGCTCCTTCGATAATTTCCTCTCGTCCGTGCCCTTCCAGATGAACAGCTACTATTTTTTCACCAGTCCACCGATTCATTGCTTTGGCTAAAGCCGTAAGCAATACATCATTGATCTGCAGGCGGTAAGGCGAAAGGGTATCCTGCAACAACGCGCGAGTTTCTTCGATAGTAAGCGCAAGACTGACTTGTTTGGAGGTTACATCTGTGTTTTGGCTTGGCTCGAAGGCACGGTCAATGGGAAGTGGACTCACTTCATCACTTTGACCCAGCCAGAACGCTTTTTCCGGCTCGATCGCTTCGGAATTCGCATAGGATTGCAATTGCTCTGCCCATGACTTGAATGAAGTCGTTTTCGCCGGGAATGATACCGGTTGATCGTTTACCAATTGCTCGTAAGCAGTTTGCAGATCCTCTAGCAAAATGCGCCAGGACACACCGTCAATCACCAGATGGTGGGCAACAATCAGCAGACGACCAGGTTGGTCCGCTCCAAGATGGAAGTACAGCGCTTGGAAAACGGGTCCCTCGCTTACATGTAGACTAGATTGCACCTCGTTTGCGATTTGCTCCAGACGATCGGCTTGTTCTTCTTCGCGAACAGCGGACAGGTCCACACTACGGAATGGAATGGTCTCAGGAAGTCCCTCGATATGTTGGGTCCAGCCTTGCTCCGTATGGATATAACGCATACGTAATGCGTCGTGATGCGTGAGCAGACTCTCGATGACACGCGCTAGAACAGTCAGGTCAACAGGTTGTTGCACCGTCAAAAGCAAGGATTGGTTCCAATGATGGATCGACGGTTGTTCAGTCGTGAAGAACCACGATTGAATTGGCGTGAGCGGTACCTCTCCCGTCACGATGCCTTGTTCTGCCTGGATTTTTACTGCTTGTATGCCGCCAGTCTCTGTCACGACACTTGCCAGTTCCGCGATGGTTTGATTTCTCAGGAGTTGTTTCGGTGTCAAACGAATTCCAGCCTGATTGGCTCGAGAAACAATTTGGATACTCAAGATGGAGTCTCCACCCAACTCGAAAAAGTTGTCATAAATACCAACGTTGTCAATACCTAGGACTTTTTTCCATATATCTGCAAGCGTAGCCTCTATAGCAGTTGTCGGCGCAGCAAAGCTGCCTTCTGTTTCGTTGTGTAAGAAATCAGGTACAGGCAATGCTTGTCGGTCTACCTTACCGTTTGGGGTCAGCGGCAGGTTATCCATGATGACAAATGCAGCTGGTACCATGTACTCAGGCAGCTTTTCCTTCAGATAGCTACGGAAGTCACTTGCTTTAATTTCTTGATTTTCTCCAAGTACAACGTAGGCAGCGAGTCGTTTTACGCCCGGAGTATCCTCTCGCACGAGGGCGATGGTTTCTTTCACTGCCGGATGAGTGTACAGAGCCGTTTCAATTTCACCCAGTTCGACCCGGAATCCTCGAATGCTCACCTGATCGTCAGCGCGGCCAATGAAATCTATGTTTCCATCTGGCAGGTAACGAACCAGGTCTCCCGTTCGGTACATGCGCGCTCCTGGTTTTTGTGAGTATGGATTGGCTACGAACCGCTCTTTGGTCAGATCAGGGCGCTTTAGATAACCCCGTGCCAAGCTGTCTCCTGCAATATAGAGCTCTCCGGCTACACCAATCGGCACAGGTTTTCGTTTTTCATCAAGGACGTATACCTGCACATTGTCTATTGGACGACCGATTGATGGTGCGAAAACATGAGTAGCTTCTGTCGGAACGATACCTGCTGTGGCGACAACCGCATTTTCAGTTGGGCCGTATTGGTTCACAAGTGTAAACGGCATGGTTGCTGGTGGGTAATCGTGTAGCTTGTCGCCCCCTGTGAGCATATACCGCAGCTTCGTGCCGATAGGCCATTCCAAGGTAAGCAGCCTTTCCGCCAATGGCGTTGGCAAAAAGCTAATCGTGATACCCGATGCAACAAGCCAATCTCTGAGTTCCTCCGGGACCAGACGAATCTCTTCTGATGGGAGATAAAGTGTTGCTCCCTTTGTCAGGTACGGCCAGATTTCCCAAACAGACGCATCAAAGGCTGTCCCTGCGATTTGTGAAGCTCGATCATTTGAATCTACGCTGTACGACCGTTGGTGCCAGGAAATGAGATTTAACAAGGCGGCATGTTCGATCTCTACCCCTTTTGGCGTCCCAGTAGAACCAGACGTATAGATGACATATGCCAGATTCTCTGTTGTCATTGCCATGTTCGGCGCCTCGCTGCTCTCTTCCGATATGATAGTCCAATCACGATCTAAGCAGATGAATGAGGCAGTACCTTCCGGCAATCGCTCTAACAGTCGTTCTTGGGTTACTACAACTGGCATATTGGCATCTTTCATCATGAATGCAAGACGCTCTTGTGGATACGCTGTGTCCATTGGGACATAAGCACCGCCAGCTTTGAGGATTCCCAATTGACCGATGAGCATATCGATGGAACGTTCTACGCAAATGCCGACAAGTGTTTCGGAGGATACTCCCTGTTTTTGCAGGTAGTTCGCTACCTGATTCGCTTTGGCATCCAGTTCTGCATAGGTGATCTGCCCTTCTTCGGATACAACTGCTAATTGATTTGGCAACTCTTGTGCAATCCGGGCAACCCTTTCATGCACGCATGTTTCGCGTTCAAAAGGTACATTTGTATCATTCCATTGATGGAGAAGCTGCTCCTTTTCCATATCGCCCAGGAGAGGTATGGCTGTGACTGGTTGCATCGGATTTACCGAAATTGCCTCTAGCAAGTTCGAGAAATGGTTCCCCATGCGCTCGATCGTTGCTGGATCAAAAAGATCAGTGTTGTACTCGAATGTTGCCATAAGTCCGTCAGGTGCTTCTACGGTGGTCAAGGTGATATCAAACTTGGCGCTTACACCCTCCTGACCTTTGTGGAAAGGCTCGATGCGAATCTGGGACAATTCTTGTACTTCCATCGGGATGTTTTGCAGTACGAACATCACTTGGAATAACGGTGAGTAGCTTAGGCTTCGTTCCAGCTCCAGTTCATCTACCAGTTTTTCAAACGGCACGTCTTGATGCGCATAAGCTTCCAGTGCGGTCTCTCGTACTTTTGCTAGCAAGTCTCGGAAGGTTGGTTCCCCAGACATATCCGTACGCATTACCAGGGTGTTAATGAAGAAACCAATCAGTGACTCCAATTCCTGTCTATTTCGTCCTGCGCCCGGACTTCCGACGAGGATGTCTTTTTGACCACTGTAGCGATAGAGCAGGGTCTGAAAGGCAGCTAGCAAGGTCATGAATAAGGTTGATCCCTCTTCACGACTGAGCACTTTTAGATCGGCAAGCAGTTTTTCCGGGAGCCTAATTGTATGCATTGCCCCTTTATGGCTCTGAACAGCAGGGCGTGGACGATCTGTCGGCAATCTCAGAAGTGGTTCTGCATCGCCTAATTGTTTTTTCCAGTACGCTAATTGTTGCTCCAATACCTCACCTTGTAACCAATTGCGTTGCCATGTGGCATAGTCTGCGTATTGCAGCGGCATTTCGGCCAGTTGTGGTGTTTCCCCAGCAGATAACGCTTCGTAAATGGAGACTAACTCCCCCATGAATACACTCATGGACCAGCCATCCGCAATGATGTGGTGTAAATTGAGCAAAAATACATGCGCTTGTTCATCCATGCAAATCAGTTTTGCGCGCAATAACGGCCCTTGATTCAGATGAAACGACTGTTCCGCATCTTCTATGGCGAGACGCAATACTTCCCCTTCTCGCTCCGCTTCGTTCCAGTCTCGTAAGTCGATTCGGCCCAGGCTCCACTCAATCTGCGGGTGAATGACTTGAACAGCTTCTCCATTCCTATCGGAGAAAGTTGTACGCAAGCTCTCATGACGTTGGATGATCAGCTTGAGACTGCGTTCCCATGCCTCGACGTCTAGCTCACCCATCAGACGAACAGCAGTTGGGATATTGTAGACGGAACTGTCTGGCAGCAGCTTGTCCAAGAACCACAAACGTTGTTGTGCAAATGAGAGCGGCAAGTGTTCGTCACGCGACACGGGCTTGAGCGGGATGTCAGTGAGACCCGCTTCCCCTTGTAATAATGCCGTAATTTTTTCGCTGATCGCTGCCGTTGTCGGATAATCAAACAGCGTACGAAGCGGCATGTCTACGCCAAAGGTTTGACGCATACGGGAAATCGCTTGGGTAGCTAGGAGAGAATGTCCCCCTCGTTCAAAGAAATCGTCGTGAATCCCGACTTGCTCTACGGAAAGCACCTGTGTCCAAATGTTCGCCACTATTTCTTCTGTTGGTGTGCGTGGTGCGACATACTCCTGTTGTGTGGTCAAAAGTCCCCAATCCGGTGTAGGCAGCGCCCGGTGGTCTACTTTTCCGTTGACCGTAAGCGGAATCGCCTCCATCCAGACGATGCCTGCTGGGATCATGTAATCCGGCAATGTCTCTTTCAGATAGAGAACGAGCTCCTCTGTAGCTGGCTTCTCGTCACCCATTGCAATCAGATAAGCAGCCAAACGATTGTCGCGTACGGTAATGACAGCTTCCCGAATCGCAGAGTGCTTTCTCAATGCGTTTTCGATTTCACCTAGTTCGATGCGGAAGCCGCGAATTTTCACCTGATTATCGATACGACCGAGAAATTCAAGGTTACCGTCTGGCAGATAGCGTACCTGATCCCCTGTACGATAAAGACGTTCGCCTTCCGCTCCAAACGGATGAGTGATGAATCGTTCCGCTGTAAGCTCTGGACGATTCCAGTAACCGCGTGCCAAGCCTTTTCCACCAATGTACAGCTCACCTGGTACACCTATAGGGACAGGCTTCAGATTGGCATCTAATACGTAGATGGTCGCATTGGCGATAGGGCGGCCAATTGGCGTGTTCGTCAGATTTGTATCCAAAAGCATCAGCGTGGTGCAAACGGTTGCTTCCGTTGGGCCGTAGCAATTGAAAAATTGACGATGATTTGCATAGCGAGTGATGAGCTCATAGCTTGGGGCTTCGCCACCGATTACTAATGTTTTCAGATCAGGTAAGTCGGCGTCAGGTAATGCCGCAAGAACAGCGGGCACCGTCATCACAGTCGTGATTTGTTTTTCTTGCAAGACAGAGATGAGTTCAGGGCCTGGCAAGAGCATTTCTCGATCCTCAATGACTAGGGTCGCACCCGAAATCAAAGCCATGACGATCTCCGCGACAGATACGTCGAAGCTGAACGAACATAACTGCAAGACGCGGCTAGACGGCTGGACTTGGAACAACTCAATCAGGTAATGAGCCATATTCATTGCACTTTGGTGTTCGACCATAACGCCTTTGGGCAAGCCAGTGGAACCAGATGTGTAAATGACATAGGCAAGATTTTGTTCTGAAACCCCGCACTTCACATCGTGAACAGGTTCATTTTCCAAAGCATTACTATCAAGGCAAATTACCTGAGCCTTCGTTGTAGTTAAATGGCTTGCCAGAGATTGCTGGGTCAACACGATGTTTGCCTGCGAATCCTCGATCATGTAGGCAATACGCTCTAGCGGATGTGCCGGATCGATTGGAACATAGGCGGCACCTGCTTTCATCACTCCGAGAATCCCGACGATCATCTCAGGAGAGCGCTCGATGCAAATCCCGACGAGTGTATCTGGTTTCACGCCTTGGGCAAGGAGATAATGCGCCAATTGGTTCGCTCGCTGATTCAGCTCGGCATATGTCATTTCCATCTCTTTGTACATGAGTCCGATCGCATCGGGCTTCTTTTGTACTTGTTGTTCAAATGCTTGATGAATGCAAAGCCCGGTCGGATAATCGACCTTCGTATCGTTCCACTCGACCAAAACCTGCTCTTGTTCGCTTTCGCTGATCATGCTCACATCAGCCAGAGTTTGATCAGGATTGGCTGTCATCGATTGGAGCAGAAGAGTCATTTGCTCCAGGACACGTTCGATACGCATAGGATCGAATCGGTTTTGATCAAAAACGATTTTGAGGACAAATTCTTTTCCAGGGCCACATACTACGGTAAGTGGATAGTTCGTTTGCTCCGCAGAGTCTACATCAGAAATCTGAATACGGCTGTCCGCTTCTTTCACAGACTCGTCGATCGGATAGTTCTCAAAGATAAAAATACTTTCGAACAGAGAGGTGTTACGCTCGAATTCGCTCCAACTCTGGATGTCAACCAGCGGCGTGTACTCATATTGGCGAATCTCCAATTGCATTTCTTGCAATTCGCGCAGCCATACCCGAACGGTTTTGGTTGGATCGAGTGTGATTCGCACCGGAAGCGTATTGATGAACAGACCCACCATATTTTCTACACCAGGCAAATCGGCTGGACGTCCTGAACCAGTTGCCCCGAATACGACGTCTGCTTCCCCACTGTAAGCTCCGAGGATCATGCCCCACGCACTTTGTATGAAAGTATTCAGCGTTACCTGATGCTGACGGGCAAAGGATTGCAGCTGTTCGGTAAACTCGGCCGAGAATCTGATAAAGCGCTCGTCGTAGGTTTTGGGTTCTCCAGTGGATTGGAGTGCTTGTCCGAGATTGATTTGTGTCGGCCCGTATATCCCTTTCAGATGGTTGCGCCAGAAGCGTTCCGCAGCTTGCAAGTCTTGGCGCTGGATCCACGCAACATACTGGGAAAATGGCTGTACAGCCCCAAGCTGAATGTCTTTTCCATCTACCAGTGCTAAATAAGCGGCAAACCAGTCCTTTAAGACGAGCGGCAAACTCCAACCGTCCAGTAATACGTGGTGGAAGCTCCAGATAAAGCGATATGTTTCGTTGCTAATCCGAAACAAAGTCAAACGCATGAGAGGTGCTTCTGTAATCGAGAAGTTCCGCTTGCGATCCTCTTCCAAAAATACGTCTAACGCTGCTTTCTGCCTATCCGTCGGTAAGTGTCGCAGATCTCTTTCATCAACCGTCACTTGAACGTGCTTGCGAACAATTTGATGCGGATTCACTACTCCATCCCAGATAAACGAGGTACGCAGAATGGAATGACGATCGATGACTTTTTGCCATGCTTGCTGGAGTGCATCGACTTGCAAATGATGGATCGTCATGGAGAACTGAACCACATAGTCTCCGCCCTCTTGCTCGTACAGGGAATGGAAAAGCATGCCTTCCTGCAACGGCGTCAGTGGATAGATGTTCT
Source organism: Brevibacillus sp. MER 51 (assembly GCF_023714195.1). Classification (NCBI taxonomy): domain Bacteria; kingdom Bacillati; phylum Bacillota; class Bacilli; order Caryophanales; family Paenibacillaceae; genus Brevibacillus; species Brevibacillus sp. MER 51. The sequence continues at coordinate 354,764 of NZ_JAMAUS010000001.1, read as the reverse complement.
CGATGGAACGATCTCTACCCACATACGTGTCGATTGTACGCTGATCCAGACGAGATAACGGGAAATCAGAAGGAGTATAGCCTCCTGCTTCTTCCGAGCGGCAATGAGCCATAATCTCACGCAAGGCGTCCATATAAACTTGAGCAACTGCTTCCACCGTACTTTTCTCGTGGATGTTTTCGTTGTAAAACCAGGTGACATGCAGTTGTTCTTCGGAAATGACGCTATTTACATCGATTAAATGCGAGCGTATGGAATCAGGTGCAAGATTCGAGCCTCTCGATTCAGCAGCCATGCCAAACTTGGAGTCAGATGAAACGACCTGATCAAACTGGCCGAGGTAGTTGAAGCTGATCTCTGGCTTCATTCGAGACTTCAACTGCTCTTTCAGCTCGTCATCCTGACGTAAGTAGCGCAGGATACCATAGCCAACTCCATTTTGCGGAATGGCTCGAAGCTGTTCTTTGACCGCTTTCAACAGTTCGCTCCACGGTTTCGTCTGGTCAAGTGTAAGTTGTACCGGATACATACTCGTGAACCAGCCAACGGTGCGGGATAAATCCGCTCCTTCCAAAATATCCTCGCGTCCATGCCCCTCGAGATGGAAAGATAACGTCTGTTTCCCAGTCCAACGGTGCATCGCTTTTGTTAAGGCAGCGAGTAATACATCGTTGATTTTCAAACGGTAGGGAGAAAGTGTTTCCTGCAACAGAGCACGGGTTTCTCCTGCGTTTAACGAGAATGTTACTTGTTTGGTAGTCGCTTCGGTGTTCTGACTCGGTTCATAAAGGTGATCAATCGGGATCGGACTCGCCTCATGGTCTTGTTTGAGCCAGTACTCTTTTTCTTGCTGGATGGCGTCTGAATTGGCATACGCGACTAATTGTTCAGCCCACATCTTGAACGAAGTCGTCTTTGCTGGCATTTGTACGTCTTGACTGTTCGCTATTTGATCATAGGTATGTTGAAGATCCTCTAGCAAAATACGCCACGATACACCGTCAACAACCAAGTGGTGAATGACGAGCAAAAGTCGGCCAGCTTGCTCTTCGCCCACGTTGAAGTACACAGCCTGTACAACGGGACCTTCTGTGATATTTAGGCTCGCTTGTACTTCTTGTGAGATTTCCTCCAGCCTGGACTCTTGTTCCTGTTTAGGGAAATTAGAAAGATCCACGCTACGGAATGGAACATTCTCTTCAAGACCTTCCATCATTTGTGTCCACATGCCGTCATGGTGTGAAAAGCGCATACGCAACGCATCATGATGGGTCAGTAGGCTCTGGACGGTTTGCTTTAGTACAACTAGGTCTACTGGCTGCTGAACAGTCAGAAGTACCGACTGATTCCAGTGGTGCAGTGACGGTTGATTGGAGTCAAAGAACCAATTTTGGATTGGGGTGAGCGGTACATTTCCCGTAACAGCGCCCTGTTCATTTTTCCATTTGATATCTGTTTCTTGGCTAAAATCAGTAACAACGCGCAGTAATTCAGCAATTGTTTGATTTTCAAAAAGTTGCTTGGGTGTGAAGCGTATTCCGGAATGATTGGCTCTTGCGACGATCTGGATACTGAGAATGGAGTCGCCGCCCAATTCGAAAAAGTTGTCGTAGATGCCGATGTTCGCAACACCCAGCACGCTTTTCCAGATTTCTGCCAATTTTATTTCCAAATCCGTTGCAGGTGCTACATAACCGCTATCCGCCTCATTTCGGGAATAGTCAGGGATTGGTAGCGCCCGGCGGTCCACTTTTCCATTTGGTGTCAGCGGGAAGCTGTCCAACTTCACAAAGGCGGATGGGATCATGTGCTCTGGCAACTTATCCTTGAGATAGGATCGCATCTCGGTGTGAGCAACCTCTTTTTCCTCTGCAAAAACGAGGTAGGCGGCTAGGCGCTTGTCTCCTGGAGTTTCCTCTCTCACCATGAGTAATGATTCTTTTACAGCCGGATGGCTCTGCAACACTGTCTCGATTTCGCCTAGTTCAATGCGGAAGCCGCGAATTTTTACTTGATTGTCGATACGTCCGATAAACTCAATCGTGCCATCAGGCAAATAACGAACCAAGTCACCAGTACGGTACAGGCGAGAGCTTCCATGTGGATCAAACGGATTCTCCACAAAACGCTCTGCGGTCAACTCCGGATTATTCAAATAGCCAAGAGCTAGTCCATCTCCGCCTATATATAATTCGCCTGCTGCACCCAGAGGGACAGGTTGTTGATGCTTGTCCAATACGTACACTGTGGTATTGCTAATCGGTCGGCCGATCGGGAAGGAGTTGACTCCTTCTGCAAGCTCCGTGACGGGATGGCAGCAAGTAAACGTCGTATTTTCCGTCGGGCCATAGCCGTTTATCACCGTGATATCCCCAAGAGAGAGCACCTTGCGTACATGGGATGTGGAAACAACATCCCCACCGACAAGTAGCTGCCGCACGCCGCGCAAGTACTCTACCTTGTGGTCAACCATGACCGTGAACAGACCAGCCGTCAGCCAAAGTGTCGTCACCTTGTGATTCTGAATCGTCTCCCCCAGTTCATCGAGGGAAGGTTGATGTGGCGGCATCAACACCAGCTTCGCTCCGTTTAACAACGCCCCCCAAATCTCAAAGGTAGCAGCGTCAAACGATACGGTAGAGGCTTGCAGGAACACGTCCTCTTCCGTAATGGTCACGTAGTTCGTGTTTTTGATCAGGCGAACAATCCCGCGCTGGACGACCAGCACTCCTTTTGGTGTTCCCGTCGAACCGGAGGTGTAAATGACATAGGCGAGACTGTCGGCTGTCATATCTACTTGAGGAGCAAGCGTGCTTTCTTCTGCCCATTTTTCCCCGGCCTGGTCGAGATTGAGAATGGTAAGCTCTTGTCCTTGCCACCTGTCAGCCAAATGCTCCTGTGTCAATAAAATCGAAATCTGGGCATCTGCCACCATGAAAGCCAGACGTTCTTCTGGATACGCAGGGTCGAGTGGCACATACGCCCCGCCTGCCTTTAGAATCCCCAGCATACCAACGAGCATATCTAACGAGCGTTCTACGCATAGCCCGACAAAAGTACCTGTTTCTACTCCTTGCTTTTGCAAGTAGTGGGCAAGCTGATTGGCTTTTGCCTCCAGCTCGGCGTAGGTCAACTGTTCATCTCCCGCAACGACGGCGATACGATCCGGGTATTGGGTCGCTGTTTCGGCAAACAGTTGTGAAACGGTTTTATCCCGAGGGTATTCGCTCGCTGTGTTATTAAGCTCTACTACCTGTTTATTTCGTTCGCTCTCCCTTAGAAGATCAAGCTTTTCAATCGACTCCTCTGGTTGGGCGATGATAGCCTCAAGCAAATTTTGCAAATGTCCAGTCATTCGCTCGATCGTCGATCTGTCGAACAAATCTGTGCTGTACTCAAAGGAAGCCACAAGTCCGTCTGCCTGCTCTCTCATCGTCAATGTGAGGTCAAACTTGGATGTCGTCAAATGTCGCTCAGAATCCAGTGGTGTCAACTGAATGCCGGACGTTACTGCATCCTCCAGCGGGAAGTTTTGCAGGACAAACATGACCTGGAACAACTGCGAGTAGCTGAGGCTACGCTCTAGCTGTAGCTCATCGACCAATTTTTCAAAAGGTAAATCTTGATGTGCATAGGCCTCCAACGCTGTTTCTCGAACGCGTGCCAGTAATTCTGTAAAGGTGACATCTCCTGTTACGTTGGTTCGCAGTGCCAAAGTGTTGACAAAAAATCCAATCAAATTCTCGGTTTCTTGCCGATTGCGTCCAGCTACCGGACTTCCCACAACGATGTCTTCTTGTCCACTATAGCGGTATAGAAGGGTCTGGAATGCAGCCAGCAACGTCATAAACAAGGTAGAATTGGACTCCTGGCTAAGCACTTTCAATTTGGCAAGCAAGTCCGCAGAAAAGGTCTTGGTGTAAATGGCTCCTTTATAGGATTGCACAGCGGGACGCGAACGGTCTGTCGGCAGTGCTAGAAGCGGTTCTGCTCCATTCAGTTTTTCTTTCCAATAAGCAACCTGCTGTTCCAAGATTTCGCCGTCCAGCCACTCACGCTGCCATGTGGCAAAATCCGCATATTGAATCGGCAGCTCTGGAAGCTCTGGTGTTTCTTGTTTACGGAAGGCTTCGTAGTTGGCAAGCAATTCGCGATAGAAGATGCCCATCGACCAACCATCAGAGATGATGTGGTGCATGTTGATCAAGAAGACATATGCGTGATCATCTGTTTGGATCATCGTTGCACGTATCAGCGGTCCCTGTCCAAGGGAAAAAGCTCGGGCCGTTTCGGCTTCAGCCAACTGCTCTACCTTTTGTTCTTTCTGTTCAGCGGATAGGTCCCGCAAGTCCAAAATGTCCATTTTCCAGTCCATATGCGGATGAATCACTTGTATGGATTGTCCGTCTATTTCGTGGAACGTGGTACGCAAGCTTTCGTGACGCAAAATGATCGCCTGTAAGCTCTTCTCCCATGCCACTACATCGAGTTCTCCTTGTAAGCGAAGGGCAGATGGGATGTTGTACATCGGGCTTTCCGGCATGAATTGATCAAAGAACCACAATCGCTGTTGGGCAAAAGACAACGGCAGATTGCTCTGTCTTGACACAGGCTGAATTGATCCGCCAATCGTTTCTTTTTCTCCCAAATGAAGTGCTGCTCCCTGTTCACTCCATGCTGCAATGGTTGGATGTTCAAAAATGGAGCGCACCGTCTGCTCTATTCCAAACGCCTCTCTCAGGCGTGATATGACTCGTGTCGCCAAAAGGGAATGTCCACCTAGTTCGAAAAAGTTATCGTGAATCCCCACTTTTTCTACTCCAAGTACCTGCGACCATATGTTGGCAATCAGCTCTTCTACCTGATTGCGCGGCTCCATGTAGCCTTTGTCGGAAGCAGGATTTGTCCATTCCGGTTCCGGCAATTGTTTGCGGTCGATTTTACCATTTGCCGTCAAAGGCATCGCATCAAGGAAAATATAAAATGATGGCCTCATGAATTCTGGCAACTTTGTTTTTGTCCATGCACGCAAATCAGAAGTTTCGAGGTTGTTGTCTCCTGAAACGGTAAGATACGCCGTTAGATGCTTCTCGCCCGGCTTCATCTCACGGACCAAAACCACAACTTCGTTTACAGATGGATGCAGGCTGAGTGCTGCTTCCACCTCACCTAATTCGATGCGGAAGCCGCGGATTTTTACCTGATTGTCAATACGACCGATAAACTCAATCGTGCCATCAGGCAAATAACGAACCAAGTCACCAGTACGGTACAGTCGAGAACTTCCATGTGGATCAAACGGATTCTCCACAAAACGCTCTGCGGTCAACTCCGGATTATTCAAATAGCCAAGAGCGAGTCCATCTCCGCCTATATATAATTCGCCTGCTGCACCCAGAGGGACAGGTTGTTGATGTTGGTCCAATACGTACACTGTGGTATTGCAAATCGGTCGGCCGATCGGGAAGGAGTTGACACCTTCTGCAAGCTCCGTGACGGGATGGCAGCAAGTAAACGTCGTATTTTCCGTCGGTCCATAGCCGTTTATCACCGTGGTACCGCCAAGAGAGAGCACCTTGCGTACGTGGGATGTGGAAACAACATCCCCACCGACAAGTAGCTGCCGCACGCCGCGCAAGTACTCCACCTTGTGGTCAACCATGACCGTGAACAGACCAGCCGTCAGCCAAAGTGTCGTCACCTTGTGATTTTGAATCATCTCCCCCAGTTCATCGAGGGAAGATTGATGTGGTGGCATCAACACCAGCTTCGCTCCGTTTAACAACGCCCCCCAAATCTCAAAGGTAGCAGCGTCAAACGATACGGTAGAGGCTTGCAGGAACACGTCCTCCTCCGTAATGGTCACGTAGTTCGTGTTTTTGATCAGGCGAACAATCCCGCGCTGGACGACCAGCACTCCTTTTGGTGTTCCCGTCGAACCGGAGGTGTAAATGACATAGGCGAGACTGTCGGCTGTCATATCTAGTTGAGGAGCAAGCGTGCTTTCTTCTGCCCATTTTTCCCCGGCCTGGTCGAGATTGAGAATGGTAAGCTCTTGTCCTTGCCACCTGTCAGACATGTGCTCCTGTGTCAATAAAATGGAAATATGGGCATCTGCCAGCATGAAAGCAAGGCGTTCTTCTGGATACGCAGGGTCGAGTGGCACATACGCCCCGCCCGCTTTGAGAATCCCGAGCATACCCACGAGCATATCTAACGAGCGTTCTACGCAAAGCCCGACAAAAGTGCCTGTTTCTACTCCTTGCTTTTGCAAGTAGTTGGCAAGCTGATTGGCTTTTGCCTCCAGCTCGGCGTAGGTCAACTGTTCTTCCCCCGCAACGACAGCGATACGATCCGGGTATTGGGCCGCTGTTTCAGCAAACAGTTGTGGAACGGTTTTATCCCGAGGGTATTCGCTCGTAGTATCGTTTAGCTCAACCAGTAAATGCTGCCTCTCTTCTGGACTGAGGATAGAGATAGAGGACAAGAGTTGTTTCGGATTCTCCACGATGGCAGCTAGAATGGATGCCATTTGGTCAAGTGTCCGTTCGATTGCCGTCTGCTCAAAGCGGTCTGTCCTGTATATCATTTTGATGCTAAATTGCTCGCCCGGAATCCCGACAATCGTAAGCGGATTATCTACTTCTTGGAAGTGCTCTACCTGAGAGATGGAAAAACCGAATTCCCGCTCTTCTCCTTCTCCCAGCGGATAGTTCTCAAAAACGAAAATACTTTCAAACAGTGGTAGTCCACGGGGTACATCCGTCCAGCCCTGGATATCCACCAATGGCGAGTATTCATATTGGCGGACTCTCGATTGCTGATTTTGCAACTCTTTGAACCACTGATCCAACGTTTGCTCAGGCTCTACTTTCGTTTTCATCGGCAACGTGTTGATAAACATTCCAACCATCTGCTCTACACCTGGCAGATCACTCGGGCGCCCGGAACCGGTTACCCCGTATATCACGCTTTCTTCCCCGCTCAAACGGCTGAGGAGAATGGCCCATGCCCCTTGCACGATGGTGTTGACCGTAACCTTATACGTTCGAGCTAATTTTAAGAGAGCTTTCGAGATTTCATCAGTCAAGGTTCGAGTCGATTCATGAATTCCTTTTTCCTCTTCTGAATCCCTCAAGGGATAAGATTCAAAAGGAAGAGGGGTTGGACCCTCGACGGACGACAGGAACTCGCGCCAGAACTTTTCAGACTCCGCCTTGTCCTGACGACGAAGCCAGGAGATATAATCCTTGAATGGCTTTGGCTGCGGAAGTCTCAAGTCCTTGCCTTGGCAGTACGCCTCATAGAAATCGAGGACTTCCTGAAAAAGAATGGGGCTGCTCCATCCATCCAAGAGCAAATGGTGAAAGGTCCAGATGAACTGGTGCACATCTTTGGCCTTTTTGATGACCGTCACTCGCATGAGTGGGGCTTCGCTCAAGTCGAAGCCCACCTCTTTTTCTTTTTGCAAAAACGATGTCAGCATGGTTCTTTGCTCTTCACCGGTGTGATGTGACCAGTCGTCCTGGTGTATGGAAAAAGGAACACTTTCGAAGACCACCTGAAGTGGCTTCTCCACTTCTTCCCAAAGGAATCCAGTACGCAAAATGGAATGTCTTTGAACCACTTTGTTCCAGGCTTTTTCAAAGTTGCCGATGTCAAGCTCGCCTGTAAGAATGGCAATGTTCTGTACCATATAGGCTGAACCCTCAGAGTACAGCGAATGGAACAACATCCCTTCTTGCAGCGGGGATAAGGTATATAGATCAGTAAAATCCCCCATTGGATTAATTCCCCTTTCTTTTCTTCAGCTTGGAGAGAACCTTGTTTAACGCAGTCTGACTCAAGTCCGCATCCTCGAAGTCTTCGACTCTATAACTTTGTTTCTCCGCCTGTATCAGTGAACGCAGGATTTCTGTGAAATGACGAGCGAAAGTCTCGACACTCTCTTCGCTATGCAATGTCTCGCTGTAGAGGAAGCTGAGGTTCAGCTTATCTCCTGTGACTGCCCCCACCACATCAATCAGATGGGCCCTTCTGTTGTCGGGACTGATGTTGGAGCCTCTTTCTCCTTCCGCAAATCCAAACAGGGAATCTCCTTCACCCGCCTGATTGAATTGTCCCAGATAGTTGAAACTGATCGGTGGTTGCGGAATAGTCGCCAGCTTTTCGGACACCTCGCTATCTTTTGTCAGGTAGCGCAGGATGCCGTATCCAAGACCTTTGTTCGGAATTTGTTGAAGCTTTTCTTTGACTCTTTCCAGCGCATTTTCCTGAGACATGTTCTGATCCAGTCGAATCAAGAGTGGATACATGGACGTAAACCAGCCAACCGTACGGGAGAGATCGACCTCCGAGAACAATTCTTCACGACCGTGACCTTCCAGGTTGACTAACAGGGCTTGTTCTCCCGTCCATTTGGCGTGTGCCAATGCTAGCGCGGTCAATAGAACATCATTGATTTGCACGCGGTAACGGGACGGTACTTTTTGTAGCAGGGCTTCTGTCTCTTCCTCCTCCATTGCAATTGTTATCGTCCGGCAGTTCCCTTCTGTGTTCGACTCACTGTTATGGAGTGGCGATGTAAAGGACACCATCTCTTCTGCTGCAGCTATCCAGTACTCCTTTTCAGCGATAATACGTTCAGAAGCTGCGTACTCATTCATTTTTACTGCCCATTCCTTGTAGGAGGTTGTTTTTGCAGGCAATTGAATCTCTATTCCCTCCGCAGCCTGCCTATATGCCGTTTGCAAGTCTTCGATCAAAACTCGCCACGAAACGCCGTCTACCGCCAAATGGTGGATGACAATCAGCAAACGGCCCGGTCGATCATACCCGAGAACGAAATAGACGATCTTCATGAGCGGTCCGTTTTCCAAATCTAGGCTCGCTTGTGCTTGGTGTGAAAGTTTTTCGATTCTTCTCATGTGCTGAGCCGGCGAGATCATGCTCAGATCCTCCACGATGAGCATTGGTTCCGATTGGACTTCAGCGTGAGTCTGCTTCCACTTTCCATCAGTGTAGGTATAACGAAGGCGGAGCGCGTCGTGGTGAGCGAGCAGGTGGGAAATGGCTTGCTCCAGATGCTCTTCGTCCAATTGTTCGTTCACTTGCAGGAGCATCGATTGGTTCCAGTGATGTGGCGTTGGTTGCTCTTGCTCGAAGAACCATTTTTGAATCGGCAATAGTGGAGCTTCACCTGTTACCATTCCTTGCTCTGCTTCCATTTTAGTGCTTTGGCCTGCAACCTTTGCCAACTCTGCAATCGTTTGATGATCGAAAAGGTTTTTCGGAGTTAGATGGATGCCAGCTTTGTTTGCACGCGCGACGATTTGAATGCTGAGGATGGAGTCGCCCCCAAGCTCAAAAAAGTTATCGTGAATGCCGATACGATCCATTCGCAGAACGCCGCACCAGATTTCCGCCAGTTTTTGTTCGATAACGTTGGTAGCCTCTGTAAACGAATCAACATCTTGGCTGCGATCATAGACAGGCATTGGAAGTGCTTTTCTGTCTACTTTCCCGTTTGGCGTAAGCGGCATTTCATCCAGCATGACAAAAGCAGATGGCACCATATAATCCGGAACCTGTGCTTTGAAGTGTTGGCGCAGCTCGGCTGTGTCAACCTCCTGCTCGGCTTGCTTGACCGCATAAGCGACGAGCTGTTTCTTGCCCGGTTCATCTTCGCGGACAATGACGACGGATGCGGCAAGAGCAGGATGTTTGGCTAAAACTGCCTCTACCTCACTCAGCTCGATGCGGAATCCGCGGATTTTCACCTGATTGTCGATTCGTCCGATGAATTCGATAACACCATCTGGCAGGTAACGCACCAAGTCACCAGTCCGATAGAGCCTTGCCTGCGAATCGGTTGAGAATGGGTTTGGTACAAAGCGCTCTTCCGTCAAGTCAGGACGATTCAAATATCCTTGCGCCAGACCATCTCCGCCGATGTACAGTTCACCTGTTACGCCAATCGGGACGGGCTGCATGTTACGATCCAGTACATACACAGTCGTATTCTTGATCGGACGGCCAATCGGGAAAGAACCGATCGTCTCTGGCAGCTCCGTGACCGGATAGCAGCAGGTGAATGTCGTGTTTTCCGTTGGGCCGTACCCGTTGATAATCGTGATCCCTTCGATTTCCAACGCTTTTCTTACGTGAGGAACCGAGACGACATCTCCACCGACGAGCAGTTGTCGAACTCCCGTCAGGTACTCTTTGTGATGATCCACCATCAGGATGAAAAGTCCCGCCGTCAGCCACAGCGTCGTAACCTTGTGCGTCTGAATGGCTTGCCCCAGTTCTTCCAGAGAAGGCAGATCAGGCGGCATCAGCACCAGCTGTGCCCCATTCAGCAAGCTGCCCCAAATCTCAAAGGTCGCCGCATCGAATGATACTGTCGATGCTTGCAGGAAAACGTCCTGCTCAGTAATCGTCACATAGTCGGTTTCTTTGACGAGACGGGCAATGCCTCGATGGATGACAAGCGTTCCTTTTGGCAATCCGGTAGAGCCAGAGGTGTAGATCACGTAGGCGAGACTTTCCGCTGTGGTGTCAATGTCAGGTGCCTGTTCACTTTCTTCGGCAATCATCACCCAGTCGCGATCCAGACAAATCACAGTATGCTCACTGGATGGGAGTGACGGTAGAAGTTGCTCCTGTGTGAGCAAAACGGTGACTCGAGCGTCGTCCATCATGTATGCCAGACGTTCTTTTGGATAATCTGAATCCAACGGTACGTAAGCCCCACCAGCTTTGAGAATCCCGAGCACCCCGATCAGCATTTCGAGCGAACGCTTTACGCAAATACCAACGAGTGAACCTGGGCGAACGCCTTGTTTTTGCAGGTAGTTGGCCACCTGGTTGGCTCGTGTCTCCAATTGGGTGTAGGTGAGACTCTGGTCTCCCGTTACCACCGCAATACGATCCGGGTAACGCATCGCGGTCTGCTGGAACAATTGATCGACGCGTTGATCCCGTGGGTAAGCCGTCGTGGTGTCGTTCCATTCCACTAGCAGTTGCTCCCGTTCTGCCTGAGGCAAAAGCGGCAATTGGGTAATGGTCTGTTCCGGCATCTGAACGATGGCTTCGAGTAAGTGATGGAAGTGCTGTGACATCCGCACAATCGTCGTCTCATCAAACAGCGCTGTATTGTACTCAAATGTTGCGATCAATCCGTTTTGCTTTTCTGCCATCGTCAACGTCAGGTCATATTTGGCGGTGACAAGGTGCTTGTCCATATCGAATTCCGATACGCGAATGCCAGCCTTTTCATCTAAATCTAGCTGGAAGTTCTGAAGGACAAACATCACTTGGAACAGCGGCGAGTAGCTGAGACTACGCTCTAGCGCCAGTTCATCGACCAATTTTTCAAACGGAAGATCCTGATGGGCATAGGCTCCTAGCGCGGTCTCCTTCACTCTTGCCAGCAAATCTCGGAATGTCGGTTCTCCTGACATATCCGTACGAAGCACCAATGTATTAATGAAGAATCCAATCAATTGTTCCGTCTCTTGTCTATTGCGTCCTGCGACTGGGCTTCCGACGAGGATGTCTTCCTGTCCGCTGTAGCGGTAGAGCAAAGTTTGGAAGGCAGCCAGCAAGGTCATGAACAACGTCGATCCTTCTTCACGGCTAAGTGCTTGTAATTTGTCGAGAAGTTCACCTGCGAGCGACATTGAATAAATCGCTCCCTCGTACGTTTGTACAGCAGGACGTGAACGGTCAGTCGGCAAAGTGAGAAGCGGTTCAGCACCACTTAATTTTTCACTCCAGTAAGAAAGCTGTTCGTCTAATACCGAACCTTGGAGCCAGTCACGTTGCCAAGCGGCGTAGTCAGCATACTGCACAGGCAAATCAACTAAATCTGGTATGGCGTTTTGGCTAATCGCTTCGTAGGAAGTGAACCATTCGCGAATGAATACTCCCATCGACCAACCGTCAGAGATGATGTGATGCATGTTCAAAAGGAAGACCGTTTCTTGCTCGCTTATGCGAATCAAGGTGGTACGGAACAACGGACCTTCGCTCAGGTTGAATGGCGTAGCTGCCTCGATTCCCGCCAAACGCTGTGTTTCTGCTTCGCGCTCGTCCGCTGATAGCTCCCGCAAGTCGATGACACGAACCGACTGCTCTTGGTAAGGGTGAATCATTTGCACGGCTTGCCCATCCACGTGGTCAAAGGTTGTCCGCAAGCTTTCGTGGCGCTGGATCAGTAGCTGCAAGCTCTTGTTCCAAGCTTCGATATCCAGATCTCCGTGCAATCGCATCGCGGACGGGATGTTGTACAAGGCACTGTCTGGCATCAGACGATCCAGGAACCACAGGCGTTGTTGCGCAAAGGACAATGGGAGATGACCTTCCCGTGAAACTGGTACGATCGAAGCTCCTGATGTTTCTTGCAAAAAGCTTCCGAGTGCTTCGGACAGTTCTGCAACGGTTGGGTTTTCGAAAAGAGTACGAATAGGTACTTCTCCTGCAAACATGTCACGAAGACGGGAAATGACCCGTGTCGCTAAGAGAGAATGCCCACCAAGCTCGAAGAAGTTATCGTAAATCCCGACTTTTTCGATGCCGAGCACCTGCGACCAGATTGTGGCGACCAGCTCCTCCGTTTGGTTGCGTGGCGCTACATACGCTTGGGTGGAAGCCATTTGCCCCCACTCCGGCTCTGGCAGCTGCTTCCGGTCAATCTTGCCGTTCGGTGTGAGCGGCATAGCGTCCAGCCAGACAAAAACAGATGGAACCATAAACTCCGGCAATTTTGCTTTTGCCCAGACCGCTAAGTCAGTGCTCTCTTCCCAAGTTTCCTCTTTTGTCGTCACATACGCGACCAGACGCTTGTCACCCAGCTTGTCTTCTCTTGCCATCACCACGGCTTCCTTCACAACCGGATGGGTGCGAAGGACAGCCTCCAACTCTCCCAGCTCGATCCGATAGCCGCGAATCTTCACCTGATGGTCAATCCGTCCCAAATACTCGATTTGTCCATCTGGGAGATAACGGACCAAGTCACCGGTGCCATACATCCGCGCATTTGGATCAGCGTGGAATGGATTGGACAAGAATCGTTCTGCTGTCAGCTCGGGGCGATTCAGGTACCCGCGCGCCAAGCCTTCCCCGCCAAGATACAGTTCCCCAGGTAAGCCCAACGGTACAGGTTGCAGGTTGGCATCGAGAATATACGCTTGTGTGTTAGACAAAGGACGACCGATTGTCGGTTCTGACGTCGCGCCTTTTGTGACCTGTACATACGTGGAGTAGGTCGTATCTTCAGACGGACCATAGAGATTGAAGACTTTTTCCACATGCCACAGCGCGTACAGACTTTGCGCCAATGTGTTTGGCAGTGGCTCTCCAGCCAGGTTGACCACTCGTACCGTCGCCGGGATCGCGTTCATCCGCACCAGTTCTTTGGCGGCAGATGGAACGGTATTGATTAATGTCACTTCGTTGCCTGCTGGCAGGCTCGGCAAATGCAAAGCGTTGTCCGCCAAGATGACTTTTCCGCCGTAGCTTAAGGTCACGAATATTTCATAGACAGACAGATCGAAGCAGATAGAAGTCGAAGCAAGCACCCCACTCATTTCTTCAGCCGAAAAGACGGTTTTCGCCCAGGCGATGAATGCAATGACACTGCTGTGCTGAATCGCTACCCCTTTGGGAAGACCAGTCGAGCCCGAGGTGTAAATGACATACGAAAGGTTCGTTGGTACCACTAAATTCGGCAAGTTCTCTTCGCTTTGCTCTGCGATAGCCTCCCAGTCTCGATCCAGGCAGATTACTTTTGCTGTACGCTCGGGCAGCATGGATAGCAAACTTCCTTGGGTCAATACGATCGCCGCTTGCGAATCCTCCAACGTATAGCCGATTCTCTCTTGGGGATACGCCGGATCAATCGGCACATATGCCCCGCCAGCTTTGAGAATACCCATCATCGCTACGATCATCTCAGTCGTACGTTCCATGAGCACAGCCACCAAGACCTCTGGGCCGATTCCTTGCACCCGCAGATAGTGAGCCAACTGGTTTGCTCGGCTGTTCAACTCGGCGTACGTCAGTCTTTCTTCTCCGACAATTAGAGCCTCCGCATCCGGTGTTGCGACTACTTGTGCTTCAAATAGCTGGTGCATCACCGCGTCACGAGCATATTCCGTTTCCGTTGCGTTCCATTCTACTAACAGCTTGTGGCGTTCTTCGTCTGTGATGAAGGAAAGTGTACTCAACTGCTGTTCCGCTTGAGCAGTTAGAGCATGTAGAACCTGAGACATCTGTTCCAATACTTTCACAATCGATTCCGTATCAAAACGTCCTTGCTCATAGATCAATTTGAGAGCAAGTTCATCGCCAGGAGCCGCTACCAAAGTCAATGGGTAATTGGTTTGCTCCACTGCTTGGACTTCACTCAGCGACACTCCGGAATCTGACCCCTTACTTGTGTTATTCAAGTAGTTTTCAAAAACGAGAATACTATCGAACAACGATTGTCCATGTGGAACCTCACTCCAGCCTTGGACGTCTACAAGTGGTGTGTACTCGTACTGGCGGATGTCTAATTGTGTCTTTTGCAGTTTTTGTAACCATTCTTGTATTGTTTGCCTTGGGTCAAACATGACGCGGACAGGTAGTGTATTAATAAAGAGTCCTACCATGTTTTCTACTCCTGGCAGCTCTGCTGGACGACCAGAAACTGTCGTTCCAAAGACAACATCGTCTGATCCGCTGTAGCCGCTCAGGATCAGTGCCCATGCCCCTTGCACCAGCGTATTTAGCGTCAACTGCTGCTGGCGGGCAAAAGCTTGCAGGTGGGCCGTTACTTCTTTGGACAAGTAAATGGTACGATCTCTGTAGGCTTTAGGCTGTATGGCATGACTGCCTGCTTTTCCCATAGCAAGTGGCGTTGATTCGTAGAAGCCTTTTAACTGCTCCCGCCAATAGCGCTCCGCAACTTGCTTATCTTGCTTATGGAGCCATGCGATATAGCGACTGAATGGTTGGACTGCTTCTAATTTTTCTTCTTCGCCTTTATCGATCGCTTGATAACTTGCCTGCCAATCTTGCAAGACAATTGGCATACTCCAGCCATCTAGCAAGATATGATGGAAGCTCCATAAGAAGCGGTACGTATTATCGTCTGTGGAAAACAATGTCCAACGCATTAATGGCGCCTGATTAAGCTGGAAGTTTCGCACCCGGTCTTTTTTCATGTAGGATTGGATTTCAGCTTCCTGCTTATCGACATCCACATGGCGCAGGTCGATTATTTCCACGCTTGCTTTTACTTGTTTTCGGACGATTTGATGCGGTTGTTCCAAGCCTTCCCAGATAAAGGAGGTACGAAGAATCGCATGACGGTCGACTGTTCTCTGCCATGCTTGCTCGAATGCTTCCAAGCGAATATCTCGCACTGTCATGAGGAACTGTACAACATAATCGCCGCCCTCTTGTTCATACAGGGAGTGGAACAGCATCCCCTCTTGTAGTGGGGTCAGCGAGTATACACTTTCGAGCTGACGATCCGAAGCGATGTATTTGTCGATAGACTGCTGATTTAGATTAGCCAATGGGAAGTCTGACGGTGTGTAGCCGATTTCTTCTGCCGATTGTGTGTAAAACATAATCTCCCGCAGTGCTTCCATGTAATCATCAGCAATCGCCGCAATCGTCTGTTCGTCATGGATGTTTTCGTTGTACAACCAGGTGACGTGTAGCTGATCTCCTGTCACCGCACTAATGATATCGAGCAAGTTCTCTCGAATCGAATCAGGGGCAAGATTGGCTCCACTGCATTCAGACGCTATGCCAAACGTAGAGGAAACGGCCACCGTCTGATCAAATTGCCCGAGGTAGTTGAAGCTGATTTGCGGTTTCGGTTGAGCGTTCAGCTGATGTTGTAGTTCAAGATCATCACTTAGATATCGCAAAATTCCGTAGCCCACACCCTTATTGGGAATCCGGCGGAGCTGTTCCTTGACCGTCTTCAGCGTATACCCCCAAGGTTTTTCTTGCTCGATAGAAATCTGTATCGGGTACATACTTGTGAACCAGCCAACCGTATGGGATAAATCTGCTCCCTCGATAATCTCCTCGCGTCCATGCCCTTCCAGAGTGACGACCATTGTCTCTTTTCCTGTCCAGCGATTCAGCGCTTTTGCCAAGGAAGCAAGCAATACGTCATTCATTTGCAGACGGTAGGAAGGAAGCGTCTCGTGAAGCAAGTTGCGCGTCTCTTCGGCGGTCAGCGTAAGTGTAATCTGTTTCGTGGATGCCTCCGTGTTTTGCGCTGGCTCATACGTACGGTCGACAGGAAGTGGTTCCACTTCATACGCTTGGTTTGCCCAAAAAGCTTTCTCCTTTTCAAGCAAATCAGAGTTGGCATAAGTGTGTAACTGTTCAGCCCATGCCTTAAACGAGGTCGTTTTTGAAGGGAATTGCACCTCCTGACCATTTACCGCTTGTTCATAGGCCAACTGCAAGTCTTCCAGCAAAATGCGCCAGGATACCCCATCGACTACCAAGTGATGAACAACGAGAAGCAGTCGTCCCGCGCGTCCTTTTCCAAGGTGGAAGTACACAGCTCGTAACAAGGGGCCTTCCGTGATGCTCAGACTTGCTTGCTTCTCGCCTGCAATTTCTTCCAATCTCGTGAATTGTTCCTCTGGTGAGATGCCAGACAAATCAACCAAATGGAAAGGTACAGGTTCGCCCAAGCCCTCGATGTGCTGTGACCATATACCGTCGTTGTTGGTATAACGCATGCGCAAAGCATCGTGGTGTGCAAGCAACTCGGTAATGGCACGCTCCATGGCGCTTGTATCAACCGGTTCCTCGACTGTCAACAAGAAGGATTGGTTCCAGTGATGGATAGACGGTTGATTTGCGGCAAAGAACCACTTCTGGATTGGCGTAAGCAACACATTGCCAGTCACGAGGCCTTGTTCCGCCAGTTGAATAGCACTTTCCCCGTTTCCAGTTGTGGAAACAAGAGCTGCCAGTTCAGCGATTGTTTGGTTTTCAAAGATCTGTTTAGGTGTAAGACGAATCCCTGCTTGGTTAGCCCGAGAGACGATTTGGATACTCAGGATCGAGTCTCCTCCGAGTTCGAAGAAGTTGGAGTTGATACTGATTTCGTCGATTCTGAGAACGTCTTGCCAAATCTCAGACAGTTTGTGCTCGATCAAGGTATGTGGTGCAACGTAGTGCACATTACTTGTGTACGCATAGTCAGGTTTTGGCAGGGCCCGACGGTCTACTTTCCCGTTTGGCGTAAGCGGCATTTCATCCAGCATGACAAAAGCAGATGGCACCATATAATCCGGAACCTGTGCTTTGAAGTGTTGGCGCAGCTCGGCTGTGTCAACCTCCTGCTCGGCTTGCTTGACCGCATAAGCGACGAGCTGTTTTTTGCCCGGTTCATCTTCGCGGACAATGACGACGGATGCGGCAAGAGCAGGATGTTTGGCTAAAACTGCCTCTACCTCACTCAGCTCGATGCGGAATCCGCGGATTTTTACCTGATTGTCGATTCGGCCGATGAATTCGATAACACCATCTGGCAGGTAACGCACCAAGTCACCAGTCCGATAGAGCCTTGCCTGCGGATCGGTTGAGAACGGATTTGGTACAAAGCGTTCTTCGGTCAAGTCAGGACGGTTCAAATATCCTTGCGCCAGACCATCTCCGCCGATGTACAGTTCGCCTGTTACGCCAATCGGGACGGGCTGCATGTTACGATCCAGTACATACACAGTCGTATTCTTGATCGGACGGCCAATCGGGAAAGAACCGATCGTCTCTGGCAGCTCCGTGACCGGATAGCAGCAGGTGAATGTCGTGTTTTCCGTTGGGCCGTACCCGTTGATAATCATGATCCCTTCGATTTCCAACGCTTTTCTTACGTGAGGAACCGAGACGACATCTCCACCGACGAGCAGTTGTCTAACCCCCGTCAGGTACTCTTTGTGATGATCCACCATCAGGGTGAAAAGTCCCGCCGTCAGCCACAGCGTCGTAACCTTGTGGGTCTGAATAGCTTGTCCCAGTTCTTCCAGAGAAGGCAGATCAGGCGGCATCAGCACCAGCTGTGCCCCATTCAGCAAGCTGCCCCAAATCTCAAAGGTCGCCGCATCGAATGATACTGTCGATGCTTGCAGGAAAACGTCCTGGTCTGTGATCGTCACATAGTCGGTTTCTTTGACGAGACGGACAATGCCTCGATGGATGACAAGCGTCCCTTTTGGCAATCCGGTAGAGCCAGAGGTGTAGATCACGTAAGCGAGACTTTCCGCTGTGGTGTCAATGTCAGGTGCACTTTCACTTTCATTGGCAATCATCGCCCAGTCGCGATCCAGACAAATCACAGTATGCTCACTGGATGGGAGTGACGGTAGAAGTTGCTCCTGCGTAAGCAAAACGGTG
Organism: Brevibacillus sp. MER 51; assembly: GCF_023714195.1. Taxonomy (NCBI): domain Bacteria; kingdom Bacillati; phylum Bacillota; class Bacilli; order Caryophanales; family Paenibacillaceae; genus Brevibacillus; species Brevibacillus sp. MER 51. The sequence continues at coordinate 336,341 of NZ_JAMAUS010000001.1, read as the reverse complement.
ACTCGAGCGTCGTCCATCATGTATGCCAGACGTTCTTTTGGATAATCTGAATCCAACGGTACGTAAGCCCCACCAGCTTTGAGAATCCCGAGCACCCCGATCAGCATTTCGAGCGAACGCTTTACGCAAATACCAACGAGTGAACCTGGGCGAACGCCTTGTTTTTGCAGGTAGTTGGCCACCTGGTTGGCTCGTGTCTCCAATTGGGTGTAGGTGAGACTCTGGTCTCCCGTTACCACCGCAATACGATCCGGGTAACGCATCGCGGTCTGCTGGAACAATTGATCGACGCGTTGATCCCGTGGGTAAGCCGTCGTGGTGTCGTTCCATTCCACTAGCAGTTGCTCCCGTTCTGCCTGAGGCAAAAGCGGCAATTGGGTTATGGTCTGTTCCGGCAACTGAACGATGGCTTCGAGTAGGTGATGGAAGTGCTGTGACATCCGCACAATCGTCGTCTCATCAAACAGCGCTGTGTTGTACTCAAACGTCGAGATCAAGCCGTTTGGTCTTTCTGCCATGGTCAACGTCAGGTCATATTTGGCGGTGACAAGGTGTTTGTCCATATCGAATTCCGATACGCGAATGCCAGCCTTTTCGTCTAGGTCTAGCTGGAAGTTTTGGAGGACAAACATCACTTGGAACAGCGGCGAGTAGCTGAGACTACGCTCTAGCGCCAGTTCATCGACCAATTTTTCAAACGGAAGATCCTGATGGGCATAGGCTTCTAGCGCCGTCTCCTTCACTCTTGTCAGCAAATCACGGAATGTCGGGTCCCCTGTCATATCCGTACGGAGCACCAATGTATTAATGAAGAAACCGATGAGTGATTCGATCTCCTCCCGATTTCGTCCTGCAACCGGACTTCCGACAAGGATGTCTTCCTGCCCACTGTAGCGATAGAGCAAAGTTTGGAAGCCAGCCAGCAAGGTCATGAACAGTGTTGATCCTTCTTCACGGCTGAGTATACTCAATTTTGCTAACAGCTCAGCTGGAAGCGTAAAGGTATACATCGCGCCATCATAGCTTTGAACGGATGGACGCGGACGATCTGTCGGCAAAACCAATAGTGGTTCGGCATCCACTAGCTTTTCTTTCCAGTACGCTAGCTGATGCGTAAGTACATCTTCTTCCATCCACTTCCGTTGCCATACAGCATAATCGGCGTACTGTAGTGTCAGATCGGCTAATGCAGGTTCTTTGCCGTGAACAAACGCTTCGTACAGTGCTCTCATTTCTTTGATGAAAATACCGATAGACCAGCCATCGAAAATAATATGGTGCATGTTAAATAAGAAAACGGCTTCTTGCTCGCTTATGCGAATCAAGGTGGTACGGAACAACGGACCTTCGCTCAGGTTAAATGGCGTAGCTGCCTCGATTCCCGCCAGTCGCTGTGTTTCTGCTTCGCTCTCGTCCGCTGGAAGCTCCCGCAAATCGACTACATGCAGCGGCTGTTCTTGGTAAGGGTGAATGATTTGAACGGCTTGCTCATCCACGTGGTCAAAGGTTGTCCGCAAGCTTTCGTGGCGCTGGATCATTACCTGCAAGCTCTTGTTCCACGCCTCCATATTCAAATCTCCGTGCAATCGCATCGCGGACGGGATATTGTACAAGGCACTGTCTGGCATCAGACGATCCAGGAACCATAGACGCTGCTGCGCAAAGGACAATGGCAGATGACCTTCCCGTGAAACAGGTTCGATCGAAGCTCCTGTTGTTTCTTGCAAAAAGCTTCCCAGTGCTTCGGATAGTTCTGCAACGGTTGGGTTTTCGAAAAGAGTCCTGATGGGTACTTCTCCGGCAAACATGTCACGAAGACGGGAAATGACCCGTGTCGCTAAGAGAGAATGCCCACCAAGCTCGAAGAAGTTATCGTAAATCCCGACTTTTTCGATGCCGAGCACCTGCGACCAGATTGTGGCGACCAGCTCCTCCGTTTGGTTGCGTGGCGCTACATACGCTTGGGTGGAAGCCATTTGCCCCCACTCCGGCTCTGGCAGCTGCTTGCGGTCAATCTTGCCGTTCGGTGTGAGCGGCATAGCGTCTAGCCAGACAAAAACAGATGGAACCATAAACTCCGGCAATTTTGCTTTTGCCCAGACCGCTAAGTCAGTGGCCTCTTCGCTGCTTTCCTCTTTTGTCGTCACATACGCGACCAGACGCTTGTCACCCAGCTTGTCTTCTCTTGCCATCACCACGGCTTCCTTCACAACCGGATGGGTGCGAAGGACAGCCTCCAACTCTCCCAGCTCGATCCGATAGCCGCGAATCTTCACCTGATGGTCAATCCGTCCCAAATACTCGATTTGTCCATCTGGGAGATAGCGGACCAAGTCCCCGGTGCCATACATCCGCGCATGCGGGTCAGTGTGGAATGGATTGGACAAGAATCGTTCTGCTGTCAGCTCGGGGCGATTCAGATACCCTCGCGCCAATCCTTCCCCGCCAAGATACAGTTCCCCAGGTAAGCCGAGTGGTACAGGTTGCAGGTTGGCATCGAGAATATACGCTTGTGTGTTGGACAGAGGACGACCGATTGTCGGTTCTGACGTCGCGCCTTTTGTGACCTGTACATACGTGGAGTAGGTCGTATCCTCAGACGGACCATAGAGATTGAACACTTTTTCCACATGCCCCAGCGCGTACAGACTTTGCGCCAATGTGTTTGGCAGTGGCTCTCCAGCCAGGTTGACCACTCGTACCGTCGCCGGGATCGCGTTCATCCGCACCAGTTCTTTGGCGGCAGATGGAACGGTATTGATTAATGTCACTTCGTTGCCTGCTGGTAGACTCGGCAAATGCAAAGCGTTGTCCGCCAAGATGACTTTTCCGCCGTAGCTTAAGGTCACGAATATTTCATAGACAGACAAATCGAAGCAGATAGAAGTGGAGGCGAGCACCCCACTCATTTCTCCAGCCGAAAAGACCGTTTTCGCCCAGGCGATGAAGGCAATGACACTGCTATGCTGAATCGCTACCCCTTTGGGCAGACCAGTCGAGCCCGAGGTGTAAATGACATAGGAAAGGTTCGTTGGCTCTACCAGATTAGGCAAGTTCTCTTCGCTTTGCTCTGCGATAGCCTCCCAGTCTCGATCCAGGCAGATCACTTTTGCTGTACGCTCAGGCAGCATGGATAGCAGACTTCCTTGGGTCAACACGATCGCCGCTTGCGAATCTTCCAGTGTATAGCCGATTCTCTCTTGGGGATACGCGGGATCAATCGGGACATATGCGCCACCAGCTTTGAGAATGCCCATCATCGCTACGATCATCTCGGTCGTACGTTCCATGAGAACAGCAACCAGGACCTCTGGACCGATCCCTTGAGAACGAAGATAGTGAGCCAACTGATTTGCTCGTCGGTTCAGCTCCGCGTACGTCAGTCTTTGTTCTCCGACGATTAAAGCTTCCGCATCCGGTGTCGCGACTACTTGTGCCTCAAATAGCTGGTGCATCACCGTATCACGCGCATACTCCGTTTCCGTTGCGTTCCATTCTACTAACAGCTTGTGGCGTTCCTCGTCTGTGATGAATGAAATGGCAGAGAGATGTTCCGTAGACCGAGCCATCATTGACTCTAATACTTTGATCAACTGAGCCAATACCTTATCCATGGTGATCTGCTCGAATCGATTTGTCTCATAAATCAGTTTAAGCATTAGCTCTTCGCCAGGCGCCGCCACCAATGTCAATGGATAGTTCGTCTGCTCAACTGCTTTGATTGTGTTTAGTGACATATCTGTATTCGCATTTGTATTTGCACCAGACATGTAGTTCTCGAAAACGAGTATGCTGTCAAACAACGCCTGTCCGAGCGGCACTTCGCTCCAGCTTTGAATGTCAACGAGCGGTGTGAACTCGTACTGACGAATCTCACTCTGTTCCTGTTGGATGTTCTGCAGCCAGTCGATCACCGTCATTTGTTCCGAGAAAAGCACGCGAACAGGCAGCGTGTTGATAAACAGCCCCACCATGGAGTCCACTCCACGCAAATCTGCAGGACGTCCCAGATTGGTTGTCCCAAATACTACTTCCGACTCACCTGCGTAACGGCTTAAAATCAACGCCCACGCACCTTGGACCAATGTATTCATCGTCAGTTGATGCCTACGGGCAAAAGCTTGCAGACTCGCAGTTGTTTCCTTTGACAAAAGAATCATTTGATCGGCGTATTCTTTTTGTTGCACAGTCCTTCCACCCGGTTTCCCCATGCTAAGAGGAGTTGGTGTACGGAAGCCATGCAGATGTTTTCGCCAATACTGCTCTGATGCCTCAAGACTCTGCTGCTTTAACCAGGCAATATAAGTGGAAAACGGAGGAGTGATAGGCAGTTCTGCTTTGGTACCATCAACAGATGCCTGATAATAGGCCAACCAATCGTTAAGTACGATCGGTGTACTCCAACCATCCAACAACATATGGTGAAAGCTCCAAACAAGCTGACTGGTTTTCGAATCTAGTCGAATCAACGTCCAACGCATCAATGGCGGATGAGCGAGATCAAAGCCTAGCTTCCGATCTTGTTCGAGATAGGTTTGTAAGTGAGCTTCTTGCTTTTCTTTTGGTAAGTGACTCCAGTCCAGTTGTTCGACATGTGCTTTTACTTTTGTATGAACAACCTGATGCGGTTTCTCTAATCCGCTCCATAAGAAGGAGGTTCGGAGGATGGCATGTCGCTCGACCACTTTTTGCCATGCTTCTGAAAACTTCGCCACGTTCAAGTGATCCAAATTCACGACCAGTTGAACGACATAGTCCCCGCCTGCTTGCTCATAAAGAGAGTGGAACAGCATCCCCTCTTGTAACGGGGTGAGTGTGTAAATGTTCTCGATCAGACGATTGTTCCCGATGAACTTGTCGAGGCTTTTTTGATCCAACTCCGCCAACGGGAAGTCGGAAGGTGTATAGCTACCTGCCTCTTCAGCGTGACAATGGGCAATGATCGCTTGCAATGATTGCACATAGTCACGAGCAAGCTTTTCAATCGTTCGTTGTTCGTACATATCGCCGCTGTACGTCCAGGTCATTTCTAACTGATCTCCTGCCACCATGCTCTGGAAATCGAGTTTATGGAGTCGGGCTTCGTCCTTGCTGAGATTGGATGCTGACCAGTTCGGAATGATCTGGAACAAGGAAGCATCAGACGTTTGATCCTGGTCGAATTGTCCTAAGTAATTGAAGCTAATCTCAGGTTGCGGATAAGCTTGCAGGGTATTTATCGTTTGTTCGTCTTTCCTTAAATAACGATGAATGCCGTAGCCAATCCCTTTGTCAGGAATCGAGCGCAATTGTTCTTTGACTGATTTTATCAGGGAACCCCAAGTTGTCTTTGGCTCCATTTCCAGCAAGACCGGATACATGCTTGTGAACCAGCCTACTGTTCGGGAAATGTCTACGCCATCGACGATTTCTTCTCGCCCGTGTCCTTCAACTGAAACATAAAGTGTCTTTTGCCCGGTCCAGTTGTTATAGGCTCGGACCAAAGCACTGAGTAGCACATCGTTAATCTGAGTACGGTAAGTGGCTGGTACCTCCTGCAACAAGGCACGTGTCTCGTCCACGCCCAGTTTTACCTTTACTTGTACGGCTAGACTTTCTGTGTTCTTTCCATTCGGATGGTCAACAGGCACGTTGAGTACATGACTTGTATCCAGATTCGCCCAGTATTCGTCGACTACGCTTTGCTCTGCGTACTGTGTCAACTGTTCCGCCCATCGCTTGAAAGAAGTCGTCTTTTGAGGCAAATGCAGCTGTTGCAACCCTGTCAATTGTTGATAGGCCGTTTGCAAGTCTTCCAGAATAATTCGCCAGGAAACACCATCGACAGCGAGATGATGAATCGCAATGAACAGACGCTGTTTGTCCCCGCATTGGAAGTATGCTGCACGAAGCAATGGTCCTTTTTCGATATCCAGACTTTCTTGTAGCTCGTCTGCTATAGCTTGCATTTGTTCCTCTATGTCCGTCTCAAGTACCGCCGTCGTCAAATCTACGATCTGAAAGACGTCCTCATCCGAAACGACATCATGATATTGCTCCCATTTTCCGTTGACGTTCCGAAAACGCAGGCGCAAGGCATCATGGTGCGCGAGAATCGCCGCAAAAGCTTTTGCCAACAAACTCGCATCCATTTCTTCACGAACAGCAAGCATGACTGATTGATTCCAGTGATTGACATGGCAAATGTCCTGCTCAAAGAACCATGTCTGAATGGGTGTCAGAGGCAATTCGCCTGTCACAATCCCCTGCTCCCTATGCACTTGTGGTGCATCCTCAAGAACATCTACACTTGCGGCCAATTCTGCCAATGTTTGAGAGTCAAACAAGTGCTTTGGTGTAAATCGGATACCCGCCTGATTGGCACGCGCCACGATCTGAATGGTTAGAATCGAGTCACCGCCGAGTTCGAAAAAGTTATCGTGAATCCCGATTGACTCTACACCTAGAACTCCTTGCCAGATTTCGGCCAGCTTGTGCTCAATTTCCGTTTGAGGGCCAACAAAGCCGTCTTCCCATTGAGCTCGCACAGTATCGGGTAACGGCAAAGCGCGGCGATCTACTTTTCCGTTTGGAGTGAGAGGAAGGGCATCCATCAGTATAATGACAGAAGGCACCATGTAATCTGGAAGTCTATCTTTCAAAGACTGACGCAATTCATTCGTCTGTACCTCTTCTCCCTCATGAAGCACAGCATAAGCCACCAGTCGTTTCACCCCGGGCGTCAAATCCTCCCTGACGATCACCACTGCTTCCGAGACAGCTGCATGTGCATACAAAGCCGACTCTATTTCCCCTAGCTCAACCCTGAATCCGCGAATGCTCACTTGATCATCAGCGCGCCCAATAAATTCCAAATTGCCATCTACCAAATAGCGAACCAAATCGCCTGTGCGGTACATCCGTGCCCCTTCATCTCTCGAGAACGGATTGGGTACAAAACTGGCTTCCGTTAGGTCAGGTCGATTCAGATAACCGCGTGCCAAACTTTTCCCCGCGATGTAAAGTTCCCCGACAACTCCTACAGGCACAGGTTTTCTGCTTGCGTCGAGCACATAGACAGAAACGTTGTCAATGGGACGTCCAATGGAAGGAGCCGCTTCTCGTTCTCCCTGCACCGGCACGATGCCGGCAGTAGCAACGACGGTATTTTCTGTTGGGCCATATTGGTTTACCAGCGTAAACGGTACATTCGCAGACGGGTACTGGTGCAAAGTATCACCACCCGTCAACATGTAGCGCAATGCTGATTCGGCTGGCCAATTCAACGTAAGCAGGCTCTCTGCCAAGGGAGTTGGTAAAAAGCTTATCGTGATGCCAGATTCGACTATCCAATCACGCAGTTTTTCCGGTACGAGACGAATCTCTTCCTGTGGGAGGCAAATCGTAGCACCCGCTGTCAAATACGGCCAAATCTCCCACACCGAAGCATCAAATGCTGTACCAGCTATTTGCGATGCACGGTCTGCAGTATTTACGTTGTACGCTCGCTGATGCCAATTGACTAGATTCAAGAGTGATCCGTGCTCGATCTCTACTCCCTTTGGCGTTCCTGTTGAACCTGACGTATAAATGACATAGGCGAGCTGTTCTGCTTTGGTCGTAACCGCTGGCGCAACCGAACTCATCTGAGCCATTAGATGCCAATCTTGATCCAAGCAAAGGAACGTTGCAGCGCCTTCTGGTAATGCATCTACCAACCGCTCTTGAGTTAAGACCATAGACATCTGTGCGTTCTTGATCATAAAAGCGAGTCGTTCTTCGGGGTATGCAGGGTCCATCGGCACATAAGCGGCACCTGCTTTGAGAATCGCGAGTTGACCGATCAACATCTCGATGGAACGCTCCACGCAAATTCCCACCAAGTCTTCCGAGCCAATCCCTTGTTTTTGCAAGAATTGAGCGAGTTGATTGGCCTTCGCATCTAGGTCTGCGTAGGTGATTGCACCTTGGTCACCTGAAACCGCAATCTGATCAGGCAACGTTTGTGCGATCTGGGCAACAAGTTCGTGCACGCAAAGATCGCGGGAATAATCAACCTCAGTATCATTCCAACCGCCGAGTAGCTGATCTCGCTCCCCATCGCCTAACAGTTCAACTTCCGTTATTTTCTGCGCTGGATTGGCCGCAACAGCTTGCAAAAGATTGCGGAAATGCTCTGCCATGCGCTCAATTGTCGTACGATCAAATAGATCTGTACTGTATTCAAACACACCCTTCAGTCCGTCATCCTCGTCTTCAATCATGGTGAGAGTCAGATCAAATTTGGTCGTCTTGTTGAGATTGACTTCATTAGGGGTAATGGATATCGTTTCGCCTTTACGTACACCCGTTGACATTCCCTGTACGGAGAAAAGTACCTGGAAAAGCGGTGAATAGCTAAGACTGCGCTCAATCTGTAATTCATCGACCAATTTTTCAAAAGGAATATCCTGATTGGCAAAAGCATCAAATGCCGTCTCACGAACACGTCGCAACAGTTCAACGAATGTAGGGTCGTTCGACAGGTCCGTACGAAGAACCAGCATGTTGACAAAGAATCCGATCAGGTTTTCGATTTCCTGACGATTACGTCCCGCAACAGGTGTTCCGATCAGAATATCTGTGGTATGCGTATAACGGTACATGAAGTGCTTAAATGCTGCTAAGAGCGTCATGAACAGTGTCGCGCCTTCTTGTCGTCCGAGCTCGCGTAGCTTTTGCCCTACTTCCCTCGGCACGTAGAAAGAATAATTGTCACCGCGATAGCTTTGCACCACTGTCCGTGGACGATCGGTTGGAAGTGGCAAAAGTGGTTCACTCTGGCCCAGCTTCTTTTTCCAATAACTGAGCTGCTGCTCCCATACATTGTCTTGCCATTTCTCTCGTTGCCAAACTGCGTAATCCCGATATTGAATGGGTAGATCGGCAAGCGGTACTTCTGCTTCTTTAACGAATGCCTCATAGATTGTGCTTAACTCGCTCACGAATACATCCATCGACCAACCGTCTGAGATGATGTGATGCATATTTATCCAGAGTACGGACTCTTGTTCCTCCAGTCGGATCAACGCAGCCCGCATCAATGGCCATTGATCCAGCTGAAATGGCGTCGCGCCATCTTCTTCCACCATACTCATCCAGATCGTGTCTTTTTCCGCTGCTGGCATCTCGCGCAGATCAGTGACAGGAAGTGACAAATGTACATGTGGATGAATCATTTGAACCGCTCGTCCTTCTATGTCCTTAATCGTTGTTCGAAGGGATTCATGCCGGTTGATGATTTCATTCAAAGCACGTTCCATTACATCCGTATCAACCGCTCCACGCAGATGGAATCCGACCGGAATGTTGTACATGGCGCTATTCGGGATCAGTCGATCAAGGAACCATAGACGTTGTTGGGCGTAAGACAGTGGCAGCTCTTGGGAACTGTCCAAGGAAAACGGTTGTATCGGGCTTTGCTTTATCGGCTCAGTGCCTTGACGAGTGAGTTGAATACGTTCAGCCAATTCTGCTACCGTCTGATAGGTAAAAATCTCACGCATCTGAAGCTGGGTCTGAAATACTTTGGATGTACGGGACAGCAATTGTGTCGCTAAAAGCGAATGCCCTCCCAATTCGAAAAAGTTATCGTGGATTCCGACCTGTGATACACCAAGAACCTCCTCCCAAATCCGGGCGAGCAATTCCTCAATCGGATTACGCGGCGCACTGTACGCGTTGCCTGTTTGCACATTGCCATCTGGGAGCGGCAAAGCTTTGCGATCAATTTTGCCACTCGAGGTCAGAGGGAACTCTTCCATTTGAATGAAATGAGACGGAACCATGTAATCTGGCAGCGTTTGCCGAAGCAATGTACGTAATGAGGCAACAGTCCACATCTGGTCAGCGATAATATAGGCGCATAGATACGCTTGTTGGTTATGATCTGTTTGTGCCACTACCACTGCATCGCGAATCGATTCTTCTTCGATCAACCGGCTACGAATTTCGTTTAGCTCAATCCGGAAGCCGCGAATTTTCACTTGATGGTCAATTCGTCCGAGGTATTCAATGTTTCCATCCTTGCGATAACGAGCCAGGTCGCCCGTACGGTACATGCGTTTGCCTGCTTCAAACGGGTGGGGAACAAACTTTTCGTTCGTTAACTCTTCATTGTTTAGATAACCCCTCGCCAATCCAGCTCCGGCAATGCATAATTCACCAGGAACCCCGATTGGCTGTAACTGCCCATGTTGATTGACGATATGCATTTGGTAGTTGGCCAAAGGCTTTCCAATAGGCACAGGATTTTCTATCAAGTCTGCCGTGAGTGAGAAGCAGGAAGCATAAATGGTAGCTTCTGTCGGACCATAGATGTTCTCCACTTTCACTTCTGGCAATACTTTATATACTCTTGGCGCAAGATCATTCGGCATTGCTTCCCCGGCAGCCATGATGTACCGTAGTCGGTTTGCCTCTTTTCGCCCCTCGAGATACTCGACAAAAAGAATGAGCATAGATGGAACAAAATTGACGTGAGTTACGTCATAATTAACGATGGATTCCCAAATTTTGTCAGGTTCTTTTTCTGCGCCAGGTTCGAGAATCACCAGTCTGCCGTTACCGAGAATCCAACCGAAGATTTCTGCGACGGATACGTCGAAGGTGTAGGTCGTTTTTAACAAATACGCATCTTTTTCTTGAAGCGGATATTGCTCTTGCAGTGCGAAGATTTGGTTCAATAGACTCGCATGCTCGATCATGACGCCTTTCGGTTTGCCTGTCGAACCCGATGTGTAGATGACGTATGCAAGATTACTTATTTGGGCTACATTTGCAAGATTACCCGGTGTTCCCTGATAAAGCTCATCCGCCTCCAGATCAAAGATCCGATCAGCAAAATCAATTGTCTCTAAAAAGCGTTTTTTGGTAAGAAGTAGCACGCTGCCGCTGTCTTGTAAAATGTATTCGATGCGTTCCTTCGGGTGAGCCGGGTCGATTGGTAAATATGCGCCGCCTGCTTTAAAAATCGCAAGAATGGCAATGATCATTTCCGCTGAGCGTTCTGTGAGCAAGCTGACAATACTTTCTGGCCCGACCCCTTTTGCACGTAAAAATGTAGCAAGTTGATTTGCCTTTTCGTTTAGCTCACGATACGTAAGCTTTTGCTCTCCCATGACTAGGGCAATGAGGTGTGGTTGTTTCTCTGCACGCTCTTCAAAAATCTGGTGAATCAAATAATCAACAGGATAATTGCGATATGTATCATTAAAAATATGGAGCTGAAGGTGCTTCTCCTCGGAATTGACCACTTCTATATTTTTCAAAAGGATATCCGGTGTTTTTGTCACTTGCGTCATGATAGTAGTGAGTTGCTGATTGAGGTGTTGGAGCTGATCTTCCGTAAATACGGATGCATTGTAAAGATACGTAACAGTGAGGGTATCGTCTGAGGTGACCATTATGTTTAGGTCGTAGTTGGTTTGTTCAAAGGCATGCAGATTTGTAAGAGTGAATTCTTGGTTATATTGGTTCAGACGGGCCAAAAGCTCTGCGCCCATCGGATAGTTTTGGAACAGAATGATATGATCGATCAGTTGTTGATTTTTCTGAATGTCGGCGAGGGAAAGATAATGATATTTTTCCAGCGAACTCGACTCTTCTTGTACTTGTTTCACCAGATCAGAAAACGTTTGATTGTCACTCATCTGAACACGGACAGGTACGGTATTGATGAAAAGTCCAACCATCTGGTCTACGTTCGGGATATCGATTGGACGGCCAGAGACAACCGATCCGAATACAACGTCATCAATATTGCTTTGGCGCTGCAACATGAGGCCCCAGATTGTACGAAAGAGATTGTTTACCGTTACTTGCAATTTTCTAGCGATATGATTCAAGTCGCTCGTCAGCGACTGACCAATCGTAAAGACCAGCTCTGCTTGCTTGTATTTGATTCCGGTACCCTGCGTTTGAATAAATGTGCTCGGCTCATAGCCACTTAAATACCGTGACCAATTGGCTTTTGCTTCTTCTGCATCCTGTTCCCCTAACCAGCTAATGTACTGGCTGTACGGATAAACGTGGCCGAGATTGACTGGTCGTTCTTCTTTTACTTGTTGATAGATTTGGAAAAAGTCATGTAACACAATCGGAATGCACCAGCCATCTAGCAAAATGTGATGGTGACTCCAGATCAGTGTATATGCGTCAGAAGAGGTTTGGACAAGAGTGAGACGAATGAGCACATCTTTTGCCAAATCAAAGTTTTTCTGACGTTCTCTTTTCGCAAAGTCCTCCAAAAAGACAGCTTGCTCGTCTTCAGAGAGGTGTGTGATATCTATCACCTGAACGTTTGTCTTTCTTTCCTTAAGGACAATTTGTCGCGGCTTTTGAACCTTCTCAAGGATAAAGACAGTTCGGAGAATATCGTGTCGCTCGATCAGCGCATTTAAGCTTTGTTCGAGAATAGCTGGATCGATGAATCCTCTAATGGTAAAGCGCAATTGTTCGAAATAGGACTCTGTTCCTTCGTCCAGGAGGGAATGAAATAACATTCCCTCTTGCATGGGAGATAACGGATATATATTGGCGATCTTTTTACTTGACACGTCTACTCTCCTCCTGAGCTCCATTTACTTACAAATCGCCTATCAAGTCCATAATGTCATCGAGTTCTTCCAAAGAGAGCTTCTTGTCCACGAAATCACTCGGTGTTAACTCAGAATCTTTCTTTTGTAAACAATGTAAAATAATAGCGTTCAAATGAAATTGATAGAGTCCCATGAGCTTGTCTATCGTCGTTTTGTGATACTCATGGCGATTGTAATTCAAATAGATAACTAGCTCTCCACCGATAATCTTGGCATAGATATCGAGCGGGTGCATGCGCTCGGCATGAGGGCCTAGTACTCTACCCTCTGGTAGATCCGATAATGTGAAAAGCTCATTGTCCAGATCGGCATCGTACTGTCCCAGATAATTGAACACAACCTCGGGTTGGCGTGTGAAATGGATGTCTCGTTTGTGCTCGGAATCTGTGAGATGCTTTAGGATGGCATACCCGATTCCTTTATTAGGAATGGCACGCATCGTTTCTTTGACCAGCTTGATCTGCTCCCCCAATTGGCCCGATTTGGCTACAGGCAGCACGACAGGGAAAAGGGAAGTGAACCAACCTACCGTACGGGATACATTCAAGCCTTTGACAATCTCTTCACGTCCATGTCCTTCCAAAAAGACCTTTACATCGTTTGCCCCTGTCCATTCCTGCATTGCTATTCCCAAGGCAGTCAACAAGATCTCTTGCGTTTCCGTTTGGTAGGCGTGATTTGTATGGCGCAGTAATTGTTCCGTCTCCGTTTTGGAGAAACGAACCGACGCTGTTATCGTCTCCATTTCGGTCTGATAAATGGTCTCCTGATCCTTCGGTAAGGGAGGGCACGGGATGGATTCGACTTTTTTCCAATAAGCTAGTTCATTGACAAGCTTCTTGCTATTGGCAAAGGTTTTCAGCTCTTTCGCCCATTTTTGATAAGAATGTGTTTTTTCCGTTATAGCAATTGGATTACCTGAGGCTACTTGCTGATAGGCGACTCGGAAGTCTTCCAGAATGATTCGCCAGGAAACACCGTCAACAACCAGATGGTGAATCGCAAAAAGCAGATGGTCACCTACTCTTGTCTTGAAGAGCGCTACTTGAACGAGCGGCCCCTCCTGTAAATTCATACTGGCTTGAAGACGGCTTGCTTCTTCTTCCACTTTGTTACGAGCGTCCAGCTCTTCTGTAAAATCAAACACATGGAATTCGAACAGATTACCATCGTCGTCCCGATTAAACTGGACAAATCCCTCATCCGATTCGATAAAGCTCATGCGCAGGGCATCATGATGAAGCACAAGTGCATGGAGAGACTCCATCAATAGTTCGCTATGGAAGCCCTCTCGGCTGAAAACCATCATGGCTTGATTCCAGTGATGTCTACTTGATGTTATCCGTTCAAAGAAGTAGTGCTGGATTGGTGTAAGCAAGACAGGCCCTGTTACCAGTCCCTGATCGAAATTGATACTCTCGGAAATGATAAACGGTGCCATTCGTTCGATGGTTGGATATTTAAACAGATGATTGACTGCCATCATGAGATTCATCCGTTGCAGACGAGACGCGATCTGCAAACCCTTGATTGAATCCCCACCAAGCTCGAAAAAGCTGTCTTGAATCCCTACTCTCTCGATGCCAAGTACTTCTCCCCAAATTCCGGCAAGAATCTTTTCCATTTCAGAGCGGGGGGCTACATATTCCACTTCGCTTCTCACACTTCCATCCGGTTCGGGCAGAGCCTTGCGATCTAGCTTGCCGTTGGATGTAAGGGGAAACTCCTTCATGAGAACGAAGTGGGCAGGTATCATATATTCTGGCAATTCACGGCGAAGCAGGTCTCGCAATTGACTGACTGTCCATTCCTTCGCGGAAAGCAGATAGGCGCATAAGTATGCCTGATTGTTCTGGTCCACTCGGGCCATAACCACCGCATCATCAATGGACGCTTCCTGAATCAGTTTGCTTCGAATTTCATCCAACTCGATGCGGTATCCACGAATTTTCACCTGATGGTCCATCCGTCCGAGATACTCGATGTTGCCATCCTCACGATAGCGTGCCAGGTCACCAGTGCGATAGATACGCTTTCCAGCCTCTAATGGATGGGCAACAAACTTTTCCGCGGTCAGCTCTTCGTTATTCAAATATCCTCTTGCCAAGCTGATCCCAGCTATACAGAGTTCGCCTGGAACGCCTATCGGCTGCAACTGTCCATACTGATTGACAATGTACATTCGATAGTTGGGCAGTGGCTTTCCGATGGGGACAGGACTCTCCAGTAAGTCTTTTGCGAGCGAATAACGGGACGTATAGATGGTCGCTTCTGTTGGCCCGTAGATGTTTTCCAATTTCACCTCCGGCAGTACTTCATACACCTTTGGCACGAGATCATCCGGCATCGCTTCCCCACAAGCAAGAATGTACCGCAATCGGTTGGCTTCGTTTCGCCCCTCCAGATATTCGACGAACGGAATCAACATGGATGGCACGAAATTGATGTGGGTGATCCCTTCTTGGACTACCGCGTGCCATATTTCTTTGGGAGTCTTTTCTGCCTCTGGCTCGAGAATCACCAATTTTCCATTTCCAGGTATCCATCCGAAAATTTCGGCTACAGAGATATCAAAAATGTAGGTCGTCTTCAGCAGGATCGCATCTTCACTCATTAGCGGATATTCATCCTGCATGGCATGGAGCACATTGAGCAGCCCCCCGTGTTCAATCATCACGCCTTTGGGCTTCCCGGTTGAGCCTGATGTGTACATGACATACACGAGGTCATCCGGCATGTTAACCAGTGGTAGATTGCTTGTATCTGGGGAAAAGCTCCTCTCGCTGTCCAGATCTATAACACCCGCTGTAAAGCTTGCTTTTTCAACGAAACGGGACTGTGCCATCACCATCTTAGCGCCGCTATCTGTGAAAATGTAGGAAATTCGGTCAGCCGGACTGTTCGGATCGATCGGCAGATAGGCTCCACCTGCTTTCAATACGGCGAAAATGGCCACTATCATCTCGAAGGATCGTTCCGATATCAGCATCACCAGATCGTCTGGTTTCACCCCTTTTGTCCGGAGGGTATGTGCCAGTTGATTAGCTCGTTCGTTCAGCTCTCGATACGTCATGCACTGTTCGCCAAGAACCAATGCGATCTTGTCAGGTGTAACAGCAGCCCATTCTTCTAACAACTGCATGATCAATTTGCCGGGGTATGTTTTGGATGTATCGTTTACCCCTAGTAACAAATCGAGGCGTTGCGCTTGAGGCATTAGTTCAAACGTTTTAACTTGCGCCTCCAAAGCGTGAACAGCTTGCAAAAGGAGGTGTTCAAACTGCGCAATCATGCGGTGGATCATGGATTCATCAAACAACCTTGTGTTGTATTCAAAGACAATGTGCAGCTCATTGTCCCGCTCCACTGCTTCTAGTGTCAGGTCGAACTTGCTAATCCTGTTGTTGATATGACGCGTGTAGTTTTCCAACCCTGTCTCCGATGTGCTTTGCATCATGAACATCACATCAAACAGGGGATGACGATTCCCGTCGCGTCTTGCGCCGGAGCCTTCGAGAATTTTATCAAAGGGAACGTACTGGTTTTGCAAAGCGGACAAAAGCTCTTGCTTCACCTGTTGCAGGTTATGTAAGAAGCTTTCTTCATGATCAATTGAGAGTAGAAGTGGCAAGGTATTAACGAACATCCCAAGTATCTCTCGCGTATCTGGATGCTGTCTTCCATCTGTTACGGTACCTAGTATGACTTGCTCGCTGTCGTTATTCATCTTGGATAGCCAGACAGATACGATGGTAAGCATCAGCATATAGAGGGTTCCATCATGTTTGGTTGCGGTGGTCTTGAGCTTTCTCGTGAGTTCTTTGGTTGCGCGATACGTGGTCGTAGCCCCATCAAATGTCAGTTGCGGCGGACGTTTTCGTGTAGGAAGCTGGACAACGGGAAGCTCTCCCTCAAGAAGGGTTTTCCAGTAAGCAGCTTGCTGTTTGTATTCCTCGCTTGCATGCCAGTCATTTTGCCAGTGCGCAAACGACTTATAGGTACTCTGTAAAGGGGGGAGCTGCTGTTGTTCGAGTAAAGTCTGTAATTCCCGTAACAAAATCGACTTGGATAATCCATCCATGAGGATGTGATGGGAGTCGAGCCAGAGAACCTTTTTGTCAGGAGTTTCAATGATTCCAGCCCGGAGCAATGGTGCCTTTGCCAAATCGAATGGCTTGATGTGCTCTGCAAGTAGGCTGTGCAGGACCTCTTCTACACCCGTTTGACGGACAAATGATAGTTCGGCACACGTGACAATTCGCTTTACGATTTCGTCATGATACATGTGATACGTGCTTCGTAATCCTTCGTGACGTATCACCAGCTGTTGCAAGGCCAGCTGGATATGCTCCACATCTACGGAGTGGGGAAAGTCAACCGTGAATGTCACATTGTATGCGATCGACTCGGGATCCTGCTGTTGGATAATGTACATCCGTTTCTCCACCGCGGATGTTTCGTATTGCTGTTGTACGGTCAGCTCTTGCAATGGTGGTATGTTCGTCTGCTCTTGCTCTGTGAACAAATGTTTCAATTGGCGAATCGTTGGATGCTTAAAAAGCTGGTCGTATCTCAAATCGAATCCGATATTTTTGAACTGGGAAATGAGCTGCATGGCCTTGATCGAGTCCCCACCGCATTCAAGAAAATGGTCGTCGATTCCCACCTGCAAAATTCCCAGCACACTACTCCACACGTGAGCCAATTGTTGTTCAAGCTCATCAGTCGGCCCGACGTAATATTCCCTCAGCAGCTCCTCATCTCCCTGTACATCTGGCAATGCCCGCTTGTCTACCTTTCCATTCGTGGTGAGCGGTAGCGCGTCCATGTGAACAAAGTGAGTCGGGATCATGTAATCAGGAAGATCATTTCCGAGCCATTCCCTCAGCTCGTGAAAAGGGATTTCATCAGGAGCAACATAGTAACTAACTAAGTATTTGCGGCCATCCTCCCGTTCTTTGGCGATAACTGTTGCCATTTCGACCATTGGATGATTCATGAGGAAAGGTTCAATTTCTCCTGGCTCGATCCGATACCCGCGAATTTTCACCAAATTGTCGAGGCGGCCCATGAACTCGATGTTCCCGTCAGGCAACCAGCGTGCCCTGTCTCCCGTGCGGTACATGCGCTCCCCCGTCTGCGGATGAATGATGTATTTCTCAGCAGTCAGATCTGGTCGGTTCACATACCCTCGTCCCAACCCTCTACCGAGAATAAATAACTCGCCTGCTACCCCAATCGGTTGTAATGCCAGCTTTTCGTCCAAAATTAAGATGGAGGTATGACCAATAGGCTTGCCAATCGGAATGCTCTGGTATTGCTTGTCCACCTCAAAAACAGTAGCAAGAATCGTGCACTCTGTCGGTCCATACAAGTTGTACAGCTTGTAAGCACCGCGCCGATCAACCTTTTTTAGCACATCCCCGCCTGTAAGCATCGCTCGAAAAGAACGATTATCCATTTGCATGAACTGTTCAGCTGCTCCCGTCGGAAAAAAGCTGATCGTAATGCCTTCGTGGTTGCAATAATCATTCAAGGCAATCAGATCATACTTCAGGGCAGTTGGCACGATGTGTAGTGAAGCGCCCGTGAGCAGATAGGGGAAAATATCCAATACAGATCCGTCAAATGAAAAACTGGAATAGACAAGGGCCTTGTCTGCATGGCTCACTTCAAAGTACTGGCGATGCCATTCACAAAAATTTACCAAGTTGCCATGCTCGATCATCACGCCTTTGGCCAAACCGGTCGATCCCGATGTATACATGACATAGACGAGATCTGTTGATCGATTGACGTGCGGTAGATTCTCTTTTCTGTCGCTAAAGCTATCAGGGTCACACACGTCGATCACTTCTAGTTCGCAGATGCTTTTCGCCTTTTCGATAAAGGGAGTCTGTGTCAATAAAACAGGTGCACTACTGTCGTTTAGCATATAAGCGATTCGTTCATCCGGATAATCCAGATCGATAGGGAGATATGCTGCCCCTGCCTTTAGAACGGCGAGGATACTCACCAGCATGTCCAGTGATCTGTCCATCATGAGCGCCACCAGATCGTCAGGCTTAACTCCTTTGGCACAAAGGTTATGAGCTAACTGATTGGCTCGCTCATTTAGCTGTTTGTATGTCAAGGACTGGTCTTGACATACAGCTGCCAGACTGTCCGGTGACACTTCGACTTGTCGTTCAAACAACTGATGATAGGTTAGATCGCTCTGCCTCTCTACTTGTGTTCGTTTCCCACAAAAACGCTTTAATGCCAGCAGTTCTTTTACGGTAGTCATATTCAGGTTTTTGTAGAAATCTCGGTCTTTTTTGTAGTGAATCGATCCGCCAGTTGGTTGTGGAAAAGGTGTGATCCGCCCGCTGACAATGTTCTCCCATTCTCGGATGAACAGGTCTTCAATCACCTGATTCGCTTTGTTGTAACAATCGATCAACGTATCATCGTCATTAAAAGAAATCTCTTCCTGAACAAGGATATTGCCGGTATCTATGTTCTCGTCTATGA
Source organism: Brevibacillus sp. MER 51 (assembly GCF_023714195.1). Classification (NCBI taxonomy): domain Bacteria; kingdom Bacillati; phylum Bacillota; class Bacilli; order Caryophanales; family Paenibacillaceae; genus Brevibacillus; species Brevibacillus sp. MER 51. Next base: position 317,211 of record NZ_JAMAUS010000001.1, on the reverse strand, counting down.
GGTGTAGCGTAACCCCTTTTGGTGTCTCATCCCAAATGCTCCAGAAAACAGGGTCTCTCCCCTTGTTCCAGGGCAAGAGGGATGTATGTAGATTGACAATGCGCCCTTTGAAATGAGAAACGATTTCCTTACCCAGAATATAGCCGTACGCGTAACTGACAACATAGTCAATCTCTTCGAAATATTCGGTTTGTTGCTCCCATTTTTTTGTGCACACAATGACTTCGTGGTTTCTTGATTCCAGATACTGGACAATCCTGTTTTCTTTGCTCATGAATGTTGTTAGGAATAGTATTCTCAAAAAAACATCACCAGCATTTCTCATAATTTCGTTGACAAAAAGTTGACTTCGATTGAAAATCATCCTAGATGGAAGTTGTGCCACATTTTTACTTTTTGTTACATGTTTTTACATATAACTCAAAAATATGGTTCTCTGCAAGTAGTTGTATGTAAATTTTTTTATTTTTTTGGCCCAACAAATAGAGGAAAGAACGCCAAAAGGCGCTACTCTGCTTGTTTTGAGCGATGAAAGGAGGTAAGTTTACCACTGGTAAAAATTGACAATTTCTGACAACTCCCGTTTTCAATGCTGCACTTCGCTCAATTTGACATTTCACTCTGATATGAAATTGCCTCTGTGTCTCCATCTCCAGTTGGTTCTGCCCATTTGCTAATCAACTCATTACCTTTACAGATTTTTAATATTCCGAATTGGATAAAAAGGTTACGATATGAGAGCTGCACATGAAATTGGAGTCACAGAGAAATCTAGGAAAGGGGATATTTTTATGGAGCCTGCAATCGTCATTAAGGATCTCAAAAAATCGTTTGGAGACAAAAAAGTTCTCGATGGCATTTCCCTCTCGATTCCCAAAGGTAAAATTTTCGGTCTACTTGGACCTAATGGAGCTGGAAAAACAACCTCCCTACGTATCTTGTCCTGCCTCATTGAGCCTACGTCAGGAGAAGTCACCATCCTCGGTCATCAAATCAGCAAAAATAAAGAAGAGATTCGCAAAAAAATTGGTTGTGTAACGGAATCTCCCGGGGTGTATGACAAGCTTTCTCTGTTGGACAACCTGGAATTCTTCGCCTCCTGCTACCAGATTCCCAAAGCCAAGCGTGCTTCACGCATCGAGTATTTGCTACGCCAGTTCGATTTGTGGGACAGAAGAAATGATCCTGCCGGCAGATTGTCGAAGGGAATGAAACAAAAACTTTCGATTGTTTGCGCGATTTTACACGACCCAGAGGTGCTTTTCTTAGACGAGGTCACAGCCAATCTCGACCCGGTCAGCACCCGGAAGCTGAAAGATCTGATTCGCGAGTGGGCTGCATCTGGAAAAACGATCATCTTTTGTTCACATATCCTCGCAGAAATTGATGAGTTATGTCATGAATTCGCCATCATTAAGGGTGAGGTGATTCGATTAACCACCCCACAGAAGTTCCGCGAAGAGTGGACCACCTACAATGTGCTTCTTGACGTAGGAGCGGATTCGAATAAATCGGAACAGATCATTAAAGCCGCCGAGGAAGTGGAGACGTATAAGCGCACCGAAGATCAGTTCCATCTGAGGGTAGCCAATCCGAAGACCTCGAACCCTCAGCTGGTCAAAAAGCTGGTTGCTGCGGATATTACCGTCAATTACATAGCACCCATCTCCGTGTCACTGGAGGACTCCTATCTCAGCTTGTTGAATCAAGAAAAGGAGGCGATCTAGGATGCCGGGATTTGTTATTCTCCGAGAATGGAAAGAGCTTTTCGCTGCCCGCTCCGTATTGATTACGAACCTTGCGGCACCATTCGTTATATTGATTGTCGCTCTGATCACTACTGTATTTGCCCAAAACGGTAAAATGGAGTTCATCCTTAACCTGATGAAATTGACCAATCCCCTCCTTAACATGGCAGGTACAGATGGTCATATAGCGATTGCCCGCTTCTACTTCCTTTTGTTCCTGATTGTACCGGCGATGATCCCCTTAACATTTGCCACGACGAGTATCATCATGGAAAAAATGACAGGAACATTGGAAAGCGTACTGGTCACCCCGATTTCCACCAAGGAGTTTTTGCTCGGTAAGGTCTTAGCTTACTCCTTGCCTTCCATCGCTTTGACCTGGGTGGTCCAGCTAATTTTTCTAGGGTTCATCTTTGCAACCTTTGACAATGCTGGAGAGTATTTTTCCATCGTATTTATTCTCGCGATGCTCCTGCTGGTTCCATTTATTTCGATCATTAGCGTATCCATGAGCGTCATTGTTTCCTCCAAAGTTGACAACGTCGCAGCAGCCCAACAATTTGGTGCCATACTGGTTTTGCCGATCATCGGACTTGCTGTCAGTCAGGTCATCTTCCTCTCCATGATGAGCAATCCGGTAATCTATCTGGGAATGGTCACGCTTTGTGCGGTGGTAGCCCTGATCCTGTTCCAGATAAGTATTAAAGTGTTTGATCGCGAGCATATCATCAGCAAGTGGAAATAACCGAGGGGATGAAAAATAACCACCTTATGAAATCGTTGTTGTTACACGATTCCATAAGGTGGTTTTACTTTTGGGTTTTGTTTTTAGCCAATAACCGCTTTGAGAGTTTGCGTCATCGTATGCCAGTCTTCTTCTTGCATGATCGTATCTAAAGGTCTCTTCAATTCCATTAGTACATCCTCTACATAATGCTCACGTCTCATCCCTACGAGGACACTGTGCACCTCTGGAGTGGCACGCATCGTTCTAATCGCGGATTGGCTGAGGTTATCTGTTGTCATTAAATGCGGTTTCACCCTTGTCAGCTCTTTCGAGATATCCAGTGATCGCTGGTAGTCTTTCGGGGCGTAGTAGCTCTGCAAAGCTTCTGCTGTCTCCATGAGAGCTGCCTTGTAAGTATCCAGCCATTGCTGCGTCTGGTCGTCCAAGCCCTCATGCTTTTTAATCGTATTGCGAATATCTTCGATGATCGGTTCAAACAAGAAGTTTCTCACATTTTGCACATTTGTTGCAGAGTATAGCTTTTTCCAGTATTTCCGGAGTGTAGCTCCAGATGATATTTTTTTCTTCAGTTCTTTCACATCTTCCTTCTCCATTTTTAATAATGGCAAGACGCGATAGACGATTTGATCCTCTACATCATCTACACGATTCAAGCAATCTTTGATTCGACGAATGGCTTCTTTTTCGTCAATGACCGCGCTCTGATCTAGTTGGATGTTCGTCAGGCGGAAGATTTTTTCCTTTGCTGTCACATCTAAGGTCCGGTTGGTCATGACACCAAGCCCTTTTTCCTTGGCAAATAACAAGGCACTCTTGCCTTGCGCATGACTTTTTTCCAGTATGGCACCGGATTCGTACATGTTCATTGGAAACTGGATGACGCGAAAATGGTGATTCGGCGTAATCTTTTCTGCAATGTCCCAGAGGGTATCTAACGCAATAAAATCAAATTCTTTGACATTGCTGACAAACGAATTGGCACTGACACCATAGCATTGAATCCGACCTGATTCTACTTCTTTCTCCAGATGTCGAAAAGCCTTCTCCACTCGCTCTATTAATTCATCATACGCTTCCTGTTGTTTGATCTTTTTCATTTTGGCCCATAGCAAATACCACTCTGGATTGTGCAGCATGTAGCAATCAATCGTGTCAACCTGCAAGCGCTGCAGGCTGCGTGTCAGCTGGTCTTGAAGATATTCAGGGTGGATACATATCGACATTCCTTCGTGTACCGTCGTGTAGTCTTGATACGGTTTTCCTTCCGCTGTCCTCTTCGTCGTTTCCTCGGAATCCTCGCCTTGTACGATACCAGCCTTGGACACGATTACAAGCTCTTCCCGCTTTATTTTTTCCTCACTTATCAGTTGCTTCAGCACATTACCGATGACTTTTTCGGCGCTCCCATTTGTATACATACTACTCGTGTCAATCAAGTTAATTCCTTCGAGCAACGCTTTACGGAGAGCCTGCTGGTACTGCTCATCCTGTTCATCAATCCGGTACGTTCCGAATCCAACCTGACTGATCCACACATCGAAGCTGCCAAATTGCTTATAGAAAAGATGGGGATTGGCCTGAGCTAGGCGCTGTGTCCCCTCTCGTGTTGCTTTTCCTGTCATCATCCTATCCCCCTGTACCCAGTAAGATAATTTTGAAGAGTTGACCCCACAATACTAATGACTTGGTCCTGTTGCGAATGGATGAAGAAATGGTCCCCTTCCAGCATGTAGGTTTGAAAAGCAGCGTTCGTGTGATCTGCCCAGGCTTCGAGATGTGTTATGGAAAAGTCAGGGTCCTGCCAACCGCCAATGGCCGTTATTCCCAACTCCAGCGGCTCCTCGTCTTGATACCTATACGTCTCGCATATCGTGAAATCGGCCCGAAGCGTAGGGAGAAGCATATTCAGAATCTCCTGGTCCTCAAAAATTTCCTTTGGCGTGCCATTCATCGTTCGTACGCCCTCCAGAAACTCTTGATCCGGGAGATGATGGATGGCTTCACCCGGATCTGGTAGATGTGGAGCATGGTATCCGGATGCAAACAGGTGCTGCGGCTTGAGGTTGTAATGTTTGCGTAAATATCTGGCCAGCTCAAAGCTGACCAGCGTTCCCATGCTATGTCCAAAAAAGGCAAACGGTCGATTCAGATAGGGAAGGAGCGCTTCTGCCAAATCACGAATCATTACAGACAAATCCGTGTAGCAAGGCTCTAAAAAGCGATTACTTCTGCCTGGGAGCTGTACAGGACAAACGCCAATCTGAACAGGCAGCTTTTTTTGCCAATCCCGATAAATACCAGCATGGCCACCAGCATAGTGAAAGCAAAATAATAGCACTTCTGCCTCTGCCGTCGTTTTTGCAGAGAGTAGCCATCTGTTCTGGGAAACGTACATCTTTTGCATAGGTATCCTCCTCGCTATTACTTAGGGAACAATGCGAATCTTTGCATTATCTTTTAATTGTGATTGCCCCTTGATAACTACCTTGTCTCCAGGTTTCACTCCAGAGCTGATTAGTGTCTTCTCCGTTCCTTTCGAAGCAATCGAGATTTCCTTTTCAGCTACTCTTTCTCCATTCACGACGTAGGCTACCGATTTCCCATTTCGCTCAAGGATCGCATCTGTTGGTATGAGAATCCCTGCTTGTCCATTGATTGAAGAGACTTCTGCCTTCATTCCGGGTAGTAACGTGCCTTTTGGATTTGGCACTTCTATTTCCACGGGGAAAAGCTTGGATTGGTCAGAAGCCTTTAGTCCCACGTAGGTAATACTGCCCTTGACCTTGATATTTTGAGACGGAACCTGCAAATTTAGCTGTGTTCCTTTTTGAAAGCTTGCCAACGCTTTTTCAGACACATTCACCTTCACAATCATCGGATCAAGGTTAATTACCGTTGCAATAGGCTTTTGCGGGTTGATTGTATCGCCTTCTTGGACTTGGATATCGGTAATAATGCCGTCAATTGTTGATTTGATCAGTGTGTTTTCCAATGCATTCCTGGAAATATCCACTTCAACCTTTCCTTGTTGCACATTTGCTTGCGTGACTCGTCCATTTTTATCGGCTGTATTCACTTGTGACCGTGCATTAATCAAAGCGGTTTGCGCCTGATCCAGCTGGCTTTGATACTGGTTTTTTGCTTGCAGATACGCGTTTTCCGCATTCTCAAGCTCACCTTTGGACAAAGCTTTCTGTTCAAACAGCTTTTTTGAGCGGTTGTAATTTGCCTGTGCGAGCGTCAATCCTTGTTCCATCGTACGCTTGACACTCGCATAGGTTTGCTCCGCCTGCTTCAATTGACTGTTAGCCAATTCGCCAGACGTCCCCATTTTGTTGGAATGCTCAAGATTTGCGTTGGCGACTGCTAATGCTGCCTCAGCTTGGCGCAGTTTCAATTGCGCTTCGGTTTGATCCAGCTTTCCGATGACTTGTCCTTTTTTGACTGTATCCCCTTTCTTTACCAGGATTTGAGAGACGGTTCCGGTAGTTTTGCCGTAAATACTCACATCCGTGTTAGCGAATACCTCCGCAAGCAACCTGTCAGAGTCTTTGAGTTCTCCTTCTATGACTTCCTCTACTTGAACATCAACGGAATTCTCCACTTTAATGGTTTCAACCTCAGTGCCGGACTGGCTTTCGGTTGGTGTTCGTCCTTCTTTTGAATTGGTACTGTCTACGGATTGTGAATTGCATCCCGAGATGATTGTCAAGCCTAAAAGACATGCCACGCCTGAGCTGATTAGCTTCGTCTTCTTCATATTAAGTAAACTCCTCCCTCTGCCTTACCCAGACTTTTTCATATCGCGTAAACTTCTCAGCACGGAAATGAACATATCTTCACTTGGCTCGATCTCCGCTTCTTTGGTATCAGGGGCAAAAAACTCTTTCTTGATCCGATACAGCAATTCATACCCGATAGGAACCACGAACAAGGTCAGGATCGTCGAAGTAACGAGTCCACCAATGACCACAATCGCCAAGCTTTTAGTCATCAAGGCCCCTTCAGAAAAGCCGAGGTAAAGTGGCAAGAGCGCACTGACTGTCGCAACAGCCGTCATAATAATGGGTCGTACGCGGGTAACGCCAGCTTCGACAACTGCCTCACGCATAGAAGTCCCTTCCAGTCTTCGCTGCTGGATATTGTCCACATACACAATTGCATTGGTAACAACGATTCCGACCAGCATCAAAAAGCCGATAAGTGCCGTTATATCGAGAACGGTATCCGAAATGAACAGACCAAATAATCCGCCGATCACAGCAAGTGGCAGGGACAGTAGAATGGCGAGCGGAGCTGTAGCATTGCCAAAAGTGATGAGCATGACGATGTAGACGATAAAAATCGCTGCACCAATGGCTAAAAGCATATCTTTAAAGCTTTTTTCCATGTCACTTGAGACACCTTCAGATGACAATGTAACTCCAGCAGGCAATTTTTCTGCTTGCAACATCGCAAACAGGAAATTACTCGCACCGCCTTTGTTGTCGCTCGTGATATCTGCTGTAATTTGCACGAATTGTTTTTCGTCCTTGCGCATGATTTGTGATTGAACTTTTTCTTGGTCAATCTCGGCAAAGTCCACCAAACGAACTTGTTGCTTGCTTGGCGTTTGGATGTAGATATTATTCAGTTCCTCTAACGATTTCGCATGGTTTTCACTGAGTCCAAAGAAGAGACTGTAGTCTTTGTCGTCGACTTTGATCTTGCCAATTCGGGTATCCGAGACCAGGAGGTTGACTTCTTGAGCCACCTGTACAGGGGAAACTCCCAGTTCCGAGGCTTTGTCTCTATCGACTTTGATGACAACTTCATTTTTGAAATCGTTTAGATTGTCCTTCACGTTGGTCAACAGCGGACTTACTTTCAAGTTTGATTTGACTATTTCGCTTGCCTCTTTCAAACGATCCAGATCTGGTCCATACAGAATCACCTTAAACTTGTTGGTATCGCTGCTACCAGGCTTCGTCAAGGCCATTTCGGTTCCTAGTGGAATCATAGGTTTGACGATTCCCTCAAATTTCTTGATGGTTTGGTCGAGATTCACATCTTGCCCTATTTTGATTAGTAAGAGGGCTTGGTTCGATTGGCGTATTTCCGCTTCATTTTCAGAGCCAAGATTGATTTCTATGTACTCTACTTCAGGCTGCTCCATCAATTTACTTTCGACCTGGGCAACCGTTTGATCGAGTCCATCTAGTTGTGTACCTTTTGGCATCGTTACTTGTGCGAATATGTACTTCGCTTCCGGATCAGGAAACAAACCGTATTTCATATACGGGAGAAGCGCTAGACTTGCGACAAATAGAACGAGTGACAGAAATCCGACAGCAGGCTTGCGGTTGAGTGACCATTGAAGCAACTTCCTGTACGTGTCAGACCCTTTCCCATGTTCATATTCCTTGATATTGTGGTCTTTTAAAATCATCAGCTTGGCTAACAGAGGAACAATCGTCACGGCTACTAATAGTGAGGCAAACAGCGAGCAGACGACGGTTAATGCAAATGGGCGGAATACTTCTCCGATCATCCCCCCAACAAATACAATGGGTAAAAATACGGCGGTTGTCGTAAAAGTCGATGAGGTAATGGCATGTAGCATTTCGTGGGTGGCGATTTGAATCAAGCTTTCCTTGCGTTCTTTGTTCAATTGCAAATGGCGGAAAATATTCTCGATAACGACGATACTGTCATCCACGACTCGTCCTACAGCCACTGCCATCCCGAACAGTGTGATCATATTGAGAGTAATGTCCATCCAGGACATGAAAATCAGACTTACTAAGATGGATGTTGGGATCGAGACTAGGACGATGAGGGTCGCTTTTACATGACGTAAAAACAGCAAAATGACTACAGAAGCCATAATAGCTCCAAGCAAGCCTTCCTTGAGCATGCCGTTAATCGAATTCTTGATATCGACAGAAGTGTCATAAATCGTGGTAAAAGTTAAGTTCGGGTACTCTTCTTTCAAAAGGGATAATTTTGCATTAATGGCATCACCGGTTTCTACCGCATTGGCGTCACGCGTTTTGTAAATATTGATGTTAATTCCATTCTTTCCGTTATAGCGGCTGATCGAATTAACGACTTCATCAAAATTGATTTCAGCGATATCGCCAAGCCTTACGTAGGTAAGCCCATTTTTAGGGTCACTTGGGAGGAATATCTTGGTGTTACGAATATCTTCCACTGTGAGGTAACGGCTCACCACGCGAATGATGCGCTCTTCCCCATCCTCGATGATCGAACCGATAGGCAGGGCTACGTGATTGTCAAGTAAAAGCTGTTTCAACTGCAACGGAGAGATTCCGTAGTAGTTTAGCGCATCTACCTTTGGCAGGATTTTCATTTCTTTGAATTGCCCGCCTATTGTTGATACTTTATCAACACTTTCAATGCCTTCTAACTCTTTGAGTACGGTTTCTTTTACATCGTTGTCAAAATGATCGAGTCCACTCTCCTTATCCTGTCCTGTCACGAACAGATAATAGACGGGTTGATTGCTGAAGCCCTGAATCATTACTTGCGGTCTGTTTACTTTACTGGGAAGCGCGATACTGGAGATTCTTCTTTCCAGCTCGTCCCTGACAGCTTGTACATCTGAACCGGTCTCCAAGTAAACCTGTAGCGTGGAACTATTGTTGCTTGAGTATGACTCCACTGCCTTAACGCCCGTTACATGCCCAACTTCACGTTCCAATGGCTTCGTTACATCATCGAGAACATCTTCTGGTGATGCATCCGGATAAGTCGTATTGACTAGAAGCACAGGGAAAGTGATATCCGGCATGTTCTCTACCTTGAGAGACATGGCGGCAATGATTCCACTAACTACGATAAGCAGGCTCATAATAATAATAGCTGTTGAATTTCTGAGAGAAAAATTCGTTAGAAAACGCAAGGCATGCCCCCCTCATTCCTAATAAATTCCATTCTCTATATTACCCCTCATTTTTCCCGCATTCAATAAATTTCCATAAAAATTAAAATTTGTTTTTCATACCGCTTTTTGACCAAACAGAAAGAAGACCAAAAACCACCTTACGACGGAGTTTTTGATCTGCTTACTCGATTAAGCTCTCGAAATGTTAAAAAATTGTATGTTTTCTACTCACACGGAATCATAAGGGAAACGGTCTTATTTAATGAAACCATGAAGGACGATATCCCCGATCGCGTGTGCAATCATTGCGTACTCCAGCCCGCGCTTCCAGTAGAGGTATCCGTATAATATACCTGCCACCCCATTAAGGGCGAGCGTTCGAATGAACAAAAGCGGGGTAATCTCACCAAAATAAACATTTGCCGCAGGGAGATGACCAAGCCCAAATATAAGGGCTGCCCCAATGATGCCTGCCCAGTACATCCATGGCTTAGGGGAGGATTTACGTCCGAATAACTTGCTCAAAATCCACACGATCATGGTCATCATGAATAAACGAACCATGACTTCCTCGTATACTCCACCTTGAATGGCTGTCAGGATGCCTGCCCAAACCGACACTTCTACGTCTTGGGCTTTTTCTGCCAAAATTGGTAGTAATGGTTGGAAAACGGCGAATTCCAGTAGGAGCAGCAGACCCGTTGCTGCAAATCCAAAGATGACTGCTTGAATGATCCCCTTTTTATGAAAGGACTCTCCACTCGTTTTATATAACCACTTCCGAAGGACAGGGGCATCCAACCCAACCTTGGTTGCGAAAGTCAATCCAATCCACGAAAACAGAAACGCCATGATGGTTCCCTGTAAGACGAAAATTGCCATTGCAACCGGTATCGGGAGAGGTACCAGGGCTAATGCATCCCCGCCAATTGCCAGCAAATAGGGAATAGCTGCGATAAAACCGATAGCGCTCACCAACGATAACAGAAATGCTATTTTCAAGTTTTTCATTTTACTTTCTCCTTCCTGTTTTTTTGTAATAGTAGTGGCTGCTTGCGATCGAAATCAGAATTGTCACCAACACAATGATCAACATTAGGATGTAATGTAAGGTTGTTGGTAAGAATGAGGTGAGCATGATGAGAATTCCTCCGATGAAGAACACACGGGAACTCAGTAGGTGGGTATTTTTCCAGACCTCTTCACTAGCGAGTGACCATGGCGTGCGTATCCCAATCAGATAGTTATGTCGAAAACGAGGCATAAAATTCCCAATTGTTACAAAGAGAATTCCCAAAATAAGGGTTACAAATATCCCAATATTTAACATATACCCATATCCATATGCGATTATCACGCTATGGATGACGAGAAGTACGATCATTAATGTATGCAAGATTGTATCGTGACTGCTTTGGAACTTTTGGTAATACTGTTTTTGACTGCGAACAGCCACGAAGAGAAACAGCATCACAACCGGAATGAAGGCTACACCCATAAGCTTAGGCGCAAAACCATTCGGTTCACCATTTGGTCCCCAATGAATGACCATCTGATCCGGCATGGAGGGATAGCAAAATACACTTATGACTACACTGATGGCAAATAATAATAGAGACAAATTGGACTTATTCATGTGACTCCCTCACTTTCTAATGGAATTGGATAAACCATTTTAATAAGTCTTGAAAAACGGTCGTATTCAGCGAGTAGTAGATGTTTTGCCCTTTTCGTTCGTCGTAAACCATTTGTGCCTGTTTCAACAAGCTGAGGTGGTGGGAGATGCTGGGCTTTGTCATTTGAAAATGATCGGCAATTTCTCCAGCCGTCATATCTTTCTCCCGCAAAAGGTCAAGAATCTTTCTTCTTGTGGGATCAGAGAGTGCCTTAAATGCGTAATTCATTGACATAATCAATCGATCCTACTTTCATACGTCATTTTTAGATATTTAGGAATTTATCTAAATGTTGAATTGAAAAATACCTTGTGCCAGCTCGTAAGGCACAACTGGAAGGAGGAAGTTTTTTAAATCGTTCATTTTCATATCAATTCTACCACAACTACAAAATTTATCCAACCATTCTGATGCAGTTTATCCCAACTCAGATAAGTATTTACTTCCATAGTAATTCCGAAGTAAGTAGAATGTCGAGTGACATAAGCATTTTCTGGGAACACGCAGTCAGTATCCTTGGATATATCACTCGACAAGAATCAATCTAAGCGAGCAATCTCATTCTATTGTTTCCGCCGACTTTCATGAGCACATCTTGTCAATTACGATTGGATTCGTGAATATCTGAAGGTATGCCAAATCTCATTATCATCCTTAATGGTTAGATAGATTTGCCCCGCTCCATAATCCGCCATGGCTACGTATACTTTTCCAGGGGTATAATCGCCTACATATTTCCCATAGTAATCGCTATCAAATGTTAAACTTCTTCCCGATATTTCAAAGGTTACCGATGTCCCTGTCGCTGCTATGCATTTGACATTTACTTTATCTACTGCTGGTTGTTGATAGGTTTGATCATTCTGAGTTTGCACTGGGCTTTGCTGTCTGACAACTTCTAAATCCTTTTTTAATGCGTCATTCTTTTTCGTACATGCTGACAAGGCTTCTTGTACTTCCGCCAGACGTCGCTCTAATCTGGCAATGTGTCTCAGTAATTCGTAATCGTTGTAGTGTCTGCCTTCTCCCGCCGAAATTGGATAATAACCCTCTTGCGGATACCACCCGTACATATATTCCCTCCTCCATTGGCTTTCACACACTTTACGTTATGGATTTTACGCCTAACTCGTTCGCCTATTTTTCCAAAAATTGGTTTTGTGCTAACTCCACTAAATGAGACAGCGGCCACCTAAGACCTGCATATAAAGTCTTAGACTGACCGCTGTTTTTATCGCTTATCAAATTCCACTCCATATTTATTGAAGATGGCCATGTATTTATTCTCGAATATGGTCCATCGCTTTTCTGTTCCGTACTTTTCGTGCAAAGCCTTCCAATAATGTTTAGCCGCTGCTACATCATTGGATTGTAATAGCAAATGAAAGCTCTCTTCGCTCAGATGTAAAAATGGCCCTGAAGTGTAATAATCCACAATAGATCTGGCACTGGTCATCGTTTCATAGAAATGAATCGCCTTTTCTAATCCACTTAGAAGTGTTTTTCTTACATCATCCATATTCGTATCCGGAGTGATTGAAAATCGATCTGGTACAGACTCAACAATCTCCCCCATTCTTGCTCTGAAGTGACACTCCGCTTCTAGAGGTGCTGTTAGAATCTCTCTCGATTGTATTTGTGCCAACTCCGCTGCATAAATACCACAGTTCACATAAAACATTACATGGTCCGCTGCATTGCCAGCAGATTTTTGGAAGTTGAACATGTAGATGAGGCTTTCGGTTTTCTTAGTGAAATTCAAACCCTTCTTTGCGAAGCCACGCTTAGAAAAGAACGGCTTTACGTCCTGTTTCATCATATCGGTAAAGAGCTGCTGCAACATGATCCCTCCCAGAAGATTTTTTTGGTATGTCGTACATCCGCCCAAAATCAGGAGCGCTTACGCCAAGGCCAGGCTAGGTCGAGCAAGGCAGCGCTGGCTGCTCCCGCCGTGTACCGCACAAGATCCGCCGTCAAAAAGCCTTTTCCTAATACAAACGCCCCAAGCGTTGTCTCCCGTAGGTAAATGATCCAACTGGCCTGATACAATTGGCTGCCCTCGATCGCAAAGCAAAACGCGAGGCTGCACCACAGTGAAAAAGAAATCTTTTTATGAGTATAACAAGTGCGAAAGCCGAAGTAGATCATGCACGCCCATAATGCATCGCCAAAATGCTCAGCTACAAAGACAGGCAACACATCGCCGAATACTCTGGACCCTAAACCCAAAGCCATAACAGCAAAAACGGCTACGGCATAGCCACCCCTGGCTCTCCATCCACACGTGGAGTGCTTGTTACGCGTAATCAAAACTTTATGAAAGTAATCGTAAATTTTGTAAAGCTGTCTTTCTCACTCTCCACTTTAATCAAGGCACGATGTGCTTCGACAATGGCTTTGACTAGCGCCAATCCAATCCCAGTCGAATCATGCTTGTTAGAACCTGTTGCTTTGTAAAATCGATCAAAAATATGCGCCAATTCCTTAGTTGCAATTCCTTCTCCAAAGTCTTGAATCACCAACTCCGTATAAATAGGCGTATCTTTTACGTGAATGATGATTGTACTGCCGGGTTTTGAATGTTCGATCGCATTCTTCAGCAGGTTCATCAAAGCTTCCTGCATCCATAGTTTATCATGGACAACGACGATTTCCTTGGGCGCATCCCAGTCAATCGCTATATCCTTATCAATGACCATCTTTGCCAAGCCATCCAGAACTTCCTCGATCGTCTCCACCAAATTGGCTGGTTCTTTAACAAACGAAATAGCTCTGGCGTCGATTTTCGCTACTTTTAACAAATTTTGAATTAAGACATTCATTCTGGAGATTTGAACTTCATTATTTTGCAAAAGTTGAACTTGCTGCTGACGAGGCAGCTCTGCATTTAATAACATTTCATTGTATATGGATATCGTGGAAAGAGGCGTTTTTAATTGATGGGAGATATCTTGCAGAATTTGTGCTAAAAACTCTTTCTCTTCCAGAAGATCCTGCATGCTTTTTCGGATAATATCCTTCATGGAACGAAAGGAAGCCGCTAGTTTGGCAAGATCCCCTTCCTTATTTTCATTGATGACTACCGAGTAGTCCCCGTCGATTATTTTTTTAGCTGCGGAAGTAAGTTGTCTAATTTTATGGAAGACCATCTTGAATTGCATATAGCTTGCGCCTAGCAGAATCAATCCGAAACAAATCAATCCCCAATAAATCCATTGATTATGGCTGGAAATATGTTTATTTAATAGGGGAAAAAGCTCTGACTCCAAATCTTCATATAATCCATACTGTCTAAAGAGCTCTCTTCCTTTTTCCTGATACTCATTTGAATTAGATGCGTGACTTGTTAAGACTTTCATAATTTCCGCTTCATTCTCGGGATTTTGTTCAACCAATCTAGCCGTAATTTCACCCCAGGTTGCAATGGAGTCGCTTTTCACAGCATCATAAAACAATTGATGGGCAATAAACTGGTGAATGGTAAATAGTGATAACAGAACGGCCAGTATCGTCATATACCCTTTCAATTCGGTATTCTTCATCATCTTACTCGCTACTCACATCCTTATTCCACCGATAGCCTAATCCTCTTTGGGTGACGATAAACTGCGGATTTTTGGGGTCATCTTCCACTTTATCTCTTAGACGCTTGATGTATACAGAAAGCGTGTTTTCATCAAAAAAAGCATCTTCTCCTTCCGATACTTTCATCAAGAGATCATCTCTTTTTAGTGCTTTATGGGCGTTCATCATGAAAGTAAGCAGAAGCTTGTATTCAAGATTGGTTAATGGAATGCTTTCCTGATTTTTATAAGCCTTGACGAGGTTCGTATCCATTTTTATATTTTCAGATACTAAAGTGATAGAAGATGTTTGCAACCGTCCACGTTTGCGCAATTGCACTTTCACTCTGGACATGAATTCTTTGACTCGGAATGGTTTCGTTATATAATCGTCTCCGCCAATATCCAGTCCCATTACTACATTAGCTTCTTCATCCAAGGCCGTTAAGAAGATAACAACCGATGAATCGTTTTGTTTTTTGAAATGCAGACATAAATCATAGCCGTTTCCATCTGGAAGGCCGACATCTAGGATCGCCAAATCAAAAGGTTGAAGTTCAAACTGGTGTTTGGCTTCTTTTACACTAGAGGCTCTGACTACCTCATAGCCTTCATTTCTCAATGAGAATTCGATGGCTAGACCAAGCGCCTCATCATCTTCCACGAGCAATATTTTATGCAAGGTTGTCCTCTCCTCATTTTCATTCCAGTGTTCAGCCATTGACCAATCCGAAAAGCCCGACTATAAAATAGCCAGGCCCATTTTATCATTGTTCCCTGATCACATCGATAAGATTATCTTTTTGAATTTTTCTCAGTGGCAATAGAACAGATAAAAAGCTGATGATCAAAGCTGAAACAAACGTAATGAGACAAGCTTCGTAGGGGATCGTCCATTCGACCCTCAAGACACCGGAAGCCGCCAAATAGATAATATAAGACAGTATACAACCGAAAAAGATCCCTTGCAAACTTCCAGAAAAACCGTAAATCAGCGCTTCATAGATGATCATTTTTTTCAAATCTCTTTGTGACATGCCTATGGATTTTAACGCAGCAAGTTCTTTTCGTCTGATGATGATGCTGATCGTAATTGTATTAAGGATATTGAGACTGCCAATCAAAGAAATGACTGTGATAAAACTGTATACCAGCACTTTTATGACGAGCTCTGAATCTTTCTTCACTTTATTCTCATCGATGTGATTTACAATGGAAATGGCGTGTTTTTTTCCAACAGAGTCCTCGATGTGAGCAACAGTTGCAAGAGATTGAGTCTTATCCTTCAATTCGATTTCAAAATGGAGGTCCTGTTCCTTCACTCCGGATACATTTTCAACTGACTTCAAAAGCTCCAAAATTTGCTGTCTTTCTGCTAAAGAATCATCATGATCTTGTTTCAGATAGATGGATAGATCAGTTTTCGCAGATAAATCTTTCACATATTTGGATTCAAATGCTATATCCATCATTGACGAGAAAGTGATAAACAAGACACTGGATATAATGATGGATAGAATCGTAATGGTATAACGATTTTTATTTCTTTTGACATTTTTCAAAGCCAGGCTCAAAGGAAAAGATAACGGCTTTTTCAACACGTTATTCTTGTGTTTTTTGATCGCCTCTTTTTTGATGGATAACCTGCTGCTGATGGCCAGCAGTGGGGATATTCGGCCCGCAAAAAAAGCTGGGTAATAACTGGATGCTAGTACGGCCGTCAGCGTAATGATCGAACTGATAAATAAAATCCACCAATCGATATGAAAGAACGAAACACCTGCACCCTCTTCTAAAATGATCGAGAAAATGGATTGGAGAGCAGCGACCGCCAATATGCTACATACAAGTCCAACCGGAATTGCGATGACAGCCAACACAGCCGCTTCTCTCATCACGATTTGTCTAATTTGCTTTCGCGTAGCACCGATGCTTCGGAGCATCCCGAACTGCTTCATCCGCTCTACGACGCTGATTTGAAAAGCGTTGTAAATCACCACAACTGTCGCGATCACAACAATACTGATGACGATAACGAGCACGGCCAAAATCGATTGATTCGACCCCGGTTTCAAAACTTTTATCAATTCCTCATTGATAACCAGATTCTCGTCTTTCGTAAGTGATTTTATCTCATCTATTACCTCTTTAAAGTCCGCTTTCTCGTTGATTTCGGCTAAGATCCTACCCTCTCCGATAGCAAAATCATGTTTATAGGTTAGGAAACGACCCACTTTATCTTTCTGAGTGAACGCCCGATTATCCAGTAAACCAACCAGTTGATAGGTTTGACCATCCAATTCAAATGAGTCGCCGATCTGAAGACCCTTTTTCAAAAAAGGAAGCGTCCATGAATCGACGGCTGCTTCATGCTCATTGGCTGGTAATCTGCCATCAGCGAGACTGTAGGTTAAAAAGGCCAATGCGCTATGATCAGCGAAATTCTTTTGAACAGAAGCATCTCCATCTCCAACCGGAACGATCCCCCCCTGTGACATCAAACCATACGAAGCAATTTGGGGATTATATTTGATTTTGTTTAATAGTGGTTCATCGTAATTGGAAATACTGAGATGAAAAGAAAACCCGTTTAACTTCTTAATATTCTCGATTTGGGATAGTTGTGATCCTTTTATAAAAAGGCCGACTGTCGAAATTAACGCTACAGAGAGTATGATTCCGATCAAAGTCAAAATCGTTCGTTTCATATTCCCCTTTAAATACTTGCTGCTTAATTGTTTATAGCTGCTGATCAAAATCATTCTCCTCCAGTCTTTTAGCTAATTCGCAGCAAGCCGTTGGTCTGAAATGATCGTACCGTCTTCTATCGTGATGATCCGGTCAGAAGCCGAAGCAATCGCGAGATCGTGAGTAATCAAGACAATGGTTTGATTGTATTTTTTGGCAGTCAATCGTAATAAATCTATGACTTCCTTCGTATTTCGTGTATCCAGATTCCCAGTGGGCTCATCGGCCAAAATCAAATGCGGCCGATTCATTAAGGCTCTGCCGATGGAGACCCGTTGCTGTTGACCTCCCGATAATTCGGAAGGCAAGTGGTCTTTCCGTTCATGGAGACCCAGGATTTCAATAAGTTCATCCAGATACTTCATATCTATCGGTTCCTCATCCAATAACATGGGCAACGCGATATTTTCCTGGACATTCAATACCGGGATCAAATTAAAAAATTGAAAAATAAACCCGACTTTTCTTCTTCTGAATATCGAAAGCTCATCATCTGTATAATCGTAAATATTATGATCCCCAATGAATACTTGTCCAGAAGTTGGACGATCCAACCCGCCTAAAATATGTAGCAGTGTACTTTTACCAGAGCCGGAAACGCCAACGATGGAAACAAACTCTCCTTGCTGAATCGAAAGGTGAATCCCCTTTAACGCATCTACCTTGCTATTTCCTTCCCCATAACTTTTTACTACGTTTTCCATTCGTACAACTTCCATACAGTCACCCTCTCATCAACCAAACTCAATCTTGTACGTCTACGAAGTTTACTTTGTCTTCACTATTTGCGTATACGTTCCCGATTTCTTGTAAGACTTGGTTCACCTGATCTTTCTTCTTATAATCGAAGCTGCGATTTTCAAACTGGATCAAGGAGAGCGTTGACTCTGCTTCGGTTAATTGGTTGTAAGTCTGGTCGTCAACGATAACAAGATCCGCTTGTGGTATATACCCGATCCACATTTGATGGTTTACATGGGCTACAGGTACCATCTTGCCGTTCAAATCAATTTGGCCATTCTTCATTTCATCATCACTATAAGAGTAAAACAGATTTTGACCATTCGATAATTGTTTTATGCTGGTAACAGGGTCTGAAATAATAGATGTGCTGTTTGGCTCTTGTCTGGCTCTGAGAATCCCCTTCTTGACGAATTGCTCAGCGGTGGATCGAGTAACAACCGAATATTTGATCTCTCTAGTATCAAATTCTTGACCTGTTTCTTTCTGACCTTGCTCTGACAATTTCGTAATTTTTTTCGTTGTAACCAATTTGATTTTGTAGTCCATCGCTTGTTTGGTGTTATCTTTATACAACTCTTTGACCTTATTCGCATCTTTTTGTGTGCCGATTACGAGAACGCCATCGACCGGTTGTGATGGACCTTCTACATATCGGTTTACTCCGAATCCAATCCCTGCAAAAATGACAATAGCCAACAAGAAACCTATTACTTTTTTCATCTTAACTGCTCCTTTAAAAACGATTTATGTCTGGATTATAGACGAGACTTTCCTGCAATTGAATGACTCTTGTCTAACGATTTTGACCTTCTTTCTTACAATTTAGTAAGAATGGAGCCAAGCATCAGTCTCCTCCCGCAGGATAAATCAAAAAAGACCGCTTCACTGGCAAAAGAAGCCGAAGCAGTCTTTTCTCTTATACAGATGTAGTTGTGCTTTCTTCTCGTTCAAGTAATACGTTTCTCATTTCCTGCATCACCGATGGTCCCTGTGGCAAGACGAAGTTAGGCTGCGTGGTGCCAGATGCTACTTCATAAGCCATAGCTTCTACTGGATTCACAACAATGTGACCGTCCTCTCGGAGCTGGTTTACATTTCGCTGAACCACATTTTTTGTCCACATTAATCGATTCATATTTGGAAAGAACATAACGGGTTTTGGATGCGCTAGAATAGTGGAGGTTAGCAAGTTAGGGGCAAGTCCGTTTGCAGCTTGTCCAATTACATTCGCCGTCGCTGGCAAAACAACGAACAGATCTGCCCACCGTGCTAACTCAACGTGGTTCATTTTTTTCTCAAGACTAGGCTCTTCATCTATAAATATCTCGTCACAGTAAAATAAAATCGTAGACGGCGGGATGAGTGTTGCCGCCTGTTCAGTCATCACGACTTTTACCTCTTTGAAAAGGGCTCGAAACATACTAAGATAAGGAGACACTCCTATAACGGCAATCGAGCCTGATATTCCGAGCAAAAGTTTCTTCTCCTTCAGAAATGGATCGTGTGTCATCCTTTGATTTCTCCTCTTCTAGGCCAACAGGAATGGCTGATCCCATTGTGGCTCTTGATTACTGCTTGCAGAAAGAAGAGCAAGACCAATACCGGCTGCACCTTCAAGTGCGCCTGCCTTATTGAGCCCTACTTTTCCGTCACCATTTGGTTCTATATCTTGATAACCAAAAGGGAGTAACGGATTAAAATTATCTATTAGGCACTTAGCTAAATACGCGATATGTGGTTGATAGCGCTCGTCATCTGTAGTTGTTGCCATTCTAAGCGTCATTTGCATAAGCCCCGCTTTTCCATGACAAAACGTATCTGCGTACAGATTCCAATCGCTTTCTGATCGCTTGAAAACATCATCATAAGCTTGAATAGCCAGATGACAATAAGATGAATCTTGCAAAGCTTCACCCGCTAGATAGAGCGAACGAGCTACCCCTGGTGTGCCATAGCACCATGCATCACGTCGAAACGACTGCGGAGAAAGCACTTCTTTCCCTAGCTCTTCCTCTAATTTCACTCTACCTCTCCACATAATCCCATTAGCGTCCTTTTCCTTCCAGCGCACCAACCATTCAGCTATGTTACGTATTGCCTCTCTCTGACCAGTTACTTCTACTCCTTCTTTCAAAGCAAGTGATAATAAGGCTAATGGTCCGGGAATCCCATGAGCAAGTCCTACGTTAAAATTTCCTTTCGGATACAACTCTTTATCAATGTCTAAATACTGCATCTCTTGGGTCAAGTACCACCCTGGTATTTTTCTACCATCTTCATAATCTCTTGGCTGACTTATATATACGAGATATTGCAAAACATCCTGTAAGGCGGCATAAAGAACATCGATTTGCTTACTTGCAAGTAAGTACCGTCCAATGCCTGCTACACCTTTAATAGCATCATAGATATGAGGATTACTTCCCCCTCTTTTTTTATTAAGGACATACTCATCTTCAAGTATGACCGCAGTTCGTTTAGCGAGCAATTGATCCAGCTGTCCAAGAAAACGCTGATAATGCTCCCGATTGCGTGAAGCTACCAGCGTAGCAAAGCAAATACCTGCTACTCCACCAAACATGGATTCGCTTGAAATTCCAACGGCCTTAATTTTTTCTTGAAGAGCAAGAAGATGTTCATGAGCAACTATATTCCAACCTTGATCAGGGAAATGTCGATCCAGCTCGGCAAAAAAGAGTATCGTACCGGGATATCCGTGAGAAAGAGTAGCAGCCCCCCAAGGATGTTGATGAATCGGCCCTACGACACTGATGTTATCTTTATTCATTACGACTTTTTCTACTTGAATGGGATCTCTCAAACACTCGGCTACCTTGAGCGCAGTAGATAAAGCCTTTGTTCTTAACTCTTCATTTTTCATCCCTTTCCATGCTTGATTAGTCGTTACCACTGCTTTATTTGTCTCCATACTTTTCCTCTCTCTTTTACATTTGTCCAACCATCTGTCTTGTCGATTCATCCGTTTCTTCCAGATAAAAAGAAGCCTGCATGTGAAAAAGAGATGCATAAACGCCGTTTTCTGCTAGTAGATCCTTATGTGTACCCGCTTCAATGATCTCTCCTTGTTTTAGGACAAGAATCTGGTTGGCATATCGAACAGTTGAGAATCGATGGGAAATAAATAATCCCATTTTATTTTGGGGCATTTCACGGAACCGAGTGAATACTTCTTGCTCTGCTTGAGGGTCTAGTGCTGCTGTCGGCTCGTCAAGAATGTATAAATCCGCATCGCGCATGTAAGCACGAGAGATGGCAATACGCTGCCACTGTCCCCCTGAAATCTGATACCCATCCGCAAACCATTTTCCAAGCTGAGTATGAAACTGCTGCGGAAGACGTTTAATCATTTCATCTGCTCCGGCCTGTTTGCTTGCATCGATTATTGCTGCTTCATCATCAGCTTTTAGATAGTTACCAAAGCCAATGTTTTCATTGACTGCCATCTCATATTTAATAAAATCCTGAAACAAGGCGCTAATTTTTTGGCGCCATTCATTCTCCTCATAGTGGTAAATTGGCTTACCATCATACAAGATTTCGCCTTCTGTCGGTTGATACAATTGCGTAATTAATTTTACGATGGTCGATTTTCCTGAACCGTTCTCTCCTACTAATGCTAGCGTTTCTCCTGGACGAATGACGAAGCTTACATTCCGTAATGCATAGGACTCGACACCTTGATATTTAAACGAGACATTGCGAAACTCTAAACCAGACGCGTTTTTCTCACATGGATCACTTTCTGAAATTGCTAATCTTTTTTCATCTGGCACTGCTAGAAATGTAAATAACTGACTAATGTACAGATTGTTTTGATACATGTTAAAGATCGTTTGCATAAGATCTGTGGAGGTTGTTTGGGTGTAAGATATCGCTTGGATAAACGCTATCAAGCTGCCTACTGCAATCGTACCTAACATCGTTTCCCATACGACATACGACTGCATCGATACTACAGCAAGAAGTGACAGAGCTTGAAACCCAAGAGCCACCTTTGTCCTTTTTATCACCATTGCCTTGTCTTGATTAAAAAATCGCTCGTAATATTTGCGATATCTCTCGACCAGAAATGGGCCAAGTTGAAAGATTTTTAGTTCTTTTACTGATGAATCGCTGGTCAATAAATTCATCAGATAATATTGCTTACGACGATCAGAAGCTCGGTTGTGGTCAATCATGAATTCCTCTTGTCCTAATCGAATAAATGAGAAAGTAGAACAAATAGGTAGCAAGAGCAAGAATACTGCTAGCCACCACTTCCAAGCGATCAGCATAGCGGATACAGACAGTAATACAATCACATTACTAATAATACTTATCACCTGTTGAAATAACTGATAGGGGCGAAACGTGGAATCTTGCTTTGCTCGTTGAAGCTGGTCATAGATTCCGGCATCCTCAAAACTTGAATAAGGAAGTCGCGTAGCTTTATTCATGATCAATAGGTTTACATGATTGGATAACAGTTCTTGATACAACGTTTTATAGACCAGGTCAACATGTTTGAGAATATCGCGGATCACGGCGAGAAACGCGAACAGCCCAAACGCGATAATAAGCGGAACGATCCCTCCACCTGCAGAAATGGCGACTGCCGCATTAATTAATGATTGCGTGGCAATAATCACACCTACAGGAATCAAGCTACTTAGAATCGTCAATATCATAACAATCGCAAAGTAACGAGGATTTGTTTGATACAGTAAACGAAAAACGCTCGGCCAATGAGAGAAGGAAACAAATACATTTCGAATCGTTTCTAATCGATTGCTGTTGTGCTTAAACGGAGTCACCAACATTCTCCCTCCAGTGAAGCTGGCTGTGTAAAGTATGGCGTACAAAGGCCATCGCTTTATCTTCCATCTCTCGCCTTACTCCAAATAAGCGATTGCAATGTAAATGGATCAAGCTGCCCATGATCATCGATGGGGAACTCCAAAGAGAATGGTTTTGTTCACCCTCAGCTACAAGTCTTCCAAAATCATCCATTACATCCGCTCTCAAGGCCATTGCTTCACAAATGGCTTCCCCACTTGGATGACTACGCAATCCTTGCCAATCGTTCCGCGGATCAGCGAGAGAAAGCAATGGTTTGCGCCATTTTCGGAATTCTTCTCTATGGGCATCCTTTTTCACACGCATTTCCATCCATGCCAGTTGCTGTTCGAAACCCAGTCCGAATCTAGTCATCATGTCAATAATACTAATCGTAGCCAAAACATAGTCAGGTAGATTCGTTTGACGGAACCGCAATAATCTCAAAAGATTCGCAGTCGTCTGGCTATCTTTAGCAAATACTCGCTCCGCATCAGCCATGATCGATGGTCCACCGTATCTTTCTACTTCGCGATCATATGTATCAATGACCATTCTTTGAATGAATCCTTCTCGTTGACACTCTTGAATCCAAGGGTAAAGTTCTGGAAAAATCTCCTGCATAAGCTTTTCGGGCTTGCCGTGAAAACGGAGGCGAATATGATGGCCCGGGTCTATGTATCGCATGAAAAACCATTCGTCTGCCGCTCCTTTTTTAACCATGGAATCGGCAAACACACGTATCTGATCAACGATAAATTCATCCTGTCTCTGGTGGCCCCCATACAGTTTTAAAAACAGCCAATCACTTCCAGGAAGTTTTGTGTATTGCTCCTTAGATAGAACATTTTCATTTTGATAGGAGGGGGTATTTTTTTTCTTCTCAATATGTGGTCTTCTCAGTAATGGAACCACACATTCCATCGAAAAATGCCCCTCTGGTCCAGTGACCCAATACTCTTCTGTACCCCCGATTTTTTCACGGAGTTGAATGCTGCTTGTCTTGAACAATTCTGTACGCAACTCTTCTACATGATAAGGATTATCCAAATCTAACAAAATACGGTTGTCACCGAATGCCATGTACGCATATCGTGGTAGATCCCACGCGATTCTCCATGTAGCAAAAGCTTCATTCCAGATTTTGTCTTCTTTCGGATCTCCCTTCAGCCCCAGAGAATCTGGTGTCACCTTCCAAATAGCAGGTGATAAGATGGTTTTTCCATATCGAACACGTGGAAGATACGGCGAGGCATCCATATTCCCCCAAGAGAATGGACTCCAAAGACGTACATTTTCCATAGAAACTTCACGCAAGAAACGATAAATATTTGGAGCATTCTTGAAATTAAGCATATTATCCGATGAAAAAATTAGTTTCTTTCCATGTGTACGGGATCTCAGATAGAAATGCTCTATAGTGGCACCTACCACAATATCCTCAAGTTGAAGGGAATGTAGAGTCTTCTCTGAGCAATTCGTACCAATGGCCAGTTCATATTTGCTAACGGATGGGTGGAGTACGATATTGGCATGACGACCAACGGCTGAAAGATAATTGGCATCAACAAAGATCACATCTTCATGTTGTTCCTGTATTTGATTATGGACCTGTTCATGTTTCTCTATCGCTTCTGGTCCGAGTATATCGAAGAATCTCCCAAACGATTGACCCACCTTAGCTGAACCAGGCATGGGTGCTACCTCTAATAGATAGTCTCCTTGATCGATTGCATCCTGTGAGGATCCGATTACCTCCACGTACATTTCCAAGGAATCCGGTGCGTATTTCGTATCTACTGGCTCTGTATCTAGCTGGTCGAGAAGATCATTAGTAATTTCTATTTCTCTTGTTTTTGTTGCAATCGCATGAACTACTTTTCTCATCAAACTAGCTTCACGCTTCTCAGAATACTTCAGAGGCGACACTGGCTCTCTTCGACTGCTTTGTGGAAACATATATCCTGCTGGAGCCCCTAAACCAACCTCATCACTAAGAAGCTCCAAAACGGGGACTTCTCTTGACGTTCCGTATTTCTCCAAAAAGTCCTTATGGTAACTTCTTAGATGGGCTGCTCCTCGCTGTGGTAAGGATAGTCGCCACAGACATTCCACCGCTTTTGCTACTTCTTCACCTATACACTTGTGTAAAGATACGCTGTGATTACCTACATGTAGGTCTACTTGTACGGGCATAATGCTTGCTTCAAGAACCTTCATCCGCGTAATTAATTCTTGAAAGCCTTGTATCCCTGTTCCAATCGGAAGTCCATCGTACTGTTTCATTCTTGCTTGAATCGCAGCTAATTCTGAATATATATCCTGTACACCATCAAGTAACGCAAGGCGCTCCATCACATAAGCAAATGGAGTTGCTACCGTGAGTGGTGGACGTAATTCGCTAATCAAAAATTCTTGAGAAAATAATTGCCATAGTAGTCCGGTTACTTTCTGTTCCCCCGCCTCAGGGTACTTTTCCATCAACCTTGCAATTAATTGTTCAAATAGGATCGGCTTTTTTGCCAGATCAAACACGGTGTGCACCACTTCTGTAGCACGGATAGAAATCCTCTCTTTTTGTTTACCATCTAACCATTTCATTTGCCCGTATTCAGTTGCAAACGTAAGTTCCATTCGCCCGCCGACCTGTACGGAAGCGTGATTTCGTTGTACTTTTAACTGTTTAACTACATCTAGTCGTTGATCTATTCTCTGAATGATTGCAAGCAACCATTCCATGTCTGGACGTGTACGTTTTTGGTGAAGGTGTGAGTCTTTCAAAGAGACGTTTGTCTTGGCAGTGAATGAGCCCAGAGCAACACCAGCGAATAAGCCATATGGAGTGGCACGGGTACTCATCCTTAACAAAAAACGAACAAAACTAGATAGTGCCTGCTTGGTCTTTCGAGAAGTAGGATCGCCTTCTAGATTCGGCAATGCTTCGTAAAGCGATGGACTAGAGATGAGAATAGCTTCCCGTACCTTTTCGTCCTTCGCATATTCCTTTATAGCAGCTAGATAATCACTGGTTTTATTTGATTCATAGAAGGTTTCTATTGGATACAGTGGTACCCGTAGCATAAAAAAGTCAGCTGAGGCATATAGGTTTCCCTCCTTCTTGTTCTCAGGGTAGCGAGTAGTCAGCTCCCTCTCTAACATCTGCTTGGCCATTCATACCCCTCTTTCCTATGCATGAAGTGAGACTATAAAGGAAGAACATCGCTTATCGCGATGCTCCTCCAGCGTCAAACTAAATTAGCAGCAGTTGCTTTGGCACCAAGTAACTGAGCAGAATGTAGTGCAGATGATGTCGCTCACTACTGAATCCGATTGTACTTGATTTACCTCTTTTACTTGAACATCCAAATCAAACAGATCGTTTTGCATTTTTTGTTCCTCCTCAAATTTTATTATTCGTACCCAGAACTTCACGCGCGTTTGTAAGTGCTTGGTTACGCTTACAATAATAAAATAGTAATTATTCCCAGTAAAGGGTATTTTTTAAAAATTCATAGAGTTTTTTTATTTTTTTACTCTTAACGTTTTTTAAACAGAAAAAACCATGTCTCATTGAAAAAACTCCAATGAACATGGCTTGTCTCTCGTAACAAAGAAATCGTCTCAAGAATTTCCTCTTGCTCCCGGTTGTTAACAATGAAAAACCAATTGGATAATAGTACCTTCACCGAGCTTACTTTCTATTCTTATTTCAGCGTCATGAATGTTAGCTATCTCCTTACATAAAGAAAGCCCGAGCCCGAGGCCTCCTCCATTCGCTCTCGATCTCGATTTGTCGGACATAAAGAATGGCTCAAAGACTTTTGTTATGTCGTCATCAGGAATACCGATCCCTGTATCTTTCACTTCAAGAATAATTTTTGACTCCGTATCTCTGTATGAACGTAGAAGTATTTTATCGTTGCTCTTCGATGCTTTAATGGCATTGTCTATCAGGTTTGCAAGTAAAATTTTCATCAAATCCTTATCCATGAAAACACTCAGATTCTCCGTTGATATTTCAAGTTCTATATTCTTTATGTTCAGCTTTGGTATAAAGGAATGTTTGATTTCCACAAAAAGCTCGTCAAGATTTCCCTTTTTTAACTCATAATCTTCTTTTCGCAAAACAATGAGCTCCATAAGCTTAAATGTCAATTTCTCTAGCCGCTTTCCTTCTTCATAGATAAAGCTTAATGAGTTGATATAAGTCTCTTCATCATATTTATTTGTCCGTAAATAATCCGCATAGCCTATGATCGAAGTTAAAGGAGTCCGAAGTTCATGTACCAGGTTATCGATAAACCTTTGCTTGTCTTCTGAAGATCTTTTAAGCTGGTTTACTTTATCTTCTACATCAACGGCCATCAAATTGAAATTTTCCGCTAACAATCCGATTTCATCCTTCGATTTGACCATGACTCTTTCGCTGAAATTCCCGCCTGCAATTATTCTTGTTGACTGGATTAGTTTATTAATCGGTTTTACGATATACATGCTCATGATGATGGTAACGATGACCAAAATTGCTGAAATAAGAGCATTTAACTTGATTAAAAGGCTTAATAGGTCTTGTCTATTTTCATAAACACTCGAAATATCTTTCACGTAAGAAAGCTTATAGTGATTATTTTCCAAATACATATTCTTCGCTATAAATAAGTACGTCTTTTCCCCTAGATCCCGTATGATGTAATTTACTTTATCGGATGGGATGTTTAATTCTTCTCGATTCGTAAGAGTTATCTTGTTATTTTTAAAATGGCTAAAAATGACTTCGTTTTTCTCATCTATTACATCCAAATACACATCCTGTTCTCCGAGGTTGTCCAAGTACGTACGAATCATGGAATCTATGTTTGCTTTGCCAACTCCTTCTGCATCTGGGGTTGAAGACTTTTGAACTTTAAGTAGATATAGATTTGATTCTAAAGAGTTAGCAAATCGATCTTGTTCACTTATCCCGGAACGGATCTCCATATTGAGATTGAGTTCAAAGCTGCTATTAATAAGGTAAATGGATGCTGGTACAAAAAAGATTTCGAATATGATTAATGTACATAAAAATATCCGCTGCCAAAATTTCATTTATTCCTCCAGCCTATATCCCAATTTAAATACTGTTTTAATTTCCTCTTTCCATCCCAGCTTTCTTCTTAGCTTTTGTATATGGTTGTCAATCGTCCGAGTCTCGCCAACGTAGTCATATCCCCAAATTTTTTCTATGATTTTTTCCCTCGTTAACACGATGTTTTTATTTTGCACTAAAAACACCAATAATTCGAACTCCTTCAAGGTAAGCTCTATCAATTCACCGTTCTTTTTCACCTTCATTTCTTCCAAGTATACTTCTGTGTCTTTAAAATTTATGATGTTGCTTTTTTTATTGTAATGCCTTAATACATTTTCAATCCTGGCGAGTAATTCAATTCCTTCAAAGGGTTTCGTAATATAGTCATCGACTCCCGCTTTTAATCCATATACCTTATCTGTGACAGAACTTTTCGCAGTTAAAAAAATGACAGGTATCCCTAAAGGTTTAATTTTTTCAAATAAAGTAAATCCATCAACTTTCGGAAGCATGACATCCAAAAGTATGAGATCAAAACGATCTCTTTCAATCACATTTAGGGCTTCCTCTCCATCAAAAACGATGGAACTCTCATAATTTGCCGTATTTAAATTCAATTTTATTAAATTTGCTACGGCGATATCATCTTCAACCACTAAAATTTTTATCATACAGTTTTTACCTCGTTCCTTTTGTAACGGTTAGATGGAGTAAGTACCATTTCGGGCACTTACTCCGTCTTATCCGTCCTACAATATCTTCATTTACTTACAGTTCTCTGAAATTCTCACTGTGGTCTTTTTCTTCGGAAGGTAGAGGGAGTAGTCTGTCATAATTAATCTCATAACTAGATACGGAATAATTCTTCAGACTAATTGTCATATCTACATCTCTTCCATCTTCCAGGTTGCAAAGAACACGTACGGTTCCGGAACTAGCACTCTTACTAACCTTCATCGTATTTTCCTTTACATTTTTCTGTTGTTTATCAAAAAAGCTGATAACCGCAGATTTAACTTTCGCATCATCGATTGTTGTCTCGGAGCTTCGATCTTCATTAGTGAAAGCAGTTAAAGAAACAATTTCACCTGTTTTTTCATTTATGACAATGCGATTAGAAGCGGGCATTGGCTGGTTTAAGTCTTCGGCACGAACAAACTGTACAACGATAACATCTGCCGTTTCTTTTTTGGCGTTTTCTTTTAATACAGCTGCATCTTCTTTTGAAACTATATCCATAAAGAACTTAAAGTCTTCTTGGTTGTTCGTTCGATTTACATGCGCCTCACCAAAAGATTTCGCGTCAAGCTCCATGTAGTCTTTTAGAGCTTTCGTTGCCATTTTTACCGCTTCTTCATCACTAATCTTTCCGTTTGTTACTTTGACTACATCATTCGTAGTGGTTTGATTTGTGCCATTTCCTTCTTTGCTTGCTAACGTTACGACTTTGTTTTTTGTAGATTGAATCGCGTTATCGCTTGCAAATACCGCTGCTGTAGCACCGCCTACAATTGTTAGTGCCATTGACAAAACGAGAATATTTTTTTTGTTCATGGTAATGCCTCCTGCAATGTTTTATTTTTGGTTTGGGCACGAAACCCTTGTTACAGGTAATAGAATATAGCGCTCATATGTTAAAAGTATCTTTCAGTTGTCTCCAAGTTGTAAATTCTATAAAAACCATTTCGTTCGTTGTTACAGGGAAGATTGAAAACCACCTGGAGGCTTGCTTCAGATGGTTTCCAAGGGGGGGTATTGCATTCCTACCATTCAATTACTAATACTACTATAGAAAGAAAAGCAAAGAACAGTATCCAACAACAAATACTGTTCTTTGCTTTATATTTTCAGATTATGCTTATTTAAGATCGAAACGATCTGCATTCATTACCTTCACCCATGCAGCAATGAAGTCTCGGACAAACTTTTCTTTGTTATCGTCTTGGGCATAAACTTCTGCAATGGCACGCAGAACAGAGTTTGAACCGAACACGAGGTCAACAGCAGTCGCTGTACGCAAGAGTTCACCGGTTTTGCGATCACGTCCTTCAAATACGCCACCGTCTACTGGCTTCCACTGTACGCCCATGTCTAGCAAGTTAACAAAGAAGTCGTTCGTGAGTGTACCTACGCGATCCGTAAATACACCGTGTTGTGTGCCCCCGTGGTTTGTACCAATAACACGCATACCGCCAACGAGTGCAGTCATTTCAGGAGCAGTCAGGTTTAGTAGCTGTGCCTTGTCTATCAGGAGTTCCGCAGGACTGACACGATATTGCTTCTTCTGGTAGTTCCTGAAACCATCAGCAATTGGCTCGAGCACAGCAAAGCTTTCTTCATCTGTCTGCTCTTGGGTAGCATCCCCACGTCCTGGGGCAAAAGGAACCGTTACATCAAAGCCAGCATCCTGTGCAGCTTTTTCTACTGCGGCGCTACCGCCCAGTACGATCAAATCGGCCATACTGACTTTTTTACCAAAGTCCTCTTGAATGACTCCCAGGATCGTAAGCACCTTTTCAAGTTTTTTCGGCTCATTGACTTCCCACTCCTTCTGGGGAGCAAGACGGATGCGCGCTCCATTCGCGCCGCCACGCATATCCGAGCCACGGAAGGTACATGCGGAAGCCCAAGCCGTTGTTACCAGCTCGCTGACGGTAAGGCCCGAGTCTAAAATCCGTGTTTTCAGTTCTGCTACATCGGCATCTGTTAATTCATATTCAGCAGCGGGTACAGGATCTTGCCAGATAAAATCTTCTTCTGGAACTTCTGGGCCTAAATATCTTGAGCGAGGCCCCATGTCGCGGTGTGTGAGTTTGAACCATGCAGTTGCAAATGCATCTGCAAACTCTTCTGGATTCTCATAGTAACGACGAGAAATCTTTTCGTATACTGGGTCCATACGCAAGGCCATATCCGCAGTGGTCATCATCGTTGGAACACGAACGGACGCATCTTCTGCATCCGGTGCAAGATGCTCATCAGCAGGATTTACAGCAACCCATTGGTGTGCACCTGCTGGGCTCTTGGTCAGCTCCCATTCATATCCGAACAAGAGTTCAAAGAATCCATTATCCCATTGTGTCGGATTCGCAGTCCATGCACCTTCAATACCGCTGCTGATGGCGTCGCGACCTTTACCGGAACCGTGTGTGCTCTGCCATCCTAAGCCCATTGCTTCCAAAGGAGCAGCTTCCGGCTCTGGGCCTACAAGAGCAGCATCTCCTGCGCCGTGAGCCTTCCCAAATGTATGGCCTCCTGCCACGAGTGCAACCGTTTCTTCATCGTTCATTCCCATGCGTTTGAAGGTTTCTCGAATGTCGCGAGCACTGGCAAGCGGATCTGGATTCCCGTTCGGCCCTTCGGGGTTCACATAAATCAGACCCATTTGAACAGCAGCAAGCGGATTCTCGAGCTCACGGTCGCCGGTGTAACGCTTATCCCCTAGCCATTCCTTTTCAGCACCCCAATAAATATCTTCTTCTGGATGCCAAACATCCGCGCGTCCGCCTCCAAAACCGATTGTCTTCCCGCCCATGGATTCAATAGCAGCATTACCTGCTAGAATATACAAGTCTGCCCAAGAGATCTTGTTTCCATATTTTTGCTTGATCGGCCATAGAAGTCGACGAGCTTTGTCAAGGTTGGCATTGTCTGGCCAGCTGTTAAGGGGAGCGAAACGCTGTGTGCCGGTTCCAGCACCGCCACGGCCGTCTCCTGTACGATATGTACCAGCGGAGTGCCAAGCCATACGGATAAATAATGGTCCATAATGTCCGTAGTCGGCAGGCCACCAATCTTGGCTGTTTGTCATGAGATCATAAAGATCCTGCTTGAGGGCCTGGTAGTCCAACTTTTTGAACTCTTCTGCATAATTGAAGTCTTCGCCCATCGGGTTAGATTTTCTGTCATGTTGATGCAGGATGTTCAAGTTCAGCTGGTTGGGCCACCAGTGTTTGTTCGATGTAGCACTAGGGTTATGATTCGTAGTGCTACCGTGCGAAAACGGGCACTTTCCAGTGTTAGCAGTTGCCATAGAGTCCATTTGTCCCTCTCCCGTCATTTAAATTAAGTATTAAATAATAATACTTCTAATTAATTTATATAGCAGTTAACAGGGGAAATCAACATCTTTTTGCTTTTTTCATCGTAAGGATTTATGGACAGTTGCGATTGGCATCTCATGAATACGATAAAATATATGAACTCTTTCATTTTCGATATTATGCTGATTCTAACGTATGCATGGACCTTGTAGATTATGATCTTGTCACCAGCTCGTTAGCCTCTTTTCCAGGTGATTATGGTTTGTTATCAGAAAAAGCCCACTTTTCTCCCTTACGGAATGAGTGGGCTTTTAGTGCGAAAACGGTTCAACTTCGCTTACGATGATTTCTCTATCATTTTCTTAATACAAGCTGAATGACATGGGCTAATCCAGTGTGTGCCTTTCCTGCGATACGCTCTTGTTCACCATAGAAGAAATGGAGCACCTCATGCCCTTCGCACCAAGCAAGAATATCTTTTGGTTCATATAGCATTTCACGTTCTGAAGGGCCGCCTGTGCCATACTTTACTTGTTCCTCGGAAAATACCTCAAGCATGAGAATTCCTTTGGGCTTTAACGCCTTTTTCATTTTATTAAGAACCGTGGTCTGAGCGTCTTTTTTGAAATGTCCATATACCATAATGGCAGCGTCATATTCCTCTCGCGGGACATCTTCCTCCAACAGGTCAATTTTTTTGGTATGCACGTGAACGCCGTGCTTGTGAGCCAGTTTTCTTGTTTTTTGCAATCCGCTTTCCGCATAGTCAATGGCTGTCACTTCAAGATTTTTTTTTGCTAAAAAAACTGCATTCCGGCCTTCACCCTCTGCAAACGCAATAACTTTTTGAGATTGTTCTAAGCGGAAAGCTTGTTGTTGAATAAATATGTTTGGTTCTTCCCCGTAGTAATATTCGTCTGTCTTATAACGCTCATTCCAAATATTCCCCATACTTACCGGCCTCCCTTTATGTCTTTAATGAGTGTAAAAAAGCAACGTAGCTACAAAACACGCTCTGGTTATTTACAATGACTATTATAGAGTTATTATATCTACGATATCTCCAAAACGTATTCTGCGTCAATAGGTGACGATTCATGCCACCGTACGCACGTGCAGGCAGAGCGGACTTACCAGCGATATGATAAAGGGCGAATCGTCTCTACTAGACATCCGCCCCTTTCTCGCTTTGCTTCAACTTGATGAGAGCTAATGTAACAGCTGAATGACGGTCAGATAAAGACCCTTTATTTGGTCATGAAATCCAACGATGGGGTAACCGTCTTCAGGCATGGGTCTTAAGCCTACCTTGATGCTTTCCAGCTCCAGCTTTTCCCCGCCTATTAAATTGTGCCGAAGAATCTCAAACTCCCGCTATCAAACTCTTTGCTCATACAGCTTCACGATTTCGATGATGGTGTTCACAGCGTGCATCATGTTGTCAACGGAAACATATTCGAACCGCCCGTGGTAGTTTTCCCCGCCTGTGAAAATATTCGGTGTTGGCAACCCCATGTAAGATAGCTGGGAGCCATCCGTACCACCGCGAATCGGCTGGATACTCGGCACAATTCCGAGGTTTTCTAGTGCTTGCGTTGCAATGTCCACTACTTCCATCACAGGCTCGATCTTTTCCCGCATGTTGAAGTATTCATCTTTGATTTCGAGTTCAATTCGGTTCTCTCCGTATTTTTTCTGTAATTCTTCTACGATACGAGCCAGTTCGGACTTCCTCTCCTGAAACCGATTGCGATCGTGGTCTCGGATCAAATAGCGAAGCTGAGTTTGCTCGACGTCACCTTGAATGGAAGACAGATGATAGAAGCCTTCGTAGCCCTCCGTCTCCTCAGGGGCTTCGTCCGCCGGCAGCTTTCCATGCAGCTCCATGGCTATTTTAGCGGCGTTGACCATTTTTCCTTTGGCCGAGCCGGGGTGAACGTTCTTCCCTTTACAAATAATGGTCGCTGATGCCGCATTAAAACTCTCGTATTCGATTCCGCCAAGAGGGCCGCCATCCATCGTATAGGCATATACTGCGTCGAAGGCGGAAACATCAAATTTATCTGGGCCTCTTCCGATTTCTTCATCCGGGGTGAAGGCCACTCTTACTTTCCCGTGTTTCAGTTCTGGATGGCGAATCAGATAAGCCATGGCGGTCATGATTTCGGCAATACCGGCTTTATCATCAGCGCCAAGCAATGTGGTGCCGTCTGTCGTGATTAAGGTGTGGCCTTTGTAACCAGCCAGCTCTGGAAATTCGCGCGGCGAAAGGACAATATTCAGTGCTTCATTCAAGACAATGTCTTGCCCGTTGTAATTTTCAATGACTTGCGGCTTCACGTCAGCGCCGGTAAAATCGGTGGCCGTATCCATATGAGCAAGAAAACCGATTGTGGGTATTTCTTTATCTGTATTGGACGGTAGGGTTGCCATTACATAACCGTTCGAATCCATCGTAACTTCCTGCATACCTATGGCTTGTAGTTCGTCAACAAGCATTTGGGCCAGCACAAGCTGCCCTGGTGTTGAGGGGCACGTTTCGCTGTTCTCATCGGATTGTGTATCAACTTGTGCGTAAGAGATGAATCTATTCATGATCTCCGTTTTCATGGTCTTATCTCAGCTCCAGTACAATTAGTCAAACCTATTTTAGAATGAAGCAATCTCGTGACAAATTCTACCACGATCCCCATCGATTCTTCAATCAATAGCCTGATGCTTTCATATGCCCTTCCATTACATTTCTAGTCAGTTAACTAAATGCTCCCAGCCTCATAGAAATTCGTTTTGGCACTAACTCTGAAAAATAAACCAACGGCGAACCAAGACCTGAAAATATAGTCTTAGACTCACCGCTGGTTTGATTGAAATTTGTATCCAGTATTACTTCCCATTCCAATGATAAATGAGTTGCACAACGCCAGAGGAGAACGTTCGTGTATTCACCAACGTTAGATTCAACCTCTGTTTTATATCCATAAACAACGGTTTTCCTTCACCTAAAATAACAGGGTGAACAGATAAACGAAATTCATCTACAAGTTCTAAATTGATAAATGTTGTCATAAGACTAGCTCCACCATATAGCCAGATATCTTTCCCAGGCTTATTCTTTAGTAGGTTTACTTCTTCAAGAATATTATCATTGATGAATATCGCTTTATTATCCGTCCCTTTTTGTGTCTTGGAAAACACATATTTTTCTTTACTATGAACCAATGACCAAATCTCTTTTTCAGTATCTGTATGTTCATTTTCCGGCGTAAATTGCCCCCATAAATCATAACTTTTTCTTCCGTATAGAATCGTGTCTATTTCATGTAAGAAATCCACAAACCCCATCTCTGAGTCCATTATGCACCAATCAACTTCTCCATTTTTCCCTTCAATAAACCCATCTAAAGTAACAGCTAAATCTACTATGATTCTTCGTTTCATGAGTGGTTACTCCTTTCGTTGATCTACCACCCATTTTAGACCATTAAACATGTCACCTTGTGTCTTATTCGTCATACAAAAAAGCTCACTTCATTGGCGATAGATGGACCATGCATGTGGGGAAAACGCGGTTGCCCCGGTTATACCTTCTCCCTTACCACACGTTCTCATGTCCATGCATCGGGCAATAAATGTCCTTCTGCTACCAGCTTTGAGTTGCCTTCCAAGTAGACGGATTCGGCAGCATAATCTGTGAGATGGTAAGAAATTTTAAGTGATCCCCCTCGAGTAAGCAGGTTTACAGAGGTGTCTACATGTCCTAAAACACCTGCAATGATTGCTGCAGCAGTCGATCCGGAACCGCACGCGTAGGTCTCTGCCTCTACTCCGCGCTCATAGGTTCTGATGCGAAGCGTTTGCCTATCAATCGGTTCCACAAAATTTACATTCGTACCATTGGGAAACTGCTTCTCATCATTTCTGACCATTCGGCCCCATTCTCTGAGCTGGTCGTCCGTTATCGCGAAAACATTTTGAACAAACCAGACCGTATGGGGAACGCCAACAACACCGTAGTGGTAGACGCTATTCGGTCCGTCCCACTCATATGGTTGATTCAGCTTCAGCGCTTGCAATTGAACGTCGGGGAACTTGACCTTCACGCCGTTTTGATT
This sequence comes from Brevibacillus sp. MER 51, assembly GCF_023714195.1. Taxonomy (NCBI): domain Bacteria; kingdom Bacillati; phylum Bacillota; class Bacilli; order Caryophanales; family Paenibacillaceae; genus Brevibacillus; species Brevibacillus sp. MER 51. Next base: position 281,039 of record NZ_JAMAUS010000001.1, on the reverse strand, counting down.
GAGCTCTGCCTGATAGATGCCGGCCATCGTTTCGAAACTCATCTTCGTCTTGGCTGCTCCGATGTGGTAAGCAAAGCGCGACATGCACCTTGCACCGTTGCCGCACATTTCTCCTTCACTGCCATCTGCGTTAAAATACCTCATCTTAAAATCGGCGATGTTGGAGTTCTCCAGCAGCATGAACCCATCCGCACCGATTGAAGTGCCTCGCCTGCATACATGTTGGACAAAGGCTGAAAGCGCAACCTCGTTCAACAGGCCATCGCGATTGTCTACTACAATAAAGTCGTTGCCACACCCATTCATTTTTGTAAACGGGATCCCAAGATCAAACATTTCGCTCCTCCTTTTATCTGATTTACCTTGCTTAAGAAGGATCGATTGCGCGAAATGATTGATAGAGATGACAAGCGACCGATTGCCCTTCTATTTCACTGAGCTTTGGCAACTCGACTTTGCAAATTTCCATGCTGGAACGGCAGCGCGGATGGAATTTGCATCCCTTCGGAGGATTAGTCGGAGACGGGAGATCCCCCGATAACACAATTTGCTCTCGTATATCATCAGGATCGGTAATGGGTTTGGCTGAAAGCAACGCTTGTGTATAGGGATGCAGCGGTCGTCCAAATAGCTTCTCTTTCTCAGCATACTCGATGATTTCACCTAAATACATGACCGCCACTTTATTGGCAAGGTGCTCAACTACGCTCAAATCATGGGAAATGAAGACATAGGTCAAGGAAAATTGTTCTTGCAAATCCTGCAGCAAATTAAGGATTTGCGATTGAATCGACACATCTAGTGCGGAAACAGGCTCATCTGCGATAATCAGCTTTGGCCAAAGAATCAGGGCGCGGGCGATGCCAATTCGTTGTCTTTGCCCTCCGGAAAATTCGTGAGGATAACGAGATAGATGCTGCTTGCTCATGCCGACAATCTCAATCGTTTCTTCCAGTAGCGCTTGTCGATGCTGTCGGGGAATACCATGCGAAATCAGTGGTTCCGTCAAGATGTGCCCGATCGTTAGTTTCGGGTTCAATGTTTCAAATGGATTTTGAAAAACCATTTGCATATTTCGCCTAACGGCACGCATTTCATTTTTGTTCATTTTTCCTATTTCGTTCCCTTGGAAACGAATTTCGCCTTGGACGGGCTCCAGCAAACGCAGAATACATTTTCCCAATGTAGACTTTCCGCATCCTGACTCCCCGACAATCCCTAGCGTTTCTCCTTCATAGACGCTCACATCAATCCCGTTTAGAGCATGAACATATTGCGGTTGTTGAAGCCACCCTTTTTTCATGCGAAACAGCTTGCGTAGCCCTTTCACTTCCAGGAGTGGAGTCGTCATCCACCTACCACCGAGCTTTCCTGTTCATGACCTTTGTCTTCGGAAAATAACCAGCATCGACAAGAAGAATGCTGATCTACTGGATGGAGAACAGGATTCCGCTCCCAACATATCGCCATCACTTTATCGCATCGCGGGGCAAACCGGCACCCATTGGGTTTGTTTTCCGGTGTCGGCACACTGCCTTTTATGCTGTAAAGCCTCTTTGCGCGTTGCCTTGGTGTCGATTGGAGCAAACCCGCGGTGTACGGGTGCTTCGGATTGCGCAGCAACGACCGTACGTCCGCCGTCTCAATCGCTTGTCCCGCATACATCACCATAACGCGGTCGCACACTTCAGCGATCACCCCTAAATCATGCGTTATCATGATCACTGACATGCCGATATCCCTTCTGATTTTTTTGATCAGATTCAAGATTTGCGCTTGAATTGTCACATCCAATGCGGTCGTCGGTTCATCAGCGATCAGTAATGACGGATTGCAAGCGATCGCCATTGCAATCATCACCCGCTGCCTCATTCCTCCTGACAAACGGTGCGGGTAATCCCTGTAAATCTCTTCCGCCCGGGAGATGCCCACCACGGTAAGCAAATCCAGTACCCGTTGCTTAACCGCCGCTTTGCTTCCACCCTCATGCTCGTGCAGTACCTCACTGATTTGTCGGCCGATCGTCAACACCGGATTTAACGAATGCATCGGTTCCTGAAAAATCATCGCCATTTCCTTGCCTCTGAGACTGCGCATCTCGGCTTCACTCAGCGCAAGCACTTCTTTCCCGTTGAATCGAATGCTTCCAGTCAAAGTGGCATTATTGTCCAACAGTCGCATGAGCGAGAGCGAAGTGGCGCTCTTGCCGCACCCCGACTCTCCGACAATTCCCAGCGTCTCCCCTTTTTTCACATGTAAATCAAGCTGATCGACCACCGTAATCGTACCCGACTCCTTCGTGAACCGGGTTGTCAGCCCTGTCACTTCCAATACATTGTCCATAAATGGTGTCCCCCTCCCATCCTCTCATTGCGCATTTACTTTTGCGTACGAGGATCAAAAATATCACGCAAGGCATCTCCCAGCCGGTTTACTGCCAGCACGACAATGGTGATGGCCAATCCTGGGTATGTGGCAAGCCACCAGGCGTCGGACAAATAATCTTTTCCTTCATTCAGCATGGTCCCCCATTCGGGAGTCGGCGGTTGCGCGCCCAAGCCGATAAAGCCCAATGCAGCCGTATCGAGAATCGCTCCCCCGACGAACAGTGTCATGTAAACGAACAATACATTCGTAATATTGGGGAGAACCTGGAAAAGAATGATCCACCAGCTCGGCGTCCCGATCGATCTGCTGGCTTCCACATATCCAGACGACATGATCACGAGCGTCGCTGCCCTGATCAGACGCGCAAAGCTGGGTATCGAAGAAATACCAATTGCGATCATCGCATTGGTTTGACTCGGTCCAAGCGCCGCGACAATGGCCAAGGCCAAAATGATTCCCGGCAAGGCGAGCAAAATATCCATAATCCGCATGAGCAGGTGATCAATGAATCCTCCCACATACGCACTGATGACACCAATCATCGTTCCTGCCACTACTGTGATGCCGACCGCCATGACAGCAACCACAAGCGTAACGCGCGTTCCGTATAAAATACGGGAAAGTAAATCGCGGCCGATCGCATCCGTTCCGAGAACATGCTTGGCAGACGGTCCTTGCAAAAAGGCATCGTAGTTACTTTCAGTAGGGTCATAAGGAGCGATCCAAGGCCCGACGATTCCAACCGCAGATATAAGTAAAAGCACCACCAAGCTTAGTTTTGCTGCTCGCTGTTTCTTGATTTCCCCCCAAAATGCAAGCGTGGGAAACATCGGGGATTTGGCATGCGTCGCCCCATGTGTGGCGGTTTTGTTCACCTCATTCAATTTACCGCCCCCCCTTTTCCGTAATGAGGTCGACACGCGGATCAATCAAACCATAGAGCAAGTCGACCATCATATTTACCACGACATAGACGCAGCCCATCAGCAGCACAATGCCCTGAATCATTGGAAAATCACGGGCTGAAATCGCTCCGATAGCTAATGTGCCAATTCCAGGCCAGTTGAACACTTGTTCGATGATAACTGCCCCGCCCAGCAAAGTCGCGATTTGCAAGCCCACCACCGTAACAACAGGAATCATGACATTGCACAACGCGTGTCGGAATAGGATGATCGACTCCCTCAAGCCCTTGGCCCGTGCCGTTCGAATGTAATCATGGGAAAGCACTTCGACCATACCTGAACGCGTCAGTCGGCTGATCATCGCGGAAGACAAAACGCCCAAGGTACACGCAGGCAAAACAAGATCCTTCCATCCCGTACCACCCGCAATCGGAAACCAGCCTAATTGAACGGAAAATAACATAATGACGATTAACCCCAGCCAGAAGCTCGGCAGCGATAATCCGATCGAAGCTGCCGCCATCAGCATAAAGTCCAAAAGTGTATTCTTGTATTTCGCAGCAATCATTCCCATCGTTAAGCCAATGACAACCGCGATGCCAATCCCAGCAAAGGCTAGTTTGGCCGTTGCCGGAAACCGTTCCATTATTTCCACGATGACTGGTCTTTCTGTTTGTAAGGAGGTCCCGAAATCTCCTTGGATGACTTTTTTCATGTAGGTCAGGTACTGATGAGGAAGGGGCTGATTTAGCCCCATCTGTTCACGCAACTGTTCCACTTGTGCTTTTGTAGCCTTTTCCCCTAACATAATCCGTACCGGATCACCAGGAATAAAATGAACGAGCGCAAACGAAAAGATGGAAATGCCGAGGAGGACAATCACTCCTGATAGCACGCGATTCAACAAGTACTGTTTCATGATTCGTTCACTCCTCTCTTCCAGAATGCGTATGGCTAAACTCGCTTGGGAATTTGGCGATAAGAGCCCATCATGCGAATTACCGTTTGACTTTTGTCTCGTATAAAGCGTACGGTTTGATCCGACCCGTCAACGTTCGTGAGAAAAACGTCTTCGTCGATAGCTTTTAAAGAGAATGAGTCCGAATGATCTACCGTTATGATCAGCGTACCTGCATCCACGCTTACCTGAAGATGAATTCCTTCCTTAGAGCCATACTCGCCCGCATATTCAAGCAGACGCTCTGTCGGGAGGTCATATTCCTTATACGTGACATGCGTTGATTTCGCCGGACGATTCTCAATGCAGTGAAACGTGCCATGTGCCAATGCGGCAGCCGGCGAACCACTGAGATTAGTGAGCACCACGGTAGCCAGTCCGTATTCCGGGATGATACTCATGTGGGCTTGGATCCCTTTTTCTCTGCCGCTATGGCCCAGCATCACAGCACCGTAGAAATCGGGTGTGATCGCTACACCATACCCGTAATATTGGTTTTGTTCGCAGCGGAAATAAGGGGTGATCATCTGCTGTACACTTTCCGCGCGAAGAATCCGTTCCTTGCCAATCAAACCTTTCGTTCGAAACAGCTCGGTGTATCTCATCATATCGGTGAGCGTTGATTTTAATCCGCCGGATGATTGAAACGGCGGTGTCTCAAATAGCGATGTTCTATCCTCGTACCCGTGCAACTCCGCCAAAGAAAAGCAACTATGCTGCATTCCCGCCGGTTGGAGAATATGCTCCTTCACATACGTCGAATATGGCTTGCCGCTTGCCCGCTCAACAATTGCTCCCAGTAGCGTATAGCAATCATTGGAATAACTGAACTCCGTACCTGGTGCGCCCAATAAAGGAAATTCCAGTTGTGCCATATAAGTCATCAATTCCTCATAGGTATTTATCCCACGCTTGAGTGCTTCATCGACGCAAGATAATGGCGGCAAACCGGAGGAATGAGTTAGAAAGTTGTGAATGGTGATTGCTTCCGTTCCACCACTTCCCGTTTTTACTTGAAACTCTGGCAGAAAACGGGAAACAGGATCGGCAACCGTCAGTTTTCCGGCTTCCTGTAGCTGCATGATCGCAATAGCGGTGAACGATTTCGTAATCGAAGCGATTCCGAACAAAGTATCAACTGTCACTACCTGACCTTGCTCAATATCTCGATAGCCGAAGCCTTTGGCATAAACGAGCTGTCCGTGTTTGGCCACTCCAATTGCAGCTCCAGGCACCTTGCTTCCCAACATTGTTTCTCGGACAAACTCCTCATAACTCACGATCCATTCCTGATTGTTCATCACCTGTTCTCCTTTGTTTTTTGTTTCTCCGCTTACTTAACCCACACGTCCTGATACCATTTCAGTCCGGATGGATCAAGCATCAATCCCTGAACACGGTTGTTTACCACGACAAACCGTTTTTCCGTGTAAATGGGAATCCAAAACGCCTCCTCTACAGCGCGCTTCTGAAGATCTTCATAGATCTTCGCTCTATCGTCGCTCTTCATCGTCACCTGTCCCTTTTCCAGTAAGGAATCGATCGTTTTGTCATGGATAGCTGAACGATTCATCCCACCGATCTGACTTGAATGCATGAACGGAAACAAGATATCAGGGTCATCAGCGACGTATCCATCCAGCGCCAAGTCAAATGTGCCGGCAGCAGTTAACTGGTCGACTGCGCTGCCTTCCAGAGTAATGATTTTCACGTCTACCCCAATTGCTTTGAACATTCCTTGCATCAACTGGGCAGGTTGAGACCATGCTTCCATACTCAACAATTCGAGATGAAGCGGTTTTCCTGCTTTCTCCCTTATCCCTTGTGGATTCAGTTTCCATCCGGCTTCTTCCAGGAGCTTCATCGCTTCCTCGGGGTTGTATTTGTATGCATATTGGGCAATGGATTGATCGTATCCGAACAAATTTGCTGGCAGCGGACCATCTGCAACAATTCCTTCGCCTTGCAAATGCGACTGCACGACAGCCTCTTTCTTTACTGCCATTTGCAACGCTTTGCGTACGTTTTTATCTTGTAAAATTTCGTTTTTCAAGTTCAGCTCGACAAACAGCCCCAAACCGCGCTTTGTCTGCTCCAGTACGGTAAAATGATCGTTATTCTTGAATTTCTTCGCGTCTTTCGCAGGCAGATCAGCGATGTCGATGGTTCCGCTTTCCAAAGCAGCGACAGCCGTTTGCGGATTTCGAATCAATTTCAGAACTAATTTGTCCGGCCTCGGTGGTCCTTGATTTTTAAAGAAGGGCGTTGCCCAGCGATACGCATCATTCTGAATCAGCGTGATTGAATCTCCTGATTTCCAGCCCTCCATCTTCCATGGACCGACACCGACCGGATTCCTTCCGTATTGATCCCCAAACTTTTGCACAGCTTCCACCGAGAGCGGCTGCATCCAGCTCGCGGAAGTGAAATAGGTGAGGAGTGTGGCAGACGGTTCATTCAACTCCAAAATAAGGGTCTGATCATCTGGTGTTTTAATCGATTTGATGATGCCAAGAACCATCCCTACGCCTTTCGGAGCGATTTCCGGAGACATGGCCCGCTCAAACGTTCGCTTGTACGCCTGTGCAGTAAGCAGTGTCCCATCATGAAAGGTAACGCCTTTGCGAATCCGAAATGTCCATGTCTTCCCATCTTCCGAAATGGAATACGATTCGGCCAGATGGGGCTTGACCTCATTTGTTTGGGGGTCTCTGTAAAGGAGAGCCCCCCCTAGATTGAGTGCGACCCCCTCCGTGCTTAACGCTGTCGATTTGTGGACATCGAGTGTATCTGGTTCACTGCCGATCGCGACGGTGATCGTTCCGCCCTTTTTCTCGGATATATTGGCATCTTTATTTCCTACATCCGTACCTTGTTTCGTTGCAGGTACATCGCAGCCGGACACGATTACCAGCAGTACGAAACAGGAAAGGACAATACTCACAAACGTGGCGCTTTCCCGCTTTCTTATCCCCATGAATGACACCACTCCCTTGTTTGGGAAATATCCTCGCCCCCTACGATTTGAGCCAATCAACCGTTTTTTGATCCAGCTTTTTGACGAGAGCCGTCAGCAATTTGACCGTATTTTCCACATCATCATGATGGAGAATCGAAGCGTGACTGTGGATATAACGCGCTGGGATTGCAATGACGATGGATGGAGCCCCTTTGCCAACCATATGAGCTGCTCCTGCGTCCGTACCCGCACCTGCAATAGCACCATATTGATACGGGATGCCTTCCTCTTCCGCCGTATCAAATAACAGATCCCGCAACTTCTGATTGGGCACGAGCGAGCCGTCGAATAGACCAATCGTAGGCCCGCCACCGCACTTGATATCAGGCAAATTAGGAGAGTCGGCGCTTCCCGGCGTGTCAAACGTTATCCCCGTCTCCAATGCAATGAATAGATCCGGCTGCACCATATACGTGCTTGTGAATGCGCCGCGGCATCCCACTTCTTCTTGTGCAGTAGCGCCGCTAAATACGATGTTGGGATGATCCGTTTCTTGCAACTGTTTCATCACTTCAATGGCTGTCAGGCAACCGCCGCGATTATCGAGCGCTTTTGCCATATACATCTTGTCATTTGCCATCACCGTGAAAGGACAGATCGGTACAATTGGATCACCCGGGCGAATTCCCAGCTCCTTTGCTTGTTCTTCGCTGGATGCTCCGATATCGATGTACATCCGCTCGATTTCAACCACTTTCTTTCGTTCTTCCGAAGACAGCAGGTGCGGCGGTTTTGACCCGATTACGCCGACAATATCCCCTTTGCGTGTTTTAATGTTCACGCGCTGTGCCAGCATCACCTGCGACCACCAGCCACCAAGCGGCTGGAAGGCGATGAATCCATCCTTCATCACACGCGTTACCATGAACCCCACTTCATCCATATGACCCATCATCATGATTTTCGGTCCAGTGGCCAGGCCTGTTTTCTGCCCGATTATGCTTCCCAGATTATCTGTGAACACTTCTTCTGTAAGCGGTTCCAAGTGCATGCGCATTAATTCTCGCACTTCCTGTTCTTGTCCGGGAACGCCGGAAGCCTCTGTCAGCTCTTTCAGTACCTTTACCCAAGTATTCATTCATATCTTCCTCTCCATTTGCAGGTTATCTCCATGTATCATCCATGCGATCATAGGAACCGATGCGAAGATCTGCTTTTTCGTTCGCCAGTACATGTTTGGCTATACGCTCCGATGGGGTACGAGGCAATTCACTACGGTATTCCCAATATCGTGGAACCTTGTAGTAAGCAAGATGCTCGGTGCAATGAGAGATCAATTCATGAGGAGACACCGTTTGGCCCGCTTTCACTACCACGTATGCCTTGATTTCTTCCCCGCGTATTTCGTCCTTCACTGGAAGGCAGGCGGCATATTGTACAGCCGGATGAATTTTCATGACTTCCTCAACCTCAGTAGCCGAAATATTTTCCCCGCTCCGGCGAATCATCTCCTTATTTCTGCCGACATAATAGATGTATCCGTCTTCGTCCATTCGCACCAAATCTCCGGTGTGGAACCAGCCGCCCTGAAAGGCAGCGCAAGTCGCATCAGGATCTTTATAGTAGCCATCCATCATCCCCAAGCCCCGCAGGAGGAGCTCGCCAACCTCCCCCCTCGAAACGGGGCGATTTTGAGTATCAACAATGCGGACAGTCCGGTCTTTATCCGGTTTTCCGATGCAGCCTGTTCCGAGCAATCGGTCATGATCTTGTGGTTTAACCGAAATATCTCCGCCTGTCTCTGTCATGCCAAAAACCTCATACCATGGCGCGCCCCATCGCTCTTCCAATTCGCGGTGCAGATGTGGGGGAATGGCCGAGCAAAGGATGGTGCGAACGTTATTTTCCCTGTCAAATGGTGAGCATGGTGCTTTGACCATGAGCGTGGGCATGATTCCCAGGCAGTAGAAAAAAGTAACGCCATATTGCCGTACTTTCTGCCAAAATGTAGAGGGATGAAATCGATCGAGAACCACAAGCTTTGCCCCTACAGAGATTGCACCCAGCAAATTCCATTGCGGGTCCATATAGTAAAAGGGCTGCGCCGTTAACAGTACATCTGAATGGGTCAAATGGGGATGCTGCTCGACCATCTTGTTTGCTATGGTGAGCCAATATTCATGTGAGAGCATACACCCTTTGGGGAAGCCTGTCGTGCCGGATGTATACTGGATGTTGACTAAAGTTTCAGGAAAAACGGTAAGCGCTGTTGGAGTCGTGGGCGCTGTCTCACACATTGCTCTGAAATCGACAACGTTGGGATCGTCTGATTGGTCTACTGAGAGGATTGTTTGGAGGGTTTGTAAGGAAGGTCTGATCTTCTGTAGCAGGGATAAAAACTCCTGTGAAGTGACGATAACGATTGCTTCGGAGTGGTTTAGGATATACTGTGCATCGTACTCTTGGTAATTTACATTTATCGGCACGATATTCGCGCCCAGTTTTGCCAACGCCAGCCAGGTAAGGGGGAATTCAGGCTGGTTCCTCAGCATGACGGCTACCCGATCTCCATAGCCAACGCCCAGCACTTGGAGCATGTTGGCGATCTGGTTGGAACGGTCTTCTATCTCCTTAAATGACAGTTGTTCATTCCATTCATCAAAGACAAGCCCGATTTTTTCTCCCCATTGTTTGGCCGCCCGTGCCGTCAAAGACTTGATTTCTTGCACGTCCAAAAGGTTTCAGCCCTCCTTCTCTAAACCGATCCTTTTTTTCGGAACCCTTCAGCCGCCTGCTTGGATTCAATCGTTTGCACGGTTGCCAGCGCATGCTCGATCTCCAATTCAAAAGCTGCCTCCAGATCGCATTGTGCCCCGCGATTTAGCGCAAATTTGGCTTTTGCAAGCGCTACTTGCGGGAGCTCCGCTAACCGTTTCGCCCACTTGTCAGCTTCTTCAGCTAACACTTTATGATCCACTACCTTGTTGACGAGTCCTAACTGCAGTGCTTGCGATGCACCAAACCTTTCGCCCGAAAACAGCAATTCTTTCGCCCGGACCAGTCCGATCGTGATGGGAAGGATATGCGAAATCCCTCCGGTAACACTAAGTCCCACACTCACTTCGGGAAAGCCGAATTCGGCATCTTGAGCGGCGATGATCAAATCGCATCCGAGCGCAAACTCACACCCTGCTCCTAATGCATAACCATGGACCGCAGCGATCACCGGGAAAGGAACACGCTGGATCTTTCGGGTTATATCCTGAATCTTCTGTAAATTAAGGCGAAGCTCAGCCTCATTTGCAGGCTTTTCTTCATGCCGCAAATCATGTCCTGCACAAAAAGCATTCCCGCGGCCAGCCAGTATTGCTGCCCTTACTCCTTTCCGTTCCAACTTATCGAGCGATCCATACAGCTCCTCTACCAATTGTGGAATCACCGCATTTAACCGCTCGGGGCGATTCAGGTGAATCCAGCCTACCTCTTGATGGATCTCACACTCTACCACCGCCTTACGTGTTGTCATCCTTTTTTACCTCCGCTTTTATTTTGGAAATCAATGCTTTTGCATTCGCACCGAGCACCTTCTCCAGCACCTCGGGCTTTATGCTTAATTCCTTCCATTCTGCAATCGCGCGTTCCAGAGGAAATACAGGCCAATCTGTTGCAAAGAGGATTTGATCTTGCAAGAGGTTGTTAGCTAACCTGTACATCATTTCCCACCCTGCTCCTTGCAATCCCAAATACTTTGGAGAAAGCCCGCCCAAATCCATCAGAACATTGGGGTGCTTGCGCGCTACGGCAACCATTTCGGGCACCCAGGGCCATCCCCCATGACACGCAATCAATGTTAATTCCGGAAAATCACAGGCGACTTGATCCAGCAACAGCGGATGTTCATTACGGATGGGATGAATCATCGAATAATTAATTCCGGTATGAATCGCAACTGCCAAGCCTAACTCGGCAGCCTTTGAATATACGGGATATAATTTGCGATCATCGATCGGCATCTCAAAAAATGCAGGCTGGATGTTTACTCCCAGAAAGCCCAGTTCTTTGATGCGGCTCACTTGTTGGACAGCGCGCATCGGTCTGAAATTCTCCATTGAAATCGTACCGAATCCTGAGAAGAGCCTGGTGTGAGCGGATATGACTTTTGCCAATGCTTCATTCAGCGCATCCCCATCCTCGCCGAATTCGTATTCTGCGTGCATAATGGCGTGGTCTACTCCTGATTCCTTCATTTCTTGAATCAAATCGTCGAGCGTTTTCGTGATAGTCGATCTTACTTGTAACACCGCATCATATTGCCCGACGTACTCATTTCGCATTTCACCTAGGCGCGCCTCACGGAACTGCTGTGGCAAGCGGACACGGGCATCAAGAATGTTCATCCGCCGTAGCCCCCAGCCATGGTTTCATAAAAAAACGAGCGGGTTCAGGCAGATCCAAATCAGCGACAGTCAGTTGTTGGCCGTTTCGCTTTGCCTGAACGAGTGCAAGCGCCATATCCGAAAAATTCAAGCTGATTTCTTCCAATGAATTTGGGCCATCGGGCGAGTACCAATGGGCGACGCCCGTGCACATTTGAAGCAAAGCCAGGACGGCAAGCTTGGTATTTTCTATCGTAAATACGCCCCCCTCTAATCCGCCCGTTAAAATACGCTGCCAGAGTAGCTCATATTCACTGCGCAACTTGGCAATTTCTTCGCGCGTATTTCCTGTCAGCGCACGAAACTCGGTATCTACTACTAGCGCTGTTAGCTTATCAATGGCATGGCTGGTAACATGAAGCTGTACAAATGCTGCCAATTGCTGTTCGGGCGCTTCAAGCTCAGCGAGTACTTCCTTTGCATTTCCAAGAAGAGTCTGTAATCCTTCTTGCATGATGGCAACGAGCAGATCCTCTTTTGTCTTCATGTAATGATAAAGGGTGGAAGAGGTTACCTCTGCTTCTAGGGCGATATCACGTATGCTGGTTGCTTCAAAACCTTTTCTTGCGAATAGCCGTAATGCTGCTTGAAATATTTTTTCTTTTGTCAAAAAAGCGCGCTCCTTTCTACCGATGATTGCAGGAAAAGAGAGTCCCTCATGTCCAGTTACTTGTGGCGGTACCAGGTACCATCCTCTGCTTTTTGAGTTTAGCCGATCGATCGATCGATAGGCTGTTTGTAATCACCACTTTACTAATCACCTGATTTAATGTCAAGATTATTTTTTATTTTCTGATATTTATTTTGACATAACAAAAATCTCCTCCGGTTTCCCATGAGGAGATCTGAATTCGTTATGTTACATTACTTCAAGTATCTTCCCGTGATCGATTGTTCCGCATGGATGATCTGCGGAGGTGTGCCCTCGAAGACCACCTGACCGCCGTTGCTGCCTCCGTCCGGCCCCATATCGATAATCCAATCCGCTTGGCTGATCACATCGAGGTTGTGTTCGATGACGATTACCGTATTGCCTGCATCCACGAGGCGGTTCATGATCTCCAGAAGGTGACCGATATCGGACATATGCAGCCCAGTGGTCGGCTCGTCCATCACATAGATGCTGCCCTTCTTGTGCAGCTCGCTTGCCAGCTTGATGCGCTGGCATTCCCCGCCCGAGAGCGTGCTGAGCGGCTGGCCGAGTGTAATATAGTTCAACCCTACATCACTCATCGCCTGGAGCTTGCGCACAACCTCTTTTAGCTCAAAAAATTCCAATGCCTGTTCGACGGTCATCTCCAGTACTTCTGCAATTGACTTGCCGTTCAGCTTGTACGCGAGCACCTCTTCCTTGAACCGTCTACCTCCACATACTTCGCACGGCAGCTTTACGCTTTCAAGGAATGCAAGGTCTGTATACACAACACCCAGTCCTTGGCAGTTCTCGCAAGCACCTTTGGAGTTGAAGCTGAACAAGCCTTGGTTGACCTTGTTCGCGGAAGCAAACGCCTTTCGCACATCATCCATAATCCCTGTGTAGGTCGCGGGATTCGAGCGCGTTGACACGCCTACCGCCGATTGGTCAATGACGATCGCATCTGGATGCTTGGCGAGGAATACTTCGTTAATCAGCGTACTCTTGCCGGAACCCGCGACACCGGTAACGACCGTCAGCACTCCTGTTGGAATATCAACATTTACATTTTGCAGATTGTGTAGTGTGGCGTTTTCGATGGTCAGCTTGCCAGTCGCTTTCCTGGAATCTTGCTTCAGTTGGAGCGGCCGATTCATATGGGTACCAGTCAGAGTCCCTGACTCTAGCAGGCCTTGGAAGTTTCCTTCATACACGATGGTACCGCCGTGGCTGCCGGCGTGAGGACCGACGTCGACGATATGATCTGCCACCTTGATCACATCGGGATCATGCTCGACGACAATGACGGTATTGCCCTTGTCGCGCAGCTTCTGAAGCAATTCGTTTAGTCTATGCACATCACGCGGGTGCAGGCCAACACTGGGCTCATCGAAAATGTAAGTGACATCCACCAGACTGCCGCTCAGGTGCTTCACCATCTTGACGCGCTGTGACTCGCCGCCGGACAATGTATCCGTCTCACGGTCCAGCGTCAAGTAGTCCAGTCCGATATCGACTAGATGCTGCAACCGCTCCGTCAGCGATTTGACCATCGGTGCAGCAACTGAATCGTCAATCTCTTGAATGACGCGGATAAGCTGACCGACCTCCATGGAGGACATCTCCGCAATATTAAGTCCGTTGATTTTGCAGTTTAGCGCGGCTTGACTGAGTCTTGCTCCGAGGCAGCTTGGGCAGGGACCCTCAGAGATGAATGGCGCAACAGCTTTTTGTGTACGCTCAGACTTCGTCTTTACATCCTGCTTAATGTATTTGTTGGTGAACTTCTCAATAACGCCTTCCACTGTAATATTCGTTGCCTTCCCTGCGAAATCCATCTTCACTTTTCTCGCCTTGCCATAGAGCAGTTGCTCCAGTTCCACTTCCGAATAATCGCTCAGCTTCTTGTCTGGATCGAACGAACCCGACTGCACGATGATCGTCCAATCCCAGCTGTCCACTTTATAGTCCGGCAGCATGATTGCCCCTTCATTCAACGACTTGGACATGTCTACTGCCTTGCTGAGGTCGACGCCTAATTTGCGACCGATCCCGTTGCATTCGGGACACATACCTTGTGGATCGTTAAAAGAGAACATGTGCGCTTGTCCAACATAGGGCTTACCTACTCGTGAGAAGAGAAGACGGAGAATGGGAGAAATATCGGTAATCGTGCCCATCGTGGAATGGGAACCGCCGCCCAACCGCTTCTGGTCCACGATAACTGCCATGCTCAGGTTCTCGATCGCGTCCGTATCCGGCTGCGGATAGCGCGGCAGGAAATTGCGAACGAACATGCTGAAGTTTTCATTCAGCAATCGTGTGGATTCTGCGGCGATCGTATCGAAGACGATCGACGACTTGCCGGACCCAGATACACCGGTGAAGATCGTAATCTTCCGCTTGGGAATACGTAAGGAGACGTTCTTGAGATTGTTTTCCCTCGCACCCGAGATTACGATATACTCCTGATTAGACTCGCTCATGCCCATCATCCTTCCGATAGCATTCAGTTTTACTTATATTTACATTGTACCATGAAAAAGCTGTTAGGGAACATCAGTTCCTCCAACAGCTTTTCAGTGTCAATCATCCCATGTTTCTTTGCTTGATTACAGAAGAGGCAAAATTGCGTTCGCGTACGCCTGGGCTCCCTTTTGATTAGGATGACCGATGGAGGCACGTTTGCAAATCTCGAAATCCAAGCCTGTGCACCCAGCTTCTGTGCAGGAGACGAGTCGCTCGGCTGCGATCAGGTCTTGAGGTGTCAGATCCAAATTGATGCCGAATACATAGGGATCATCGGTCAGCGCCGCATGCTCCGGACCAAAATTCGGATCAGCGAAAAAGATACGCTGTTGACCGAGCTCTGCATTTCTCTCATCAATGGCTTTTCGCAGGTAGACCTTTGATTCTGCTTCTAGCTGTGCACAGCGTTTATAGACCTTTTCCAGCTCAGCCGCACCAAGAATTCCTCCGGCTGCACCGCCGCCGACTCCCCCGACAATGGCCCCTACGCCGATCAACAGTGCTTCCACTGCAGTCATATCGCTCTTTTCAGACACAGGGGGATAATAACCGGTAACGATGACTTTTGCTTGTGTAAATTTATTTGTCACCTTGACTAGCAATTCCTTCATACTCCCATAAAAATAGTCGTAATGCAATTTCGCCAAGTCGGCTGGATGGAACGGATTCAGAACTGTCCGAACATCCACATCGTTCATGCCCCCATCCAATAGAATCAGATCCACCCGATCAGCCTCCCCTTTGAAGAACGCACATTGCTGCAGGATCGTTGGAAATGATTTAGGTACCTCGCCGTCTACGGGGGCCACTATGTCATCCTTACCCTCACCAATGATGGCGCCGGAATGAGCGAGTACTTGTGTATATTGCTTGATATTTCCTTCTCTGGCCTGAACGGCTGCACCCACGATGGAATAAAACTTCTCATGCTCTTGCAAGCCTTGCCCCCAGCTCACGGAATCGCCCATTACGAGCATATGGAAGGTTTCTAGGGTCAAGGGAATTTCATTGGAAGGTGTGCCGTCGGAAAGCCGTACCTCCAGAGTCACCTGCTCACCTGCTGGATTGCTCTCCACATCCGCTGGTCGTATCAAGGTAAATTCTATTTGAGTCGGGCTTACCATCCGAACATCGGGCATTTCTTGGTTGTTTACCAAGACGAGAGTCCCTTCAGAAAAGCCGCTTCCGTTCACGATCACTTTTTGTCCAGGTCTCACCCGTGTTTTTACTTGATTTTCCTGCTGGGCGGAAATGACTCGTGGATTCACGAAGACGGATGCCTTGCTAGAAAGAGTCATATCTGATTGCCGAACTTGGAGCGTATGGGAGCCTCCTGTCACAAAAGGCAGGACAAAATGGAGCATGGTATCACTTACTACCTGGGTTTTCGTTTCCATGCCATCGATCAGTACGACATCGGTTTTGGTATAACGACTTCCTTCCAGCGTCACTGTATCACCAGCGAATGCATAGAGCGGAGAGACATGGCTGATCGACGGCTCCAAGAGCTTGCGTCTGAATTCATCTGCGTCAATGGCTCGAAAGCTGACAGGATCAGACAATATGCCGCCCGCATATCCGACACGCCCAGCATCTGCGAATGAACCCTGTGCTCCCGGTTGACCTGCCGTTCTCGGACCGGGACCGCATGCCGTACCGAATTTTGCATTCTTGCTGTCACCCACAGCTCCACCTGGTCCGCCTGCTCCAGGATTGCCGGGGATTCCGCCTGCACCTGGGCTGCCCCCCTCAATCGTGATCGCAAAGCCTTTTGAATAATTTTCGATGATGGTTTGTGGCGCATACAAGTTCAACCGCCCACCAGCGCCCCCATTGCCTCCCGGGCCGCCATAGCCTGCTGCACCTCCGCGTCCTCCGTTTCCACCTGCTCCTGCTCCGGCTTTGCAGAAACCTGCCCAATCCAATTCGGCTGGCTTGCCTTTTCCTCCCCGCCCACCATCTCCTCCGTCTTGCCCAGGACCGCCTTGTGTGCCATCTTGCCCTTTCAAGTCAAAATGAGGACGTCCTGCCATATCAAGTACCCATAATTCAAGTTCAGGAGCAGCAGCCCCGTCGAAACCACGGTCTCCGGGCAATCCAGATGTTCCAGGTGTCCCCGGAATGCCTGAGAGCGTCGAAGACATTGGTGCATCTGGCGGAGTTAGTGGTTTTTGTCGTTTGGCTGGAACATAGCGGTAAGGACGCTCCCATGTAAACGTGACATTCTGTCCGACCGTCAACTTTTCGGCGATGATGATCAAGTAACGCTGCGGATATTTCAAAATGACATTCGTTCCATCCTCGATATAAATTTCCGATGCGGCCCAATAGGCGGTGTCTACCGAAATATTCAAGGCCGAAGCAGGAGACGGTACAGCTAATGTAGCCGTCATTTTTTTAGGAAACGGGATTGCTTGCAACAGTTCCGCTTTTCCGCTCAACATTCGCAATGTGGGTGTTGATTTGGCAGTGTCGATTTGATACGCAGACTGAATCATGGTATTCCCACTAACGAGCGTGGGGCTTGGTTTCGTTAGTCCCGATTGAGGTACTACTGTCCCACGGATCTTGAGAGACCCTAGACTGGTCAGGGACGTAACGCCGAATGACTCCAGCACCGCTTTGTGATACGTCATTCGATCCTGAACCACTTGGGGCGCTGCTTGGAAGGAAGCTGGGTTCACAGCCATGGGTGTAATCCCGAGCGTATTTCCCCCTGCATTGAACGTGTTTGTAGAAGTTGACATTCCTTATTCCTCTCCCTTATCACTATGAATGAAATAGTTTGTGCGAGCCAGTCGCCATTGCACGGATGATCATTCTTGACTAACGCCGAATTCCTCTAAGTCCCGAAAGCTTATTTTTCTTCTTTGTGGATGGGCGGGTTCCCATCGATGTGCCCATATGATCTCCACATGATTGCTTTCCGGATCAAGAAAAGAAAAACGTGCAAATTCGCCTTCCACATACGGACCATGTGCCAAAATACCGTGTTCCGTCAGCCTCTTCCACACTTCCTTGAAGTGATCCAACGTATCTACCCAAAATGCCAGATGCAGATGATGCGGATTGTTCAGGATGAGCAAATCGCGCCTGCCCGATTGCGGATCAATCGCCAGACATGCCGTTTCGTCGCTATGGTTCACCACTGCCAGTTCAAGTGCGGTTTCGTAAAAAGAAGCCAATCTGCGAACATCATGCGCATATAAGGAAATGTGACCCAAGCGGCTTAGCTTTGACATGTTCCCTCCATCCTTTCGTATTGACTCGCCTGTTTCATCCTAACACCGTGAATACGGGTCTCGATATTACTCGAAAGGATACATCCAAAAGGATACCCGTGCGATAAATAGGAGTACCCAGTATAAAAGAAGCGTAGTAAAATCGTAGGAAGAAAAAGGTAAAACCATGTGATGGGGCAGGTGATGCTATGAATTATCAAGATAGCCTTGAAGAGCTGGAAAGTCGTCTGCTGGTAGGGCGAACCGAAGAAGTCCTTCATTTTTTGAAGTTGCTTGCGGATGAGCGGCGCTCCAAAAAAATCATGAATCTATTTGGAACCGCAGGCGTAGGAAAAAGCTATCTGCTCGACGAGCTCAGGCGGCAGGCTCATCTGCGTCAAGCAGCTACTCTCTCTCTGGACAGCGAGCAATTTTGGCACACGCCCTCTGATTTTTGCCTGCAAATTTTGCAAGCCTTGCACGTTTATCACAAGAGAGATGAGCAGCATCCTTCTCAATTGTTGGAGGAATGTGTTTCGAAGCTGAATGAAAAAGCGGCTGATCAGAGACTCGTCCTCTTTCTCGACATTTACGAGAACTTGGACGGCTTGGACCATTGGCTGCGCGAATATTTTTTCAAACGACTAAACGCAAATATCCTGATCGTGATCGCAGGGCGGCATCCGCTGTCTGAAGCTTGGCTTCTCTCTCCAGGTTGGCGACACTTCATCAGCAGAGTCCCTTTGTCCCATCTTCCTTACGATGCTGTCGAACGGTATGCGCATTACTGTCACATTTTTGAACCGTCTATCATTCAAGAGATGTGGCGTCGCTCCAAAGGACATCCCCTTACCCTTTCTTTGCTGTCCTTTACCTTGCAACCAAAAGATCAAGAAGGAAACAGTGCTTTTCATGAGGAAATGGACACGCTGCCGTTTGTCGTAAGTCAATGGCTGCGCGAAGTTCCCGGCGACCATTTGCGTCCGCTCGTCGAAGCTGCTGCCGTATTGCGTCACTTCAATCAGGATAATCTGTCTTTTTTATTGAAAAGGGAAATTACGGCGTCTGAGTTTTTCCAATTGATCCGATTTTCGTTTGTACGGAAAGTGGACAGCGGCTGGACGATTCATTCCTTGATGAGAGAAGCAATCGCCCAGGACATGCGGGCACGCACTCCGCTTCATTTTGCAGATTTGCAAAAGCGGTCCGTTCACTACTATTATGAGAAGTTCACCAAGTCAGCCCATTCGGTCCGCACTCCAGAGGCATTGGAGCTAACCTTCTTTTTAGGTGACGCACTCATTCGCGCTTTTTTAAATTGGTTCGATCCATTACCCCAACCATTCGAATCGATCCACATTGGTCATCGGGAAGAACTGCTGGAGTATATCCGCAACCAGCGACTCTGTCCCTCCCCTAAAACAATCAAACTGTTTGATCCTCATACAAACCGCCATTTTGGTTTTCACCTGACAGCGGAGCAAACCTTGTACCCATTGAATTGGCTTGATCATGACCGACTATTCTCTCTCGGGTATGACGTACTTCGCGTTCTGCGCAATGAAAACGGAGCGATCTCGGCACTTGCCGCAGTTGTTCCCATCAATGAAAAAACTCTTCCTTATCTGATGGAACATTCCGGCTCCCGTTCCTATTTCACTGCGCTATCCAAACAAGACCTAGAACGGTTCTCCGTGCCAGAACACGCACGAGCAGGCTGGTTCATTCACACGATTCATCAAGACGATTACGAGGATGTTTCCCAACACACTGCCATTGGCCATTTGCTGCATGGGTTGATGTTCACTGGGGAGTTTTTGTTGTGTTCACCTGCACCATTTCCTTTTTTCAAAGCCGCCCATGAAAGTTTGGGATTTGATATTGCTGAATTTGCCACCCACACCAACTACGATGGAGTAACACCCACACTCGTATTTTTTCGTGATACGCAAGGCGAGCATCTCCCCGCTTACTTGCAAAAGTTGCTCAAACGATCGGGATTGGATGCGGATTTGCGTCTGGAAGAAGAAGCGGTTCCATCTCCTGCTCTACCAGCTTCACAGGGCATGGTTACCTCGCAGAACATGAGCATACTGACGGTACGAGAAAGGGAAGTAGCCGCTCTTGTTCTGGAGGGATTAACGAACGCCGAAATCGCTGCCCGCTTGTATTTGAGCGAAGTAACGGTAAAAAAGCATTTGAAATCCATTTTTGAAAAGATGGATGTCAGCAACCGGACACAACTGGTGAAAAAAATGCTTGTGTAAATCGAAAAAAAGAGGAACCGTAGATGGCGGCTCCTCTTTTTTATGTACCTAACAATGGTTACGGCATGACATACGGTTGTTCGAATAAAATATTCTCGACTGCCTCTACTACTTTTTCTGTCCACTCCCGTTCCTGGTCCACGTTTGTGAGATAAATAATCGTTTTATCTTTTTGAATGTAACGTCTTAGCCAACTTCTATACCCCGGCCAGCTTCCGCCGTGATGCACGACTTTTCCTGTCACCTGATCTTCACGTAGCCGCCAGCCATACCCATAATGAGATAGACTGTTGTCACTAAGCTGCACTGGGGAAAACGCTCTCTCTAGTGTTGCTTTTTTGACCAGCTTTTCTGTGTAGAGAGCTCTGTCCCACTTACGCAAGTCATTCAGTGTTGAACTGACCGCGCCGTCTCCCTGAATGCCATCCAGATAAATGACAAAATCCTGCTCACTTGATTCATCCGGTAACACTAGTGCTTCAGATGAAGCAGAATACAAGTAACCGTAGGCGTAATGCTGGATCAACTCAGGAGAATGTCTTCGGTTGTACACTTTCGTGTGCTGCATATCTAGTGGTTGAAAAATGTGTTGCTGCAAGAAATCGGCAAATCGTGTACCAGCTACGTGTTCTACGATAGAAGCCAATAATGCATAGCCAGTATTACTATACTCATACTTTTCATTGGGTGGAAACAATACGGTGGGTCGATGCTTGATTAGCTGTTCGAGGATGTCTTGATTCGTCGCGATTTGCGATTTGTCCCAATGTTCTGCAAATAAATCCATGTAATCTGGCAAACCGGATGTGTGCACAAGTAGGTTCTCTACGGTAATATCGTCATAAGGGAAATCTGGGAAGAAGCTGTTCACTGTATCTGTATAGTCGAGCTTCCCTTGTTCTTGCAAGATCATGATGCCCATTGCTGTAAACGCCTTGGAAACGGATGCAAGCTCAAATACAGAATGCGGTGACAATCTCTCGGCCGTTTCCAGATTGGCCATTCCTATGGAATTTTGATAAAAAGATTTTCCTTCTTCCAAAATCAAGATGTTGCCGCTCCAATTATTTTGTTCAGCAATCGCAGAAAAAAGCTCATCAAGCTGGCGGCATCTTGCATCACTTACGTTGGCTCCCAGTGTCATTTTTCGTTTCCCCCACTCGATTTTGTAAATTGTCTCCCCGAAAAAGCCATTCGAACAATCTTATTCTTTTCAGCTCTGATAAACCGTGCCGCGAAATCTGTACCAAAAGCCCGGACTACAAAGAGATCTTCAGAAAACGGCTTCATTACGTAGTTTTCTCCCAAAAAAGAGAGCATTAGCTGACCATTTTCCAATCGGACCGGCAATGTCCCAAACTCACTAGAATGATAATCCCCCACGAATTGATTCATTGCTTCCTCAGTTAGGAAATCAATCTTGCTAACCAGATGAGAGGATTCAGGAGGGCGGTTTTCCAGACTGTTTAGCGCACCCACCATAACCGCCAGAACCGGCGACAATTCTAGATTGGACAGGGCCACTCCGGTTAGTCCTGTTTCGGGAAAAAAGCACATCTGAGCCGTAACCCCTTTAATACCACCACTATGCTCCACTAATGTTTTTCCATAGTAGTCAGTTGTTATGACCAAGCCATATCCGTAAAATTGACCAGGTACCAAGTCAGTTGGAAAGTAAGGGGTTATCATTTGTTGTACACTTTCCGGGGTCAGGATACGATTGCCCCGTGCGGTAAGCCCACCTTTGCAGAACATGTCGGTATATTTCAACATATCCCGCACGGTTGATTTTATAAATCCTGCCGCCCGAGAAGCGGGAGAATCCCACCAGTTCGGAGATGAGAGCACTTCCTTGTGATCGCCTCTGTCTCGCATGATATACAGCTTTGTAATATTCTCATAGCCATTTAGCTCTTCCAGAAAAAAGCTCGTGTGCTCCATCCCGATTGGATCGATGATATGCTCCTTGACATAAGCCTCATACGACTTCCCGCTGACGCGTTCAATGATCGCTCCCAGCAAGGCGAAGCAGTCATTGGAATAACTGAACTCCGTGCCTGGTGGCCCTAGCAGCTCTAAATCTAAAGTAGAGATTACACTCATCAGGTCTTCGTACGTATCGATTGGGACCGTTTCATCTGCCTGGTTTTGCATCAATGGAAGGTCTTCTACCTCGTTGTCTTCCAAGCTTCGCATCACACTTGCTAAAAATGTGGGCAAGGGGGGAATTCCACTCGTATTCGTCATAAAATGATGAATCGTGATTTGCCCCACATCAAGATTTTTCAGACGGAATTCCGGCAAGTATTTGACAACAGGGTCATGTACGGATAACTTACCCGCCTCTTGTAATTGCATGACTGCCACACAGGTAAAGGATTTTGTTATCGATCCGATACCAAAAACCGTATCGATTGTAACTCCTAACTGCCGTTCCACATCACGGAAGCCAAATCCGTTACTATAGAAGATTTCACCATCCTTTGCTAATCCCATACAAACACCAGGAACCTGACTTTTGGTTATCAAATTTTGGGCATATTTTTCAAAAGAATCAATCCATCCGTTATGTTGCATGCGCTTCTCTCCTTTGTTGGCATGTAGTTAGTTCTCGACCCAGCTGTCATTATATGTCGGCATGACAGATGTCCACTTTACTCCTTTTACTCGAGAATTTATGACAGTATAGGCCTTATCGTAATAAAGAGGGACAACGTACGCTTGCTCAATGAGATGCTTTTGTACATCCATATACACTTGCTTTCTGGCATTAGTCTGTAAGGTTGTCCGCCCTTTCAAAAGGAGGGCGTCCAGCTTGTCGTCTTTTACACCAGACAGGTTGTAGGCACCGCTAGAATGGAAATAAAAGTATAAAATATCAGGATCATCATAGACGCCCGATATCAACGTTACATCAAAATTTCCTTTGATGACTTCCTGCATGTACCCTGCTATTTCCAGATTCTGTATCTTTATGTTGATACCAGCCTCTCCCAGCATGGCTTGGAGCAATTGGGCTTCTTTGTCAAAATCTGCGGTACTGAGTAAATTCAGACTCAGTGTTTTTCCGTCCTTTTCTCTCACACCACTTCCATTTACTTTCCAACCAGCATCGTCCAACAATTTCTTGGCTTCGCTCACATTATACGCGTACCCGTACTTTTCTAAGGATTTGTCATACCCTAGCGTCGATGGAGATAATGGCGTATGGGCTACTTCGCCTTCTCCCTTCGTAACAGCCTGGACAATGGCTTCTTTATTGATGAGCATATGAAATGCTTTACGCACCTGAATATCTTCAAACGGTGGTCTCTTCAAATTCATCTCCATCAATAAGCCTAGTCCTGGACGCAAGCGTTCTATCACTTGATATTTCGAATTATTCCGATAATAAATCGCGTCTTTCACAGGTATTTCCGTTGCTACATCGATAGCACCACTCTCTAGCGCTGACAATCTGAGTTGGCTGTCAGCAATCGCTTTTATGACAAGCTTGTCGGCTCTTGGAGGACCTTGATTTTCATAATATGGTTCTCCCCACTGAAAAGCTTCATTTCTAATATAGGTGACAGCTTCGCCCGTATTCCAACTCTCAAACTTCCACGGCCCTACTCCCACAGGACTCCTGCCATAATCCTCCCCAGCGTTTTCAATCGCTTTCAATGATAACGGCTGTGTAATATAATTCCCTAGCGAATCGAGGAAGGCAGTATTGGGTTCATGTAGTTCCAGAACGAGGGTCTGATCGTCTGGCGCTTTCACACTTTTTATTGGAGCCATTACCTCAGCAGCTGTTTTTGCTTTTGTCTGCGGATTAAGAGCACGATCGAAGGTTTCCTTAAAACTTTTTGCGGTCAGCGGTGTCCCATCGTGAAAGGTAATCCCGGAACGAATGGTGAAGGTCCACGTTTTGCCATCCTCAGAAATTTTAAAGTCACTAGCTAGAGAGGGCTTGTATTCGTTTGATGCAGGATCCTTATAGAGCAGAGATCCACCGAGCAACCAGGTATAGACCCCAGCAGATCCAGCAGACATGTGAGCATCTAATGTATCTGGTTCATAAGGGTACGCTACTGTAATGGTTCCGCCCGATTTTGGTTTGGCACTCTCCTGTTGCCAGGCTGGAACAATTGTTTGCGTGCTGCAACCAACCACCAGGAACAGACATAGCGTGACAAATCCCCCTATAAAGACATTGTACGTTTTTCGGTTGTTTTTTTTCATGTGTCAGCATGCCACCTCCCGCCCTTTTCTGTTTGAAAGAACTTCCGATGATGACAGATGATTTCACCTCCTTCGCAAGCTGTAACAAAGAGTACTTTTACTCGTTATCCAGTTGTTGAAGCTTCCACTGTACTCCTTGGTAGAATAATTCATTTGTTTTCATATACGATTGCAGACCTGGGTACAGGATTATACAAATTCTTCTAAAGCGCTCGAGATTTTCGGTTTGGCTTGAAAGCAACCATTCAGCAAATCGACGGAAAAATGATTGCGAGACAGGAAGTTCGTCAACATCCGCAAACAGCAACACATACTCTTGAATATTCGCCTGTACGACGGGGCTGTCTGGAGTTGCATGTTGCTCTGCTGCTTTCAACAGCTGTTTATGGTTTTTAAGTATTCTGGCAGTCCACATCTCCACACTGATTTTAGGCAGGTGAACTACTTCCAGGAAGGACATAACATTTTGCTTCATTTCCCGGACAATCTGTGGATCATTAAACATTGCCTCCAACTCATCTAATGCAGCCGTTTGCGCCGCCGAAAGATTGCCTTCCAGCAACGAAGAGACGTTAACCCCTAGTAAAAATATCTCTCGCCATTCAACCGGAAATTGTTCAGGAAAAACGGACGAAAACATTTTTTCCAAAATAAACTTTTCTCGTTCCAATGCATTTGTGGAAATCGATTCAATAAGCTCGTGCATATAGCTCAAAGAATCATTGCCATCCTTATTCTGCTTTGTTTGTTCCAAAATAGTCTTCATGCTGGCAAGTGTACGCATTTGGATGTCCAAAGCTTCGATTTGCCATTCTATCGCCATATCAACAGGGATATCCCCAGCTAACATTCTCTTAATATCATCAATTCCAAAGTTTAAATAGCGCAGGGTTAGGATCAGTTTTAACCGCCATATTTCCTCTGCTGTATACATACGATGACCTCCAGGAGTTATCTCAGCAGGTGAAAGCAGGCCAATCTCGTCATAATACCGAACAGTGGGTACAGAAGATCCTGTCATTTTCGCCACTTGTCCTATGGAAAACTTTACTTCCTTTGTTGTTAGATCGTTCTGTTGATTTTGTGTGGTGTCTAATCTGTTCCTCGCCTTTGCGTGCACGTTATAACACCCCCCTTTAGCCAATTATAAAACCTCATGTCACTTGAGATTCAAGAGGCAATATGAAAAAGCCCGGTGGTTCTTGACACCTGATTTTGTAAACAAGATCGGACGGTTGGAATTATTCATAGAGTTCTGTGCTTACATAGCTCAGACCTGAATGATTATTCGTTAACACAGCAGCAACATTTCCATCGGAATTTTCCGTGATCCTTGAAAGATCTTGTTCTCCATAGACATAGCACCTCTTTTCGTATATTTTGGACTATATAGTGTCTGGTCCGAGCTATATACAGTTTGATTGAAGAATATAGCGTACATGCGTGGAATATAACGTCCAAATTCAATGGAGGGTATTTATGGAAGAGTTTCACACAAATATTGGTGAGAATATAAAGCGTATCCGAAAAGAAAGAAACTTGAGCTTGGATAAAACTTCTGAAATAACAGGGGTTAGCAAAACGATGCTCGGACAAATTGAGAGAGGCAAGTCTGCTCCAACCATCACTACCCTTTGGAAAATAGCTAGTGGGTTGCGCTTGTCCTTTTCTTCACTCGTTAGTCAATACAAGCCGAATGTCACGATCATAAAAAAGAAGGAAGTAAACCCCATTATTGAAGATAACGGTCAATATCGTGTGTATCCACTAGTCCCATATAATCCCGAACAGCAGTTTGAGATCTTCTCAGTAACCCTTGAACCAGGATGCGAGCGTATAGCAGAACCGCATACTACTGGCGTTGAGGAGTTTATTCTCGTAAATGAAGGCACGCTAGAGGTTGTCGTCAATGAACAAGTTTACGTAGTTGAGCCAGAGGATACTCTTATTTTTAAAGCAGACAGGCCTCACATTTATCGAAACAACGGAGATCGTATTGTAAAATGTTCCGTAGTCATTCACTACTCCAGTCAATGAAACAAAGAGAAACCCCATACATGTAGGGTTTCTCTTCCGTTAGATCACTCTTATAGATGTTATCCTGTTACAGTGTTCCCCCATTCCCGTTTCCGTTCGTGGAGCGAGCTGGCAATAATACGGTCTAACAGATGTGTAAAGGTCATACCTGCTGCACCTGCACTCTTTGGAAACAGGCTGTTGGCGGTCATCCCCGGTAAGGTGTTCACTTCTAATACGTAAGGTATATCCTGACACAAAATCATATCGACCCTTGCATAGACTTTGCACTGCAGCAGTTGGTAGCTTGCGAGCGCAGCCTCGCGCACACGCTGCTGGATAACGGGAGGAAGCTCGATCACCTTCTCCTCCGCGCCCCCATCCTCATATTTCGCTCGGTAGTCGAACCACTCTGAATGTGCGGAGCGAATGCCGATTATCGGTAGTACCTCGCCATCCAGAATCGCGCAGGTTAACTCCGTCCCTTTCAAATAGGGCTCAATCAAGATCCCCTGATCCAAATGACTAGCTTCCTGAACAGCCGACAGCAGCTCACCCTCATTTTGCACGAGCTGGACACCTATGCTGGATCCCCCCAAGTTTGGCTTCACAATCACCGGGTAACCCAATTGCTTCACCGCTTGTGGATCATAAACGTCCTTCCAGTAAAGTCCTGCAGGCGTTTGAATGCCCGCTGCCTTCAACAGCATCTTGGACAGTTGTTTATTCATGCATAGGCTGCTTGCCAGGACACCGCTTCCTGTATAGGGAATACCAAGTGTCTCCAGTGCTCCCTGCACTGTGCCATCCTCACCATATTGACCATGCAGTGCCAACAGCGCGAAATCGATGCCAGCCTGCTGTACCTGCGTGATTAAATCAGCGCGCTGAGTAATGACAATGGGAACCGCCTCGTAGCGACTCCGATCCAAATGATTGATCATCTCTTGACCAGTCTTTAGCGAAACTTCTCGCTCTGAAGAAATACCACCCATAATAACGCCTATCTTCATGATGACACCTCATTTTTCTTCCAAATGGTTGTGTAGTTTGTAATCGTTATCTCTCCAGAATGCGGCGCACCTGTTTGCCGATTATCTGAATGCCCCGCTCGATATTTTCATCCGTTACTCGTGAAAAACCTAGTCGCAAAGTATTCGTCCCTGTTCCTTCTTGAATAAAAAACTTGTCCCCCGGTGTAAAAATGACCCCTTGCTCTGTGCAAGCTTCTAGCAGTTGGCGTGTATTTACGCCTTGCGGAAAGGTAAGAAACAAATGCAAGCCCCCGTCCCCAGATAGCTGCGCCTCAGGGAGATATACTTCACAGCACGCCTTTGTCAGTTCATATTTGCGCTTATATTCCATACGGGCTTTTTTGACATATTTATCAAAGTTTCCATTTAGCAAATATTGATAGAGTATCGATTGATCGATGGTTGAAGTGTGAATGGTGCGTGCACGCTTAATGCTTTCCAGATTGTTGATCAATGCCTTGTCTCCGAGCACCCAGCCCACTCGCAATCCAGGGAACAGTACCTTGGAGAAGCTACCAATATAGATGACACCATTCCCCTGCCCTGCTGTCGCGATTAATGGCGCAACATGCGCTCCCGAGTAGCGCAACTCCTCGTTGAATCCATCCTCGATCACCGGAATCTGATAATGCATCAGTAATTTCATAACCGCACTGCGCTTCGCTGGCGACATGACTATGCCTGTCGGATTGTGATAGGAAGGAGTCAAATAGGCCAAATCGAAGCTGTTTGTCTGCTTATGCAACACCGCCTCAAGCTGCTCCACATCCATACCATCACTCTCCATCGGAATGCCAGTAATCTCAAATCCTTGCAACTTCAAATTCTTGATCGCTGTATGATGGGTCGGATTTTCACAAATGGCTGCTCCACGGCGCGCAGAAGGACGAAGTACCGACAACACGATGTCAAACCCTTCTGTAAACCCGTTTGTTATCAGCATATCCTTACCGCTTAAATCGACGCCCTTATTCTCCATATATCGCATCAAGTAATCGATCAGTGGCTTGTAGCCCTTGGCATAGCCGTAGTTGAGTAAGACCTGCCCTTCGACTGCCATCCGATCCAAAAACGCCCGCCTTACATCCCCCAAGTCAAATAACTGCTCATCCGGCGCGATGCTTGTGAATGAAATGGTTCCTTTTTTGCCGCGTATGCCTTGCTTCATCATATCCAGTTCTACAGCAGATACAGCATATTCGTTCATTCGTGCCTTCCAGTCGATTTGCCAGGAGGCATAGCCGTCAGTTCCTTCGTTATGCGAAGTCAAATGGCCCACCATCGTGGTAACATAACTGCCTTTTCCTGGAATCGCATACGTAAATCCGTCATCCTCTAAGCCTTCGTATGCAGCAATGACCGAATTGCGGCTCACTTTTAACAGACTGCTCATTTCTCGTGTGGAGGGCAGCTTTTGATCTGCCTGAAGCGCACCTTTGATAATTAAACGTTTGACGTATTCTTTCACTTGTATCGCGACTGGACGGTCACCAACAAGCTTGAAATCCTGGAACATCCTTTATCGCCCCCGTCTATAATGATGGCATGGGAGACGAGAGAAAAAAAGAACCACCTCACAGGATTTTTCATCCTTCGGTGGTTCCTCTGAAGCGGTCAGCATCCGGTAAAAATGACGTAAAAAAGAACCCATTTTTCTTAAAGGTTCCTCTTTTGCAATCAGTTTTAATAGACCGATCATGGATCCTCTACCAAATGCTATCCACTTTATGGTTGTTTTGCGCCATCACTATATACTTGTCCAATTGCTGGCTTACCCCCAACACTACGTCACTTGTTAGACCATGTTTTCCAGCCAATTCAATCATTTGCTGTCGTAGTTGTTCGATGCTTGTTTCCAGATCCAAGTGGTGGCGACTTACTTCAATTCCCCCGCCCCAGAACGTGCCCTTGCTTTTCGGGGATGTTCCTGGGTGCACAGAGACGTCCCTTTCTAATGAACTTGCGATACCTTTTATGTTAAGCACCTCCTATGATTTACAAATTATGACATTAATAACTATAAATCAATATGCAAGAATTCACCAACTAAGAAAAAATTGAATAGAAAAAAACATCCTATCGAAAGGATGTTTTTTTGTGTCTTATATAAACTGTTTCTAAAAATCTGCACCATGCTGATAGTTAATTACATGTTGGGCCTCAGACTTTTGTGGTTCGTAAACGATGCCACTGCTAAACCCAAACGTTAGAAGAAGGGCCAGGAATACATTTTTCATTCTTTTTCATCCTCTCTACTTATCATCTTTTTTAGTAATTGTTGTTACAGCGTCCTACAACTCGTTTATAAATGTAGCTTCAGCCTTCTTCTCTCCAATTACAATGGCTTGGTAATGGAGAATCTGTGATGGAGAAGCAAGATGTCGATATTTTTCAAACAACTGTACGCATTGCAGAGCATCATAATGTCGATTCATCAAATTCGATAGTACGAAACAGTGCAGGGTTTCATTGAGTCCACTTTCAATGCGCCCCTTTGTAAAATCATATATTGCTTTCTGATATCGATATTGGAGGTGCTGAACCATATTAACCAACAATGTTCGCTCATGGAATCTACCAATATCTTCAGAGAGGCGTAATAAAACCTCATCGACACAAAAATGATATTTATTAGC
This sequence comes from Brevibacillus sp. MER 51, assembly GCF_023714195.1. Taxonomy (NCBI): domain Bacteria; kingdom Bacillati; phylum Bacillota; class Bacilli; order Caryophanales; family Paenibacillaceae; genus Brevibacillus; species Brevibacillus sp. MER 51. The sequence goes on along the minus strand of NZ_JAMAUS010000001.1, from coordinate 250,832 downwards.
AGCTTCCATAATTGTAACGAGGCCCGGAAGTATTTCATCAGGCTGCTCCGCCAGATAGTCGGTGTATTCCTTAATGATATCTTCATTTCCCATTAATACTTCCAGTGTGTAAAAATTCGCTTTCGCAAAGACAGCAAACCGCTCAACGATTCGTAACCCTTCATCGTCCAGAAGTTCAAACCAATATAAATCGGCGTATGCTTGTACATATTCTTTCGATTGTGAATAAGCGCCTTGCATCTGTAGGACTAATCCTTTATATAAATAACCCATTCCATAGTAGTAGACGAGTGGGCGTTCTGTTTTTATCAACTCTGCCGCTCGATTTTTTCTGCGTTTTTGCAGCTTATCTTGATAAATAATTTTGGAAAGCTCTCGTAGCTCATCTGCGTAAGTTTCTGCTTCACTCCATTTTTGCAAAGTGAAACAAACCTTCGCCAAATTTAATAAAGCGTCTAATTGATCCGTTTCAGGTAATCGCTTTCGATATAATGAAAAGCGAATAACAGCCTTCTCATTTTCATCGGCATTTGTCCCGAGAATTGCCTGAAATAATCGGTAGTGACTCATCACAAACTGGGTTGAGTAGCTATCTTTCTCGTTTTCAATTACGTACTCATAGAATGGCACCGCCTTTCCCAGTTTTCCCTCCTCATATAATTGCTCTGCCACAGTAAAAAGGATGGAAATATTCTTGGGATTCTCCAACAATTGGGAGGCAACAGCTTCAATGCAATCCTTTCGCCCATTCTCAGCGCTTCGAATCAAATAAGGTATCAATCGGGGACGCGAAATTTTCCCTTCATATAAACATTCATCGGGATATAGTTCATACATCCAGCCTGGCTCATAGCCAAACACCGAAGCGAGCGCATCTAATTGACCTATTGTGATAGCCCGAGGTGGATTCCCATTTAGAATCTCGCTCAATGTCCCTGGATTAATACCAGTTAAATCCCCTAGTTTGCTTAATGTATAACCGCGCGCTCGCCGATGTTGTTCGATTTCTGACCGCAGCGACTGGTGCAATGTCCCTAGCAGTCCCCCCATATTGGATCACCCTTTTAGTTTTACTTTATTTTACAATCAAATGGTTTTTTTTGGAAGATGTATTAGACATTTCTTTATCGTTTTACTAGTTTTTGTAAGGAGATGTTCACATGCAAGTAACCATAACAGAGCTTGTTATGGTTACATTAAGCTTTCGCTATTCCTTTTTCCCAATCAACATTTCCACTTCCTCGATTTCCTTCGGGATCTGTGACGAGAGTATCTCACAGCCCTCTGCTGTTACCAACACATTATCTTCAATCCGAATCCCAATGGCTTCTTCCTCTATGTACAGACCTGGTTCAATCGTGATCACCATACCAGGCTGCAAGCCAACATTGTAATCTGAGAAATCGTGCGTATCCAGTCCAAGGTGATGTGACACGGAATGATAGTAGTATTTGGAGAGCTCACTGCTGTCTTGGATGAGACCGAGACGTAGCAGACCATCTGTCAGGACCTGTTTCGTAACATCATTGAGTTCTGAAAGTGTGACACCAGGCTTCACTGCTTCGATGGTCTTGATTTCTGCTTCGAGCACGAGTTGATAGATCGCTTTCTGTCGTTCAGTAAAGCGACCATTTACGGGAAACGTTCGCGAAATATCAGCCGCATAGTAATTCGATGCCGCACCGAGGTCTAGGAGGACCAAGTCACCATCTTCCGCACGCTGATTATTCGCTTCATAGTGCAAGATAGTAGCATTGACGCCACTAGCAATAATGGGTAAATAAGGAAGCTCGCGAACACCGTGCGACTTCAACGTGAAATCATAGTGCGCCTCTAGTTCATATTCCATGATTCCAGGACGTGCATACGACCACATGCGCCGGATTGCTTCATCCGTGATCGTAATCGCACGTCTGATCTCTTCGATTTCGGCCGAACTCTTCAACATACGCAGTTCTTTCAGCCATGGGCCCGCATCGTGAATTTGAAGGGTCCGGTATTTCTTCTGCGCGTCTTCGGCAAAATTGTCTGCAGGGGTCAGCTCGTCGCTCCACTGATAGCGATACAAGTCAAGATAGAGTGAGGACTTGCCTTCGCAGCGCCTCACAAAGACTCCAAATGACTCCAGCCACTCATCGAGATAGTCGAAGTGTTCAATACCAGATTGCTCCTTCGCCTCTTGATCGGATAAGACCGCCCCTGTCCATTTCGCTTCCAGCTCATTTGGGCGCTGAAGAAATAGCGTTTCGTTTACGATGCCAGCGCGTTTTGTGATCATGAGAATGAGGTTGCTGCGCGCAATGCCCGTTAGATAATAGAAGTTGCGGTTTGGTGAAAACAGATATTTATCGTCATTGCTGCGTGTCTTGACAACCCCTGAAAAGAGGACAAGTGCGCTGTGGTCAGGCATTTTTTCCGCGAGTTTTTGACGGCGCTTGATGAATTCTATTGAATGTATGGTGTTTGTCATATGTTTGATACCCCTTCGTTCGTGAGTTTCTTCACGGATTGATATCGATTGTGAAAAGCGTTCTTGATCGCTTCAAGTTCAGTATAGTCTGATAATTTTCTGCCGATTTCAGTTTGAAAGTATCCTCCTTTCTTCTTTATTTTAGGATACTTTCATCAATTGGGAAACGAGTTTCAACAAAGAGCAGTTGCTTTATGCAAACTGCTCCTTGTCACCGTAGATTACGAAGGTTGCCGGGTTTCATCGGGCCAGTCCCTCCACCACTCCCGATAAGAATGTTCTATGAAATGTAATTTCATAGAACATTCTTTTATTTTTCTTTATTATTTATGGAAATGCAAGAATGTCGGCCCAAATCTTAATTGTCGTGGCTAGGATCAACAAGGCTAGAATGGTTTGGAGAATCCGGGTGTCCAAACGTTTGCTGACCTTTGTACCGAGCGGCGCTGCCAAGATGCTGGCGAATACCATGATCACGGATGGCCAAAACAATATATCCCCTGCCATCCATTTTCCTATGGTCGATCCAATGGAAGAAAGGAAGGTGATGGCAAGAGAGGAAGCAATCGCAACTCTTATCGGTATCCTAAGGATGATCAACATGATGGGAACCAAAATAAAAGCGCCAGCTGCCCCTACAATTCCAGAGGCACCTCCGACAATCAAAGCGGATAATACAGCTGTTGGCTTATGAAAGATCATCTCGGTCGTCTGTTCACGTTCGTCCATTCGCTTTTTTGGCAGGAACATCAAGATTACAGCAATGGTGGCCAGAATGGCGTAGACGATATTGACGGCATCTGCTGAAAGATATTTTCCTCCATATCCTCCAAGCAAGCTCCCTACAATAATGGCACTTCCCATGTACACAACGAGCTGGTAATGGATAAGCTGATCTTTGCGTAGAGTCCAAACAGCAGCCAGGGTGGCAAAAAATACTTGGACGGCACTTATTCCGGATACTTGGTGAGCTGTGTAAGCAACGAATCCAAGGGCGGGCGGAATGTACAGAAGCATCGGATACTTGATGATGGAGCCCCCGATCCCGACGAGACCAGAGATAAATGATCCCGCGAAACCGATAACAAACAGTGTGATTACGAGGTCGATAGTCATAGGCTCACCCTTGCAACTCCTCGCTTCGTTTTATCCTAGTTCTACGACTGCCAAGCCGTCTCGTTGCCATTTCAATATTCCGCCGCTCAAATTCATCACTTCTTTGAATCCGTTTGCTTTCAGAATGCTGGCGCCAATAGCGGATCGGGCACCGGAACGGCACTGTACGAGAAGTGGCTTTTCGCGAGGAATCTCATCCAGCTGCACGGCGAGTGTACCGAGCATGATGTGCTGTGCATCCGGAATGTGTCCTTCCTTCCACTCAGCCAAATTACGAACATCTACTACGTGAACCTCTCCTTTTTCAACGCGGTCTGCAATCTCCAGCGGTGTTACCTCCTCGATTGTCTCGAGCAAAGACGCTTCCCTTACCATTAACTTGCCGCAGTCGATATAGCCTGTGACATGATCAATCCCTACGGAATGCAGGGCTTGCAAAATCTCGTCCAGCTCATCTGGGTTGGCCAGAATGTGAACCGGGCGATTGTAATCGACAATCCAGCCCGCCCAGTTGGCAAATGACTTGTTAAAAGGAATGTGAAGAGTTCCCGCCAGATGCCCCTTCGCAAATTTCTGAAAAGGACGCGTATCGATCAGCTGTCCGTTTTCCACCGATTCCTTGACCGCTTCAAGCGAGTTGAACTCTTGAACAACGGGGAGTTCCTTGAGTAAAGCAGGGCCTTCCTTATTCACGCGTTTCATCACTGCAAAATACGTTGGCGGCTCTGGTTGTCCATCAAGGAGTGCCTGAACGAATTCCTCTTCACTAGAGTGTGACATCGCCCAGTTAAAGAGTTTTTCGTAGCCGACGGTAGAAGACGGTACGGCCCCCAGTGCTTTCCCGCAAGCACTTCCTGCCCCATGAGCTGGCCATACCTGCATATAATCCGGCAGTTGCTTGAATTTTTGGAGGGACTGGAACATGTCTCGTGCACCTGACTCGGACGTACCCTTCATTCCCGCCGCTTTTTCGAGCAAATCCGGTCTGCCGATATCGCCGACAAAGACGAAATCTCCCGTGAAGATCCCGATGGGGCGATCTGCATTCCCTCCAAGGTCAGTCAAAAGGAAGGAGATGCTCTCAGGCGTATGGCCAGGCGTATGCATAACTTCAAATAGCAAGTTTCCGATAAAAAAACGATCTCCATCGTGGACAAGCTGATGGTTCAAACCCTCCAAGTATTGATATTTCCAGTCTTCATCGCCCTCATTGGATAAAAACAGCTTCGCTTGGTGAACTGCCCCCAATTCCCTGGCACCAGATACAAAATCAGCGTGAATGTGGGTTTCCGTGGCGGCTACAATGGTAACTCCCTCTGCTTTGGCGACTTGAAAATAAGGAGCCAGATTACGGGCAGGATCGATCACAATCGCCTCCCCGGTTTTTTGGCAGCCAACCAGATAAGATGCATGGGCCAATTTCTCATCAAAAAAGTAACGCAATAACATGGCTCATTCCTCCCTTTACAACATCTCTTATAAGTTTGATTTTTCCGCGAGAACTTCGAGAAGCGCCACGGAACAGATTCGCTTTTACGCTCGGCTCGCACTTTTGCTTCTTGGAAGACAGCCACGCCATACTCTACCTGCGCAGCCACATTTACATCAATCCTTTAAGCATGCCATTCCAATAAAGGATGGGAAGCAGTTCTCTTTTCATCAGGTACATACTGAATCTCTCTTTGGATTGGTCAAAAGGAAAGGTTTCACACGGTGTCAGGTTGTAATCAAATTCGGCTAGCACGAGTTTGTTGTACCCCGTTACGAGTGGGCAGGATGTATAACCGTCATACTTGGCAGCCAAGGGAGTCCCATTGATCAGCGCGAGCAGGTTTTTTTCGACGACTGGTGCCTGTTTGCGAATCGCAGCTCCGGTTTTGGACGTGGGAAGATTCGTGCAATCGCCAATACCGAAAATAGTGGGAAACCTTTTGTGCACAAGTGTAAATGGATCGACATCCACCCAACCTCCTGTGTCTGCCAATGCGCTGTTTGCAATGAAATCGGGCGCTTTCATGGGAGGGGTCACATGAAGCATGTCATACTTCCATACTTCCTGCTCTTTGGTTTCCAGATTCTCGAATACAGCTTCTTTCGTATCCGCCCGCACTTCCAATAGGTTATGCTTGTATCTCGTTTCGATGTTCTTTCGACGAATGACGTTGTTGAGGGTATTGGCATACGTAGGAACGTCAAAAACACTTCCCTTTGCCGATGCAAAAATGATCTGTGACTGATTGCGAACTTGTAGCTTGCGAAAGTAGTCATCGGCCAAATACATGATTTTCTGAGGGGCCCCGCCACACTTTACGGGTGAATTCGGGTGGGTAAAAATGGCAGTACCGCCTTTAAAACTCCGGATGGCTTCCCATGTACTTTCAACCGTTTGGTATGAGTAGTTGCTGCAAACACCGTTTTTCCCAACGGCATCCTTCAAGCCCTTTACCCCTTCCCAATCTAGTTGCAGACCGGCAGCAACAACGAGGTAGTCATAGGAAAAGACGGCCCCCTGTTTCGTATGAAGCGTATGTTGTTCTGGTTGAAACATGGTGACCGCATCGCAAATCCAGTCGACGCCTGCGGGAATCAGTGCAGAGAGATCACGCTCGGATTTCTCCTTTTTTGCAGCACCACCTCCGACTAATGTCCACAAAGGCTGATAATAATGCTTGGATGCGGGATCGATGATGGCGACTTGTACTTTGAGCCTTTTGGAAGCCCGGACGAGACGGGCAGCAACAGAGATACCGGCTGAGCCTGCTCCCACGATGACAACCGTATAGTGTACTTGTTTTGCCATAGTTCCTCCTTCGACGACGATATGGTTTCCAAGTGTACGATGATGGTTCTTGAGGTGTAGTCTCTCTATTCAGTTTATTCGCCTGTCCTTTTTTCCATATAGGGGAATTCCCCTACTTTTTGATCTATGCAAATTAAAATGCCAAATCAAGATATCTATTTTTTATGGCGTATTGGATCAATTGATGCTTAGAATCCAGTCCTAGTTTCTGCATGATATTCGTTTTGTGGTTCTCCACAGTTTTGACACTGATCAACAGCTTATCTGCTATTTCCTTATTGGTATAGCCAAGCACAATGAGTCTGACTAGCTCCTTTTCACGTAGCGTTAAAACAGAAGGTATCGTTTTGGCATCCGATTTCAGCCATAGATTAATGATCTCTTGCGATACAGAAGTCTTGTAAAAGCGCTTGCCTCTGTAAACCTCCACAATGGCTTGATACAGCAGCTCTCCATGGCTGTTTTTTAAAATGTATCCATGGGCTCCGATGGTGATGGCCTTCTGGACAAAAATCTCCTCGTCATGCATGGTCAAGATGACGATTTTCGCGAAAGAATTCGACTTGCGAATCTCATTGCTCGCGGTAAACCCATCCAGCCCATTCGGCAATGACAAATCCATAAGCACTACATCGGGTTTTAGCTCATTGGTTTTCAGGATGGCATCATTGCCTGTTTGACTCTCTCCGACAATTTTAATTTGAGAGTAACTTTCGAGAAGCACACGCAATCCCTTCCGAATCATCGTGTGATCATCAACCAAAAGCACCCGTATCACTCTACTCCCCCTCCCTGTCCTACTACCGTTACCTTGATCGAAGTACCTTCGTGAAGCACGGATTGAATCTGAAGAGTCCCCTCCATTTGATCCACTCGTTCTTCCATATGTTTGAGGCCCAGACCAACCTGAACCTGATCGCGCACAAATCCAATTCCGTTGTCCTGAATCAGCAAAGTCAGTAGGTCGTCCTCCTTATACAAGATCACCTCAATGAGTGTCGCCTTCGCGTACTTCAGTGCATTATGTAAGCTTTCCTGGATGACACGGTACAGATTGATTTCCAAGTTTGGCTGAAAATGATCACTGACATTACTGTAGGAAAAGGTAATGGAGACATCCTGATGTGCTTTGTTCAAGCTGGAAACCAGATGCCGTACCGTAGGAATCAGGCCCAGTTGATCGAGACTATGCGGACGCAGCTGTAGAGAATACAGCTTGACGTCTTGTATCGCTTTTTCCAGCTCATTTACGATCTCTTGCATGAAGTCCCGGAATTGTCCTTTCTCGTTGAGGCGCGCTTGAATCGCTTGAATGCCTACCGAAACGGAATACAAGGATTGTCCTACGCCGTCGTGCAGCTCACGGGCCAGGCGCTTATGTTCATTTTCTTGAGCTTCTAGCGTTTTTTGCAGCACCTGCTTGGAGATTCTGACCTCCTCTTCTTTTTTCTTGACCGTCATATCTTTTAAAACTAATAGGACATCCTGCATGTTTTGTTCACCATTTTCATAGATGACAGCCGTGCTCATCTCCATGTCTACGTACCGTCCTTCATAGGTAGGCATCGCAGAAAGAAAATAGGGAACCTCCCGTTTGGCGAGCAAATAACATCGTTCTTCTCCCGGTTCCAACTCTCTGTTTTGGCAGTAGGAGCAGAACGGGACCTTTTCTCCTCGTTTCCAACCGGTCATTTTCTCTGCGGATGGGTTCATTACCATGATTTTTCGTTCCTGATCCATGAGAATAATCCCGTCCTGCAAGTGGTCGAAGATTTGTTTCAGATACCCGTTATCCATCGCCTTTCCTTCATCGCCAGAGCGTTCAAAACAAGTCGGACTTTGATCCATTATTGGTCCTCCATACTGAAAGATATTGGGATCATTTCCCCTATGACCCAATCGTAAAAGACGGGGAGCACCTTTCAAATAGGTACCTTCCCCTATCTTTTGTGACGCTAAATGATGGTTAAATAGATACTGTGCTTTGCTTTGCATCTGCGTATGAAAAAGCCGAGTAAACGCTAGGTATCATCTCCTAACATGTACTCGGCTTGCCACTTGAATATTTTCCTCCGTGCCCAAAGACGATCTACGGATAACGGTTTTCTTGCTTACACGATTGAGCTTCAGCAATGAACATCATCGGTTTTATCGTAATCCAACAGAAGCATTGCTTCGTTCATAGGCAAAAATGATCATCGTCACCCCTAAGATTGCACAAATCATATACATAAAGGAATAAGAGAAATGATCAGCAACTGGCCCCATGATGACTCCTCCCAGAGAAACACCCAAATCGGCCATAGCTATGAATAACCCGATTAACACATTGCGATCCGTCTTTGGTAGAACAAATGTCAAATACGTCGTTAACGTTGGATAAAGAAGGGCTTGAGCAATTCCCATTAATATGGCCCCTACGTAGAGAAAGGCTGCTCCACCCACGCTAGAAAAGCTTACACTTAACGCCGCTACCGCAAGAATGAGCATAATTCCCATCATAAACGAGGAACGCCACTTGCCGTCTGATGGAATTTTTTCTCTCAACACAAACCGTGATAATACGACGGTACCCGCTTGAAGCATCAGGAAAATTCCCGCATTCCCGTAGTTGATTTGTACAGCGTACAGCGGTATAAAGGTTGTCACAGCTCCAAATATAATGGATGCCACCAGCATCAGGACGCTGCATTTACATAAATACGGGTTTTTGACCAATTGGCTCACGGAACCAAGCATGGTTGCTCCCTGTTCAGTCTGACCCGGAGCAGGTTCAGCTACTTTTTTCTCGATGCTGGCGCTATAACCCACTACTCCTGTAAGGATCGCAATGGTGACCATGGCAACTGTAAAATAAGAACTATCCCCCGCTTGCCAGATGCCTAAAGCGAGTAGAGGGCCAATAATACCAGGCAAATAAGCACATAAGGAATACAGAGAGATCCCTTGTGAACGATCCTTGTCTGGCAACGCATCAATAATCCCCAGCTGTAAGGCCATGGAGAAAAAAGCGGTACACATCCCTTGCAGAATACGGGCAACAATAAAACCCTCTAATTCAGTGAACGTATATAAAATGAGAGCCGCTCCATTGAAAATAAGAATCGTGCGGAGCACTTTGATTGGTCCATGTTTTTGGATGATATGGCCTGCCCACGGCCGAAAAAACATGGTTGTAAACAGATACGCTCCCATAACGACTCCAATTGTTGTATTGGTCGCACCCAACTCTGCACCCTTTAACGGAATAATGACATTCAAAATAGAGTTCGCACTAAAATACAAAAGAGTCAATATGTATAAACGTAAAAATGGCCAAGACAGAGCCCCTCTCATAGCTCTTGCTCCTTCCTCTGATCCTCTGCTCACTCTTATTGCCAATTCCTTTAAACAATAGTCATTTGCAGCAGTTTCTTCGTATAGGCGGATTGAACATCTTTTAAGTCTTCAACCCTCACAATCTCTTCGATCTCACCATTTCGTATGATCATGACTCTGTCGCAAATATAGGCGGCAGCCTGTATATCATGAGTGATGAAGATATAGCCAATCTTGTAACGTTTTCTCAAGTCTTTTAGTAATTCAAGCACTTGCATTTGCACAGACCCATCCAATGAACTGATTGCTTCATCGAATAGAATGCATCTCGGTTCCGTGGAAATGGCTCTCGCTATGCATACCCTCTGAGCCTCCCCCCCTGATAGCTCATAAGGATATTTCTTTCGATAGGAAGGATCCAACCCTACTTGATTTAATAAATGATCAATCTCGCTTCGAACATCTTTTCGTCCCCTTCTTTTCATTTGCAAAGGCTCCCGAATGGCGTCCTCAATCGTATATAATGGATTGATCGAAGAAGTGTAATCTTGAAAAACAGCGCTGATATTCCCTGTTCTTACTTTTCGATCCTCTACTTTTTTGCCCTCAAACAAGATGGTACCTCGATCAGGCTTTTCTATCCCCAGGAGCAATCTTCCTAATGTCGATTTACCACTTCCGCTTTCTCCGATGATGCCGAGACACTCCCCAGACTTGCATTCGAAGCTAATGTTACTCAACACTTGCTCTCTTTCTCTTGAGAACAATCCGCCTTTTCTGTATGATTTCTCAACACACTCAACGCTCAGCAATACTAACTCCTCCCATGACCCTCTTAAAATGTTGATTCATCTGCAGCTTCGTGGAGAGCAAGTAACGGGTATAGGTATGCTGCGGTTCAGAGAAGATGGCTTGGGTCGTCCCGTTTTCAACAATTTCTCCTTCTTTCATGACGAGAACCTCATCTGCCATTAATTTGACAATCCCTAAATCGTGAGAGATGAAGATCATGGAGCAGCCCATTCGATCGCGCAATTGCAGGAACTGTTCAACCACTTCGAACTGCGAGATTGTATCGAGTGCTGTCGTGGGTTCATCCGCAATCAGAATGTCAGGCTCCAATACGATAGCCAGCGCAATCATGACCCTCTGCAGCGTTCCACCCGACAACTGGTGGGGATACTTATTCATTACCTCTATCGGGTCTTTCAGCATGACGCTTTCCATGGCATTTTTCATTTTGGTTGTGATTTCGTCACGGCTCCATCCAAAATGCTCCACTAGCGTTTCCTTTAAATGAACGCCCACCACGCAAGAGGGATCAAAGGCACGCATGCCATTCTGTAAAATCATGCAAATCTGCTTTCCCCTCTTTTTCCTCATCTCCTGTTCTGAGAGCTCCATGAGGTTTTCTCCTCGTAATAGAATGTCTCCCGATTGGCGAAGCCCGGCCTTATTCAATCTCATGATGGCCTTGCACGTAACCGACTTCCCGCTTCCACTTTCCCCAACAATGGCCAGACAGCTTCCCTGCTTCACATGAAAGGAACTGTTTGGAACGATCGCTCGATCATTGCGGCTGTCCCAGATTTTCAGGTTATTTACCTCCAAAATGTTCATCTTCCGGTTGCCACCCCTTTTCCTTCGAGCTTCACGGCAGAGGCTCTTATTAACCCTTGCTGGTTATAGGTAGAAGTCATCAATTTGGGATCTAAAGCAACTTGAAGCGTATCAGACAAATAGTTAATGGCCGATACGACGATCACGATGGTCAAACCGGGAGCTAGCATGAATTCCGGGCGGGAAAACATGACGTCTCTCGCTTCATTCAACATCATGCCCCACTCTGCTTCCGGTGCTTGAATGCCTAAACCGAGGAAAGAGAATCCCGATATTTGCAAAATCATCGAACCGAAGGAGCTGCTTGAAATGACAGCAATGTCGGGCAATGCAACCGGAATCATGTGCCTGATCATGATTCCCATATTGCTTGCGCCGATTGCCTTTGAGAATTTTACATAGTCGGATTCCGCATATTGCATGACTGACGCTCTGATGATTCGAGCAAACCACGCCCATTTCATCAATACAAAGGCGATGATTACATTTTCAAAGCCTACTCCCAAAATGCCGATAATCGCCAGGGTCATGACATATCCCGGAAAAGAAAGGATCACATCGCAAACACGCATCAAGAAGGCATCTGTTTTTCCACGAAAGTAACCCGCAAGAACCCCTACAATTGACCCAATCAATACAGATAGGAGCAGCGCAGCCAAGACCCATAGCATGCTGGGACGAATCGCGTAAATGAGTCTGGATAAAACGCATCGCCCTAAGTGGTCGTTGCCCAAGAGATACTCCCATGATGCGGATGCAAATCGAAGCTCCATATGCACTTCTGCGGGATCATGCGGTGCAACGAAAGGTGCAAATATCCCAGCCATTGCTGTAAGCGAGATAACGGATAAGGATAGGACAGCAACCTTGTCTTTCCACACATTTTGTAATCGATTCATCTATAGACCATCCCTTATTTTGGGTTTCAATGCCGCATTGATGATGTCGGAAACGGTGTTGAACAGAATAAAAGCGACTGCCAACACAAGGACATAGGCTTGAATGATCGGAAAATCCCTGCTTAAAATGGATTTGACGCTTAGCGTACCGAGTCCCGGCCAAGCAAAGATGTTTTCCACGACGACTGTGCTTCCCAAAATGATGGGAATCGCCATGCAAAATACAGAAATGGCCACCTGCAATGAATTTCTGAGAATGTGCATCGTGATCTTTTTCTCCGGTAAGCCGCATGCCCTTGCGTAGAGAACATAGTCTTCATTCATGTTGCTTAACATGGAACTTCTGATGATTCGAAAATAGATGCCAGCATAGCTGATTGTAATTACAACAACGGGCAATACATAGCTTTTGTACGACTCCATTCCGCTTGTCGGAAGCAAATCCAGCTTGACGGAAAAATACCAGATCAGCAGAGCGGCGAGCCAATAGGACGGCATCGATGTCAGGAAAAATGAAACGCCTCTGACTGATTTGTCCACCCATTTGCCTGCGTTCAATGCGCATGCCACTCCCAAAACGATGGACAGCGAAACGATGGCAAAGGCCGAAACCAACGTCAGCTTTACTGTGTGGAAAAAGGCTGGTCCTAGCATAGACCACACGGGTTTTCCCGTTATGTATGAATCTCCAAAATCAAGCTGCAAGCATGAAGCAACCCAGTTTAGGTACCGGGTCAAAAAGGGTTGGTCCATCCCAAGTTTCGCTCTGGTTTGCGCAAGCAACTCATCCGTTATTGTGGGGATGCCTTGCGAATGCAGGACCACTTCGGCAGGATCCATGGGAGATAGATGAATGAAAGAAAACGTTACAAACGATACGATCAGGACCAAAGGAATCGATAGCATGAACCTTTTGATGATATAGCTGCCCATGGCACGCTCCTTTTTTCCGTATTTATTCAAAGTACATCCGCTCAAATGGAAGCTCGAATTGCGTTTGCTTAAACGAGATACCCTGCAGGTTTTTGGGAGCCAGGATCGTGACTCTTCCATTCGTAATCGGAATAAATACGGCTTCCTCATGGACCATGGTCAAAATATCGGTATATAACGATTTTCTATGTTCCTCATCAGTCGTCACCATGACTTCTTCTATTTTTTTATAGAGCTCATCAGCTCGCGCGATGCCTCTTGTCGAATGGTAATAGGAAGACTTGGAGGTAAAAGCAGCGATTGTGCTCTGCGGATCATACGCGAGTCCCCATGTTTGATTAAAAAGCAGGTCATAGTCACCTGTAGACCTTCTGTTCGCAATCGAAGATGACTCCTCGCCAATAATGTCCAGATGAACCCCAATCCTTTTTACCGTATTTTGAATCAATTCAGCCTGCGTTTTTTGCGTGGACGAATTTACATCATAATAGAGCTTCACAGTTAATGGCTTTCCGTTTTTCGTTCTGAATTCGCCCGCATTCCCGATAACCCAGCCTGCCTCCTCCAAAATCTTCTTCGCTTCTTCCAAATCGTACCCCCGCTTCTCTAATTTCACGTTGGCGTAATTCACATTCGAAGAGAAAAGGGTATACGCTGGTTGTTCCGTGCCTTCAAATATTTGTTTGCTGATGGTCTCTCTGTCAATCGCATGCCAAAACGCTACGCGTACAGCCTTTTCATATACAGGGCTCTCTGTTTTGCTGCTATTGGCGACAATTATGCCTGTGTTCATGGGTTGACTGCGAATGATTTGGTGTTCACCTGATTCAACAAATTGATTCATGGCTGCCACATCGAGACTATTAGCTCCTCGATCATCCGTAAATACTAAGTTAACTTCTCCCTTTTGCAGTGCCAAGAAAGTAGTTTCTCCTGCGGGAAGTACTTTGGCTGTGATTTTCTTCACTTTAGGTGGGCCACCCCAATAATTTTCATTCGCTTCAAATACGGCATACTGATCGACTTTATGCTCAGTGAGCTTATAGGGACCCGTTCCGTTATAACCACTAACACCATCTTTGGTTCCCCCGTTCACAAAATTTTTAGGCGAGATGAATACATAAGGTCTTGTCATCGACAATTCGACCAGCGTCGGGTAGTACGGTTCGGATAAGACCAGTTCAACCGTATACTCATCGAGTACATTGCAGGCCACGATCTTTGTTGATAGCTTGATCCAGGAATGCTTGCTTGCATTGCTTTGCACCGCTTCGATGTTCTTTTCCACTGCTTCCGCATTAAACAGCTCTCCATCATGAAACGTCACGTTTTTTCTCAAATGAAACGTGTACACTTTTCCATCTTCGGAAACTTCCCAAGATTCAGCCAATGAAGGTTTGATCCCATCTTCTGTATTTTCCACCAACGATTCGTACACCATCCCTTGAGCTGGCATGGATCCGGAATAAAAATGTGGGTTCATATCGTTAATATCTTTCGAAGTGGCATACACGATCTCTTTCCCTTTATTGGTTGACTCCGTTTTTTCCATATCACCGTTACTGCAGCCAACCAGCAGAACGACGGAGACCATGAAAGTCCTTAATAAAGATCCCATTCTTCTTGTCATACCATTTCCTCCAGAAAATACGTGTTAGTATGGGTTCTTTGATCCGATACCCTTTTCGATCTCACTACATATCATTTTCAAATCTTCTGCAAAGCTTTGCACAACGAACGCATCCGATAACTGTTCACCCTTACGTGTACGCGCAGCTTCCGAAATTTTACTCTCGTACGTTTCAATGAATGTATCGATCGTCGGGCAACTGATATCTATGTATCTTGCAATGCCCTGAATCATTTTTATCCGATAGTAATCTTCCTTTGGCATGCGCGGGATATCCCAATACCCTTCTCTATTCATAAATATTTTCTGGATGGGGACAGCAGAAAAATCGAAGTATCTGCCATCTGAATCTGGCTCCGAAAAAGGATCAATCAACAGTGAGGTATATCGAATGAACAATAAATACTCTTGGTGAATCGTTTCGTAATGAACGAAATTTTCGATATCATCACGTGATAGACTTTCCAGCCTCACCGGATAGTTGTCATCTGTCATGAACTTTAGCAAATTGAGCCCTTTTATATTGAGCTTTTCCACCACTTTGGTAATCTCTTTCCATTGAGCCAGCATATCGCGTATGAGATATTGCGTGATGGGGCCCTCTGGAAACATTTTGTATACGTACTTTTTGATTGGTTCCTCACCAAATATCACACGAAGGGAGAAAGCATTCATAAACAGTGGCGGATGCACGTATAGCGATATGTTTCGCGTTTCCGCTTCGATCGGAGAGTCCATGACTTCCAACTGAATACCTAATTGCTCAAATAACTCACAAAGTCTTTTTACATTCGGGGAGAAAGAGCGCGTCGAGCCGATGTAAAGCTTTTTCTTAACCCCTGTCGTAATCACTCGATTTGAAGGCTTATCATGGAACCAGCGTGTATCACCAAGGTATGTAGAAAAACTGATAATCTCCGCATTCGAACCAATCCTGTTTAAATAATGGCGTAGTAAACTGTTGGAACCAAAGGTGGGAGAAACCAAAACCATGCACGTTATTCGTTGTAAAACCTGATCATTTATTTGTTGTAAAACCTCTGTATATGCATCTGTTGTGACAGATAATATGAAGGTATCCCATTCCCCTGTAACGCTCCCGTATCCATGGAATACATGATCGATTTGGCATTCGCCTTCCATCTTTTGATGCTTTTCATTTTGAATATCTGCGCGAATTTGCTGACTGCTTTGCTTAAGTGCAGTAAAGAATGATTTGGAACGAACAGACTCACGCCCAACGACCCCGACGCAACAATTCCAATGTTTTTTAAGCATGACAGCCATTTGAATGGAAGCAGGACCTGTTCCCAATAGCAAGATTCGTTTCATATCTCCCATAGAAACCTCCTTTTAAGATCAGCATGCAGCCGATGCTTTTTTGTACAACGCGATATCAAATACATGGTCGGGACGCAAGATGGTTTCAATCAGCTTCCATTTCCGCTGATCTACCTCTCTCATCGGGTAGTTAAAAAGGGATTTCATTTGATTGCCGTATCGCATCGCCACGATCACTTGGTCATTTGTCAATGGATGTAATTGTTCCAGGAGATCATACTTATTTGCAACCGTTGAACTAAAGATGATATGGGTTGCATCCTTCGTCATATCAAGTCGTTCCACAAACTCTTTCTCCAAGCGGATAGACAATCCACTTCCCAGCCTTTCTACAACACTCCGCCCTAGTTCGATGGCCTCCTCATCAATGTCGATACCAACTACTTCTGCTCCAGTCCGCTTCGCAATCAATAATGGCGTCATGGGAAAGGAACCTGAGCCTACCATCAACACCTTTGAATCAACAGTAACTTGAAAACTCCCAAATTCTTCTTCAATACAAGATTCTATGTTTTGAAAGTAGTCGGTCTTGTCGTCAATCCCTTTTAGCAGCTTCAACGCACGATATTTCTCCATAATCGCAACGCAAATCGCCGACGATTTCCTTACATTCTCCACAAGCTGGTTCAATTGGTTTGCGATTGGCTGTTCTATCTGCTCCCAGGCTTCTTTGTTTCTTTCATCCGTTATGAAAGTAGAATACTCATCGATGATCTTCTCTAACTCCGAGCTGTAATGGATGGTACCGTCATATCGATCGGCTAAATGGGTGAACCTTTCAAGAAATGCAGTCAACTGTTGATGCAACTGTTCTGGTCTATTCATTCCGTTCTCCCCTTGCTGTCTTGAATCTCGATGAATGCTTTGCCTTGTGCCACGATTCCGACTGCACCTTCTATTTTGAGACTTGTTACTTCTTCTTTTTGCCAAGAGGCCGTTACATGAATCGTGCCTCCCGGTTGCCTGATGTGAGCAGTGATATCGCCTTGCTTTTTCCAAGCCAGATAGGCCCCAAGTGAAGCAGTACCTGACCCACAGCCGTTTTCCCAGATCATGCTATCTAATGACGGAACAAAGATAAGTGGAGCCAATTCATTCGAAGCTGGCTGATACAATAGCACCCCGATTAAACTCAACCCTACTGTTACTCCAAGCAGCTTGGCTAAAGATTCCGCACGTTTTCTTACCGCCTCACTGAACTGGTCTACTTCAATCACGATGTGAAAGAAATCTTGATACCTCACAATCACCATGTTTATTTCGTCGCCATCATAGTTGACTGACTGCTGCTCGATCTTTTTGGGAAGAGGCATCGAAACTTGGCAGTAATATTCGTCTTTAATTCTTTTCACTTGACAAACAACGAAATGATCTGTGCCGGAAGCTTCCAAAACAATTTCAGTCAAATCATGATGCTGTAGACCATTTTCATGCGCGATAAGCAACGCTAATGCCATGCATGCGTTGCCGCAAAACTCACCCCCAGCCATTTGCAGATGTGCTGCTGCTCCATGATTATTCGGTTTTTCAATAAAACCCACTTGTTCAGCATGGACACTAGCGTAGGACATAATTTTTGAGGCGATGTGCGTATACTCTTCAGCTGGATGATTGTTTTTCACAAGAATGGTCATATTTTGTGTGGGATTAAACTTTATAAAATCGATTTCCCGTTTCATCTCAACCTACCCTCTTACCATATTTTTGATGAAAAGCTAATGACCTTAGATTAACCGTAATGATTACGATTTAATGCTTAAAAAAATAAACCGTAATGATTACGATTATTATTGAGTAAATCATAACCACAATTTGGGTGTCTGTCAACGGTAGACTTGTCGTTCTTTATTCCTTTTCTCGAACTCGATCACCCTTCCAGGGATGCGCTCTAGTATTTTCTAGTAGGATTTTTACATTTATATAAGAAGAATACCTTGACTTAACAAAGTGGAACAGGTAATCTTTACCCGCACCACAAACGGATTTTATCGTACAGAAAGGTTGTATTGACTTCATGGCGTTATCTCAAACTACTACCAAGAAACAGGTCAACAAGGAAAAGTCTTCTATCTCTTTGCTCTCTCTTACCGTCGGTTCTTTTGCCATTGGGATGACGGAATTTGTCATTATGGGGCTTTTGCCGAATGTTGCAGAGGATTTGAATGTCAGTATTTCATCTGCGGGACAACTCATTACCATGTATGCTCTGGGGGTAGCCGTCGGCGCACCGATCCTGACAGTCCTCACCCATCGGATTCCTCAAAAGAAGCTACTCTGTCTCCTTATGATTCTATTTATTCTCGGGAACGGAATCTCTGTGTTTGCTCCCAACTACGAAATATTGATGGGAGCACGCCTGATCACCGCTTTGACGCACGGGACGTTCTTTGGGGTTGGGGCTGTTGTAGCCTCCAGTCTTGTAAGTCCTGACAAGCGTGCCGCAGCCGTTTCCATTATGATGGCAGGTCTGACGATTGCTAATATTATTGGTGTGCCTCTGGGGACTTTCATTGGTCAGAACATGGGATGGCGAGCCTCATTTGGCTCTATTGCGATCATGGGAATGATAGCACTGATCGGAATACTCATTTTTGTCCCAAACATCCGGCAAGAAAATACGGGGAGTATCACTGGGCAAATTACTGCCCTACTCAAGCCGAAGCTTCTTCTATACCTCTTGATCGGAGCTCTAGGCAATGCAGGTTTATTCACCGTATTTACGTATATAACGCCACTGCTGACGCAAATTACCGGTTTTGCTGAGTATCATGTAACGTGGATTCTTGTCCTCTTCGGCTGTGGTGTGACCATCGGCAATATCGTGGGCGGAAAACTTGCGGATTGGAAGCTGATGCCCTCCATTCTCGGACTTTACTTAATAATATGCATCATTCTGACGCTGTTTACGTTTACCCTGTATAGTCCCATAGCTGCCGTATTGACCATCTTTCTTTGGGGAGCTGCTTCTTTCGCTGTATTTCCAGGGCTGCAAGTACGGGTGATGAATCTCGCTCAGAATGCACCAGCACTTGCTTCTACCTCCAGTCATTCTGCCGGAAATCTAGGAAATGCTACTGGCGCTTTCATTGGTGGATGGGTGATTACACATCTTGATATAACCTCCCTCCCATGGGTCGGTGCGATGCTCGTAGGACTGGGTCTGATTTTGGGAATCGCATCCTATCTGGCTGAACGCAAACCGCAACAAAGTTGAAAAGGGTACTCAGTATGAGCACCCTTTTTTCTTTTACCCTGTTTTTGCTGTTCCGTACGGTTTTGCCAACATTCGTTCCCACATCGGAATAAACTGCTTGATCAGCGGTCCAATGGCAAGGGCCGTCACAAATGTCCCCACCGAAACAGGCCCGCCAAGTAACAAGCCCAACACCATGACCGTGCACTCTATACCGATCCTGACTTTACCGATGCCCCATCCCATTCGTTCATGTAATGCTAACATAAAACTGTCACGTGGACCCGCTCCCAATCGTGGTGATATATACATCCCTGTTCCGATCGTATAGATGAGCAGACCGACAACGAACAAAATAGCTCGTTCTACAACGGTCTCTCCTGTAGGAATCCAGTTCAGCCACATAAAAATGTCAATAAACAGCCCAAAGAAAAACATGTTTAAAAACATACCCACGTTAGGCCGGATCTTGCCAATGATGTAGGAAGCGAGAATGATCATGGCTCCCACGATCTGCGACCATATGCCGATGGTCAGTCCAAATGTCTTCTGTAATCCAATATGCAGTGTATCCCATGGCGCAACACCTAAATGAGCCTCAATCATCATGCCTATGCCTAACGCCATGACCGCCAGTCCGATCATAAACACACTGTATCGAACTGCAAGCGGATGAAGCAGAAACTTCCTCCACATGAATTTCTCCCCCTTTAATTATTCTGACTTTTCCAACGCGCGTAGGTGGAGATTTGGTGAATACTACCTTATCAAAAACGATTTGCGAATTCATAAGGATCACCTTCCTATTTCGAAATGGGAAACATGATTTCTACGATGGTACCCTGGTTGATCTCACTTGAGATGGTGATGGTTCCTTGATGATCTTTCATTATTTTATTGCTGACAAGTAAACCTAAGCCTGTTCCTTTCTCTTTCGTGGTATAAAACGGTTCACCGAGCCTGGGCAGCAGTTCTTGGGAAATGCCACATCCATTGTCGGTAAAACGTATCAGCACTTGGTTATTAGGTAGACATGTGGTTTCTATGCTGATTATGCCATTCGTCGTGATAGCATCGAGGGAATTCTTCAATATATTGATAAAGACTTGTTTTACTTGATTTTCTTCTCCATTAATAGCTATCGGAGAATGACTGAATATTGTGTTGATTGTAGTGTTGTTTAGATTTGCTTCTGATTCAAGAAACTTTACCACGCTTTCAATGAGCGGGTGTAAAAGAATCCGCTTCACATTCAGCGTTTGCGGTTTGGCCAATACAAGTAGCTCACTCACGATAAAGTTGATTCGATCTAACTCGGACAACATAATGTCTGTATAAGTAGCGCCCCCAGTTAGTGTTGGCCGCAAATATTGGATAAAGCCTTTCAATGCCGTAAGCGGATTTCTTATTTCGTGCGCGATACTTGCAGCCAATTCACCGATGACGGACAACTTCTCTGTTCTGCGGAGAAGTTCTTCATTTTGTTTCCTCTCCGTTATGTCACGTGTAATGTTGATGAAGTATTGATTTCCGCCATCCGAGCTAAAAAACGGCATCCCTCTTGATTCGAGGTAGATCCATTTCTCGTTTTCCAGTTTGTATCGATACTCACATGTAACCGGGATATCGAACTGAATCATCGTGGAAAATCGCTCACAGACGAGTGCTGCATCTTCTGGATGTATGTTCTCAAAAATAATATGGCTCGTACCTAATTTCTTCACATGGGAAGGTGAACTATACGTTACGTGACCGTACTTATCCATCACGGAAATGAAGTCAGCCGTGTGTTCGGCAATGAAGCGATATTGTTCCTCGCTCTTGCGCAAGGCTTCTTCGGAGTGTTTTCGCTCGGTGATATTGCGTGAAACGAATAGGAAGCTATCAATCTCTTTGTTCTCAGACATAATCGGAACACAACGTGACTCCCAATACACCCACGATCCATTTTTATGACGTAATCGAATCTCCATTTGAACATTTTGGGGATGCATAGAGATTAAGGAACGCAGATCTTTCACGGTTTTTACATCATCAGGGTGAATGAGATCAAAACTATTCGTTTGAAGAAATTCATCCTGAGTGTATCCCAAGTGGTGTTCGATAGAAGGAGATACAAAAAGATTATTCATGTGTACATCATGTTGGCAAATAACATCACTCGTATTTTCTACAAGGATGCGGTACTTTGCCTCGCTTTTCACAAGTGCTTCTTCCGCCATTTTGCGGTCCGTAATATCTCTGGCGATGACTGAAGTGCCTACAATCGTACCTTCTGTATCTCTTATAGGGGAAGCTGTTAGACCAACCTGAACGATCTCGCCATTTTTTCGTTGACGCACGGTCTCATAGCCCGTTATATTTTTTCCTGCAAATTTAATCTCGTGGAAAATGTCCTTTGTCTCGTTAATGAGATCTTCAGGTACAAGACAGTACGGGTCATTCAGGAGATCTTGATATGTCCAACCATAGATTTTTTCAAAAGCACTATTCAAAAAAAGTATATTACCCTGCATGTCCCTAATTGAAATCGCGTCCGTAGTAGTTTCAACAAGTGACTGAAGCAGCTCTTTCATGTTGAACTGTTCTTGTCTAAGGTTGATTCGCTGAGCTTCTTTATCCATAGGTTTATACCTTCCTTAAACGAAGATTGTGAATAACGTTAATATTCTATGCCCGTTGAAAATATCCTTGAGAAAATATCTATCCCACTAAAAAAATCCCGCCCCTTAAAAAGGAGCGGGATATTCTGCCACCATTTCTTATTGAGGGCTTTGCTCAGAAGCCATGGCATTGGCTTTTGTCTCATGAACAGTGCCAAAGGGATGTTGCGGTGGCGCATAGATGGAATATACCTTAAGCGGCGTATTGCCTGTATTGATGACATTGTGCCATGTGCCCGCGGGAACCATGATGGCATCGTTATCATTGACTCTTCGTTCAAAATCTAAATGATCTTGGCGATCGCCCATCCGAACCAGTCCTTGACCTTCTTCCACTCGGATGAATTGATCTGTATTCGGATGGTTTTCTAAACCAATGTCGTCTCCAACATTTATGCTCATTAGCGTCACCTGCAAGTGCTTCCCTGTCCATAATGCCGTACGAAATGTGTTGGATTGCTTTGTGGCTTGCTCAATATTCACGACAAAAGGCTTTGGTCCATAATCTCTCAATTCGATGGTATTCTGATAACGATCCCAGTATCGATTCCCATTCGCATGGCCCCAGTTGTAATAATGAGGGCTCCACCCATAGTGAAAATGGCTGTTATTCCAGCCGGCAAGCACGGGATAATACCCTTGATGATAATGGTAATAGTTGTTGTACATCTCAATCTCCTCTCCAGTGTAAAGGATTTACCCTTTAGCCTATGTAGCTACCTGATGACAGGTAACTATGCCGAAGAGCAACTTCAGATGGTACTACACAACCATCACATTCTTCCTTGCCTTTATTGTCGTTATGCTTGGTGGCCGGTCATCCTTTCACGGGTATCAATTTCCACGCCGGATAATCGTTTGCTAAAGGTCGCTCGCCAATTTGAGGACAGTTCTTCTACTTCCAACAGATTTTTCATCCCATCGATATTGTCTTTTTCTTGATGCATGATTCGGTTTGCATACGATACAGTTATTGCCTTTGGATGGCGCGAGAGCCTTGTCAACACATCTGAATGCGATACCAGCCCTTCTTTCAACACGCGGAAATAAAAGCCGGTATAGCCTGTCTCCTGTACCTTAAGCAGCATTTCAGGTACACCGTATCGTACAGACAATTTGTAACAGGGCTGTCTCGGTTGACTCACCTGTACGACCGCATCCCCTAGCTGAAAGGTATCACCGATACAAACATCCGTTTCTACTAATCCCCTGATCGTCAAATTTTCTCCGAAGGCACCGATTGGAAGCTCCGTCTGTAATTCAGCCTCCCAAAATGGGTAGTGCTCATAGGGATAGACGCATACAGCCTTTTCTTTCCCACCATGGTGGACAAGATCTGCTTGCCCATCTCCCTCCAAGTTCAAAAAGGATAAATATAGAGCCTTTGTGGTCGGGGTTTTGTAAATACCGGTAGAAACCTCTTTGTTTTGATACGGTACCTGTTTGGGTTTCCCTACATTTATCGAAAGGATTTCGATATTCACAAGCGATCACCTCATACTTTCATGAAAATGTATATAGTGCAGTACATTCATATAAATTTATAATGGTTTATTCTATAATGATAGGAAAATCCTATTATTAGTTCATAAATCGCTGGAGGGATGGTCGTTGGAGCTCAAGCAATTAGAGTACTTTATGGCACTGTGCCAGGAGTTGAATTTTACTCGTGCAGCCGAGAAATTGGGTATTGCACAGCCTTCACTCAGTCAGCAAATCCGTTTGCTTGAGCATGAAATCGGCATGCCCTTGTTTGATCGCATCGGCAAACGAACGGTGATGACGGAAGCAGGCAAAACATTGCTTCACCATAGCTATCATGTGTTTCATGAATTGTCACAGGCGCGTGCAGCGATTAGCGAGCTGCAAGGCTTAAGCAGAGGTGCATTAAAGATTGGTGTACTGCTGACAGTTGTCAATTACTTGCTCCCGCCTACTGTTATTGAGTTTCACCAGCGTTATCCAAAGGTTGAATTGTCTGTTTTCGGGTTGAGAACCGGTGATATTTATGAAGGACTTCTGAAAAACGAACTCGATCTGGGGATTGTTTTTTTGCCTATGGAGCATGACGATCTGGAAACCATTCCGCTCTATACAGAAAATCTGGCATTAGGAGTTCCTGCGGATCATCCGCTCGCGAAGGAAACGTTTGTTTCACTTGCGATTTTGAAAGAAACCCCCTGCATTTTATTGCCGAACACGTACTTTTTGCGTCAGTTGATTGATGAAACGTGTAAGGAGCTGGGCTTCTCGCCACAGCCTGTTTTGGAAATGACCACAATGGAATCGATTACGAATATGGTCGGGCAAGGTGTCGGTGTCACGGTACTTTCGAAAGGCTACCTCGACTATATCGATGATAAACGGATTCGCACGATTCCGATCCAACAACCTAATATGACGGCGCAAATCGGTATCGTTTACCGGAAAAACAAGCATTTGTGTGCAGCAAGCCGAGTTTTTATGGAGCAGTTGATTGCTTCGGTTAAGCGTGATGAAGGTTGATCATGCGTGAGTCAAGATTAGTTTATGATGAGGCGAATCATTGTTCAATAGCATCGTTGTTATCATTTCGATAGGTATTCCCTATCATTTGTCAGGTACTCAGGTACTCAGGTACTTAGGAATCACCTGTATTCGGCTTAAAATGAATGCAGCTTATGGTTATCATAGGGAATCACGATGAATAAAGCCTTTGAACGCTTCAATAAATTCTCTATACTGGCTTTTTTCGAAAGCTAAAGGCGGAACATGGATCGGCTTTGACATGTCCACGCCATATCCGAACGTTTTCCAAATGATGTAATCCTTCGCCTCCTCTACATACGTGGTGACAACTGTACAAGAGAAATCCATGTCATCCGAACAAACCAAAATAGGAAGAGCAATATTTGTAAAAGAAAGCAATGCGAGGACTTTTTGTTGATCGCGATTATCAAACAGTCCGATAGGTGGAACTAATAAATCAAAAGAACGACTCTGAGTATTTTGATTCAAATAGTCATTCAAAGTGATGTCATTGATTGTAATGACGTATTGGGGATGCTGAAAACCCTTCATCTGATCTTGGCGTATTTCGATTTTACTATGTATGTATTTATGGGCCTTACCCACTGTAAGCACCTCCGTCAAGGATGACTCTTTGTATTGACTCCCTTTCATTTTACATGTTCATAAATCAGAACACTATGAGAAACGAAGGCTCTGGAATGCACGCTCACAGAGCCAATCGTTACTCTTTCGTGTCGTCAATCTATTCCCGCTTTTTTCAACGAAACATGAACACTCAAGCCTCTATCCGCAGAAGGAGCAATAGAGATGCTTCCCTCGTGATCTGCGACAATCGCTTGGGCGATGGCCAGACCAATCCCGCTTCCGCCCCTTTTTCGCGTACGGGATTTGTCCACACGATAAAATCGCTTAAAAAGGTGGGGAATCTCTTTTGCCTGAATACCGATCCCTGTATCCTCTACCACAATGTGCACAGCCTCTTCATCCCCATATGCGCGTACCTTCACTTGTCCTTCATCTGTATATTTCCGTGCATTGTCCAAAAGGATGTCCAACAACTGGCGAATCCGCTCCCGATCCATCAAAAGGACAAGCGCTTCTTCCCATTCAAAAAGCAGCTTAATTTGTGGAGGGAAAATGGGAACCCACGCTTGCTTTACTTCCAGAAGCAGAGGGATTAGTGGCTGCACGACTTTCGTTGAGCCTAGTTGTGAGTTATGCTGCAATTTGGCTAGCGACAACAGATCATCAATGAGTTTGAATAGTCGTTTACACTCCTGCTCCACAGCAGCGAGTGCTTCGTCCCTTACTTCTGGTTTGTGCTGCCCCCATCTTTGCAGAAGACTTGCATACCCTTCAATAATCGAGAGCGGTGTACGTAATTCATGAGAGGCATCTGTGACGAATCTCTGCTGATAGACCATTGCTTCTTCCATACGATCTAACAACAGATTAAAGGCATGGATCAGCTCGTAGATTTCAGTCTCTACGTGATGATGGTGAATTCGCTGGGAGAGACGTTGAGGGAAAATGGAATGGATTTGCTGGATAAGATGATCGAGAGGCTTCAGTCCCCAGTTGCTCAACCAGTAGCCTCCAATCGCCGAAAGTAGCAAGGTAAAAAAGGACGAGAGAAAAAGAATCGTGAGCAGGATGGAAAAATACCATTCAAGTGCTTCTGTCGTAGTAGAAATTTGCACAAACAAAAGCTCCGATGTGAACGGTAGCTGCACAGGTTCTTTTGCGACCAAGGTCCTTTCATAATAGTCTTCCGGCTCTTTTGTCCAATTGGCTCCCTGTATTGAAGCGATTTCCTTGCCGTTTTGGTCGCTGATGTTGATGAATTGATTGACGTCAGCGTAATTGGTTAGCAAACGCGTCAGATAGGGAATCTTCAAAGATGCTTCTTCGGTGATTTCTGTTTTCAAATCGGCTGCGATGGCCGTCGCTTTTTGATTGAGTAATTTTTGCTCATGTTGATGGACGAGATTAGAGGTACTGAAAAAAATAAAAATAGACAAAAAGAGAAGCAAAACCAGCATGCCAGAGCTAAAAAACAGTGTCAGTCTCCATTTGAGTGAGTATCTGCGAGGTGTAAGCACTGCGTTCTCCTTCTAATCTCGTAGTGTATAGCCGATTCCTCGAACAGTATGTATCAGTTTGACGGATGGATCACTTTCAATCTTGTTTCGCAAATACCGGATATACACATCCACGATGTTGGTATTCCCCATAAAGTCAAAGCCCCAAACGGCTGTAAGAATTTGCTCTCGCGAGACCGCTTGCTCTTTGTTTTGAACCAGATAATAAAGCAAATCAAACTCGCGTGGGGTCAACATGATTTCCTCGTCATCGAGGAACACTCGCCGTGCGTTGGGCTGGATACGCAAACGACCAACCACTATCTCCTGATTCGCTTTTGATTCCCGCTGACGTAACAAGGCCCGAATCCGGGCAAACAACTCCTCGATGGCAAACGGCTTCGCCAGATAGTCATTGGCTCCACTGTCTAGCCCCGTGACGATATCTGGAACCTCTCCACGAGCCGTGATCATGATAATGGGGACATCCTTGGTTTCCCGTATGCGCCGGCATAGTTCGATCCCCGATAATTCGGGCAACATGACATCCAGAAGAATGAGGTCGTACTCAATCGTCAATGCCTTTTCTAATCCGGATAGCCCGTCGTATTCAATATCCGTCGAAAATCCTTCATTCTCCAACTCCAACTGTAAGTATCTTGCCAAGTTATGCTCATCCTCCACGAGCAGCAAATAGCCTTTTCCATCTGGCGTAGGCATGCATATCATCTCCGTTTGAATATCTTACCAACAGTTTTCTCAGGAAACTCTCATGAAATTCTACCGGGAATCTTAGTTTTATTCTGTACGATAAGAGCGTGGATGAGAAACATACAACAAGATTAACCATTCAGAAGGAGGAACATCATGACAAAGCGAAACTGGAAAGGTACTACTACTACGGTCGTAGCTATTCTAATGGGAACTTCTCTTCTCATGAACGGACAAGCCTACGCGGCTTCTGAGACAGGTCTCACCTCCACAACTACACATAATCAGGATAAACTGCAGAAAAAACATAAGAATGACCAGAACCTGCAACAGATTATCGAAGAATCCATTGCAAATCAGGGCAATGGACAGGCTGAAATGGACCAATTTGATCAAATGGTTCAAGATGGTATGAATAACGACCTGGCAGCCAACGAGGAAAGTACTACTGATAGTAATCTGAATAAACAGACGAAAGATACTGCTGCTTCATTTGATCACAATACTTCTGCCTCCTCTTCCGACATTGCCGATCAGGTCATTTCCGAAGGATTGAAGTATAAAGGCGTTCCCTATAAATACGGTTCGAGCAAAAAAACAACACGTACATTTGATTGCTCTTCCTTTACACAGCGAGTGTTTAAAGAGGTTGGCGTAAAACTGCCTAGAGACTCGCGACAACAGTCCAAAGTCGGTCAAAAAGTCTCGAAGGATCAACTGCAAAAAGGGGATCTCGTGTTCTTCCACAGCTATGGCAGCTCGTCTTCTCGCATTACCCATGTTGCCATCTACGCTGGAGACAATAAGCTGCTGCACACGTACGGTAAGCCTGGAGTTACGACAACCAAATTCAAAGGGACTTCCTGGGAAAAACGCTTTGAGCTTGGAAGACGTGTGATTTAATCATCTTCGGTGCAACACAAAAAGACTGCTGAGTGCTTCAGCAGTCTTTTTCATCATCACTGTAACGAAGGAAGCAAGAGAAACATGTTCCGTTACGCCCTCCCTGAAAAAGAATCATTAAACTACAAAAACTCTGTCACAATGACACCTTCCTGATTGTCGCCTGAAAGCACATATTTCCCATTGGTAGGCACTTGAATCATGATGCTAGTATTTACCGGATAATAATAAATTTTGTAGTCGCCACCATTTATACTCCCCGACACTTCCTTTGCTTCTCGCAAGTAATTCACGTATTCCTCCAGGGAGAATTGACGCTCCTGCATAATAGCGCTGTGTGGCAAACCTATATAAATCGGTAATGCATAGGATTATAAGGAATGCCAGTGATTGTGACCTTTTCCTTCGGATAGCGAAGAATGAACCCGTATTTCCAAGCGTTTTCTTGTAGCCACTTCCCTTCAGGAGATTGGTCGATTTTCATTTGTGTGGATGCAACATCCAAGGCTGTTCCCAAATGATGTTCCTTAAAACAATCTGGCAATGCACCTTCGTCATGTCCCTTTTCTTCAGCCGGTTTTCCCGTTTTTTCCAAACTTCGATAGCCGCCTTTGATCATAAAAATCGTTTACATTGTCACTGCTTGCTGAACCGACCATCTCGTTGAACGCCTCCGCTGCGTTCTCAGACAATTCAATAGAATTATCTTGCAAGCGATAGCCTTCCACCAAATATTTGTGCGAAGACAAAAGGATCACATCGGATGGCACCGCCTCTGAATGGATCGGATGGTTCTTGTTGACTAATAACAGATCGCCCTGATAAATCTGGTCTTGTTCAACGCGAATCGCTTTGTATTTCGGGAAAGCTGCCGTGTACGGCTCTTTTTGTTCCCATAAAACTAGGCAATGTTAAATGAAATCGTGGTCAAAAGATAAAGTTTTCCTTAAATATTTTTGCTGTAAACAAACTGAAAATTTTCAAGGTTCCTTGATATTCGATAGGAGCAAAGGAAAGCTGAAACGTTGTCAATTATTGCTCGTCAAATGGAGTGAAACTTCAAAAATAGACGAGGTGGCTACCATGAATGTCAGACAACGTACGATTTCTCTTTCCTTCCTTGCATTGTTAACCGTATCATTCGCCCAACCAAGCTTTGCTGCAACGACTCCTTTTACGGATCTCGCCCAATCGGGAGCAAAGGATAAAATTCTTTCCTTACAGCAAGAAGGTGTGATAAAAGGCGTAGATGATAACAAGTTCGCACCTAATGAAACGATAACAGCTGCTCAAGGTATTCAACTGATTGTAAATGCCTTTGATTTGAATCTGGCAGCGATCCGTTTTGTAAAAGCTCCACAAGCCACTGACTTTTTTTCCAAAGCAGATAACGAGGCTTGGTATGCAGAGAGTCTCATCATAGCGGCTGTGAACGGTTTGGAGTTACCAGCTGATCTCGATCCGAACGCTGAATGGACCAAAGAGCAATTCATTCACCAGCTGATGAGAGTGATGGAGACCAAAGGTAATCTTCCCATGACCAAACTAGTGCCGGTAGAAATCAAAGATGATCATGACCTCACCGTGGATTATCAAGGCTCCATTCAACGAGCTTTGGCAAGAGATGTGATCGAATTGGATAAGGAAAACAAGCTCCATTCGCAAAAGCCCATCACTCGTGAAGAGGCAGCCGAAATGATTTATAATGCCCTTGCTTATTTGAAAAACCATAAGCCTTTGAACTAAAACAAAAAAATGCAGCGATCCTCGTGAAGAGGGGCTGCATTTTTTACTTACTTAACCAGTAATCATCTGATTTACTTGCCCGGTTATCAACAGCATCGCTTGCAAGACAGGCATCATACTGACAAGATCAGACGAATGGAAGCGTACCGTGCGTCCTTCGATGAGTTCAATTCCCGGCATCCAGCTGACTGCTGTGGCAAATTGTGATTTTGTAAACTCGACTTCTATCGTATTCTCTACTCTTTGCTCAAGCGGTTTCACTGTACTGCGATGGAGCAATGCCTCTTTTGCCCGCTGACGGATCAGCTCTCTCGCACGGACGGGATGCATCGCTTGCGACGAGAGTCCAGTTATCCCTGTTTTTACAGCGACCGTAAAGACTCCAGGGATATCTTCTTCCACCTCTTTAGCCGTTTGGGAATCTCCGGTAACGAGTACGACTGGGACACCGAAGGCTCCTGCGATTGCTGCATTTAAACCCGCTTCGCCTACCTCTTTGCCATTTAAGATAAGCCTATGGATAGCGAGACCAGACAGTGTATGATTGAGTACTGCATTTTCTGTTCCCGCTTTTCCATGATAACCGATGAAAAATGCGGCATCGCAGCTACTGTCGATTCCCTGCATCATACAGAGTGGCTTGAAAAAACCGCGGATGACATCTGCCTGTGGGTGCAATTCTTCCAGGATGATATTGTTCATCGGTCCATGAGACTCATTGACGATAATTTCGGTAGCTCCTGCTTCCAGTGCACCCTCAATCGCCGCATTAACATCTTGGGTCAGCAGTCTTCTCCCCGCTTCGTAATGTCTGCGACCGGGGATCACATCCTCCCATTCACTAAGTCCGGATATCCCTTCCATGTCCAACGAAATAAACACCTTCATGAGAAACTTCCTCCCTATCTTCGATTAGGTTGCTTTCGGTATTTGGCGCGATCCAAAGGCCATGCGCTTGATCTCACCGTCTGGATGGTGAACAAAGCGGATGAGTGAATCGATGTTGTGGCGCGTGAACAGAAACGTGTCTTCGCCCACGGAACGCAGTGGAAACACATCATTGCCTAAAACGAGTAAGAGCTGTCTCTGTGCTTTATCGAATCTAATCTCTACTGCGTCTCCTTCTCCTGATTTATATGTACCAGGGCATTGCTGCAAGGAATCAAGCGGCACTTCCCTATCGGGAAACGTGGCGAACTGCGTCTCGAGCGGGCGACCGAACATGCTGTTCAATAAACCTAATGTCAGATTGGTAATGGGGGCATCATCCATGTTGGTCAAAAGAACGCCGGTTACTCCCGCCTCTGGGATGATGAACATTTGTGCTGTGATCCCTTTTAAGCCGCCGGTATGGGTAAGTAACGTGTAATCTTCAGTAAATGGAAATACGCCGAGTCCGTAACCATAGCTGCGACTCAAGTCAATGCGGACATGAGGGGCAGTCATTTGTGACAAGCTATCTCCCGAGATGATTCTCGCTCCATTTGAAAGCCCGCCTGTCCGATAGACATCCGCATACCGAAGCATGTCACGTGCAGACGATTTGAGAAATCCTGCTGCACGCATGGAGGGAGCATCCCACCAACCAGGGGCACGTACAACCTCACGAACACCATCATTCATGCGACATGTGTACAGCATGGTAGTATTGTCGTCCTCGCCTAATTCCTCTACATGAAAAACCGTTCGTTCCATGCCAACCGGCTGTAAAATATGCTCTTTTACATAGTCTTCATATGTTTTGCCGCTGACGCCCTCAATAATTGCCCCAAGTAAGCCAAAAGCTTCGTTCGAATAGCTGAATTCTGTCCCGGCAGGTCCCAACAATTCGAAGGGCAGCTTCTCTATATATGCCATGAGGTCTTCGAAGGTATCGATTGGGTGTTTACATTGCGCTTCAAAATGTTGGAGTAATTCTTGTGCTGTCGGATCGGCTTGTAAACTGGGTAGCATTGCGGGAATGAGAGATGGAAGTGGTGGAAATCCGAGGGTATGGGTCATGAAATGATGAATGGTGATGCTCTTCGTTTGGGCTTCATCCGGTGTGCGAAACTCAGGTAAATACGTGATGACCGGATCATGTACGGAAAGCTTTCCTTCTTCCTGAAGCTGCATGATCGCCATGCATGTAAACGACTTCGTAATTGACCCGATACCAAATACCGTATCCAGATCGATAGGAGCTTGCTTTTCGCGGTCTCGATAACCAAACCCTTTTTCGTAAGCGAGTTCCCCGTCTTTGGCTACCGCAATGATCGCACCGGGAACCTGAAAATCATCCATCAGCTTTTCGACGTATGCTTCAAATGACGCTTCCCACTCATTCATCTTCATGTCATACCTCCTTAGATTCATTACATACAAACCGGAAAGCAATTTCAGTTTTTTAACTCCGAAGTGTATACTTCAAAAAAATAAAGATATGAAGTTCATGCACTAGTAGAATTATAAGCGGCAGATGAAAAAACAACAATATATAATTCTGAAAATAATTAATTTTCACAACGAAACACAATTAAATAAAAATGGCCCTTCGTCTTGTATGACGCACGTCAATCAGAAACTTTAAAATGTAAAAGAAACAATCTCTTATTAGAATAAAAAATAGAGTAAAAGCTGCCGGTTTTAACACCAGCAGCCTCTGTTTGTGTTTGCCTTACTATCGAACCCATAAGGCTCAACTGGCCGAGCCGTGTGGACATATGCGGAATCCATAGGGGAAGTTTCTTGAAGATGAGCACACGTTAACACGATACGGTTAACCAGATATTTAAAATATGAATCTGTCCTTTTCTGTTACCATCTATGAGCCGGCTATTTTTTTTCCTCTAGGTTGTCTGCTGTTTGCGTCTGGTTCGACAGTAATGCCGATTTGATCAAAAGTCTGCCCTTCGGCGAGCTGGTAGGTCAGTAATCCGAATCCGTTTTCGTCCGGCTTGAATATGCCACCATTTTCCCTCTTGCTGTTTTTCAGCAGCCAAACCTGATAAACCTGTGAACCTTCGACGCCGGGCAATTCGTGAACCTGCACCACCAAATTTTTCTCTGATCCCTGCTGGACAATATAGGCGACACCGTTTGTTTCCGGGTGGCTTTGATTGGCTGCTTTTAAGGGAATCGCCGTTACAATTTCAATGGGGACATTTTCCTCATGGCGATTTTCTACTTGTATATTCGCTATTCCAAGGCCAATAAACGCGAGCAACAAGACGGTCACCATACTCGTTGAAACGGGAGTGAACTGGCTTTTAAGCATCATGGCGAGCTTGCTCATCTTAGCCATGAATGTTTCCGTACCGCTTCTTTTGGGCTCAAGAACAAACCCAAGTACCTCGCCTTTTAGCGATTCAGGCACCTCGATTTCGGTATAATCGAACGGCAAAGCATGCCAGGCCTGGGATAATTCCTGATATTCTTTTTTACACTCCGCACAATTCTTTAAATGTTCAGCAAAGGCCATGTGTTCACTCTCCTTGAGCTCATTTGCTATATATGAAATTAAATGATCACAAACCCTTCTCATTTTATATCCTCCAGTTCCAGATGCTTCCTCAATCCTTTAAGAGCCTGGTGAAGCCTGCTTTTAATCGTGCCGAGCGGCTCTTGTTCCAGCTTGGCGATCTCTGAAAGAGAATACCCTTTCCAATAAAGCAGATCGATTAATTTTCTTTGGGCCGTCGGCAATTTGTTTTTCGCCATCGCAATATCATTCGTATTTACTCGTTGCTCGACTGCATTTGCAGGATCGGCGATCTCTTCATGTTCCTCTTGATGGTGTTGCGTATGCCTCTTCTCTTTGCGAAGGTAGTCAATGCATATATTGCGGGTAATCGTGAGCAGCCAATTTACAAAGCTGCCTTGAGCAGGATCGTAATGGCTGTTTGTTGTCCATAGCCTCAAAAAGACCAGTTGAATAATTTCTTTCGTCTTATCCTCATTCCCATTGCAAAACTTCATAACGAAACCGTAAACAAGCTTTATATATCGATCATAGAGCTCCTCTAATGCGTGACCATTTTTTTCGTTAACCAATCGCATTAATTCCGCATCGTAATTTTCTTTCATGTGGCACTCCCTGCTTTTGGATAAAAATTATACTGCCATAACCCTTTTTTAAAAGTAAAGATGGGAACGACCGCGACTGATCGTTCCCTGGGAGGCTTATTCAAATGTTGTTTCGCTGTTTACGACAAACCATACTTCTTTTACTCCTTGTCCGTTTATATCCCCTTCTTGTTGGTCTTTTGCAAAATAATAGAGAGGAAAGCCTTTGTACGTAACCTGCTGCTTCCCGTTGTCTTCTCTTGTGATCGTACCGAAATCCTTTTTGTCAAAACCTTCTGGGACTGCGAAATTCTCCTGGGTAAATGCCGGCCAGTTTGCCAGGCATTCCCCGCTGCAATTGCTTTTTCCTGCTTCGTCCTTTTTAAAGTAATACAGGGCCCTTCCCTGTGGATCCGCCAAATACTCTCCAGCTTTTTCATTCTTCAAAAGCTGGAGGGCTTGTTCGGATTTAGTTGGTTCCGTTTTGGCTTGATCGGGTTGAACCGCCTCTGTTTTTACCTCCGTGCTTTTTCCACAAGCAGCCAAAGCAAAAATAATCAAAAGCATTGCAAGTGTAAAAACTACTTTTTTCATGTATGTTCCTCCTTACTTCCAGCCCCATTTTTGAAAGATTTGGTGAGATTTTTCCGTTCTTAAATAATCAATAAATTGCTGTGCCTCTTTTTTCTGATCAGTGATTTTTGTCAGGGCGATCGGCGTTCCACGATAGAGTTTTTCTTCTTCGGGCAGTTCGATCAGGTCAGTCACATCCTGGAGCCGGTAATGCCACGATTCATAGGTAATCCAGGCGTCCAGACTGGAATTCGATTTCCATCGTTCAATGGCTTCGGCACTCGACTTTACAGAAACGGTAATATTTTGAGTAATGCCTCCGATCAGCCCTTTTCTGCCTGCCATGTCTTCCCACAGGCCAAGCTGACCAGCCCCATTCACATCCATTATTTTTACTCCCTTTTTCGTTAAATCCTCCAGACTTTCAATCTTCTTAGGATTTCCTTTCCTCACCAATATTCCTGCAGCACGTGCGTAAAGCTCCGTACGTGTTTTGGTGTCGATCATGTCGGGGTAGTTAAAGATGAAGTCCTGCAGCATATACTCGGAGCCACCGAAAATAATATCTGCATCTTGCTTTGCTTGACCGATCCACTTGCTCTCTGGTCCGGCTGTTATTTCCACCTTCATTCCCGTCTCAGCTGAAAAATGTTCAGCAGCTTCCTTGATCGGTCCAAGTGGTCCACCTGGTCCGTACACCCGAATGACTTGGTCACTTTGGCTGGAATTTGGTGTCGCCTGGGACGCCGGCTTACCGTCCATTTGTGCATAGGCTGACATTCCGGCAGCCGTAGTGAAAAAAAGCAGTAGAGCTGCTAGGCACACGGTCTTCCTCATGATTCTTCCTCCATTTCACACTTGTTTTTTAACGGTACTATCAAAGGAAACGAAGGGAGGCTGTAAACGGTTTGATTGTAATGGTGAAATAGTTAGAAAGTTTCATGAAACGATGAAAAACTAGACTGGTGAAGTATAAATAAAGATCTCCGCACAACCTACGCCAGTTTGGCCAGGTGTGGTGATCTTTGTCTTTGAGATGCTGTTGTAATCAGAAAAAAACGACCCTTTTTCAGGGCCGTAAAATAGTTTGCTCTTATTTTTCTAATTCTCCATCGCTATTTGTTACCGCAAAGTTGTAATTAATAGAGCGTGTAAATGGTTCGCCATCCTCATTGATGCCAGTTACGTCAAAGGAGAGATTATAAACACCTGGCTTCGTCGGCACAGTAAAATTGCCAGTAAGCTCATCTTCTTTTACGGCAAACTTCACTTCATCAAGGACGCTTGCTTTTTCGCCGTTCATGGAACGAGTCAGGTTTGCTTTTTCCAGTAACGATTGATCAATTTCGTTTTTGCCCAGGTCGACGGAAATCTTCGCTTTGTCGCCTTTCTTGAATACCTTTTTGCTCGCCTTTACTTTCGCTTCTTCTCCACCATCCACGGAACCAACCATGAAAAAGGCGTCGTCAGAGCCCTCCACTTCAAGTGTCCATTCGCCTGCTTCAGGTTCCTCTACTTCAATGAAGTGATGAACAGCATCTTGGAATATCCCGGGCTCATCTTCCGAGTTGCTTTTTTTACTAAGATCGGCCTCATACTCTTTGCCAGACGGACTGATCAGGGTCACAACGGTGTCTTCCGACGAGGTCATCGTATCAAGATTCAGCTTATCGATTCCGCTCTCCAGGAAAAATGTTTCGGAGGCGTTGTCTTCCACTTCGCCTCCGCGGAGAATAACGGAGCTTTCTTCCACAGTGGTTTCTTTCGATTTGTCTTTGCTTATTTTATTTGCACGTTCTTTAATGGATGCATTTTGCAATTTCGGTTGAACCAGATCCCATGTTTGTGAGGCTTTGGCTATTTGACCGTGGGAAACGTCTTTTGTAAAGCTCTTGATCCCATACGGCAAACCGAAGGCAGACTCAACAGAAACGGCTCCATCGTCTTCACCAGGAAGAACCGCATGACCAAACCAGGTAGCACTAAACCAGCCATCATCCCCTGTTCCGGCAGCCATGTATGTCTTTGTTGAACTATTTTCGCTACGACTGTCAGTCTGCGCACGGAAGTTGGCCATATAGGACGTTTGCAAGGAATACACGGCATCATCTTTTTTGCCAAGAATGTCAGCGAGCCATCCCGCCCAGTTGCTGTACGCCATGTCAGCCAATTCTGAACCTTTGTTTGGCGTGGAAAGCTGGTGAACTACGTTGACATACGGATGTGCGCCATAGTGCACGAGCGCTGTCTGTGTATCGATGCCACCTTTGGAATGTGCAATGATATTGATTTTGGAAACACCGTAATAATCTGCAACCTTTTTAATGACTTCGGCGAGCTTCGCCCCATTTGTCCACATGTTGCCACCAGTACCATCCGCGTCCTTCAGTTGTACAAATGCGGTACGATACCCGGCGTTATAGGCTGCATCATAATATCCGTCTGTTGTATACCAGGTATTGTAGGTGGAGTGCAGACCCTGGACAAACAGAATCACGGGCTTGTCTTTGGATGCATTGGGAGGAACCGCACCTGTGTACCAGTCACCAAAATGACCACTTGGATTGTCGTCATGCAAAACCGGAGCTGGAGCGGCTGCGCTTGCTGCTTGCGGGTAGACCAGCGCCGTTGATAATGTAACGGCCGCTAGCAAACGAGATAGTGCTTTCTGATTCATGAAAAGAACACCAACCTTCACCTTTGGATTTATTGTTGCCGTACACAATTGTTAAAATGGTGTACGGATTGCAACTGCCTGTTCTACCTTCAATGTGTCTTGAATAATCACCATGATCGTATTCATTTGCTGATGAATAAAGAAATGCCCACCAGGCATGGGGTAAAATTTGCATTCTCCCCCGCAATAGTCTCGCCATGCCACAATATCTTGGATTTCAATAGAATCTTCTTTCCCAAACAATACTGTCATATTGACAGGGATTTGTTTGGGAAGCTCATTATTCATTTCATAAGTTTGCACGGCCTGGAAATCAGCGCGAATCATAGGCAAAAATACCTCCAAGATCTCGTGATTATCCAAAACTTCATTGGGAGTGCCCCCAAGTGTACGAAGCGATTCGATGAACTCGTCATGCGGCAGGTTGTATGTTTTCACCAGCTTCTGATACGCATGTGGCACGCGGGAGGCAGACAGGAACAAGTGCTGGGGCAGCGGCTTTCCATTCTGCAACAGCTTTCGTGTCAGTTCAAACGCAATTAATCCGCCCATACTGTGACCAAAAAAGGCAAAAGGTTCTTCCCCCAGCTCTGGTGTAATCCGGTTGTATACATCCTCCAAGACCTCATAAAACGAGGTGGAAAGAACCATGTTATCGCCAATTAATGAAGGCCGTACCTCGAATGGATCAATTTCCAATAACGCTGGCGACACTACCCGCTTCCACCCGTAATAGATGCTGGGAAGCCCACCTGCATACGGAAAGCAGAACAATTTCATCTCTTACCCCTCCCTTTCCTCATTGCGTATTATCTCGACATCTTTCTATGAAAAATAGCCTGATTCAAATCTTGTAAATCCCTCATCACTACTTGAGCAGCAAACTGATTGGCAGTCGCGCATACTGATAATTTGTAACCCGGATCGATCTCATACTGATGAAATGCCCAAGCATCGTTGGAATCACTTTGCGATATCGTAATCGATTGGTCCAGGTTTTTTCTTATGGCGAATGATTGCAACGGGATGGATAGTCCCATGCCTCTCGCTTTTATATAGCTCTCCTTCAAGGTCCAAAGGTCGTAAAAATATGAAACCTGTTCATCTGGATGTTTTGCCAAGAGATCCTCTACTTCGGCTGTTGCAAAATAATGAGTGGCAATATCCAAATCAATCGGACATATTTGCTCCACATCAATCCCCACCTGCGCGTCATGCGTGGCGCAGACGACCCATTCCCCGGAATGCGAGACGTTAAAGCAGAAGCTGGGAAATGATTTCAAAAAAGGTTTTCCGTATGCATTGTAGTCATACTCGATTTCGTCATTGGAAATCTTGTAGACTTCACAAATGAGAGAACGTACCAGCACGTCCGCGAGCAACGCCCGATAGGAGTCAGCCGGATTTCTGAAACGATTGACCCGTTCCCGTTTTTCTTCGGGCAGTGCTTGTAAAAATCGGTTAAACGACTCTTTCTCCATGACAGCAGGACATTTCAAAGCGTAAATGGCAATCATGTAGCGCTCACCCTTCTTTCGGTCAATTCCAGGCTACTCATTTGATCTGCTCGATCCTTTCGCTGCTGCACTTCATACAAGTTGGCATAGATGCCGTTGTGCTGCATTAACTCAATATGGCGCCCTTGCTCGATAACCTTTCCTTGATCCATCACGTAAATCACATCGGCAGCCTCTACAGTCGACAGGCGATGAGCGATGACAAGTACTGTTTTATCTTTCATGAGTGCAGTTAATGCTTGCTGCACCCAATATTCCGATTCTGCATCCAAAGCAGAGGTTGCTTCGTCCAGTAAAAGAATCGGTGCATTTTTCAAGATAGCTCTGGCAATGGCAATTCGCTGACGCTGGCCGCCGGATAGCTTGGCACCGCGTTCTCCTGTTTTTGTCTGGTAGCCATCTGGCAGTTCCATAATAAAATCATGCGCATACGCAGCTTTGCTTGCCTGGATGACATCCTCTTCCGAAGCATTCAAGCAGCCGTAACGGATATTGTCTTCAATGGTTCCTTCGAACAAAAAGGCATCCTGAGGCACGTATGAGATCAAGCTTCTGATTTCTGCGAGAGAATAGGCGCCCATGGGCTTGCCCAGTAAATAAAGAGAGCCGCTCGCAGGTGGGTAATACCCTAACAGAAGTTTCATGACGGTGCTTTTTCCACTTCCACTCGATCCGACTAGGCCAGCCATTTGGCCTTGCTCGACTCGTAACGAAACACCATCCAGCACATTTGTATCTTCGTTGTATCCGAAAACGACCTGCTCCAGCTTCAGCATGCTTTCGCAATACTGGTGTTTGTCGGTGCTCTGCTGATACTCTTCCGGTTCGAGAGGTTCATTCAGAAAATCGACGACCCGAGAAGCGCCAGCTAGCGAGCTCTGCAACGCTGTAATGACTTGGCCAAGCTGGAGAAAGGCCAGTGTTACAAGCATCTGTTGTTGAACCAGAGCAACCAGCACACCCAACCCGATTATTTGTTTGGACACCATCATGATTCCAAAAACAAGCATTCCTCCGAAGCTTACGAATTGGATGAAGAAATTGGTCCCTTCCAATAATCCGTGTTTATGCCCTTGCTTGATGGCAGACGAAGCTACTTCTTCATTTGCTGCCGTGTAACGGGCGGTCACAACGTTATGTAAATGAAACATTTTGATGATGGGCAACCCAGACAAAAAATCGTTTAATCTTTCGGTCCCAATCCCCATCTGCTGCTGCATTCGGTCTCCAATGCGCCGTACAGACTTGGCAAACAGCGTATTCACATAAAGAGTCAATGCGCTTACGATCAACAAGACGACGGCAATTTTCCAATCCATTGCAAACATTCCTATGATCGAGCCAATCAGTGACAGCAGGATGATGCTCAACGTTTTCAATTGCTCTGCGTACGCGTTTTCCATGAGGACAACATCATTGCCCAGTCTCGACATCGTATCTCCCGAATGGTGCTGCTCATAGTAATCGAAAGGCAGCTTGCTCAAACGTTGATAGACATGAAGCCGAATGTTGGCAATGAGCTCACGGACGCATCGACGATAGATGTAGCTGAAAAATGGAGACAGGATACTTAGCAAGAGGAACATCACAGC
Organism: Brevibacillus sp. MER 51; assembly: GCF_023714195.1. Taxonomy (NCBI): domain Bacteria; kingdom Bacillati; phylum Bacillota; class Bacilli; order Caryophanales; family Paenibacillaceae; genus Brevibacillus; species Brevibacillus sp. MER 51. Next base: position 210,494 of record NZ_JAMAUS010000001.1, on the reverse strand, counting down.
CATGGTGGCAATCGCTCTGGTTAATAAAGCAGGGTCTTTTGTGTTCGCAAAATCCGTCAGATCCTTGAATACGAAAGGTAAAGATACCAATACAGCTGCTTGACCGATTCCGTCTCCTACGAGTCCCAATATATACGCTCGCTTTTTCGATTTCATAAACGACAGCAGTTGAAGTAGTTCCCGCATCAAACTCTTGATGAACATGCCTATGCCCTCCCTGCTGCCAGTGAGCTGTGCGTCTCTGTGGCAAACTGTTTTTGATACAATCTGGTGTAAGCGCCGTCTTGGGCAAGCAAATCATAATGTGTACCCCGTTCAACAATTTGTCCTTGCTCCAAAACGAGCACTTCATCCGCGTCTTTTATCGTAGACAGTCGATGAGCAATGACGAGAACTGTCCGATTTTTCATTACATTTTCCAGTGCTTCCTGTACCAGAGCTTCCGATTCTGTATCTAAAGCAGACGTTGGTTCATCCAGCAGCAGAATCGGGGCGTCCTTCAAAATCGCTCGGGCAATCGCGATCCGCTGTTTCTGTCCTCCGGATAAACGAGAGCCTCGTTCTCCCACTTTTGTTTGATATCCTTGCGGCAGCTCCATGATAAAGTGATGCGCATTGGCTACTTTTGCCGCTGCGATAATCTCGTCTTGTGTCGCATCAATTCGTCCATATGAGATATTTTCCGCAATAGACACGGGAAATAGCGTCGTATCCTGAGAAACCATGGAAAGATAGCTCCGCATGTCCGGCATATTCCACTCCGTCATGGAATGCCCGAATACATTGAGTCTTCCGTTGCCCGGTTCCATTTGATAAAACCCGCACAGCAATTTCATGATGGTGCTCTTTCCACTTCCGCTCGCACCAACTAACGCAACGGTCTTATTTGGATGTAACGTAAAGCTAACATCATCAAGAATCCTTGCCTGATCGTAGCCAAACGTAACGTTCTCAAACTGTACAGGAATCGCTTGTGGATCAACAGGAATCGCAGGCAGATCATTTTGTTCAACTGGCTGTGAAAAAATTTCTTGCAGCCGCTTTGCCGCACCTGAGGTCTCTTGTACTTGGGCAAACAACACGGGCGCGAGTGAAAGAGGTTCGATAATGAAGTGAAGCAAATAGCTGAAAATGACCAAGCTGCCCAGATCCAATTCTCCCGCCTGAATCAAGTACCCACCATAAGCAACAAAAAACAGAATGGGGGAAGAAAACAATAAAATCCCTGGTGCTGTCATCCACGCACGTTTCTTCTCTGCCTGGAACGCATTTTTCAAAACCTGTTTCATACCCGCATGGTATTTACGATACAGGACACCTTCCAATTGAAAGGCTTTGACCATGTGAATCCCGGAAAGCGTATCCTGAGCGATTGCGTTCGTTTTACCCAGATGGTCCTGCATTTGCTCCGAATATTTTTGAAGCGGTCTGCTCATCCACCCTGTGATCGCAATAGCGACGGGGAGGATTGCGACGCTGAAGATGATTAACTTCCAATTGATCGTCAACAACAGTCCAAGAGCTCCGACAAAAACAACCGGCAAATAAAAAAGCTGATAGAAATGCTTTTGCAAAAAGCTTTGCAAGATTTGGGCATCCGTTGTTAAGCGAGAAACGAGATCGCCAGAATGAAATTTATCCATTGTGGACATGGGGACTTTTTCAAGATGAGAAGCCATGCTGTTTTTCAAATCTCTCATGGCTCTTGCACTAAATCTAGCTGCCGAATACGTGATGAAATATTTTGAGAGAAAACCGACGATGGTCAGACAAAAAATGATAAGGGCAATACTGACCAGCTTGTCGAAGTTGTTCGTATGTTCAACCATGGTTTTGATCAGGATTCCCATCCAAATGTCTGCAACAGCCACAAGGAGCGAGGCAATGATACAAATCATGACCCAACCTCGATAAGGCTTTACATATGAGAGTATCCAGCCAAACACGGGCTCTTTCTTTCTGTGCTGAGCTTGCTTGGTAAAAATCATTTGCTGCTCCTCTCCAAGGATGTAATGGATGAACTCCCCTTGGAAAACGTGTTCCCAAGGGGAATCATCACAAAGCCTCGATCTTATTTCAGAATGAACAGCTCTTGCAGGATGTCTCGGAGGATGGAGGCATTCATTGTCACGTAATTTCCACCCAACATTCTGGAGTGGATACCGTATCCTTCGTACGTCATCAGTCGTTTCGTAGCCTGTGTCCAAGCGGCTTCATTCCATTTGACTGCGGCCAGATCTTCTTCGCCCGATTCCAGCTCTGATTGAATGAGATGGATCGCTGCGTTTGTTGCACCCGTATTGATCAGTTGATTGTGGTACATCACGTAGCTGACCGTTTTTCGAATGAAGCTTTGCTTGACGAATTCATTGGCAGCGTACAAATTGAAGTCTTCTTGCGTCATGTTGAACATCTCGATGTTCTCACCAATTTCGGCAAATAACTGGGCAATGTCACTCTCTGTTTCCGCCAGAGTCCTCTCCATCACCTTGTCTTTCCAGTACGAATCGAACAAGATGAGATCGGTCACGACATATCCTTGATTCTCCAGTTCTTTTGCGACTTCAAATGCCAGATTGCCTCCAGAGGAATACCCCATGAGCGTATAGGGTCCTTTTGGATCAATCGCTACAATGGCTTCGATGTACTGCTCAAGTCGATTGTCTTCTTGGATGAAATCAAAGCTATACAAGGAGACGCCCTTGATTTCATCAGCAAGCTTTTGGTAATAGACACTTTGGGCTCCAATCGGCGTAAAGCAGAATACCTTTCTCGCCGTCTCTTCATTTAAGAGAATGGGACCACCGGAGTTGCCCTCGAAGTTCTTGTGCGTGATGAAATCGGCTACCTTCTCAATGGTTGGATGCTGGAAGATAAGGTTTAACGGAAGTTCAATCTGCATGTACTCATACACCTTTGCAACCAACAGTGTTGCTTTCAATGAGTGCCCACCCAGTTCAAAGAAATGGTCAGTGATGCCGATTGGTTCTATCCCCAAAACTTCCTGCCAAATGGCAGCCAATTGATGCTCAGTCGCACTTCTTGGGGCCACGAACTCACGTGAGGCCGCATCCGATGGCTTTGGCTTCGGCAACGCTTTGCGATCCACTTTTCCATTGGCTGAAAGCGGCAGTTGATCCAACTGGACAAAATAGCTTGGAACCATGTAAGCAGGCAGTTCCTTCGCCAGATACCTTCTCAGCTCGGAAATGGATACCTCTGCTGCTGGGACGAGATAAGCGCAAAGATACTGTCCGGCCGTTACGTCATCCTCTTGCACAACTACCACTGCTTGATCGATGCCATCGTAAGCAAGTATAGTGCTCTCGATCTCCCCGATCTCGATGCGGTACCCTCTCACCTTCACCTGTTCGTCAGCCCGGCCGATGTAATCGATCGTGCCATCCGTCCGCCATTTCACCAAGTCACCCGTTTTATACATGAGCTCCCCTGGCACAAACGGATTCGGAACGAACTTTTCTTGAGTGAGCTCTAGTTTATTCAAATAACCTCTTGCCAGTCCTGGTCCTCCGATGCATAGCTCTCCCACTACGCCAATCGGTTGCAAATGATGTTGCGTATCTACGATGTAAACCTGTACATTGGCTAGCGGTCGTCCAATCGTGATATCTTGCCCCGCTTCAATCGAACGAGAGATGGTGGTGACGACGCTGTTTTCGGTCGGACCGTATTCATTGTTGATCTCGATTGCTGGATGCTTTTCTTTCGTTTTTTGCACAAGCTGCGGAGGTAGTTTCTCGCCTCCCAGTGTCACGCAACGCAGAGGTGAGAAGTCGGCAGCAGTCGAGCAATCCAGAATTGCCTGGAACAGACTCGGTACACCGTAGTAATGTGTGACTTCCGTTGAGGCAATCAGCTTTTTCAGCGCTACCGGATCTTTCGCTTCTTCCTCTCTCGGCAAGACGCAAGTAGCACCTCCGAAAAGCGGAGCGAACAAGCTGGCTACAAACCCATCGAAGGCAAATGAGAATACCTGCAACGCCTTGTCTCCCGGTCCGAATCCATATTCATCTCTTCTCCACTGCAAGCAATTGACGATTCCTCGATGTGGAATCATAACGCCCTTCGGCTTACCGGTCGTACCCGATGTATAGATTACATAGGCGAGATCGGTCGGTTGATTGAGTGATGAGAGATTGGAGCCATCCATCTCGTTGTCATGTTCTGCGTTCAGATCAATCCAGTCAAGCCCGCTCGACACGCGAGACAATAGTTCTGATAAATGAGATTGGCAGAGAAGCAGTGCTGCGTTGCTGTCCGCAAGCAGGTACTGAATGCGTTCTTGCGGGTACGCCGGGTCGATTGGAACATACGCTCCGCCTGCCTTTAAGATACCGAGGATGCCAATGATCATCTCTGGTGAACGCTCCGCCATGACTGCTACAAGACGATCAGGTCCGACTCCCCTAGTGCGCAGAACTCTTGCCAGTCTGTTGGCCCGCTCATTGAGCTCGCTGTACGTCAGTGACTGACCGTTAAAGAGAATGGCTGCCTGATCTGGCGTCTTCGCGACTTGCTCTTCGAATAATTGATGCATCGTTTTGTCCGGTACGTAGCTAACACCTGTATCATTGAACTTCCCGAAAATTTGCTGCTTCTCTTCCGTCGAGAGCATATCGATTTCGCTCAAGCGGATATGCGGGTTTTGCACAACGATTTGGGCAATAGCCATGAAGTGATTGCTTAACCGTTCAATTGTCTCTCTCGTAAACAAGCTTGTGCTGTACTCCACGCCAATGCGAATCTCTTCACGCTCTTCTGTGGCAATCAACGTCAAATCAAATTTGGAATGGTTGCCAGCCTGATCAGTCATGAAAGGAGCGAGTGTCAAGCCGAGCAAGTCGATAGCATCATCCGTGTTGTTTTGCACAGTAAACATCGTGTCGAAGAGCGGGTTTCTGCTTAAGTCTCGCGGAATGTCGAGTTTTTCCACCAGTTCCTCAAACGGATAATCCTGATGAACATAAGCGTCCAGTGCATTCTGCTTGACTTCCAGCAACAACTCGGTGAATGTTTTCCCAGCAAGCGGCTTGTTTCTCATCGCCAATGTGTTGACAAACATACCGACGATTGGTTCCAGATCAGCATGGGATCTGCCTGTAATCGGTGTGCCGACGATGATGTCCTCTTGCCCGGAATATTTGGAAAGCAGTACGTTGTACGTCGCGAGGAGCACCATATACAGTGTCGTTCCCGTTTCTCGGGCCAGCTGGTTCAAGCCTTCCATGAGCTGTTTACCGGTTCCGATGCTATACTGATCTCCTGCGAAATTTTGAATGCTTGGTCGGGTGAAATCCGTTTGCAGATTCAGCACTGGAATTTCGTCTGCAAACACTTGAGCCCAGTACTGTTCTTGCTTGTTGAAGGCATCGGATCGGGAAAGCTCCCGTTGCCATACGGAGAAGTCCTTGTACTGGATTCGCAGCTCTGGCAAAACATCCCCTTGGTACAACTTCACTAAGTCAGACAGGAGAATGCCGGAGGATACACCGTCGGAAATGCTGTGATGCATGTCGGTAAAGAGCACATGACGATCTTCTCCGATATGCAGGAGACGGACGCGAAGCAACGGCGCTACCCCCAGATCGAATGGCTGAACAAGGGATGAAAGAACCTCTTGTGCCTGATCTTCTGTGATCGTTGTATACGAAAGTTCAAAAGATACTTCCTCGTGAATCTTCTGAACAGGTTCTCCATTTACAACGGCAAAAGACGTACGAAGACTTTCATGTCGCGCAATCAGCCGCTTGAACGCTGTCTCTAATCGTTCCGGTTCCAGCTTTCCTTCGATCAGCATAGTCGAAGGCATATTGTAGCTGATGCCGACTCCCTCGAACTGATGGAGGATATACATGCGCTTTTGAGCCGATGAAACAGGGTAATACTCTTGCGCAGGTGCTGGTTGGATCGAAATGACATATCCTCTTGCTGTCTCTTCGATGTGTGCAGCCAATTGCTGAATCGTCGGTTTTTCGAACAAAATACGAAGCGGAATATCGACTTGATATTCGTTATGCATGCTCGAAATCACACTCATCGCACGCAGGGAATGACCGCCAATTGCAAAGAAATCATCCAGAACCCCTACATGTTCCACATTCAGCACTTGCTCCCAGACCCGGGCCAATTGCGCTTCCAACTCCGTACGAGGTGCCACGTACTCTGTCGTTCTAAGTAGAGATACATCTGGCGCCGGCAAGGAACGTCTGTCGATCTTCCCGTTTGCGGTAAGCGGCAGCGCTTCAAGCGTTACGAAATACGATGGAATCATCGCTTGAGGCAATTCTTTTAGCAATTCCTTACGTACTTGTGCTGTATCGATCTCATGGTCTGCCACCATGTACGCGCATAGATACTTTTCTTGTCTGTGATCCTCTCTTGCGATGACAACTGCTTCAAGGATTCCGTCCAGCTTGCGTAGCTGTGTCTCGATTTCGCCCAGCTCGATACGGACACCCCTGATTTTCACTTGATGATCGTTACGACCCAGGAATTCTACATTGCCATCCGCGCGCCATTTTGCCAGATCACCCGTACGGTACAAGAGTTCACCTGGTGCAAAAGGATTCGGTACGAACTTCTCCTGCGTCAGCTCAGGTCTGTTCAAATAACCGCGAGCGACCCCAGCTCCACCGATGCACAACTCCCCCACGACTCCAACAGGTTGAAGATTCAATTTTTGATCCATCACATACATCTGCATATTCGGCAGCGGTTTTCCGATCGGTACCGTTCCCGAGCGAATGGATGAGACATCTGTTTCTTCGTAATAGCTGGAATCGATGCACGCCTCTGTTACGCCATAACTGTTAACAATGCGCATTGTCTGGCTGAATCTGGCGAGCAAGGTCTTGAAGTCTTCTGCCGGACAACTGTCTGCTCCGAGGATCAGGAGCTTCATCTGACTGATGTCGAGCTTGTTTTCGTAAATGTAATGCATCAACGGCATGATCAAAGCTGGTGTGGCTTCGAAAATCGTTATTTCATACCGCTTGATGATTTCGTACAAGGAAGCAGGGTCCATTTTGACCTCATTCGGGCAAATGACCAGTTGCCCTCCTGTGAGCAATGCTCTGGCAAAATCGCCAGTCGATACGTCGAAGGCGAAGCTCGCCATTTGCAGCAAGCGAACCGGGAAGGTATCCAAGTGATACTCATCCTGCCATGCAAACGCGACATTCGCATAGCTCCGGTGCTCGATCACGACCCCTTTTGGCTTGCCAGTCGTACCGGACGTATAAATGATGTAAGCAGCGTGTTCCGGCAGTGCAACAGGTTCCAGATTGCTCGCTTCTCCCTGATACAACCCCTCTGCATCCAGATAGAGCGTTTCGTAAGGGAATGCAAGCTGCGTATTCATCTTTTGCAAGGTAAGGAACAACTTCGCATCGCTATCTTCCAAAATGAATGTTTGACGCTCCAACGGATAGTCTGGATCAATCGGAACGTAGGCGCCGCCGGCTTTCAAAATACCAAGCGTCCCTACTACCATGTGCAAGGAGCGGTCTACCATGATGCCGACATTGCTCTCTGGCTTGACTCCCATTTGGCGCAAAACACGTGCGAGTTGGTTGGCTTTTTCATTTAATTCCCGATACGTAAGCTGTTCGTCCTCGAAGATGACAGCTACTTCGTTGGGTGTTTTTTCTACCTGCTCTTCGAATAGCTCCTGGAACGTTTTATTCGTTGGATAAGCGGCTTTTGTTGCATTGAAATCATGGAGCATTTGCTCTATCTCTTCTTTTGACAAAACATTGATCTCTGCCAGCTTGCAATCTGGATTGGCAATGATCGTCTGTAGAAGATGGACGTAATGCGCTGCCATGCGGTCGATCGATTCTTTGGCAAACAACTTCGTGCAATAGCTGAATTGCACGAGTAGCTCATCCTGTTGTTCCATCGCGTCCAGAGCGATATCGAATTTCGCGATCTTGCCATCTACCGGGTAAGCGGACATGTTGAGTCCGGCAATTTCTAATGCAGAGGAGTCCGCAAGCCCCAGACTGAACATCGTATCGAACAGTGGATTTCGGCTTAAATCGCGCCGTACTTGCAACTTATCTACGAGATGTTCAAACGGATAATCCTGATGTTCAAACGCTTGCAGTGCATTTTGTTTCACGTCACCCAAAAACTCGCGGAAGGTCAGGTTGCCTCCTGCCACATTTTTCAAGGCAAGCGTGTTGACGAACATGCCGACGACTCGTTCCACATCTGCGTGGGATCGACCTGCAATCGGTGTACCGACAACGATTTCTTCCTGTCCTGCGTATTTGGACAGCAGTACATTGTAGGCTGCCAAAAGCACCATGAACAGTGTGGAGCCCGTATTTGCAGCGAGTCGTCGCAACTCCGCAAGCAATTGATTTCCTGTACCGATCGCTACTGTGTCGCCTTCGAAGCTTTGAACAGTAGGTCTTGGGAAATCATTTGGCAGGTTGAGTAACGGGATCTCCCCTGCAAAGACATCCGTCCAATAGTCCTCCTGTTTTTGGAAACGCTCAGACTGGGACAGCTTCGTCTGCCAAGCAGCAAAATCTTTATACTGGATGCGCATGTCAGGGAGCTGCTTTTCTTCGTACAAGCTCGCAAACTCCTTGGCGATGACCGCAAGCGATACACCATCAGAGATAATGTGGTGCATATCCATGAAGAACAAGTGTCGTTCTTCTCCCAGTTTCAACAAGTGAACCCGGAATAGCGGAGCCACCTCGAGATTAAATGGCTGAACCAACTCTTGAATGCGTTGCTCTACTTGGTCTTCTGTCGCCTCGGAAATACCGATGAGCAGCGTGACATCCTCATGGATTCGTTGAACTGGCTCCCCGTTTTTCGAATGAAAGGATGTTCGCAAGGATTCATGTCGTTTTACCAGTGTTCGGATCGCATGTTCAAAGCGCTCGTAATCCAGTTGGCCATCTATGATCAGCACATTTGGCACGTTGTAGCTGATCCCGCTTCCTTCAAACTCATGCAGGATGTACATTCTTTTTTGTGCGAACGAGACTGGGTAAAAGTCTGCTTGCTCTACTGGTTGAATGGTCTCGAATTGTTCAATCTCACTCGCAGTGATATAGGCAGCCAGCTCATGGATCGTAGCAGATTCAAACAGTGCTTTTAACGGAAGCTCTACCTGGAATGCTTTATGCACCTGTGTGATTACATTCATAGCCTTAAGAGAATGACCACCCAGTTCAAAGAAGTTGTCATGAATGCCTATCGGATGAATCCCCAGAACCTCTTGCCAAATTTCTGCCAGCTTCTGCTCCGTTGAATTTTGTGGGGCGACATATGTGGAGCCTTGTACCCGATCTCCAGATGGTTCAGGCAAAGCTCTGCGATTGACCTTCCCATTTGCAGTCAAAGGCAGTTTATCCATTTGAACATAGAAGGCTGGAACCATGTAGCTAGGCAATTCTTTGGAAATAGCCTCTCTCACCTCTGCTACGTCGAGCTCCTCTTCTGGAACAAAGTAAGCGCAGAGAGCTTTTTGGCCGTTCGTATCATCCATCACGGTAACGACAGCTTCTTTTACCTTTTCCAGATTAGTCAAGACGCTCTCGATTTCCCCAAGCTCGATCCGATAGCCCCTGATCTTTACCTGTTGGTCGATACGTCCCAAATACTCAATCGTTCCATCCGCCTTCCATCTCGCCAAATCCCCTGTGCGGTACATATTTTCACCAGAAACAAACGGATTCGGAACAAACTTCTCGGCAGTCAATTCCGGCTTGTTCAAATAGCCTCTGGCAACTCCATCACCACCGACGCACAATTCACCGGGCACCCCAATTGGCTGCGGCTGGTTGTAGCGATCCACGATATACGCTGTGGAGTTCGAGATTGGCTTCCCAATCGGAATATTGTCTTCGAATTCCTTCTCAATCAAATAGCATGTCGAGAAAGTTGTGTTTTCGGTCGGGCCGTATCCGTTCCAAATTTCCAGAGCTGGATGGGCGCTGTTAACTTTGTTGATGTGTCTCGGAGACAGTGCTTCGCCACCGACGATTAACGCACGCAAACCTTCAAACATCGCCGGGTTGTCTTGCGAAAGCTGGTTAAACAGTGGTGAAGTTAACCACATCGTGGTAATCCGATTCTCTCGCAGGAAGCTGCCTAACTTCTCCGCATCCAAAAGGACATCCTTGCTCACAAGGAACAAGCTAGCACCATGCAACAGAGCCCCGAAAATCTCGAACGTCATGGCGTCAAAGCCAATGGCGCCCGTTTGAATCATGCGATCTTCTTCACGTACCTGAACGTAATTCGTATGTTTCACCAATCGGGTGACATTGCGATGCTCGACCATGACTCCTTTTGGCTTGCCTGTTGAACCAGACGTGTACATCACATAGGCCAAGTCCTTGGCGTCATTGAGGTTAGTCGGATTGCTGGCATCTTCTTGCTCCAGGCTCTCGTCTTCCAAAATGATTGGAATGAGACCTTCTTCCACGAGATGCAAGAGATGTCTTTGAACAAGGACAACCTTCACGCCGCCATCTTCGAGCATGTAAGAAATCCGCTCGGATGGATGCTCTGGATCAATCCCCAGGTAGGCGCCTCCCGCTTTGATGATCCCCATAATGCCCGTGATCATCTCGAGAGAACGATCTGTGATCAATCCGACAACGGAATCCTTCCCGATTTCCTCACGGCGAAGAGCACTTGCGATCTGATTCGCTTTCTGGTTCAGCTCCTGATACGTCAACATCTGTCCGTCAAAAATGACAGCGGCATGCTCAGGCGTTCTCAGAACCTGCTCCTCGAATAGCTCTTGAATGGTGCTCTCGCGTGGATAATCGACTATCGTGTTGTTAAATGCGACCGTCACAAGCTGTTTTTCTTCTTCGGTCAACAAGCTGAGCTCGTGCAAGGAAGCGGTTTGATCTGCAATAACTCCTCGCAGCACCTGTAGAAAATGACCTGCCATTCTTTCTATCGTGTCTCTTTGGAACAATTTCGTTGAGTATACGAGACCAAAATGAATTCCTGTCTCATCTTCATGTGCTTCCAGCGTGAGATCGAATTTGGCGTTGCCTTGCTGCCCATCTCCGGAGTAGGCTTCAAATTTCAGTCCATCCACCTCAAAGGCTTTTTTGTCCAGGTTTTGCAAAATAAACATGGTGTCAAACAGTGGGTTTCTGCTGAGATCCCGCTGGATTTCCAGTTTTTCGACTAGTGCTTCAAACGGATAATCCTGATGGGCGTATGCTTGCAGTGTATTCTGTTTGACATCTTCCAAAAATGCCTGGAACGATTTTTTGCCGTCAGGGTAGTTTCGCAAAGCCAATGTATTGACAAACATCCCCAAGACTTTTTCTACATCCGCATGCGATCTGCCAGCAATCGGCGTTCCCACTACGATGTCTTCTTGACCGCTGTATTTGGAAAGGAGCACATTGTAAGCCGCCAGCAAGACCATAAACAGCGTAGTTTGGTTCTCATGGGCGAGCTTGTATAAATCGTCCATCAACGTTTTGCCAGCCTGGAACGTAATGCATTCTCCCTCAAAGCTTTGAACCAGCGGGCGAGAATAATCGGCGGGCAGATTCAGTACCGGAATGTCTCCCGCGAAGGACTGCAACCAGTAGTTCTCGTGCTTTGTATAGATGTCGGTTTGGAACAGATCCTTCTGCCAGACAGCAAAGTCTTTGTATTGAACAGCCATATCTGTCAATAATTGGTTTCTATACAACTTCGAGAATTCCTCCATGATGATCCCGACAGAGACTCCATCCGAAATAATGTGATGCATATCCATCAGGAAAAGATGTCTCTTCTCTCCCAATCTGAAGAGTCCAACCCTCAACAACGGAGCCTTTTCCAAATCAAATGGTTGCACAAATGTTTCGATGGTTTGCTCGACTTGATCTTCCGTCAAATCCTCATAGCGCACATCCAGTTCGACTGCCTCATGTACACGCTGAACAGGCTCACCATTCACTGTGTGGAAGGATGTCCGCAACGATTCGTGTCGCTTGACCAGCCCGTGTATCGCGGTTTCAAAGCGTGCGTAGTCCAGATCGCCTTCAATAAACATCACGCTTGGCATGTTATAAACTGTGCCGGTACCTTCAAACTGGCGCAGGACATACATCCTCTTTTGTGCTGAAGAAACGGGATAATATTCTTGCTGCGGTACAGGATGAATCGGTATATGCGTGTCTTTTCCACTTGTCTCGATATACTGTGCCAATGCCTGAATGGTAGGTGTCGCAAAGAGCACGCTGAGTGGAAGCTCTACTTGATATTCTTTATGGATCTGTGCGGCGAGCGACATGGCTTTCAAGGAATGCCCGCCTAACTGGAAGAAGTTGTCGAGAACACCAATGTCGGTTACCCCGAGCACATGTTCCCAGATCTCTACCAGCCTGCTTTCCACAGGACTTGCTGGCGCCACATATTCTGCTCCCGTTACAGGCCTGCCTTCTGGTTTCGGCAAAGCTTTCCTGTCGATCTTTCCATTCGGCGTAAGCGGGAGATGATCGAGCTGGACCAAGTACGCAGGAATCATGTAAGACGGCAAGCTTTTCGACAGATACGTCCACAGATTCGAGACTTCAAGCTTTTCTTCCGCCGTGTAATAAGCAGCAAGCGACGATTGGCCCTGTTGGTCCTCATGGACAATCACGACAGCCGAAGTCAGCTTTTTAAAGGAGAGCATAACCGACTCAATCTCGCCGATTTCAATCCGATATCCTCTTACTTTTACCTGTTCATCCAAGCGACCGATAAATTCAATCGTTCCGTCAGGGAGCCACTTTCCTAGATCGCCCGTCTTGTACATGCGCTCGCCTTCCAAATACGGATGAGAAACAAATTTCTCTGCTGTGAGTTCCGGCTTGTTCCAATATCCACGTGCCAAACCGTGGCCACCGATGCAAATTTCCCCGACGACGCCGATTGGCTGTAGCTGATTGAATTTGTCCACGATATAGATGCTGGTGTTGGCAATGGGACGCCCGATTGTTATCACAGAATCCAGTTGCGAAATTCGTTGCCAGGTGGCGACGACACTGCTTTCTGTCGGACCGTATTCATTGACGATGACCAATTGCGGATTCTGCTGATTGCTCTTCTCAACGAGCTGAGCGGTTACTTTTTCGCCCCCTAGTGTGACGTTTTGCAGGGAACTGATATCTGCAGCAGAACCGCATTCCAATATCGCTTGGAATAAACTTGGCACGCATGTCATTTGAGTGCATCTCGCAGCTGCAATGAGCTTTCTGAGAGATACAGGATCTTTCGCTTCTTCGTCCTTCGCCAGGATGACAGCTGAACCGGAAAGGATCGGCGTAAAGAAGGAAAGAACAAAGGCATCAAATGCAAAGGATAGGGACACCAGTTTTCGATCATGAACGCTAAACTGATACTCCTCTTTTTTCCACAGCACGTTGTTGACGATGCCTCGATGCTCGACCATGACGCCTTTTGGCTTACCTGTTGTCCCCGATGTGTAGATGACATAAGCCAAATCGGAAGCGGTTTGAATCGGTTCGAGATTCGAACGGTTGGGAGAATAGTTGTTCTCCTCCTCCAGATACAGGCATTCCACGCTCACGCTAGAAGCCAGTTTAGCTCCAAGATGCTTTTGGGTAAGCAACAGACGGGCTTCGCAATCCGCCAGCATGTAGGCCACACGGTCTTCCGGGTATTCGGGATCGATAGGCACGTAGGCTCCACCTGCTTTTAAAATGGCCATGATTCCCACAACCATTTCCAAAGAACGATTCGCCATGATTCCTACGAATTGGTTAGCCTTTACTCCCCGTTCACGCAAGGTAACGGCAAGCTGATTTGCTCGCTCATTCAATTCGTGATAGGACATCTGCTTATCACCGATTACAATCGCTGTAACCTGTGGTGTTTTTTCCACTTGCTCCTCAAACAGCTCATGGAGTGTCTTGTTCTGCGGATATTCCGTACGCGTTTGGTTGAATTCTACTAATAAGCGATGCTTTTCTTCAGTGGAAAGCATACTGATTTCGGACAATGTAACGGCTTCTTGCTCAATAACGGCATGAAGGATTCGGATGAAATGTGCCGCTATTTTTTCAATCGTCTCTCTTGTAAACAATTTGGTGCAGTAATCAAGGCTAAAAATGATCTCTTCATCTTCTTCGTACGCCTCTAATGACAGATCAAACTTGGCCTGATTTACTTCTGCCATATAGGGTGTAAACGTCAGTTGCTCCATTTCGAATGGCTTCTGATCCATATTTTGCAAGATAAATACGGTGTCAAACAAAGGATTGCGGCTCAGATCCCGTTGAATGTCCAACTTATCGATCAGCTCATCCAGTGGATAATCCTGATTCTCAAAAGCTTTCAGCGTATTGTTTTTCACTTCTGCCAAAAAGCTAAGGAAGGTCTTCGTCCCCACAGGCTCGTTTCGCAACGCCAGTGTATTGACAAACATACCGATGATCGAATCCGTTTCAGCATGGGACCTGCCAGCAGTAGGCGCGCCAACAATAATGTCCTCTTGTCCAGAGTATTTGGCGAGAAGTACATTGTAGGCCGCCAGCAAAACCATGTAGAGCGTAGCTCCTGTACCATGGGCAAGTCGATTCAGTTCTTTTTTCAAAAGGGCACCGGAGCCGAAAACAAATCGCTCACCCTCGAAGCTTTTCACAGAAGGTCTCGGATAATCCGTTGCAAGATTCAATACAGGAATTTCTCCCGTAAAGGTATCGATCCAATAGGCTTCCTGTGCAGCAAACTCTTCCGTCTCGTACCATTGATTCTGCCAATGGGCAAAGTCTTTGTACTGAATGCTCAGTTCAGGCAGCTCTTCCCCGTGATAAAGCTGAGCCAGCTCTTGAACCAGAATGCCAATCGATACACCATCCACCACGATATGGTGAAAATCCAGCATAAAAAGATGGCGTTCCAGAGACAGTTTGACCAGTCCAGCGCGTATCAGTGGAGCTTTTTCCAAGTCGAACGGTTGAATAAATTGCTCGACGATTTGTTTCAGCTCTCCCTCTGTTGACTCCATCAACGAGATTTCCAGCTCAACATCTTCATGTACGCGCTGAACAGTCTCTCCTTTCACGGTGTGGAACGAGGTCCGCAGAGATTCATGGCGTCTCACCAGACTCTTGAGCGCTTGCTGCAAACGCTCTGTATCGAGCTTGCCATCGATGTACAGGATGCCCGGCATGTTGTAGCTGATGCCTGCACCTTCCATTTGTCGGAGAATAAACATTCTCTTTTGTGCAGAAGACACAGAGTAATACTCCTGCTTTTGGACAGGTTCAATTTTTATATACTTGCCTTTGCCAGCAGTAGCGATGTATGCCGACAAGCCAGCGATGGTAGGCGATTCAAACAGTGTTTTCAACGGCACATCTACATGAAGGGTGCGATGGATCAAAGAGATGACGTTCATCGCCTTCAAGGAGTGTCCGCCCACCTCGAAGAAATGATCGTGTACCCCGATTGGGTTCACGCCAAGTACACTTTGCCAAATGTCTGCGAGCGTAGCTTCCACTTCATTGCGCGGAGCTACATACACGATTTCAGATGTGGATGCTCCCTCTGGCTGAGGCAATGCTTTGCGATCCACCTTGCCATTTGCTGTGAGCGGCAGCTTCTCCAAATAAACAAAATAAGAAGGAACCATATAAGCTGGCAAATGGGACGCCATATAAGCTCTCAGGTCGGCTGTCTTGATTTCCCTATCGGAAACGATATAAGCGTACAAGTTGTTTTGCCCTTTTTCATCTGGACGGGCAAGGACGATAGCCGTTTTGATCCATTCATGCTGCATAAGCCTTGCTTCGATTTCACCCAGTTCGATCCGGTGTCCTCTGATTTTGACCTGATGGTCGATGCGTCCGAGATATTCCACGTTCCCGCAGGCTAGATACCTTACCATGTCTCCCGTACGGTACATCCTGCTACCCGGTTCAAACGGATTGTCAATGAAGCTGGCTGCTGTCAGTTCTTCACGATTCCAGTAGCCGCGGGCCAAACCATCGCCAGCAATGCACAGTTCTCCTGCAACCCCTATTGGCTGGAGCTGGTTGCTCGCATTTACGACATACAAACGGACGTTATCAATCGGTTTGCCAATGGGAATCACGCCATACTCCGGCAAACGAGGGCAAATCCAGTATGTCGCATCAATCGTGGATTCTGTAGGACCATAGAGGTTAATCAACTGTGCCGTTTGCGTCTGATAAAAGCGCGAAACTAGCGCAGGTGCCAATGCTTCTCCACCGCAGAAAACGCGTTGCAAGCTCGTGCAAGTGCTCCATCCCGGTTCGGTCATGATCAGCTCCAGCAAGGAAGGAACCATCTGTAATGTCGTGATCTTCTCTTCTCTGATCATGCGAGTCATGTACGCGATGTCGCGATGTCCGTCTGGCTTTGCCAGTACCAGGCGTCCCCCTGTGATCAGTGGCAAATAAAATTCCCATACGGAAGCATCGAAGGAAAATGGCGTTTTTTGCAAGACAGCATCTTCTGTAGTCAGCGGGAAGGCATTCTTCATCCAAAGCATGTGATTGCAAATCGCTTGATGCGTGATCATAACCCCTTTGGGATTTCCGGTCGATCCAGAAGTATAAATGACATAAGCCAAGTCATCCCCACCAGCGACATTGTCAAGATTGGTGTCGTCCCCTGCATAAATCGCTTCATCGTCAACATCAATGATTTCTCCTGCATACTCTACTGTCTCTTTCAAATGACGCTGTGTCAGAAGAATGGGAGCCTTGCTGTCGCTGAGCATGTATTGGATTCTTTCTGGCGGGTAGGTAGGATCAATTGGCGTATACGCACCACCTGCTTTTAACACGGCCAACATGCTCACGACCATCCCGATAGAACGGTCTACCATAATGCCGATCAACGTATCTGGTTGCGTTCCTTTGCTCCGCAGCAAACGAGCTACTTGATTGGCCCGGGCGTTCAACTGGCGATAGGTCAAGGTGTATCCGTCATAGGCTACCGCTACTTGATCTGGCGTAAGCACTACCTGCTCTTCAAACATTTGATGCAATACCTGATCAGCGGAACGTTCGACAAAAGTATCGTTGACGTTCAGGATCAGAGCGCGTTTTTCTGCTTCTGTCATCATATCGATTTCTGCTAGCTTGGCATTCGGCTGTGCAGGAATGGTACGCAGGATTTCCAGATAATGATGGGCCATTCTTTGGATCGTTTCTTTTTTGAACAGCTTTGTTCCAAATGCGAATTGGAATTGAATGTCAGATTGCGATTCACTCGCATTCAAAGCAAGATCGAACTTTGAAATTTTGTTAAACAACTCATAAGGAGCTGCTGTAAGCTGCTCGATTTCCAGCGACTGCTGATTCGCATTTTCCAAAGAAAACATGGTATCAAACAAAGGATTTCGGCTGATGTCACGTTGAATCGCCAGCTTTTCCACCAGCTCTTCAAATGGATAATCCTGATTGTCATAAGCCGCCAGCGCATTTTGTTTCACTTCTTGCAAGAATTCGGTAAAGGTTTTGTCTCTCGCAGGATGATTTCTCATCGCCAACGTATTCACAAAGATTCCCATGATGTTTTCCACGTCGGCATGAGAACGACCAGCGACAGGCGTCCCCACAATGATATCCTCTTGGCCGGAATACTTGGACAGGAGGACATGGTAAGCTGCGAGCAAGACCATATACAGGGTTGTTCCCGTATCTGCTGCTATCTTGCGCAAACTCTCCGTCAATTCTTTTCCTGCGTCAAAAAGGACAAGATCCCCATCAAAGCTCTGAATGGTTGGTCGCGGATAATCCGTCGGCAGATTGAGCAAAGGGATTTCATCAGCAAACGTATTTAACCAGTGGAGCTCCTGCTTCTTGTACACATCCGTCTGGAAAAGCTCATTTTGCCAAGCCGCGAAATCCTTGTATTGGAGAGAAAGAGGCTGCAAGGCTTCCCCTTGGTATAGCTTGGCAAATTCGCTCAGTAAAATTTGGGACGAAACACCGTCCGAGATGATATGGTGCATATCGAGCAGGAATAAATGACGATCTTTGCCCAGCTTAACCAAGCCTGTTCGAATCAACGGAGCGATTCCGAGATCAAAAGGACGGACGAAATCGCGCATGATCTGCTCAGCCTTGTCTTCCGTAGACTTCAGCATCAGGATGGGTACTTCTACCTCATCATGCACTTTCTGTACAGGCTCACCATCGATACGGTGGAAGGAGGTGCGCAAGGCTTCGTGGCGCTCCGCCAGTCGTTGGACCG
The DNA here is from genome assembly GCF_023714195.1 of Brevibacillus sp. MER 51. Lineage (NCBI taxonomy): Bacteria > Bacillati > Bacillota > Bacilli > Caryophanales > Paenibacillaceae > Brevibacillus > Brevibacillus sp. MER 51. The sequence continues at coordinate 192,251 of NZ_JAMAUS010000001.1, read as the reverse complement.
TGCTAGCAAAACGATTGTAATCCAGCTTTCCTTCCAGCAGCATTGCGCCCGAAATGTTATAGCTGATGCCACTTCCTTCAAATTGCTGAAGGATGTACATTCTCTTTTGAGCAGAGGATACGGGATAAAATTCTTTTTCCTCAACCGGTTGAATGGCTGTGTACGCGCTTTTCCCCGATTTCGCGATAAAAGCAGCGAGCTGGGATACGGTCGGATTCTCAAACAGTGCCTTTACTGGCAAATCCACTTCCAACGCTTTCGATACTTGAAAGATGACTGTCATAGCCTTCAGTGAATGTCCGCCCAAATCAAAGAAATGATCGTGAACACCTACACGACTAACCCCCAGGGCCTGCTGCCAAATCTCAGCCAATTTGGTTTCCATTTCATTCTGCGGAGCGGCGTACGCCGTTCCCGTTACAACTGCACCGTCAGGCTTCGGCAATTTCTTCCGCTCAACTTTTCCATTGGCTGTCAGCGGAATTTCTTCCAGACGAACAAAGAAGGACGGGATCATGTAGGAAGGAAGCGTGCTTCCCAAATGCTCTCGTAGTTCTGATACGGTCAACTCCTGCTCGGAAACAATGTAGGCATAGAGCACATTTTGACCACTGTCATCCTTTTCCGCGATAACGACGGCTTCCTTGATCCATTCATGCTGCGTTAAACGCGTCTCAATCTCGCCCATCTCAATCCGATGTCCACGAATCTTCACTTGATGGTCGATTCTTCCCAAGTATTCCATATTGCCGTCGGGCAACCATTTCGCCAGATCGCCTGTTCGATACATTTTGGTCCCCGGACGGAACGGATTATCGATGAACTTTTCCTGGGTCAGGTCTGGTCTGTTGAAATATCCTTTGGCTACGCCATCCCCAGCTATATACATTTCACCGATGGAGCCAACGGGTATCGGCTGCATAGCGGAATCGAGCAAATAAAGCTGGACGTTGTCGGCAGGAACTCCGATTGGTACCGATTCTTGGATCGGCTTCTCTGGGTCATACAAATAAATCATGCAGCCTACAACCGTTTCGGTAGGTCCATACTCATTGAAAATCTTGACATTCTGTCCAAAGTTCTCATAGATTCTCTTCGCCAATTGGGTTGGCAAGTTCTCACCACCGACAATAAACCGTCGGATGCTGCTGTTTGTTCCATCTATTTCTTCTATCAGCTTCAAATGTGTTGGCGTCAGCTTGATGATTCCCACTTGATTATCTTGGATGATGTCTAAAATGACCTGTACCTTATCTGCCCCTCTGTATACATAGATCGTATTGCCTGACAAAAGTGGCGTGAAAATCGAGGTGACAGTCAAATCAAACGAAATGGAAGAGTATAACGGAAAGTCGACAGCTTCCCCTTGAACATACTCCTTGTTCGCCCACCAAATGTAATTGACGAGACCTCGGTGGGTAATCATCGCGCCTTTTGGATTCCCCGTTGACCCGGAAGTATAGATCATGTACGCCAAATCGTCCGGTGTGCATGAATTGTCAAGATCCGTACTGTCACCTTCAAACAAAGAAGGATTGTCTAGGTAGAGGATATCGCCTTCAAACTCGACTTTTTCTTGAAGATGAGACTGTGTCAATAGAATCGTCGTCTGACTGTCATCTAGTAAATACTGAATTCTCTCTATCGGATACTCGGGATCAATCGGCAAATAGGCGCCGCCTGATTTTAGAACTGCCATAATCGCCACAATCAGCTCGAGTGAATGCTCCGCCATAATGGAGACGATACTGCCCTGGGAAATTCCTTTCCCACGCAGAGCTCTGGCCAACTGGTTGGAACGCTCCTGAAGCTCCTGGTAAGTAAGGCGATCTTCCCCGCAAACAACCGCTACTTTCGAAGGTGTCTGTCTTGCCTGCTCCGCGATCAGCTCGAAAATCATTTTGTCGCGTGGATAATCAGCGGTTGTGTCGTTATAAGCGACCAGCAATTGCTGTTTTTCCTCATCCGTAATGATGCCGATATCTTCAAGCAGTACATTCGGATTGTGAATGACCTGATCAATGATCGTTTTCAAGTGACCTTCTACTCGGTTCATAAATGACTCTTCATAAACCGATGCATTGTAGCTCAACTTTACATACATCTCATTCGAAGGTGCGACTGCTACCACAACGTTAAAATCATAGGAAGTCTGTTCTTCCCCATTTTCCACGTTGAATTGAAAACCTAAGGAATCCTCCCGATCACTCGAAGCATGATCCGGGTAGTTTTCATACGTCACCAAATGATCAATTAACTCTTGTTTCAGTACCGTCTTGCTCTGAATTTCGTACAGCGGAGCGAAATCATAAGAAGCAGAAGCCAAGGCTTGCTTCTGAACTGTTTTTAGCAGCCCACTGAAGGTTTGTTTTCTACTCGTTTGCACGCGGGTTGGGATCGTGTTAATGAACAATCCGACCATGCTCTCAATCCCTTGAATCCCTGGCGGACGACCTGACACAACAGAACCGAAAACCACATCGTCCGAGTTTTTGTACTTGCCCGCCAAAATCCCCCAAAGAGATTGAAACACACTGCTCATCGTAGCCTGATTCTGACTGGCAATCTGCATCAGCTGCTGAGTCTTCTCAGGTGCGATGGTGAAAAGATTCTCCACATGGACATAACTGCCATCTTCCGCTACATTCTTCTTTTTAGGGAAGTCAGCCTGATGGTCATAGCCTTCCAGGTAGTTCTGCCAGTAAGTAAGTGCTTCTTCTTTATTTTGCTTATCCAGCCATTTGATATATTCGCTGTATGGTTTGGTTGCTTCTCGCGGAATAGTCTCACCCTTACGAATGGCGGCATAGTACGCGAGCAGCTTATGAAGCAAGACCCCCAAAGACCAACCGTCGACGATGATATGGTGGAATGCCCAAACGAACTGGTACTGGTTCTCCCCCGTTTGGAAAATGGCTGCTTTCATCAAGACGTCTTTCGTCAGCTCAAACGTATGATGCTGGTTGGTATACGCTTTTATGTATTCGTTCTGATCATCTATTGGCAAATGAGCAATGTTTTCGAAATGAATGGTAACTTTTCTCTCTTTAAAAACAACCTGTCGAGGTCTCTGCAGGTTTTGATAAACGAACACCGTGCGCAAAACTTCATAGTTCTCTACGAGCTTGTTCATGCTCTCTTCAAAAATGGGTAGGTGAAAATCACCTTGGAGTTTTGCGGACATTTGGAGGCAGTAGGCGCTGCTGTTTGTGTCTTTGACAGCATGAAACAACATACCCTCTTGCAATGGGGTTAACGGGTAAATTTTCGCGATATTTTCCTGCTTATTCATTCTGCACCTCAACTCTGTGATTTATCGTTTTAGAGAGGGTTCCTCCAATAAAAGCTAAATTTCCATGCTTTTATTGGAGGAATAACATTTCTCATGTCGCCTGATTAGATTAATTCCAGGATGTTCTCCAGTTCTTCCATGGAAAGGTCATCATCACCCAGATCGCTCGGGGTCAATTCCCCATTTTCTTTTGATAGGCAATGCTCAATAATGCTGAGCAAGTGATTCCGATAGCTTTCTGCCAATTTCGCGATGGTTTCTTCCTGATACTGGAGACTGTTGTAGCCAAAACTGATCTGTAGCTTTCCATCCTCGATCATGCCGGAAATATCCAACAAGAATACTCTCTCCGATTCTGGACTGAAAAGCTGACCCGTACCAAGTGGCGAGAAAGTAAATCCACCCGATTTTACATCCGAATCAAATTGCCCGAGGTAGTTAAAGCTGATTTCCGGTTGCAGGCTAAATTGCAGGGATGGACGCAGTTTATCCGCCGTCATCGTGCGCAAAATCTCGTAGCCAATTCCTTTTTTCGGAATACGGCGCAAGCTTTCTTTGATTTGCTTGATTTGGTAGGACAAGTCCTTTGATTTTTCCATATCAAGCACAACAGGGAACTGGGATGTGAACCACCCAATCGTTCTCGTCACGTTCATTTCATTCTGAATATCTTCGCGACCGTGACCTTCGAGGTTGATAACAGCATAGTTGGTATTCGCCCATTCTTTCACGGTTAATCCCAAAGCAGTCAGCAACAGGTCATTCATTTCGGTGTGATAGGCATGATGAACGTGGCGTAACAGGTTTTCTGTCTCTTGGGCTGTCAACTCGACCTTCGCTGTACGTGTGTGCTTTTGTTTACGATCTGCTGTAACAAAATCAGTAGGCAACTTTTCTGCCGTGACCGTGCTCTCGAGGTTGTGCCAGTACGCAACTTCTCGTAAAAGCTCCTCACTCTCCGCATAGTTTTGCAATTGAGCCGACCAATCCTTGAATGAATCTGTCTTTTTCGACAAGACGATCTCCTGATTGTGGAGAGCCTGCGAATAGGCAGATGAAAAATCTTCAAACAAGATGCGCCAAGAGACGCCATCCACGACCAGATGATGAATCGCGATCAGTAAATGGTCCCCTTCCGTTGTGGAGAAGAGCGCCAAGCGAACGAGCGGCCCCTGTTCCAGATCGATACTGCTTTGGATGTGATCAGACAACTCCAAAATATGAGCTGCGCTATTTGCATGGTCTTTCAAGTCATACGAATGGAAGCGGAATCGCTCACCTGTCAGTGCTCGATTGATTTGCGTGATCGTCTCATTCTCCTGTTTGTATACCATGCGCAACGCATCGTGGTGCTCGACGATTTTATAGAACGCCTGCTGAACAAGTGCCGGATCAAAGCCATCCTCCCGGAACAGCATGACAGCCTGATTCCAGTGGTGACGATCAGTGAAATTGCGCTCGAAGAACCACTTCTGGATGGGTGTCAAGCCAATCTCGCCTTCTACTACTCCCTGATCGCTCTCTCTGTTGTTTGGTATGACATGGACGGCAACTTGTTCGATGGTCGGATATTGGAACAGTTCCTTCATCGCCAGCGTCCAGCCTGCTGCGTGCAAACGCGTGGATACCTGAATGGCTTTGATGGAATCTCCGCCCAATTCAAAGAAGTTGTCTTTGATTCCCACTTGCCCGATTCCCAATACCTCTGCCCAAGTCGTTGCAAGTAAGTGTTCCAGTTCGTTTTGCGGTGCTTCATATTCTCTGCCCGATTTTTCTTCGTGGCTTGGCTTTGGCAATGCTTTACGGTCAATTTTGTCGTTCGGTGTCAACGGCATCTTATCCAACTGAACAAAGAAGGAGGGAACCATGTAATTTGGCAATTCTTTTCCCATAAATTCTCGCAGTTGAGCCGGGCTTGCTTCCCCATCGGCTACATAGTATGCGCACAGGTAAGGTTGCCCCTGGTCATCCAAATGTGTGATAGCTGCTGCCTCAATAATCGACTCATATCGCAACAGAACACTCTCGACTTCGCCCAGCTCTACCCGATGACCACGCACCTTCACCTGATGATCGATTCTGCCGAGATACTCGATATTTCCGTCCGGAAGCCATTTGGCCAGATCCCCGGTACGATACATCTTCTCTCCTGGCACAAACGGATTGTCGACGAATTTTTCAGCCGTCAATTCTGGTCGATTCCAATATCCTCTGGCTAACGCCACCCCGCTGATGCACAATTCACCTATTTGACCGACTGTCTTCAATTGCATTTGTTCATCCACGATGAACAGCTTCGTATTCTGAATCGGTTTGCCAATCGTAATGGTCTGACCAACTGGTTCATGAGGCAAAGCTTTCCAGAGTGTCGCGCAAACCGTACTCTCTGTAGGGCCGTAGCCATTGACATAGGTCACTTTCTCTTTCCATTGCTCTACCAAAGCGGTAGATGCTGCCGATCCAGCAGTAATCAAGATGCGCAATGACGGCATACGATCAGGCTCAAGATAAATGGCATACGTCGGCGGCAACGTGAGAATAGTAATTCCGTTTTTGTGGACGTATTCCTCAAATTTGCGGAAGTCATTGATCGTATCACGCGAAATGATATACAAGGTCGCTCCTGTCAATAGCGCCATAAACATATCCCACACCGATGCATCAAAAGAGATACTCGCAAAATGCCCTGGACGATCTTGTGGCGTTACGCCGAGTTGATTTTTGAAAACCGCCTGTAGGTTTGCTGCCCCTTTGTGCTCCAGCATGACGCCCTTTGGATTGCCAGTGGTACCAGACGTGTAAATGATATAGGCCAGATCTGACGATTTGTTGATGCAAAGCAAGTTGTCTGTATGCGACGAATAGCTCCCCGCGTCGTCCAAATCGATAATTTCTGCCTGACTGGACACTTTGTGGGTCAAATGCGAATGGGTAAGCACGAGCTTCGACTGACTGTCCTCGATCATGTACCGAATTCTTTCTTCGGGATAATCAGGATCGACCGGTAAAAATGCGCCGCCAGCTTTTAAAATAGCGAGTGTGGCAATGACCATTTCCAAGGAACGCTCTACCATCATGACGACAATTTGCGAAGGACCTACCCCTTTTTCCCGCAAAACCGCGGCTAGCTGGTTCGCTCTTTCATTGAGCTCTTGGTACGTCATCTGCTTCTCTTCAAATACAATAGCCGTTTGATCAGGCGTATTCGCTGCCAGGTCCTCAAAGAGCTGTTGTATCGTCTGGTCTTCCACGTACTCTCTGTCTGTATGATTGAACTCCACAAGCAACAACTGCTTTTCTTCTGGCGTCAACATCTCAATCGCTTGAAGTTGCCTATCAGGGTCTGCCGCAACATTGCGTAGAATTTGCATGAAATGACGCGACATTCTGTCTACGGTGTCTCTTCTAAACAGCTTGGTGCTGTACTCCAGTCGCAGCAACAGGTCTGTTTCTCGTTCAGTTAGATGAAAAGACAGGTCGAACTTTGAAATGGCAAGCGCGCTTGTCGATTCATAGGGATGATAGGTTAATTGACCCAGTGTTTTTTGGTACAAATCGTCGGTTTGCAGAATGAACATGGTATCAAAAAGTGGATTGCGTCCCGGATCACGTTGAACGCCAAGCTTCTCAACCAGACTTTCCAACGGATAATCCTGATGATCATAGGCATCCAATGCATTCTGCTTGACTTCCATCAAAAACTCCCTGAAGGTCTTCTCTGCTATCGGTTTGTTTCTGATTGCTAGCGTATTGACGAACATGCCGACAATCGGTTCGAGCTCAGCGCGAGTCTTGCCGGAAATTGGCGTTCCGACAACGATATCATCCTGCCCCGTATACTTCGAAAGCAGCAAATTGTAGGCGGCTAGCAAGACCATGAACAAGGTCGTTTTCGTCTCTGCAGCCAACGCGTGTAAAGCTTCCAACAGAGGTCTATCGGTAGCAAGTACGATTTGATCACCCTCAAAGCTTTTCACAGCTGGACGCGGAAAATCTGTCGGGATCTCCAAGACAGTGTTATGCCCCTCAAACGCATGACGCCAATACTCTTCGTGCTTCTTGAAGTCATCTGATTCGATAAAGCGTTTTTGCCAGACAGAAAAATCTTTGTATTGGATACGCAGCTCCGGTAATTGTCTGCCTTGGTACAACTCCGCCAGTTCGTTGAAAATAATTGTGATGGACGAGGCATCCGAAGCAATATGATGCATGTCATACAAGAGAAGATGACGTTCATTCGAGATTTGCACGAGACCCATGCGCAGCAGTGGCGGAACAGCCAGATCAAACGGACGGACAAATGCATGGAAAATCTCATCGATCTGATGTTCTTCTGCACTCCGATACTCCATTTCCACTTCCACACGGTCATGAATTTTTTGGACCAGCTGATCTCCTACCATTTCAAAGGAGGTTCTCCAGATTTCGTGACGATCTACCAATGTTTGCAGAGCATGCATCAATTGATCGCGGTCCAGTTGACCCTCTAGCATGATCATCCCAGGCGTATTGTAGCTGATGCCCGCGCCTTCCAACTGATGGAGCACGTACATCCGCTGCTGGGCAGAGGATACCGGGTAGTACTCTTGTGGTTCTGCTGGCTGAATCGATGCATCCGACGCATTCTCACTGTTTGCGATCAGCCTGGACAAGGCTCGAACGGTAGGCTGTTCAAAGAAATGCTTCAACGGAAGATCGGTTTGAAGCTCCCGATGCACATGCGCCACTACCGTCATGGCTTTCAAAGAATGTCCGCCCAGCTCAAAAAAGTTATCCATTACTCCGATGCCGGAGATGCCAAGGACGTCTTCCCATATCTTTGCCAGTGTTGCCTCTACTTCATTGGCAGGCGCGACATACTCCACACCTGTTGTAGGCTTTCCTTCCGGCTTCGGAAGCGCTTTGCGATCGATCTTGCCATTTGGCGTGAGCGGGAAAGCGTCCATTTGAACCAGATAAGTTGGAACCATATACGCTGGCAGTTCTTGAGATAGATGTGTTCGCAGCGCCACTTCCGGGATGTTTTCTTTACCGGTAAAATAGGCTGTCAGGTAGGCGTCCCCACTATCGTCCTGATAAGCAACGACAATCGCTTCATTTATCGTTTCATAGCTGAGAAGAACCGATTCTATCTCCCCGATCTCAATCCGGTATCCTCTCACTTTTACTTGTTCATCCAGGCGTCCTGCGAATTCAATCGTACCGTCCGGGAGCCATCTGCCAAGGTCGCCTGTCTTGTACATGCGTTCACCTGGCTCAAATGGATTGGAAACAAACTTCTCCTCGGTAAGCTCTGGTTTGTTCCAATATCCGCGCGCCAAACCAAGTCCGCCTATGCATATTTCTCCTACTACACCGATTGGTAGCAGCTGGTGAGCATGGTCCACGATGTATATGCTTGTGTTTGCAATTGGCCGTCCGATGGTGATCGGAGCATCCGGGAGCGTATCGCACAGATAGGTGGCGATAACGCTGCTTTCTGTTGGACCATACGCATTGACAGTGATCATCTGCGGATTCATCTCTTTGCACATCTCAACCAGCTTCGGCGATAGCTTTTCTCCCCCGAGCACAGCCATTTTCATTGGACTGATCTCTTCGGTGGTGCTGCATTCCAAAATCGCTTGGAACAAACTCGGCACGCATAACGTGTAGCTGCAACTCCATGTTGAGATGAGGTTTTTGAGTGCTATCGGATCTTTGGCTTCTTCATCCTTCGTTAAGACAACAGTTGAACCGGATAGAATCAACGCAAAGAAGGTAAGAACAAAACCATCAAAGGCAAAAGATAGGGCCAACAAACCTCTGTCATGGACGGATAAAGCAAACTCCTCTTTGTTCCACGTCACACTGTTGACAATACCTCGGTGCTCCACCATGACCCCTTTTGGCTTGCCTGTCGTACCCGATGTGTAGATGATGTAAGCCAGATTGGTAGCCGCATGAATCGGGTCAAGGTTTGTGGTGATCCGGGAGTAGTTACTCTTATCCTCCAGATACAGGCATTCCACCCCAGCAGCAATCTTTGTTCCAAGATGCTCATGAGTAAGCACCAGACGAGCTTCGCAATCTTCCAGCATATAAGCAATGCGATCATTCGGATATTCTGGATCGATCGGCACGTATGCTCCACCAGCTTTGAGAATGGCAAGGATTCCAATCACCATCTCCATGGAACGATTTGCCATAATCCCAACTCGTTGGTCAGCCTTTACTCCCTTTTTCCGTAATGTGCGAGCTAGCTGATTGGCTTTCTTATTGAGCTCCTGATATGTCAACTTTTGGTCCCCGCAAACCAGTGCGATTTGATCAGGGGTTTTCAGCACTTGTTCTTCAAATAGCTGGGGAAGTGTGCTTTCCAACTGAACAGGCTTGAATGTGTCGTTGAAATGGACCAGCAATTCCTGCTTTTCCTGCTCGGTGAGCATCTCTATCTCATAGAGAGCCAAATCCGTGTTCCGGGTGACTTCTTGCAAGATTTGGGTGTAATGACGCGACATGCGCTCGATGGTCTCCTGCTTGAACAGCTTGGTGCAAAATTCGAAGCAGAATAAGAGACCTGCATCGTTTTGAGTTGCTTCGAGCGACAAATCGAATTTCGCCATCTTGCCCTCTGGCACGTACGGCGTCACTGTCATGCCCTCGATCTCAATCGGATCGGCATCCATGTTTTGTAAAATGAACAACGTGTCAAACAATGGATTGCGGCTTCGATTTCGATTGACCGACAGCTTTTCGACGAGCTCCTCAAACGGGTGCTCCCCATGCTCAAAAGCAGAAAGTGTATTGTCCTTCACTTCTTGTAAAAATTGCTTGAAACTTTTGGTTGCCACCGGCTGATTTCTCATTGCCAGCGTGTTGACGAACATACCCGTGATGCTTTCCGTGTCAGGGTGCGTTCTTCCAGCTGTCACGGTTCCGACCACCATGTCTTCTTGCCCAGAGTATTTCGCGAGCAAAACATGGTAGGCTGCCATGAGCACCATGTAGAGCGTAGTACCCGTATCGGCCGCCACTCGTTGCAAGCCATCCAGCAGCTGTTTTTCAGAACGGAATAAATAACGTTCGCCCTCAAAGCTTTGAACAGACGGTCGAGAGTAGTCCAAAGGCAGGTTCAAAACAGGAATTTCACCACGGAATCGCTCGGTCCAATAAGCTTCCTGCTTTTTGTATTCGTCTGTCTGTGCCAAGCCTTTTTCCCAAACTGCGAAGTCTTTATATTGAATGCGCTGCTCTGGCAAGGAATTGTCTTGATAGAGCTGCGCAAAATCATTCAGGATGATTTGCGATGACACCCCATCCGAGATGATATGGTGCATATCGATAATCATGACATGGCGCCGCTCTCCCAGTTTGACCAGTCCAACCCGACTTAATGGCGCCTTTTCCAAATCAAACGGACGCATAAAATCCGTGATGACTTGATTCAAACGATCTTCTGTTGCTTCCATGTAAATGATTGGCAGCTTGCATTCCGGATGGATGCGTTGAACCGGCTCGCCGTTGATAGTATGAAAGGAGGTTCGCAGCGATTCATGACGACTCACCAATTTGGCAATGGCATGCTCCATCTGCTCCATATTCAATTCCCCATCGAGTACCGTCACAACGGGCAGATTGTACACCGTACTATCCGGATCGAGCTGGTTTAAAATCAGCATGCGTTTTTGCGCAGAAGATACGGGATAATGCTCTTGCATGACGACCCGCGGAATAGCGTGATACGATCCTTCCTCTACCCCTTCCACATACTTGGCGATTTCTTGAATAGTTGGTCTATCAAACAAGATGCGAAGCGGAACATCTGCTTGGCAGTCTTTTTGCATCCGGGAAATGAGATGAATCGCTTTTAGCGAATGACCCCCGAGCGTGAAAAAATTATCCAGAGCGCCAATCGGGGACACGCCGAGTACGCTTTCCCAAATCGCTGCCATTTTCTGTTCCAGTTCGGTTGTCGGAGCGAGATAATCCGCTCCCGTAAAAGCGTTCCCCTCAGGGATGGGCAAGGCTCTTCTGTCTGTTTTTCCGTTAGGTGTGACCGGAATTCGTTCGAGTTTTATAAAGAACGAAGGGATCATATACTCCGGTAGCTTTCGTGATAAGTACGTACGCAGCTCCTCGTTGCTGACTTCTTCTGTCAAAACGATATAGGCGCACAAGTACTTTCCGCCAGTCTCATCCGCTCGATCGATGACCACGGCTTCCTTAATCACGGCGTGGTTGAGCAACTGCGATTCGATTTCACCCAGCTCGATGCGGTGACCCCTGATTTTTACCTGATGGTCGATTCGCCCTAAAAACTCGATATTGCCATCTGGCATCCAACGAGCGAGGTCACCCGTTCGATACATTCTTTCTCCTGATTGATACGGGTTCTCGAGAAACTTCTCCGCAGTCAGCTCCGGATTGTGCAAATATCCTCTTCCTACGTTCGCACCAGAGATATACAACTCCCCAACAATGCCCTCTGGTTTCATCTGCAGCTTTTCATCCAAAATATAAATGCCAGTGTTGCTGATCGGTTTTCCGATTGGTGGCAGCTCCGGTATATCCATGCTTGGGTCCATGGTGTAGGTGGTTACCACATGTGTCTCCGACGGCCCGTAATGATTGTGCAAAAATACGTGATGGTTACGCAGATATTTCTGTAGCTCAAGCGTGACGACGAGCTGTTCTCCGGCCGTGATAATGTGCTTGACGCAACGCGGGAAGCTTTGTGCATAATCTTTTTCGTTAAAGATAAATTTTAAGAAGGATACAGGGAGGGACAAAATGCTGATCTGATTTTCCTGGATAAAGGTAAACAGTTTTTCAACATGACGTCTCAACTCATTTGTGATGAGATAGAGCTGTCCCCCGGAAAGCAGCGTGGAGAAAATCTCCTGGTAGCAAACATCAAAGCTGCAAGTGGTATACTGCAATACTTTTTCATGAAAATCGATGTTGGTCTTGGCAAACGTAAAGTGCATCAGATTTGCCATGTTTTTATGCTCAAGCATGACGCCTTTTGGTTTCCCCGTTGTTCCTGAAGTGTAGATGATATAAAACAAGTCATCTGGATGATTGATCGTTTCGACAGGTGCACTACTCTCTTCCCAGATGGTTGGAGCGTTAATATCGATTTTTTCAGTAGAAGCGGAGACTTTCCCAAGCAAATGCTGCTGAGTCACTACCAATTGAATCCCGCTATGCTCAAGCATGTAGGCAATTCGTTCTTCAGGCAGCTCTGGATCAATCGGTACAAAGGCACCACCGGCTTTCAAAACCCCTAGAATTCCGATAATCATCTCGATGGAGCGATCCATCATCGTTCCAACCAGGCTGTCTGCTGCAATCCCTTTTCTTCTCAAAAATCTGGCGAGCTGATTGGATTTTTCGTCTAGCTCCCGATACGTCAGATGCTGTTCCCCGAATACGACAGCAACCTGCTCGGGTGTCCTCTCCACCTGTTCCATAAAGAGTTCATGCATCGTCTTCGTAGGATAGGCAGCCGAAGTATCAAGATTTCTAGCCATTAGCTGTTGTTTTTCCGTTTCTGTCAGCAAGGCAACCTGTTGAAGGGTGACCTTCGGATTGTTTGCCACGCAAGCTGCGATCTGCTTGAGGTGCCCAGCCATTTTTTGGATAAATCCTTCATCGAAAACAGCAGCATTATAGTCAAACCGTATCGCAATCTCTTCTTTGGGCATTACCATGACGGTCATGTCATAATTCGTAGGTTCAAACATCTCGACATCAGAAATGGCAAAGCCTACCTGCTGTGTCGCTGCTTTTTTCTGCAAGGCCTCGACTAATGGATAGTTTTCGATAACCATCAGGTGATCGATCAAATCTTGCTTTAATACGGAATCGTTTTGAATGTCGTACAAAGGTACATGCTCATATGGCTGAGATTGCCGTGTTCTTTGGTGCACATCCTGTATTAAGTCGGCAAAGGATTGATCGTTTTTCGCTTGAATGCGGAATGGAATGGTATTGATAAACAACCCTACCATTTTTTCGATTCCGACGATTTCAGTTGGTCGCCCGGATACAACAGAGCCAAATAGCACATCATTCGTACCGTTATAGGATTGAAGCAGAATTCCCCATATGGTTTGGATCACAGTCGGTAATGTCACTTGATTTTGACTTGCGATCGCAGATAGCTGCTGCGTCAGCATGCTGTCCAGCACAAAACGATATTGCGCTGGTAGAAAGGCATTGCTAGAAGACTTCCCAAATTTCGGCAAGGAAGTTTGCTGTTCAAACTGTTCCAGATAGTCTCTCCAATATGCGAGAGCAGCCTCTTTATCTTGCTTTTCCAGCCAACGAATAAATTGGCTGTATGGCTGCACCGGATCAAGGGAAATCGGAGCCCCGTTCTTTAAGGATAAATAGACGGAAAGCAAGTCATCAAAAATAATGCTAAAGCACCAACCGTCCATGAGTATGTGATGAAAACTCCAGATGATTTGGTATTCGCTCTCCGTCATTTGGAAAATAGCCACTCTCATCAACGAGTCTTTCGCTAGATGAAAGGTTTTCTCTTGGTCATTCCTTTTGTATTGGGTATAGCGTTGCTGCTTTTCTTGCTCATCGTATGCAGTCAAATCACAAAAAAGGATGGGAATGGGCCGTTCCTTCAAGACAACCTGCAAAGGCTGCTTTAATTTTTCATAGAGAAACAGCGTACGGAATACGTCATATCTCTCTACCAGCACATGCAGACTATTGGTAAACAAACCAACATCAAGATCGCCCTGAATCGAAATGGACATCTGTACAAGATGAGAGTTATGTTCTTCGTCTAGCAAGGCGTGAAATAACATTCCCTCTTGCATGGGCGTCAATAGATACATATCTTGTACTTGTTCTTTGCTAAAAACACTCATTCCGGCACCTCGATATCAACATTATTTGTCTTATTTGTTTAAAAATGTAAGCTGAGAGCATGATTTTCCCCATGAAATTTTAGCAAGCGTTTCTCTAGTTAAGCGTATTGGCAAGTGCTTCGAAGATGTCGTCCATTTCTTCTATTTGAAGTCCTTTTAGACTAAAGTCACTGGGAGTCCGTTCGACTTCTTTTTTCTGCAAGCAATGGGTAATGATTGCCCGGAGATGTTTTTGATAGCTCTCACTCAATTGAAGGATGGACTCTTCTCTAAACTGCTCCTCACTGTAAGTAAACGTGATGAGAAGCTCCCCACCTTCCATTCTTCCTGTAATATTCAAGGAGGTATAAATCTCCGAATCTGGACTCAGATTGTTCTTCCCATCGGCACCGAGTGAGTTGCCTGAACTATAAGGAGAACGGGTAAACATTTCACTGTTAAGTCCTGAGTCAAACTGACCCAAATAGTTAAACGTCACTTCAGGTTGCAAGGAAAAGGACAAGGAACCTCGTTTTTCAGGTTTTGTCATATATTTTATAATTTCATAGCCAATGCCTTTATTAGGGATCTTCCTCAGGTTTTCTTTCGTGCATTTGATATGGTCAGGCAAGTGATTCATTTGACTCAAATCTAGTAAAACAGGATATTGGGACGTGAACCATCCGATTGTTCTTGTCACGTTAGCATGTTCGATCACATCCTCGCGCCCGTGCCCTTCCAGATTAATCACGATTTGGTCAAGCCTGCTCCACTCTGCAACAGCCAACCCCAACGCTGCCAGTAACAAATCATTGATTTCTGTTTGATAAGCAGAATTTGCCTGCTTCAACAACTGCTCGGTTTCCTCTGCTAACAATCCGATCTGTATGTTTCGGATACTCTTCTGTTTGCAGCCGACCGTTTCATAGTCTTTTGGAAGGGAAGTATCCCTGGCTCCGGATTCAAGATTCTCCCAATACGGGATTTCTCTCATCAATGCATCACTATTCGCATACTCGTTCAGCCACACTGCCCAATTTTTAAAAGAATCTGTTTTTTCTGGGAGAACGATATCTTTTCCTGTTAGTGCCTGACTGTATGCAGTTGCTAGATCCTCAAACAGAATGCGCCAAGAGATTCCATCCATGACTAAATGATGGATAGCCAAAAACAAATGATCGCCTTGAAGCGTATGAAACAAAGCTGCCTTTACCAACTGTCCCTCTTGTAAATTCATGCCTCCATGCAACTGTCTCGTCTCTTCTTCGATTGCTTGCTGGACATCCGGATGCGAGGTTAGATCATATTGAAGGAATTGGTATAATTCACTCACCAATCCACGATTCTGTTGAACGATTCTACCATTCTCGTTTCGATAGATCATACGGAGCGCGTCATGATGAGAAAGGATTTTATCCAAGGCCTTTCGGATGGCTTCAGGATCAAATCCCTGTTCGCGATACAGCACATAGGATTGATTCCAATGGAACATATTCGTAAAGTTCTTTTCAAAGAACCACTGTTGAATTGGTGTTAAGTTAACAGGGCCTTCGACGATTCCCTGCTCGCTTCTCCTGGTCGTACTTTTGACATAGAGAGCAACCTGCGAAATTGTCGGGTAATTCAGCAAATCTTTCGTGTCTAGTTTTCGTTGATAGGCATGTAAACGAGCAGCGACCTGGATCGCTTGTATGGAATCCCCACCGAGTGAGTAAAAATTGTCGCGAATCCCAATTTTCTCGATTCCTAATACCTCTTGCCATACGGTTGCGAGAATCGCTTCTGTCTCATTTCTGGGAGGTTCGTATGCTGGATTTGTCTCAGAAGTCATATCGGGTTCTGGCAATGCTTTTCGATCAATTTTGTCATTCGGCGTAAGCGGCATTTTATCCAGCTTCACGAAATAAGAAGGAAGCATGTACGCAGGAAGCTTTTGAGCCGCATATTCTCTGATCTGCGCAGGAGTTACTTCCAGTTGCGAAATAAAATAAGCGCACAAATAGGGTTGAGCGTGTTGGTCTTCTCTAGCGATTACCACTGCCTCTTTTATTTGTTCATGTTTCAGTAAGACAGACTCGATTTCTCCCAACTCAATCCGATGACCCCTGATTTTCACCTGATGGTCGATTCTGCCGAGAAATTCGATTTCTCCAGTCGGCAACCATTTGGCCAGGTCTCCTGTCCTGTACATCTTCTCTCCTGGTACAAACGGGTTATCCACAAATTTTTCGGCGGTCAAGTCTGGACGATTCCAATATCCTCTTGCTAAGCCTACTCCACCTATGCATAATTCACCTTCACTGCCAATTGGCTGAAGTTGCAGCTCTTCATTGACAATATAAGCGGATGTATTTTGAATCGGTTTACCGATTGGGATCGTCTGGTTGAGAAGCACATTGGAAGGCGCCTCCCATATTGTCGCGCAAATGCTTGTTTCTGTAGGTCCGTATGCATTCACGTACCTGACTTTGTTTTTCCATTTATTCACCAAAGGGAAGTTGGCAGCTGAACCTGCCGTAATCATGATGCGAAGTGTAGTAATATGCTCTGGGGTGAGGTGAGTCAAATAAGTGGGTGGCAACGTGATGATGGTCAATTCATTTTCATTTACATAGTTTTCAAAACTGATGAAATCATGAATCGTCTGCTTGGAAAGGATATAGAGGCTGGCACCGGTTAATAAAGCCATGAACATTTCCCATACCGATGCGTCAAAAGACATGCTGGCAAACTGCCCAATCCTGTCTGCAGGTGTTACACCAAACGTATTTTGAAAGAATGATTGCAAATTCGCGATCCCTTTATGCTCCAGCATGGTTCCTTTCGGTTTGCCGGTTGTGCCTGAAGTATAGATGACATACGCCAAGTCAGTAGGTTTGCTTGGCAAGTGAAGGTTGGAATCTGAGCGAGAATCCAACTGTTCTTCCTCGATTACCACTACAGGACCACGGTATCCGACGTCGTATACAAGTTGGCTGACACTTTTCTGGGTGATGACGATCTTGGTTTGACTGTCTTGTAGGATATATTGAATCCGATCACGGGGATATTCGATATCGATGGGAACATACGCTCCGCCAGCCTTGAGGATGGCCAGAATAGCCGTAACATTTTCAATGGATTTTTCCATCATTACACCGACAATGCTGTCTGTTGTAATCCCTTTTTCGATCAGTGCTCTTGCTAATTGATTGGCCTTCCTGTTGAGCTCCTGGTAAGTTAAGCGCTCATTTTCATAAACGATGGCAACTCGGTGCGGCACAGCCTCTGCCTGCTCCTCGAACAACTGATGGATCGACTTATCCTGGGGATAATCCGCCTTTGTATTATTAAACAAGGCTACCTGTTCTTTTTCCCACTCCAAGTCGATAAGATTGGCCTGATTTGCTAACATATGTCCCCTCCGATAATTGGCAAACTTTTGTCTATCATGAAGTACGACAATACTAATGAAATGGCCAAACAAGTAAACGAAGCTACAAGGAAATGGTCTGCTAAAACTGAAGATGGAGCCTCAGTGACGAATGGATCATGTTAGCCCCCCCTCATCAACACCATTTAATATAATGGCCAATTGTAACAAAATATGTGGGTTTTTGTATCTTTTTTGTAAGTATTACCCATCTTCATATTACTATGGTCATGAACCAATTTTCACCTACAAATTTTCCACGATTTTACACTTTTTCACAATGGGAATAATTCCCTGTTTGCTCCATGCAGTTTTCAGGACAAAAGTCACCTTCCATTTTTTGGTCAAAACATGTGCTCTGCTACTCTTACCTGGAAACAAATGTGCTGGCCTGCACACCTCCTTACAATCCAGCAGAATAACGTATTCTTATGCACCTGTTTGAGAAACTGTTATTCATTATAACAGAGAGTGTTTTGGAAATCAGTTAAAAAATAGGTAATTTTTGTTAGTTGTGTTACTTTTTACCCAAACCATTCTCCCATCCCTAAAAAAGACTCACACTTTCTGGGTTCATTCGAAAGTGTGAGCCTTTTGATTTACGATTTCATGGAGGAATCGAAACGGTGGACACTATTCTTTCAGGGAAATATTCTTGTCCTTCAGTCGCTTGTTCGTCGTACTTCTGACGAGCGTATATATGACAGCAAAAGCAGGGATTCCAAGCAGCATTCCCATTAGCCCGAACAATGCTCCCCCAACCAATAAGGCTATTATCACCCATAAGCCATCCAATCCGATTGAATTACCTACCACTCTTGGATAGATAAAATTCCCTTCAATTTGCTGCAAGACAAGAATAAAGACAATGAACCAAATAGCCTTGACTGGATCGATCATTAGAATGATAAAGGCACTCGGAATCGTCCCGATATAAGCACCGAAAATCGGAATGATGCTCGTAACACCAATGATCACACTCACAAGTAATGCATAGGGCATGTGAAATGCCCACATCCCTACAAAACAAAGCCCGCCAAGAATGAGAGCCTCTGTTAGCTGGCCTGAAATAAAGCCACTAAATGCGCGATTGGTGATTTGTCCAATTTCTACAGCCCGATCAGCCTTTGCTTTTGAGGAATAGGCATAGACGAGTTTTTTCGCAATGAGCGTCAACTTTTCCTTATGGAGGAGCAAATAGACGGACAACATTAGTCCCATGATGACATCGATAAAACTAACGGTAAACATTTTCGTGTACGTCAGTAATACTGGGATGGAAGTCAGGAAAAAATGGCCTAACTTATTTACAATTTCATTCCACTTCTCCATGAGTGGATTCCATAAATCGCCGGACAAGTTAAACCTCTCTGCAAAACCGTCGACGAAGGCCTTTAATGATTGCATGTCATTCGGAATACTTGCCGCAAGCATGGAAATACTCGTCAGAAGCTGAGGGACAATAAACCACATGAGAAATGTAAAAAATACCAGGACAGTCGCAAGGGTTAACAGGATTGAAAAAGGACGTCTTACTTTCAACCAGATTCGATTGTTGCCGCGGTTAAGGGGGGAGAAAAGTCTTTCTTCATAAAATCTCATTAAAATGTTCAAGATGTAAGCAATGGCAATCCCATAAATCACAGGATCTAATAAGTCAAATATTTCATAGACAAATGACTTTACCTCAGGAAAATTCCATACCACAGCAAACAGCAATACGGTGTAAGTCGCGATCATTATGTATTTCTTTATATCTCGCCAGTGTACTTTCTCCATCATTTTCCGGATGACTCCTAATCTTTGTGAGTTCTAAGTTGATCTGTTTGTTCATAAACTTTTCCATTACTATGTCCACCCAAAAGTATACTATGTTTTTTAGCCGTACGTAATTATTTTTCCACTTTGACTAAAACTTCCCACGAACTTATCACAATCATGCGTATCAAAACATACTGAAAAAATATAACAGGCTACCACTTAGGGCAGCCTGCCTATCTTCTATAGGGGTATTAACTCCCCTTTTTTTACTTGGGTGAGTTAGGTAGCACGTATCAATTCCCGATCCCGTTTGCCGTGTAGCCAGTGATAAAGCGGGATACTGAAAAGGATAAAGGCAACCATCCCGCTGAAGATCATGCGATATCCTGTGTGTGGTACGATAAATCCGAGCAGATAGGGCCCGATTCCTAATCCCAGATCATACATAATGTAGTAAGTAGAGGTAGCTAATCCAAAGCGATGCGGAGCTGTCACCTTCACAGCTACCGTTTGGGCAATGGAGTTAAAGTTACCGAAGCCTACTCCAATCAATGCAGCGGATAACAGCAGCATCCAGGAAGTCGAAGCTTGACTGAATATAAGCATCCCGGCAGCAAATATCACCAGGCTGGGGTAAGTCACGATGTTCGCCCCTCTTGCGTCCATTAGCTTCCCTGAGAATGGTCGCGAGAGAATAATGACAATGGCATACACCAAAAAGAAATAACTCGAAGCTGAGGTGAGATTAATTTCTTCCGCATAAAACGAGAGAAATGACAAGACACCCGAATAGCTGAAGCCGATTAATAAAGCGACGAATGAAATCGGTAAGGCTTTGGGCTCGATAAATTTCGAAAGCTGAGAACCTTTTGCTTCCTCTTTTACACTTGTGGAAGGAAGCGGAACATTGATTTTTGCCATCGCATAAAACAGCAAACAAATCAGGGAAAACACGACATTCAGCGTGAAGATCCAGGTGAAACCATTTTCAAGCCGCAATAAGATCATGCCGAGAAAAGGACCAATCGCAGTGGCTAAAATCGCACTTAAGCTGTAATAGCCAATCCCCTCACCCTTGCGAGATGCGGGCAAGATTTGGGCAATAATGGTACCTGTAGCTGTACTGGCAATACCAACGGCGATTCCTTGCAGCAATCGATTTACCAGTAAAAAACTGATATGGACGGCAAAAAAGTAAAGCAACGAGGTGACAGCAAAAAATCCCAACCCAATCCAAAGCGTTTTTTTCGTGCCAATATGACTTATGGCTCTACCCGTGAGTAAGCGGCCGATCAAAGCACCAATGATAAAGATACTGGAAACTAATCCGGCTAAACTGGTTGAAGCGTGAAATTCTGTTTTGGCATACGAAGCGATTGTAACCATTAGTAAAAAATACATAAGTGTCAAAAGAAAATTGATGAAAGAAACAATGACGAACTCTTTTGTCCAAAGCCTTTCCTTATTCACTGCTTACCCTCTTCTCTTTAGGTTCATGATAAGCTTTTCTAATACTGTGGCTGCTGCGTCTCTTTCTTCTTGTGTGATGCCCTCCATTACTTCTTCCAAGAATGGATCAGTCGCTTCCATGATCGTTTTATATAGCGCTTCACCTTTCTCAGACAAGCACATAATTTTTTGCCGTTTGTCTTCACCTGACAAAATCGAAATTATTTCACGCGCAGCTAATTTTTGCGCAATAGGTGTAATCGCCGGCTTCTCTACTTGCCAATAATCGGCAACGTCGCTAAAAGTAGCAGAACCGTTATTTTTGAGATAACGAATTAACGCCCATTGCGTGACGGATATGCCGAATGGAAGTAATTCCTCTTGCAATTGGTTATTGTAGACACGATGTGTGAATGCGACTTTTGAAAAGAACGGGTACATGTTACGCTCCTTATCATTAGTTAATTAATTTAATTAATTATAATTATATATCTTTCCTTGCTGTTTGAGAAGGTCTAAATCAAGATGGGTTACCTTGTGGCTTTTTCCTCACACATTCGTCTAACCTATATCATCATACAAAAGGAGAAAATCATGCTGGAAAAAAGGTTGTTCGCTATAAACTTCCTATTATTGCTTTTCTTCGTACTTTCTTTTCCAATCCCTACGCTTGCGAAGGAATCGTCCATTCAATATCTGTATTATGTATTTGGCTGGGATGAGAAAGGCAATGTCCGCATTACTGATTTGGCAAAAAACGAAATCCTCTCTTCCATTCAGTACCAAGCTGAATATGGCACCATTTATAATGCGATGACTCCTTCCCTTCCGAAAGGTTCCAATCAATTAACGTTGGATCAAAGCCCACCATTTCAACCAGGCGCGGTCATCGAAATTCGCTCAGAATCGTTTGGCGGCCGAATGAATGCTCCGCTTGTCCATCAGGCGAAAGTTACTGCCGTCCGTGGAAATGATTTGTATTTTTCTCCACCTACGACGAAAGTGATCGACAGGAACATATTTATCAAACGGGGCAGCCACTGGGTTCGTAAATGGGATGACGTAAAGGTGGAACACCAGGAAACCGCTACTGGTAACACAGTCATTGTCACAGGTCATACTCCGATTGCAATGGTTACAATACAATATGCATTGCAAAAAAACAGCCCAGCCATCGATATCACCGTAAAAACCACCTATAAGCGACAGGCAAAGGTTTTTCGTGAAGCCCTCGCCCTGCAATTCAAGCCAAATGTGACAGAGGTATATCGCAAGAATCGGAAAGTGGACGCACAGAAATTCCAACCTTCTTACTGGCTGGATCACCAAGGCGCGAAATTTGGTCAAGGAAAGCAAGCAGCTTTTTTGTACCATGCCCCCAACGTGTCTTCACTTGAATTGAATACAACGCAAAAACAGCTCATCGTGAATCTGGATCACATGAACGATCACAGATACGTACAGCAAGGCTCTACGAATCAAGTCGGAAAAGTCCGCCACGCTTCCGAATATCGCGCAAACGAAGAACGGACGAATTCTTTCTCGCTGGTAGTTGGGTATCAACCAAAGCTCATGCCGCGTTTTATGAGTCAGCCTTCTGGTTTTTTGGCGACTCATGTATGGACAGAGCATGCTGACGAGCAGACGCTGCAAACGAATCGAGCTGTTTATTTCGGCTCCGGGAGGATTACATCGTCGGCACAAGCGACAGGCGGTTTTGTTAAACACCGGATTCCGGTTACAAAAAGCGTATTTTACTCGAATCCGTATTTTCAAGCGAAATTGCCTGTCAATGTCGCCATTGCGCAAAGCCCTGAATTTTTGCAGTTTCTGGATGATCTGAATCGGAACGGTGATGAAATTGGGCTACATACCCTCTATCCATACGAAATCAGGCACTATCAAAAGACGACGGAAGATGCACTGCAGGTAATGAAAGATCACTTCCGGAGCCGTACCTGGATTGACCATGGGTATTTGAAGACCAGCTTTGCGTTTAACGCGCTCGACAACCAGACTGCGAATTACTTGGCGCATCAGTGGAAAAAATACGGCACATCGTATTTTTGGCACTACAGCTCAGAAGATATCGCGAATCCGAATAATGGTCTCGATCTGTACCAATCCCAAAGAGGCGACTCCCTGCGCACTCCGCTCTATTGGTCGCACCCGACAGTGACAGGCCCGTTTTATTCATGGTCGGCTGCCACCATTCCAGAAGATTCACTTTATCTGTATCGGGAGCAAAATCTCCAGCAGCTCATTCAAAACCGTGGAGTTTTTATCAACCATACCTACTTGGCAAGATTTCCATCCAACAAGCAGGGCGGGAAATTTGTCATTCGAGATGCCCAAGGAAACTGGATCATCCATCCCGATTTTGACCGCTTGCTAAAGCGAATGGAAGTTCTGCGAGATCAAGGAAAATTGCATTTGACAACCGTACGTGAAATCATGGATTATTGGCTCGCCCTCTCTCAAGTCAGATTGGAATATGCACCAAACGGCTCTATCGTTCTGCACAACGATGGTACGCAAAAGATTTCTGGTCTTTCCATGGCGACAAAAGCTTCGGAAGTTTATGTGAACGGGATGAAGCCGTCGCAAAAGAAAGCGGATGGCGATCTTATCTTTTGCTTCGATCTGGAGCCAAATGCAGTTGCCGTTATTGCTGCGAACAAAGTAGATAGTACTTCACATCCGAAATAAATCCCATAAATACAAAGAAGCTTCCCTAGTGGGTCTAGGGAAGCTTCTTATTCCTTTATCTATTGAGACAATTTTACCAAGCTGTAGTTTTTCTTACCTTTGCGGATAATGATGAAGCGACCGCCGATAGCAAGGCTTGGCGTTACTTCCAGTTCCAGATCGGTAACACGTTCACCATTCATGGAGATAGCGCCTTTTGTAATATCCTCACGTGCTTGACGTTTGGATGGCTCGATGCCGACCTCAACGAGCCAGTCGACAATGTTCTTCGTTTCGAGGGTAGATTCGAATGTCGGCATTTCTTTGAAGCCTTGCTCGATCTCATCTGCCGACAGCGATTTGATATCTCCAGTAAACAAAGCTGCTGTAATGCGCTTCGCCTGCTCCAGCAATTCCTCGCCGTGCACAAATCTCGTCATTTCCTCTGCCAGCGCTTTTTGCGCCTCGCGTTTATGTGGCTCGGTCTGTACTTTTTCAGCCAGCTCTTCAATTTGTTCCTTGGAGAGGAACGTAAAGTATTTCAAGTATTTCACAACATCGCGGTCATCGGTATTCGCCCAGAATTGGTAGAATTCGAATGGAGTTGTTTTATTTGGATCAAGCCAGATGGCTCCTCCTGCTGTCTTCCCGAATTTCGTGCCATCTGCCTTCAGCATCAGAGGAATAGTGAGACCGAATGCTTTTGCTTCTGGTCCTTCTTTTTTGCGGATCAGATCGAGACCGCTCGTGATGTTGCCCCATTGGTCGGAACCGCCGATTTGCAGCTGAACATCTTCATGTTTGTACAGATGCAGGTAATCCAGCGATTGCAGAATTTGATAGGAAAACTCCGTAAACGAAATGCCGCTTTCCAGTCTGCTCGATACGACATCCTTGGCAAGCATCGTATTAATGCTGAAGTTTTTCCCGTAATCCCGCAGAAATTCAATGACATTGATTTTGTGCGTCCAGTCGTAGTTGTTCACCAAGCGAATTTGGTTGTCGCCATCTGTAATGAACAGCTTTTTCATCTGCGCGGTGAGTTTGTCGACGTTCTCCTGAATCTGTTCCAGTGTTTGCAAAGAGCGCTCGGATTGACGGCCGCTCGGATCGCCAATCGTACCTGTTGCACCACCGATCAAAATGACCGGACGATGACCAGCGAGCTGAAAGCGTTTCAGTACCATGAAAGGAATCAAGTGACCGATATGCATGCTGTCACCTGTTGGATCGACACCACAATATAACGAGACTGCTTTTTCATTCGTTAATTCTCGCAGCCCTTCTGCATCTGTTTGCTGATTAATGGCTTCGCGCCATTCGAGTTCGTCGATAATATTCACTGCCATACACTCCTTCAATCTCCTATGGTAAAAAAACAAAAAATCGCCCCTTGTCTATTGTAGACATAGGGACGATTGAATAACCGTGTTACCACCCATCTTGCACCAATGGACCCAAGCGCTTGCGCAGGCCATTCATGCCACTCGTAGCGAGTTATCGTTCGCGATTCCGCTCGGCATTACCCGAGATACTCCAGAGTGTAATTCGCTAGCTTATTGTGTACCGGGTTCCATCAACCCCCGGCTTTCTAGGACAGGGAATAAGCTGCTACTGGGCTCTTTCAACGTATGTTTCATATGAAATTAAAGTCAGTATATTGAATTCAAATAGCAATGTCAACCATGTAGCAAGGATTCCGCCACGATCCCTTATTTTATTTTCGTAAGACCGTTGGAGGTTAGTTCATAAACAGTTGTTGCGACCTCATGCAAATACCGTCGATCATGCGAAATACTGATAATCACACCGTCGAAAGCCGTTAACGCCCGGCACATGTACCGCAGAATCAAATTGGAATTCGCTTTTTTCTTCCACACTCGGAGCCTATACAAACGTTTCCGATGCTTTCTCCATGCGCTCTCTTTGATTTTTCAAAGACTTGATCTTCTTTTGCAGACGTGGATCTGAGCGGGACACGTTCCGATGTTGATGCTCTGCCTTATTCCAAACGTCGTGCCATTTCCAGCTTCAAATGAAGGATACCGTTTGCTGTATTCGCAATAAACGTTTCGTCATGCGATACATATAGGACAGGAAGCGATGTTTGTTGAATAAACTCTTCCAGCCATTCCATCGTTTGAATATCCAAATCATTCGTGGGTTCGTCCAGCAATAAAACGTCAGGATTCTGTGCCAGCAGACTTAAAAAGCGGTATTTGAAACGCTCACCACCTGACAGAACACCCATCTTTTTATCTGAATCCAATGCATGAATACCGAGGTCATCCATCGCCCTCACCAGTTCTTTGCTCCATTGATTTTCGACAAAAAACTCGGCGATGGTCCATTGTTTTTCTTCGTCCGATAGTTCCTGTGCAAGAAATCCCATAGAAAATCGTTTCGCAGCACGTTACCTGCAAATGTGCAATACTAGGCAATCATTTGTTCCGCGTATATCAACTTTAATAAGCTGCTTTTTTCGTTTTTACGTTTCTCGTCATTTACTCCTTGTTCATCTGTATCACCCCCTTTTTTTTACAACAAAAAAAGATGCTCCTGTCCAATAAACAGAAGCATCTTGCTCTCCTAATAGAAATCGCTATATGAAAAATAAATCATACAGGAATTCAAGCTATACATTTGCGGGTGAATTTGGCTTCTTGTTTATTTATTATGGGATTGGCTTTTCCTATAAATAAACAATTGCGCAAATGATTCACCCTCCGTTCCATGAAGTTGACTTCAATATAGCATGGACTTCCAAATATTGTCAATGTAGCTATTCGACCAAAGCTAGCAATTGTCCGAGCTTGTCCTTGATGGGGGAAGATTCCTTTTTTACCGCCTGTGCGAGCTTCTTATTCCCACCGAAAAGGCGATAAATAACGGTTTCCCGCTTGTAATCTTCCAGCGCTGCAAGCTCCTCTATAAGCGCATCCACCAGTTCTGCACGATCGATGGTGACATTTTTCAAAGGCTTCGCCGAATCACTACTGCCAAGCACCAGAGAGACGAGTACGGGGATATTCTCTACAGTTACACCATGCGCCTCCATAAAAGCTAAAGCAAAATCGTCCTGAGCAGACTGATGCTCCGTGTCGACCATCTCCATATAGCGACGAAAGAGTGGAAAATAATCGCTGCTAGACAAGCCGAGAGCCAATACCGCATAGGTACCAGGCATGACGGATTTCTCGCTTGGCTCTACATCCCCGTACCACGCGAACTCCTCCATCGCAAGCTCGGCATATTCTGCGATTTTCGGATATAACGCAGGATAACGGGACGCATTGGCAAAAAACTGATGGAGACCTGACTTCGCCAGCTTTTTTACTGGGAAGTAATTCTTTTCGCTGCTCTTCAGCTTGAGCTTGTACCCTTTGGGAAAGCCTTCACGCAAAAGGCCGTTGATAAAATCAATGGCTTCACCGTAGGCAGCTTCTTCCTCCGATACGATACGGATGTCGATCGCTTGTAAAACATCATTGGCCATTGTTTGAATCAGGCTGCTTTTATACTCGTTTTCAAAGCGACCACTGCCCCGTTTTACATAGTCCACAGCTCGCTTGGAGCCAAGCTGAACAGCGAGGTCCAGGTACTTCTTGCGGGTATCCGGCTCCTTGTTACCTATTGCGAGAGCGACGTACAGGAAAAAGTCCAGCTCCCCTGTTTTTGGTTCCTGACGCTCCTGCTCGGGTTTCAAAACCCAATCCAATCCATAATGCCCGGTACGATCAAAAAATTTGACTAAAAAACGCTCATCCGCCCAGCCTTTTAAAGCCAAAGTATAGTGGTATGTCCACGAATCACTGCGTTCTTTGTTGGAGTGCAGCTTTTCCCTAAGACGCTGGATGAGTGGTTCGACAAGCTCCTGCTTTTGTTCCATCAAATCGGGATTGACGAGGCAATGAGCGAAGAAGAAATCGTCTCTTTCTTTCGGACGTACAGGAAGCTCCGCTTTAATTTTTGCTTCGATAAATTGATCCAGTACTTGTTTGAGACTCTCGCGTTTTCGCTCGTTTATGAAATGGCGAGCATGGCTTTGCACCGATTGTTTCCACTCGAATTCGAAAACAAGCTCGAAGCGGTAATTAAAAAAGTGAGAATCATAATTGGTGGAATGGAACAGGGATTCCATTCGATCACACAGTGCGGGGAAAAACTCATTCATGAGCATTTCCTCTGTAAGCTCCTCAATATAAGAGCCAGCATCGTATTTGTACGAGTCGTCACTCCAACTGAAAGGTTCGTGGACATCCACGTGGATTTTGCCATTGGCCCAATTGAGTTTTCCTTTTCTCCACGCCACTCTCAGGTAGTCTTTGACCCCCGCCTGCAGTAGACTCCAGTCTTTGATCTCTTTGATCCGCTGGTTCTCTTTTTGGTAAATTTCTTGGATGGAAGTCCATACTTCGTTTAGAAATGCTTCTGCTGCCTCATGCATTGACTGACTCTCCTCCTCGCAAAAAACAGCGCTGTCGCCTTTAACCGATGACCTTGACGACATTGCCCTCGCTATCGGTAATATTGGTTTTCACAATGTTGATGGCAATTCCTTTCAGGGAAGGAATCTCAAAGCTGCTTTCCTTTGGAAGCAACTGCTTGGTAAGCGCAATCGTTGTTGCATCATCGAGAACAAACCGAATAACGTCCTCTCCTGGAATACATTCAGGATTGGCTCCTGCCTCAAAGACAACGCGGACATCAGGTCCCAGCAGGCTCAGGCTTTCTCCTTTTCGCATACGTCCGCGGAGAATTTTTCCGATGACTTCCGCTTGCTTAGCTCCCAAGCTCAGGGTCGAAGGTGCTTTTTTCAAGAAGCCTTTTTTCCCTGGCTCCCAGCCAAGCTGGCTGACAAACAAATAGGCAGTGTTGGAGCCTTCTTGTTCCATTCCTTTTTGAACAGCATCAGAAACTGTAGAGTTGCAAAGGAGAGAATCACGCTCGAGATCGGTTATGTAGGAAGGCATATACGGCAAGCCGGATTGAAGCACGCCACGTGTATTCCAAGCCATCATTGCATCGAGTTCATCACCAGTGATTCCTACCATTTGCAAAAATTGCACTCGCCCATTCGGCGTATCGATTTCGGCAAGCTGTGGGTCTGTGACAAAAGCGAGCGCAGTCAGTTGGGTATCGGCACCCAAGCATATCGGACCGTTTGCATCCAAATGATCACCTGCTTGAAAAACATTGCCCGTGTTGAATACGTAACGCCCCATATTTTGAAGCAAATTCAGCGCCCAGGCAGGCGGTTCCTCCTCGTCGTCTTTACGAGCCAATCGAAACGTCAATTCAAAGCCAAAACCGCTTTCCTCTTCATTCTCGGACTCTTTTTCATACAGTTCAGTAAACCCATAAGTCACAAAATGCCAATGCGGGTAAGGCTCGTCCGCTTTGTAGGCGCTAATTCCATCTAATGGATCGGGACCACCCAGTGCATACGAGATAAGCGTGCCGTAATGTTTAGGCTCCTGCTCTCCATAAATCTTACGCATCTCCTGATCAATGGCATCCCAGCCAGCTGACATCATTTCTTCATTCAATTCTTCGTTCATCTCTTCGTTCATTTCTCACGCCTCCTATGTAATGACTGTCTTAACAATAGCCAAAATGAAATTTGGATACTCTATTAGACGGTCAATACCACTTAGCAAATTACATCGTTCTCATTCCCTTCAATATCAAAGTCTTTAATTTGTTTGTGCTAGCCCATTCGGAACGACTGGCTTCGATAACCAGTGCTGGTCGGTTTGCACATGATTTTTGCGCACAAACTTGGCGGCAGATTGTTTAAAATCTTCGTACGGAAACCTCTCTGTTACTCGTACCACATACCCCTCTTGTTCTCCGCCGAAGACAGATTGTTTGGTGTAGCAACTTTTTACGGTCTCTTCCTTCCAAATCCCTCTGTATAAGACAGGTGCTGTTTCTAAGCCCAGTAGTTCGGCCCATTCTACCGTTTCATCCCACGACAAGCATTCATTGTTTTCATTCCAGATCGAGAACACGTAGAAATAGCTCGTTAGGTATTCGTAGTAGATGGAGTGGAGCGCATATACGTTTTCCCCGCAAATTCTCCAGCCTTCCGGGATATGAAACGAAATCGTCCCGTGAAGCATCTTTATCCAATGTCTTGATGCGTGATCTTTGCTATCAAGTGACCTTGCATGGATATGATTTCGGTACAGCGTGGTATTTTCTCCATCCAGCTTTTCTGTTACGACTACTTCTTTCCCCTCGAAGTGACACACTGATCGCAAGATTTTATCGTCGTCGGTTCTACTTCTTGACCAGGGTAAATGAAAGGTTCTCGGGTATTTTTTCAACAACGTTATTCACCTCCTTATTTGGCATAGGCATCTCCTTCCTTGAAGAAGTACAGCTTCCACAGGTACTCTTCGCCCAACAAATGATAAATCTCGGAAATATCTTGCTGAGTTCCATAATTAATCTTCATGTGCATTTGAATCAGGTTGACGGCTTCGAAAATAAAATCATCTTCGAATCCTAATTCTTTTAAGAAATGACAAGCAATTTGCGCAGAAACATGCTCATGTCCGAAGTAGGAGTAATGGCCTTTCATCGGCTTGTAGGTTTTGCAAAATGGTTTTCCTGTATCGTGAAACAAGGCGACCACTTGCATGAGGAATTTGTCTTCTTCCGTGTAAAAGGCGTTTACATAATCGAAAACATGATAGGTATGCTTGCACAAAGGGTACTGATGATAAGGGTTTTCCTGATTAAATTGATACATCTCTTTGAAGATGGGAATGGCATTCAACCTGTCGAACAGCTCTTCATAGGAGGGTTCTTTTTGAAGCAATTGAACGAATTCTTCTTTTTCAATGGAATAAGGAACTGGCTCGTGCAAGAGATGAATGTGATCCCAGCCCTCATTCTTAATGGGAAAATGGAAGTTCTTCCGCATCTTCGCCAGGATGTATTCGTCTACGGTTCTCTTTCGGGATCGATTGCGCTCTAGGCAAACGGTATAGGGAACATCGACGTAATAGCATTCCTTCTGGACATCGGGAAATTTGGCAAGGACCCTCATTCTTTTCTCTCTGTCAATATTGGTAGCGTCTAAAATGACATTCTTTCCATTCGCCAGCTCCGTTGCGATTTTCGAATAGACCTCAAAAAATACTTGTGCTGATCTTTTTTGTTTTCGCTCGTCACCAAATAAGTTCTGGCGAATTTCATCC
The DNA here is from genome assembly GCF_023714195.1 of Brevibacillus sp. MER 51. Lineage (NCBI taxonomy): Bacteria > Bacillati > Bacillota > Bacilli > Caryophanales > Paenibacillaceae > Brevibacillus > Brevibacillus sp. MER 51. Next base: position 161,585 of record NZ_JAMAUS010000001.1, on the reverse strand, counting down.
GTAGACACGATTGTTGCCCGTTCCTTTTTGGCAATTTCTTGTGCCCACTTGCTTTTGCCACTGCCCGCAATGCCTGACAGGACGATTAATTTCTTTTTCACTTATATCTCACCTCCTTTCAATAAAAACAAACTTTCGACATGCTTTTCCAATATTATACACACTTCGCGTATAGATGGCACCCTTCTTTGTTCCTAGATTTTCCGTTCTTTACAGCCATGGGCCAAAGAAGTTCTGGATAGCTTGCTCGGAATAGCTATCTTCGCCGCGCCAATTTACTACGGCAAAAAAGTCGTTCTTCCCGCCACGCCCTGGTCTGTCCTTGCTTGGCGCCAAGATCCCGGCGGATGCAAGAATTTCCATTAAGACATCCCGTTCGTTTTTGCTAGATGCGAAGACACCATGGAGGCGCTTCTCCAATTGACGGGCGGCATCGGTTGGTTCACTGCTGGCAATGATGGCTAGCACCTGACGGAGAATTGCTACATCTTCTTCCTGTACTGAAAGATTTTCTTCCTTGCTTAACAGCTCCAGATCAAGCATGAGGTACGGTAGATAGTTTAGGCGGATACCTCCCCACTTGATTCTTTCAAAATTCAAAACGTTCAAATCTTCTTCCGTATATAGCTCTCGTCCCGCGATATAATAACGGTCGCACTTATGGCAGTCTCCGTACATGGCGAAATAGGTGCCGTTTTCTGGATTTGTATACTTGCCGACGTTACTTTCGAAGTCATGGGCTTTTAAAGACTCTGTCAAAGCCCAGCTAGACAAGGCGCTGCGCAGGTACACCTTTCGCGTCGAGAGACTGTGCAAAAATGCAGCGGCGGCTTGTTCTTTTGTCACTTTTTTATGCAGAGTAATGATTTTGTCTATACAATCTTCGTGACTAATTGTCTGCAGATCAAACATGAGACCTTTGCTTTTGGCGTATTCAAAATCTGCTCCCGAAAAATCGTATGGGCGACTCTTCCACCCGTTGCTGCTCCAAAATGTTTTCATCAAGATTTGCTTTGCTTTTTTATCCATAAAGCAATTGCTCCTTTTTTCTTCGGCTTTCCATATTCTAGCGCGAATCGGACGTATGAAAAAAGAGTCCAACATGTGAAAGATCGTTGGACTCTGATTGCATGCTATCATGTACCGCAAAACGTTTGGTAAGGACATGCCGATTCCGCTGGTAAGGTCGTGTATTCTACCTGTTCAGGCGTGTACGCATATGGATTGGAAAGGACTTCCAAGAGTCGTTCCATCACCGTGTAGTCGCCCTCTTTCCACGCTGCTTCCAATGCTTCTTCTACACGATGGTTCCGTGGGATGATTGCCGGGTTGCTCTTTTTCATTACATGTTGTACCGCAGCGGTGTCCTCTGGCTGTCTTGTTAGTCGTGCTTTCCACTGCTCGTGCCATTCCGTGAATTCGCTCGTGCCAAACATTGCAGTTTCTTCTGGTTGATTAAGCGTGAAAGCACGGAATGTATTCGTATAGTCAGCATGGTGGTCCTTCATCATGTTGAGCAGACCTTCGATCAACGCTTCGTCTTGCTCCTCTTCGTTGAACAATCCGAGCTTTGCCCGCATTCCTGTGAGCCAATGGCTGTGATACAGCTTGCTAAATTCGGCAAGTGCATCTTCGGCCACTTTTACAGCCTGCGCTTCATTTTCATGCAACAACGGCAATAAGCTTTCCGCAAAACGAGAAAGATTCCACACAGCAATGTACGGCTGATTTCCGTAAGCATACCGACCCTGAACGTCAATGGAGCTAAATACAGTTGCAGGGTCATATGTGTCCATAAAAGCGCAAGGACCGTAATCAATCGTTTCGCCGCTGATTGCCATGTTGTCGGTGTTCATGACTCCGTGAATAAATCCTGCGAGTTGCCACTTGGAAATCAGCGCAGCCTGACGCTGGATGACTTCCTTCAGTAGGAGGAGGTAGCGGTTTTCATCTGCCGCGATCTTTGGAAAATGTCTTTGCAACGTGTAATCAGCCAACGCACGGAGGTCTTCTATCGAGCACCATCTTGCCGCGAATTGGAATGTCCCTACTCGGATATGACTGGCAGCGACACGCGTCAAAATAGCACCAGGCAGCTCGGTTTCGCGATAGACAGACTCGCCCGTTGTCACTACTGCAAGGCTCCGCGTAGTAGGAATTCCGAGTCCATGCATGGCCTCGCTAATGATGTATTCGCGCAGCATCGGGCCAAGGGCTGCTCTACCGTCACCGCCGCGAGAATAAGGTGTTCTGCCTGAACCTTTCAGTTGGATATCAAAGCGCTCGCCGGAGGGTGTAATTTGTTCACCAAGAAGAAGAGCCCTGCCATCGCCTAGCATGGTAAAATGACCGAATTGGTGTCCCGCATATGCTTGGGCAAGAGGCATTGCGCCTTCTGGGGTTTTGTTTCCCGCAAGCATGGCTATGACTTCTTCGCTTTGCAGAGCTTCGACATTCAGCCCAAGCGTTTTTGCCAAACGTTCATTGAGAATGGCTAGCTTCGGTGATCGTACAGGAGGTGGATTGAGCCTGGAAAAAAACGATTTTGGCAGCGTTGTATAGCTGTTGTCAAAATTCCATCCCGGTTCGATTGTTGCTTTTTTGTCTGTCATTGGATCTCCTTTTATCGATTGGCGTTATTTACATGGACGTAACGTACACATGATACATTTTGCCAATTTATTATACCCTTTTCTTGCGAGTTTCGAGCACATTCGTACATTTTTAGCGCACTCCCAGCCGAATATAATTCGTGAATGGGAGGAAAAATACCATTTACATATAACCAAAAGGTGTTATATTATCTTAAAGTATAACCAAAGGGTGTTAGATTTTCACTACGAAACGGAGAGATTTTATCGTGGAACAAAACAATCAACAAGCCGTAGAAGATATTAAACAAACCATCGTTTTCGACGCCCCTATTCAAAAGGTATGGGAGAAAGTATCCACTGCGGAAGCCATTTCTGCTTGGTTTATGCCCAATGATTTTCAACCAGTGGTAGGTCATGAGTTCCATATCCAATCCCCTTTTGGGCCGTCTCCATGCAAAGTGTTGGAAGTAGAAGCACCACATCGCCTTTCTTTTGCTTGGGATACAGACGGTTGGGTCGTCTCGTTTCTTTTAAAAGAACTGGGAGAAAAAACGGAGTTTACCCTCATTCATGGTGGATGGAAAGCGGCAGATGAGATTATCGGAAAAGCAAACGCGAAGAGCTCAATGATTCGCGAGAAGATGAATCAAGGTTGGGTTGGTATTGTACACGAACGTCTGAAAAAGGTTGTGGAAGGGTAAATGTCTGCTTCAGCAGAAAAGGTTGATGTATTTCAAGCGATCGCTGACCCTACTCGTCGGGAAGTACTTCGCTTGCTCGCTGAAAAAGAATTGCCGATCTCAGCGATTACCTCTCATTTCCCCATAAGCCGAACGGCTGTAGTCAAGCATCTTCATATACTTGCTGACGCAGATTTGGTTACAGGACATAAGGTAGGTCGCGAGAAAATCTATCGGTTGCATCCCGGTCCTCTGACGGAAGTAAAGCAGTGGCTTTCCTTTTACGAGCAGTTTTGGAACAATAAGCTCTCTATGTTGAAGCATCTGGTGGAGACCGATGGTGATACGACGTTAACTGTCGTGCAATCGGAACCGGATCAAAAAAGGATTTAGATTGTCATGCCCTTCCCTCTTGATCGTTTGCCCCAAGATCAAGAGGGTTTTCTTTGATCAGGCAGTACAGATAGAAAAAGACTGCCGATTGCTCGACAGTCTGGGTAGTTCGCTTACTTATTCAATAGCTCGGTCAGTTCAGTGGATTCGGTCAAGTGCAACGGTGCCGTTCCATAAGTTTTGCCATCTTCTGAATCAAACATATGGTCTTTATTTTCTCCACTCAATACGAAGAACAGTGTCTTCGCCTTTACTTCCGCTTTGTTATCTGTATTAACAGTCGCTGGCAAAGTGTTTGTCGTTACTTCAGCGTAGTTGAATTCTACTGCCAAAGCCTCTTTCTTGTCCTTCTCCACCGCTTGGGTGCTCTCGTCAAAACGCATTTGGTCCGCAGGTGTTTCAAAGCGTTTGTTCATGAGCGCAAGAATTTCCTTGAACTTGTCATCTTCCGGCTTCAGGGATGTTTTTTCCCCTTGCTTGTACACGACGATTTCTTGTGGAGTAGCGATCACCTGTTGCTCTTCTTTTTTCGCTTCTTCAGGTTTTTGCGTAGTTGTTTCACCCGTTTGCTGTTGGGTACCTGTTGCCGCTTGATTTTGATTTTTTGGTTGCTCTGTAGGCTGCGTGTTGCCGCAAGCAGTCAGGACTGCTAGCAGAAGTGCAGCCGGGATCCATGTAGACTTTTTCATGTTAAGGACCACCTTTTACTTTTTCTCTCCACTGCTTTACTCGCGTAATAGAAAAAAGGGCGATCACGAACATACGCGAACACGCCCGACCGATTGAACTAACGTGGAGTGCTTTTAACCCAAGCATTATAATACAACCAAAGTAATATTGCAAATAATCACCAATTGTTGTCTTCGTGCAAGCACGTCTTATTGAATGGGAAAGATGAATGAAGGCAGTACAATTCGGACGACAGACGGATTCCTAAGGAGATACTTCATGAATCATCAAAAAATCATTCATTTCAGTGATAAGGACTTGGATGGCGTATCCTGTGCAATTCTTAGTCAAATTGCTTTTTCCAATCAAGAAGTCGATTACCGCGGGGTGACTCCTTACACTGTCAATCAAGAAGTTCAAAAGTTTATCGAAGAAGAGCTTACCCCCGATGCGTACGTGATGATTACCGATGTAAGTGTCAATGACGAGGTCGGATCGCTTATTCAAAAAAAGGTCGATCAAGGACATGCGTTTGTCTTGATCGATCATCACCCAACTGCCTTGCCGTTGGCTTCCAAGTACGAATGGGCAAAAGTTATTACGGAAGAATCAGGGAAAAAGACTTCGGCAACGAGCCTTTATTATGATTACCTGGTAAACCAGGGGTATCTGACCCCTACTGGCGTTCTCTCTGACTATGTGGAGCTGGTTCGGGCCTTTGATACGTGGGATTGGGATGCAACCGGTACTGTACAGGCTAATCAACTGAACATTTTATTCTATATGATCGAGCGAGACACGTTTATTCAAAATGTGCTAGGACGCTTGCGTGTTGATGGTGCCAATACAGACCAATTTGTATTTGATGAAGTAGAATCTATTCTCATCTATACAGAAGAAAAGCGAATCGATGAATTTGAACAAAAAAAGCTGAAGCAAATGAAGCTGATCCCCGTAGAAATCGATTTAGATGAGCCAAAAACATTTCAAGTAGGCGTGGTTTTCCTTGAGCAATATCACTCCACGACAGGCAATTTCTTATGTAAAAATGCGGAAATGATTGATTTCGTCGCGATGCTCGATCCTGGAAAAGGCAGAATCAGCTTTCGAACCATACGCGAAGACCTGGATCTGTCGGTGATCGCCCAACATTACGGTGGGGGCGGTCATCCAAAGGCTTCCGGATGTTCCTTTACAGGCGTTACGTTAAAGGCTTTTGTGTACCCTGCTTTGCGGACGAATTAGAGCAAAACAATAAAAAGTCCCATTTCTCTATCCGTGAAATGGGGCTTTTTATTCTTCCGGAGTACGACTAATTGTTAACACAACCATTTATTTTACTTGTGCCTCTCCGATCTCATATCGCAGTTGTATGGACCCGCTTTTTCCATAAAGCTTTGTTTCTAGCAACTTCATGTCGTGACGTGTGTTGATGTTGTCAAAGTAATGTTTGCCGCTGCCCATTAAGACCGGATGAATGATTATCCGGAGTTCATCAAGCAAATCAGCATTGATCAAACTTTGAACAAGACCCGCACTTGCAGGAACAATGATATCACCTTTGATTTGTGTTTTTAGCTGTTGTATTTTTGTCATAACATCAGAATGAAGGAGTGTAATCGTCTCGGTGTAGTTCCCCCAATGAACTTCTGTAAACTCACGATTATTGGTTACTACAAACTTCTGAGTCTTATTCATTGCATCAGCCCAATCCCCCACTTGAAACGGCCAATAGCTTGCAAAGCCTTCATAGGTGACTCGCCCCATCAAGATGGCGTCAACCCTCTGGAAGAACGCAAGACCATCATCTGTGGCGTCGATAATTCCAGGCAACGCCCAGCTAACCATTTTGTCTTCTTCTCCTGTCGGCCCCGTATAAATACCATTCAATGTGCTGCTTACGTTTGCCATTATCTTCCCCATCGAATCTCCGCCATTCTTTCAAAAGTATTATCAAAAGATTACCACATTTCACTACTTAGTATTTCTTCTCGACTGCTCAAATTCCCCCTCCAGCAGAAGCAGTCGTTCCTACATTTAGAGAAGACATTGCAAAGAAAGGTGAGGAAAACGAAACGGTTTTCCCCACCTTCTTTCTTTTAGAGACTTTTCGTCCAATTACAGTTCAACGATCTTTGTAGCAATGTTATTGCAAAACTCCCTGTCATGCTCGACAAAAAGGATCGTTGGCGAGTGCTCGAGAAGCAGCTCTTCAATTTGCATGCGCGAAATGACATCAATAAAGTTAAGTGGCTCATCCCAAATATGGAGATGGGCTTTCTCGCAAAGACTTTTCGCAATCAATACTTTCTTCTTCTGGCCGCCGCTAAAAGCGGAAATGTCCTTCTCAAATTGTACGCGGGAAAAGTCCAGCTTTCGCAAAATCGATTTAAACAGGCTTTCATCAATCCCGTTTTCTCGGGCAAAATCCGTCAGATTTCCCTTTAGATGCGAAGTGTCTTGGGATACATACGAGATTTTCAACTGACTCCCCTTTCGGAAGGCACCAGTATGATCGATGTTCTCCCCGCAAATGAGCTTGAGAATGCTGGATTTGCCAGAGCCGTTTTTGCCTGACAGCGCGATACGCTCCCCCTGCTCAATCGTAAAACTAATATCTGAGCAAACCAACTTCTCCCCATAACGAATCGAAACCTTATCCAGTTCAGCAAGTTGGTTCTTATGGTAAGCAAGCTGTGCAATCTTTAAGCTGTCATGGCTTTCAATGTTTTTCAGGAGCTTCGACTTTTCTTCCAGCGCAGATTGCTGTCTTTGCTCAATTGATTTAGAGCGTTTCATCATTTTCGCAGCTTTGTGACCCACATAGCCTTTGTCGAGCTTAGAGCCTGAATTTAAGGTACCATTTTTCGTCTTTTCCACAGCGTCCGACCAGTTGCTCGTTCGTTTCGCTGCGTCCGACAAGCGTTTAATGTCTTTTTTGAGCTTCTCGTTCTCAGCGAGTTCATAGTTATCCTGTCTCTGTTTATTTTCCCACCAATCGGAGAAATTCCCTTTTTGCACCTCGATGTTCGTCTTGTTGATGGACAAGATGTGATCGACACAATTGTCCAGAAATGCTCGGTCGTGAGAAACAAGAATATAACCGCTTTTGGAATGGAGATAATCACTGACGAGCTCCCTTGCATGCATGTCGAGGTGATTGGTTGGTTCATCAATTAACAAAAAACTGTTTTCCTTTAGAAATAAAGCGGCTAACATCACTTTCGTTTGCTCCCCGTTAGACAAAGATTCAAATGGACGATATAGAACATCCTCTGAAACCTTTAAGAGGGAGAATTCGCGCATTAATTCCCATAGCTGATAGTCCGGGACAATGTCTTGAACGATATCAAGCGTCAGATATTCTTTGTTCTCGACTTGGAAAGGAAAGTATTCAAAGCTGACATGGGCACTGATCTTCCCGCTGTATTCATATTTACCAAGCAACAGGTTGAGAAAAGTTGTCTTCCCCCTGCCATTTCTTCCCGTAAAACCCAATTTCCAATCCGTATCGATTTGGAAGCTCACGTTTTCAAAAATGTTATCAAAACTGCCTTCATAGGCAAACGTCAAGTTATTTACATTGATTAATGACATACAATCATCCCCCTGCATGCAAAAAATAGAAAAGCTACAAGAAAGTTACTCTCTTGTAGCTCAAATAAATACAGCAAATCCAACTCAAAAATGAAGTTAGATAAGGATATATTGTTTGAGTGAAGAGATATAAGTAACTTTCTTGCACATAAAGAATAAAACATGCGAAAAATATCGCAGTTTGTTTTATTTTTTAAGCAAGAAAATTATCCATTATACTCTTCAGCTCCAGTCATTAAGTTAACAGCATCATAACATATTCATTTGTACGTTTCAACAAGTAATATTTCCGTTTTTTTACTGCGATTCTATTGAAAACTAGTGTCCCCTCGCAACAATCGTTTTGCTACAATAAGAATTTTTTTCCATAAAAAGAAGGTATTTTCAAATGTGTTCAGAATTCTCATGCTTATTGAAATTCTTTTTTCTTATTCGCATTCATATGGAGGAGTAAATCATGAAAAAAGTGGTAAGAAGTCTGGGTATTCTCGTCTTGGCATCATCATTCCTGTTCGTCCCGACTCAAGCAGCAGATGCGGTAGGAAAGGGAAAAGACTCTAACGTCCGTCCACAAAAATATATCTTTGATGGAAACTGGAAGTACGGTGATACGTTAGTAGTGGCATACGATACGTTCTTTCCGAATGGATGGATTTCGATTGAAAAAGAGCCACATCGTGGAACACAGCTTGGATATGAAGTAGCGAAATATATTAATGGCGCGAATTATGGGCAAGTGGAAAGAAGCTTGAGCTTTAACATCCCTTCTGGTTGGGTAGAAATCGGTCGAGGTTATAACAGCAAGAGACAGGCTTATATCGATATCAGAAATGAGAATAAAAAACGGTACCAACCTCAAGATCTGGAGAATAAATGGGTCGGTACCGGGGTGCCTGTACCATATGGCTGGGTCGTGGTAAATGTAAGTCTCTATGAAAAACAAATCGTCAATATCACCAGTATCCCTACTGAATCCAGCATTGAAGCGGTCAAACACCCTTCGCCAGCCTTTGCTTATGAAATCCCAAGAGGCTGGGAAATCACTGTAGACGGAGAGCATTCTCGAATTCTCACAAGAAAGTACTAATCATAACGGATACAATCTGTTACGAAATGAGATCATGAAACGACCTGTAGGTAACACGATGGAAAACCATTCGTGCAACCCACAGGTCGTTTTCGTTTTTCGAAATGTAGCTCTCAGCGGCTTCCAAATTATATGTGCAGTTGAATCTCATTGCCATAAGGAACCTCCATAACCGCACCTCCTGGCTTTGAAGTTTTTTTAGGCGACATTCATTTCAGTAATTTCAGTATTGACTAAAATTACTGAAAATACTTAATATAATACTCATAACATCTTTTAGGAAGTGATGCACATGAAAAAGACTACTTCGATCAGTGCTGTGCTCTTGTTTGTCACTATACTCGTTGGGGTTCTTGGCTCGTACAGCATCATTATTGCGCTGCCATTTATTGGAGAAGAATTTCATCTGAATCCAGTGGAGCAAGGTGCAATCATCAGTGTTTATTTTTTAGGCTTCGCGATTTTTACCATTCCGGGAGGGATCATTGCTGATAAACGAGGATCGAAGCAAATTATTGTAATCAACTTGGTACTGTGGGCAATATTGACTGCGCTTACAGGGGCGGTCACAAGTTTTGCAGCCTTACTCGTCATCCGATTTTTGTTGGGGTTTATCGATGCCCCCCTAATGCCTGCTATGTTAAAAGCGATTGCCGAACGAACACCTGCAAACATCCGTACGACCACAGTCTCCATCGTTTCATCAGCTGAACCAATTGGGACTGGACTTGCCCCCTTTCTAGTCGCACCATTGATTGCGATACTGGGATGGCAGGAAGCTACTTTTGTTACAGCATTAATCGGCCTGCTCTTGGCCCCCATTCTCTGGATATTCCTTCCCCGTCCTTTCGTGAAGGAATCACCATCATGCTCAGCATCATCAGAGTCGAACCCCACCCCTTTCATGTCTCTTTTCCGTAACGGGTATTTGTGGAAACTAACAAGTATGCTCTGCGGAATTCAAATCGTGATGGTTGGATGCTTGACATGGGTACCTACTTACTTAACAACGGAAAAACATCTTGCTATTACCCAATCAGGCTTATACGCATCGCTTCCTCTTCTCATTTCCATGCTTGGCTATTTGGCAGGAGGTTGGTTGTTTGACCGTTATTTTCATCAAAAGTTTCGATCGATGGTCATTCCGTCCCTTCTGTTCTCAACGATTCTCCTTACACTTATGATCCTATCTGACAATGTCAACCAGTTTCTGTTGTTTGAGTCGATCTCTTTGTTTTTTCTCTCCCTTACCACTCAACCCATTATTGGCCTTACCATGCGTATCATTCCCTCAGATGCATTGGGTACTGCTAGTGGAATTCTGTTAACCGGAGGAAAGCTGGCAAGTATTTTTACACCAATCGCGATGGGCGCATTTATTCAGGCGTTCTCCTTTCAAGCCGGTTTTTCCCTGTTGCTAGTAGGTGCAGGAATTGCACTTGTTTCATCCTTTCTTATCCATCTCAAAAGGAGTGAGGAGCTTGACTGATTTCATTCAAAAACTGTTACAAGAAATGCCTGATTTTTCACATTTTCTAACGATTGAGGAATTGGACACCTCTTCCCGTGAACTAGCAGCCGCCTATCCAGATCTTGTTACCCTCAGTACCATCGGTCACTCAACAGAAGGACACCCCATCCTCATGCTGCGAATTGGGAATGGCCAGCATCGCGCGCTGTTCGTCGGTTGTCCGCATCCAAATGAGCCGATTGGAGCTCTATCGCTAGAGTATCTCTGCAAAAAGCTATGTGAGGATTCAGCCCTATTAGAGCAAATGGATTATACCTTTTATATCATTAAAGAAATCGATGTAGATGGTTGCCGACTGAATGAAGGTTGGTACGGCGGCCCGTTTTCTCCAGATCGTTACATCCGCAACTACTATCGTCCCAGTATGCACGAACAAGTTGAATGGACATTCCCGTATGCGTATAAAACGTTCAGCTTCAGCGAGCCCATTCCTGAAACCGTAGCATTTATGCGGGCGATTGATGAAGCCAAGCCGCATTTCCTCAACAGCTTGCACAGCTCCGATCAAACTGGAACGTTTTATTATGTATCGACTCCTCTTCCCGACGCATTGTGCCAACAGATCATAAAACTGACCCATGATCATCAATTACCGCTGATGATCGGCGAACCGGAGGCACCATTCATGCCCCCTATCCAAGCCGGTTTTTATCTGCTACCTGAGCTGTCTGCTATGTACGATTACTACCAAAGTATCCTGCCTACTGGAGAAGACCCTTCGAAAGCAATCCTCATGGGGGGCTCATCGCGCGATTATGCTGGGACACGTTATGGTACCTTTTGCCTTGTTTCGGAAATATCGTTGTTTACGGATCCAAGGATGGGAGATAAATCGGAAACCACTCATAGCTACAAGGATGCTACGCTGGACATAGCCAAACTGGAAGGGGAACAGATTGCTTTTTTATCCAAACAGTACCAAAACGCACAGGCATTCATAACGGTACCAACCAAATTTCAGCGGTCTGTAGAGGATTTTCTGATCGGTATGGAGGAAGTTCGATCCCATCATTTACAATCAGCTGAAAGTGATGCAGGTTTAGTACGCTTCGCAACAGTAGCTGAAATGTTTGACCTGAAACTACGCACTTTTTGGAGTTCTCTATGCTGCTGTAGCATGCTCATCCGCATGCTGGATGCCCAGCCCAACAACATCGCCCTTTCGGAGATTCGAGCAGATTCAGAACAATGGCTGAATCAAGGCTTACAAGAGCTACTCTCCTTTTTTAACTGGTCGATGCGTCCGCTGCGCGAATTGTGCGGTGTCCAGCTAGGTTCTGCCTTGATGATCATGGAATATCTTCGTCAAACCCATGAAACCACTTCCACGCCACTAAAATAAGGAATGACGTGGGCACCTGTCAAAAGAGCAGGTGCATTTTCTTTTGGTATTTTCTGAAGAAAGCGATGACTATTGGTAGTATAATAGACAAAAGCATGGAAATCGGGCAAAACGAGGAAAAAGGAGTCATGAAGTTGGACAAATTAACGGCGGAAACAATGCAATTGATTGAAGAAATGGCTCTCCATCACGAAAATCAAGGATTATCCAGAATTGCTGGCCGGATTATTGGACTGTTGATGGTCTCTCAGGAACCCCTTTCATCCGAGCAGATTGCCACTACATTACAAGTCAGTCTCGGAAGCGTGTCAACCAATATGCGCATGCTTTTGAAAATTGGATTCGCGGAAAAAAAGAGTGTGACAGGCGACCGTGTGAGCTATTACATCATGGCACCAGACACGATTGAGGAAGAGCTTATACAGGGTTTAGAACGCATCCTATCATTAAAGAATATCATAGAAAAAGGAATGCAAATTGAAAATTTGAAGGATAGTGAGCTAGTTATGCAGCGATTCCATGAGATGCTGGAAGCAATTGAGCTATACAGGGAATCTCTCAACCAAATGCTCGTTGAGTGGAAGTCTCGTCGTATGTAACAGCAAACAGAGTATCAATGGAAAAGCAGAAAGGCAGCTTTGGCGCTGAAAAAGCCGCGGCTGCCTTTTTCCATAAAAGGATGGCATCGATCATTTGACTGGTGATATCTCATCCTCCGTTACCCATTTGTAGTTCTTTATTTCTCCTCCCCCTGTCGTGGGAGTGTAATCGATCATATAGACAGTCGTTGTATTTGCCGTATCAAGCTTGGCTGATGCATCGAGCATCCCTTTCACATGATCCGCCTTCAAGACCACTTCCGTTCCCGGATTATACGGTTGCTGGATATGGTTCTTGATTTCTTCTTGAATGATCCATTTATAACCTTTCACAGGGGGCTCACCCGTTGTAGGCGTATAGGTAACGGAATAGGCCGTCGTGTCGTAAGCCCCCACGATTTTTGCTTTCGCCCCTTGCATCCCTGGTTGGTGACTTGCTTTCAAGATGACTTCACTCCCTACTGTATACGTAGGTTTCGGTACAACTTCTACTTGCTCCAGCACATCCGGTGCAGCAGGACCGCCACATGCGCTTAACCCCATTGCGGTAATCAGCATGAGCGATAACAGTTTCCATTTTTTCATTCTAAACACCCCGAATTCTTTGTTGTCTGTCAAAGGTATTATGGGTACACAATACCTTCCTTATCCACTTGTATCCTGCTTGATGCTTTATTTGAATGCATCCTTGGACGGGCTTGGCAAATCCTGCGCATCTGTGTACAGCAACATCTTCCTCCTGCTAGCCATTCTGCCAGTCAACTCTTGTCCATACAGACGCGCCACCCAAATAAAATGTTTCATGTAAAAAGAAACCAGTTCGAAGGACCTGCTCGTGCCCTGAACTGGTTTTCGCTCTATTCCGCTGCAAGTATGTACTTTCTGAATAAAGCAAAAGGCCGCAAAGAATGGTCGTACAGCTCACTGCTGAACACAACAAGCCGTAAGACCCAATCCTCTCGTATATCCGAAATTTTGGCTGAATCGACTCTTGAACCCATGCTGCTGAAACAATCTGCTTTTCTTGCCATTGACAGATAGAGAAATCCTAGCTTTTCCATATCACGCGAAGTAAGGCGTAATCCGTCTCCCCCGTTATGAATACCCTGTCCGTCAGAATACCAATACGAGTCTTTGATATTTAGAGGCAGAAAGAGATGCTTTTTGGCAAAATCATATGTGCTCATCCTGTTGCCTTTTGCAGGATGGCAGACAATAAATGCGAACAACCAGAATTGTAATTCATCTTCTCTCCCGGTCGGTCAAGAAGCGGCCGATCAGTATTTAAGATTCTTTCCCCGGTATTTCCCCTCGAAGGTATCGTTCGCCCCATTCACACATGAGATCCATGATTGGTTTGAGCGATTCTCCCAATTCACTCAATTCATACTCGACCTTTGGCGGTACTTGGCTGTACACGGTCCTAATGACGATTCCATCCTCTTCTAGCTCACGCAGCTGCTGAGTCAGGATTTTTTGGCTAATGTCCGGCATTTGTTTTTTCAATTCGCTCGTTCTTTTTGGCCCGTAGTATAGCTGACATAAAATCAAGGTTTTCCATTTTCCACCTAAAACATCTAGCGTTGCTTCAGAAGGAATTTGGTATGTATGTTTGAGCTTTGGTCTCATCGATTTGCTATCCTCCCTCATGGCTTACGATTTTTTCAGGAACCTTTTTGTTCCTATGTTACTTTTTGGTATCGAAAGCACAAAAAAGTGCGTACTTTTCACATTCCATTATATGGTGCATGATTCGGATATACCAGCGCCTTAGAAGATGGCCGTATAAATGACTACAAAGATAGAGGGTGTATGAAATGAAAGTACTGACAGTTGTTACCCATCCACGTACCAATTCCTTGACCTTTGCCGTTTCAGAACGCTTCGTTCAGGGCCTAAAAGATGCAGGACATGAGGTTGAAGTTTTGGATTTGCATCGCAGTGGGTTTCACCCTGTATTATGGGAGGAAGATGAGCCGGATTGGAATAATGGCGATAAGAAATATTCCGAAGAGGTCGAGATTGAAATGGAGCGCATGAGAAAACACGACGCGTTAGCTTTCATTTTTCCGATCTGGTGGTTCAGCATGCCAGCCATGCTAAAAGGATATATCGATCGCGTCTGGAACAACGGGTTTGCCTATGGTTCACGAAAACTGCATCATAAGCATGCATTGTGGATTGGTTTGGCAGCTGCTACGGAAGATCATTTTCAAAAAAGAAGTTATGACCAAATGATAGCGCATCACCTCAATGTCGGAATCTCCGGTTACGTCGGAATCAATGATTCGAGGGTTGAGTTCCTTTATGACACCTTGGCGCAAAATCCTGCGCATATCGAGCAGTTGTTGGACCGTGCATATCAATTGGGATTCCATTATGGGAAGAAAGAGAGCCTGCAAGTATAAAAAATGTCTTTCTATCGTAGCCAGCGGTGGGAGTTGCAACTTAACGCCCACCCCTTCTGATTTACCGGATGTCCAAACAATAAAAAAGAAAACCCTCTTTTCTTGTGAGAAAAAGAAGGCTTTCAACTATGTGTATTTAATGCTACGCAAGTACCTCAACTGTAAATCCACCAGGAGCTTTCACGTAAAACGTCCAGCCATGCGATCTTACTGGCGGTGCTACTTTGTAACCATCTTCTTTTAAGCGTTGATTGATTTCATTTACTTTCTCTTCGCTCTCCTGAATGAAGCCGATATGAAATGTCTTTGGATATTGGACTTCGGCACCCTTCATCAAGGTAAACACCAGGCCGTTATCGTCAAATAGGACCCCAAAACTATCGCCACGGGCATCATCCGACGTATCTAACTTTTTCAAGCCAAAATATTTCTCCAAGAAATCAGAAGCAGCTGGAACATCCGTAACCGTAAGATTGACGTGATTCAATTTCATAATGACCACACATCCTTTGCACGAGATTAATTCAAGCGTAGCACATTCATGCAAATGCTAATCTTGACAGGGTCTGAGGCTGATCATTGTCATGAATATCCGTCACTTATCTTTAAGGTTTCACGATAGTTCTATTGGTTCACAGCTACTTTTGATTTGTTTACGATATGAATGGCATGACCTAACACCGCTTCAGCAGCCTCCAGCCATACTTCGCTTAAAGTGGGATGCGGATGCATAGTTAACGCCACATCTTCTACACGTGCAGCAAGCTCAAGTGCCAGCACACCCTCCCCAATCAGGTTTGAGGCATCCGCACCTACAACGTGCATTCCCAATAATAAATGGCTTTCTTGATCCACTATCACTTCTGCAAAACCCTCTCCCTCATCCATGGCGAGTGCTCTTCCATTCGCCCGATAAGGAAACGCCGCTACCTTGACCTTGTATCCTTGAAGTTCTGCCTCTTCGCGTGTCATCCCCACACCCGCTATTTGCGGTTCGGTAAAAATCACATAAGGTACAAAAGGGGAATCTACGCTGCTAGGCAGCCCTGCGATCACCTCGGCTGCCACAATCCCTTGCTTCGTTGCACGATGGGCTAACGCAGGGCCAGGTGTTACATCGCCGATGGCATAAATATGCGCCCTGTTCGTACTGCCAATCGATGTCACGGGTATGTAGCCGCGCTCGTCCATTTCTACACCCGCCTGGGCAAGTCCGAGTTCGCCTGTGTTCGGCACTCGCCCTATGGTGACGAGTGTTTTATGTGCGATGACACTTTCGAAACCGTTCTTTTCCGAGGTGCATGCGAGCGTGACTCTTCCGTTCGCTACCTCAGCCTTCTCTACCTTTGTTGCGGTCTTGACCGTCATCCCGAGCTGTTTCGCTTGCTTGAGCACTTCCGAAGAGAGATGCGCCGCTGTCTGTGGCAGAATTCGCTCGGTTGCCTCGATGACAGTCACCTGCGATCCAAGCTTGGCGAACGCCATCCCGAGCTCCATTCCAATATAGCCCCCGCCGATAATGGCCAGTGTTTCCGGTACGTCATCCAATGCCAGCATATCAGTAGAATCCAGAATATATTCTCCATCTGTTTTCAAAAACGATGGAATGAATGGACGTGATCCTGTCGCAATAATCGCTTGTTTGAATTTGTACGTTTCAAAATCGCCACCCGTCTCTACGCCAATCCGATCACTCGAGAGAAATATCGCTATCCCCTTTACGACCGTAACCCCGTTGGCCTGGCAGAGATAATCGACCCCTTTGTTCAGCTGAGCAACGACAGAAGACTTCCACGTCTGCCAGCTCGGCATGTGGAACGTTGTTTTCCCTGTCGGCAGTTGAATTCCAAGCTTAGTTAGACTACTTAGCTTGTGGTATTCGCCTGCTGTATGAATCAAGGCTTTCGACGGAATGCATCCGCGATTCAAGCAGACCCCACCCAGTACTTCTTTCTCAATCAGAACAACCGATTTCCCCAGCTGTCCGAGACGAATAGCGGCTGCATAACCTCCTGGCCCACCGCCGATGACAACCACATCTGTTTCTACTGCTACTTCGCCGACTACCATCTATACCATCTCCGCAAACAATAGATTCGGATCTTCCAGCAACTCCTTGATCCGGTTGGTAAAACGTACCGCCGTCACGCCATCGATCAGGCGATGATCAAACGAAAGTGACAGGTTCATCATCCAGCGAATAACGCCTTCATCCTCACGCACGACCCAACGCTTCTCCATTTTGTGCAAACTGATAATCGCCACTTCGGGGTGATTAATGATGGGAGTTGCTTGCAGTCCCCCGATAGGACCTACATTGCTGACCGTGAAGGTGCCGCCTGTTATGTGCTCCATGGTCAATTTGCCTTCGCGAGCCAAGCGTGCCAGCTGATCGATTTCCTCTGCGAGTTGAAAAATCGATTTGTGGTCTGCATCCTTGATAACTGGTACAATCAAGCCCTCCGGCGTATCCGTTGCAATGCCGATATGGTAAAAACGCTTGAGCAGGATTTCATTCGTATGTTCGTCAATCGATGCGTTCAGCGTCGGGAATTCCTTCAGTGCAATGACCAGCGCCTTGATAAAGAACGGCAGGAAGGTCAGCTTGATATTCCGTTTTTCCGCATATGGCTTTAGCTTTTCGCGCAAAGTACGCAGCTGATCCATCTCCAGCTCATCGACTGAAGTAACATGCGGGATGATTGTCACTGATTTCACCATATGCTCGGCAATCTTTTTCCGGATGCCTTTTAAAGGTAGCCGTTCGATATCTCCCTGCGACGAGGTGGTCGCGCGAGTAGTGGTTCCTGTTTTCGGCTGAACAACCGGTTCAGTCTCAACCTGCACCGTACTTGCCTCCAACAGACGCTCATTGCCAGTAGCCGAAGTCGGAAACTTGGCTGGTACTGATTTTTGCAGTCGATTGGCGAATTGGCGCAAATCTTCTTCTGTCACACGCCCTGCTGCTCCTGTTCCCGTGACCAACTCGATATCCAGCTTCATTTCCCGTGCCAACTGCCGAACGTATGGTGTGGCCAATGAGCGGCGGTGATCAGCACGAGCTGGGGCAAAATTGACTGTCTTATCCGGATTTACGACCTTTTCTGGAAGCTTTGTCTCTTCCTTCTTTGCTTCCGTACCTGCATCGATTACGAGAAGGGTAGTTCCGACCTCTACTGTTTCCCCTTCTGATATGAAAATGTCACGAATAATGCCTGTCACTGGCGCAGACAACTCGGCATTCACCTTGTCTGTCTGAACCTCCAGCAGCGGTTGATCCTGTTGAACGGATTCGCCCGTGCGAACCAGTACTTTTACAATTTCTCCTTCATGCATACCTTCTCCCACATCAGGAAGCTTGAACTCAACCATATGACTCGCTCCTTCTCTTTAAAACGTAGCCGTTTCCAAAATTCCGTCCTTCACGCGTTCAGCCGTTGGCAAATAGTCATCCTCGATGCTGAATTGCGGGACGGGGACGTCAAATCCGGTAATCCGTTTCACGGGAGCCTTCATGTAGATCAATGCTTCATCATTGATTATGGAGATGATCTCTGCACCCAACCCGGCTGTCTTATGCGCTTCATGTACGACAACTGCGCGTCCAGTCTTTTTGACCGAGGCGATGATCGTATCCCGATCCAATGGATAGAGCGTCCGCAGATCAATGACTTCACAACTCAAGCCGTTTTCGCGCTCGATCTGCTTCGCAGCATCCTCAGCGACGCGAAGCATCGCTCCCCAAGCAAAAATGGATACATCCGAGCCTTCCTGGACGACCTTCGCTTTTCCAATGGGGACACGGTACATTTCCTCTGGAACCTCTTGTTTAAATGCACGATACAGCTTGGTCGGCTCCAAAAATATGACCGGGTCAGGATCTTCCATTGCTGCAATCAGCAAGCCTTTTGCATCATAAGGTGTGCTTGGTGCTACAACCTTTAAGCCAGGGACATGAGCAAAAAACGTTTCGACACTCTCCGAATGCAGCTCAGGACCGCGAATCCCTGCTCCATACGGTGTGCGTATGACCATCGGGACATGGTACTGTCCGCGAGTCCGATAGCGCATGCGTGCCGCATGAGAAACAATTTGCTCAAAGCCCGGATATATGAAGGCAAGGAATTGAATCTCGACCACAGGAATTTTCCCGTTCATGGCAAGACCGATTGCTGCCCCGATGATTCCCGCCTCAGCAAGCGGCGTGTCCACTACACGATCCGGACCGTACTTGTGAATCAAATCTTCCGTCGCCCGGAACACGCCACCATTCACGCCAATATCCTCGCCGAGCAGTATAATGCGTGAATCATCTGCCAATTTTTGATCCATAGCCTCCGTGATTGCTTGAATCATCGTCAGTTTGCGTTTCATGCGGGGATTCCCTCCTGCTTCGATGGCTTGACGAGCTCGCTCTCCTGTTCCGTTGCCATCCACGATGGTTCAGCGTAGACGTGCTTGAACATGTCTTCCGGTTTGGACTTCGGATAGCTCTCTGCTTCGACAAGAGCTGCGTCGATCTGTTCATTGACCCGTGCAACCAACTCCTCTTCCTTCGTTTCATTCCACAACCCTTGATTCTCCAGATATACACGCAGACGTTGGAGTGGATCGCGTTCTTGACGCCATTCCTCAGACAAACTCTCTTGATCCCGGTATTTCTTTGGATCATCTGCGGTTGTGTGTGCGCCATATCGGAATGTCACCGCTTCGATCAACGTTGGTCCCTTGCCATCTAGTGCACGTTGCATGGCTTCTTTCATCGTCAGCCAAACAGCGAAGATATCATTGCCGTCTATCCGAACTCCAGGGATGTCATAAGCAGCCGAACGCTGTGCAATCGTTTTCGATGAAGACTGCTGTGAAAACGGAACGCTGATGGCGAAGCCGTTGTTTTGACAGAAGAAAATGGTCGGTGTTTGAAATACGCCTGCAAAATTCAAAGCCTCATGAAAATCGCCCTCTGAGCTTGCTCCATCACCAAAGTAGGCGATGCTGACATGCTTTTCGTTTTGCAGCTTGCTCGCCCAAGCAGTTCCTGCCGCATGAACCATTTGAGTCGCAATCGGTACGCAGGGCGGCATGATGTTCAAATGCTTCGGACTGATACTCCCTTCCATGTGGCCCATCCAATAGAGGAACACCCGTGCCATGGATTGACCATGGACGATTGCTGCCGCATGGTCTCGGTAGGTTGGGAAAAGCCAATCTCCAGGTGTTAATGCCATCGCGCTGCCTACTTGCGAAGCTTCCTGCCCTTCAAAAGGAGCATACGTACCCATTCTTCCTTGTCGTTGCAGGTTAATCGACTTGCGGTCAAACTGGCGAACCAGCACCATATTTTCATACATCTTGATCATCGTCGCCTCGTCTAATTGCCCCTTGAGATCGCCTACCAGCTCACCCGCTGGACTCAATACCTGATATAATGAAGACATGGAAACATCCCTCTCTTTTTCAATGAAAAACACCGCGGTGTCTTTCGTTAGTGTGATCCTGATCGTTTTGCTTTTGCTTTCGTCTTTATAGAAGAGCAAGTAGCATGCCAATCATTTGAAAGCGATTTCACAACAAAACCATTCAAAAATGATCATTTTTGCATATGCATAATTGCGCATCGATGATTAATTCTGATTATTCCGTTTACAAGCTTACATAGGAGGACTTCCATGTATCAAACCAAGTATTTCCAGGCCAGTGACAATCATGAACTCGCAAAATTGCTGACAACCATCTTCAGTACGTCTCACGATGGATTGGCGATCTGTGACCGCAACGGCTACGTCCTGCTCTACAATGAGGCGTACTTGAACATCACGGGAGTTCCCGCCGACATCCTGAATAATTTCAGCTTTATGGAGCAAAAAGAAATGCATCTTGTTCCTGACTCTTCTGCTGTGCGGACGATTTTGACGAAACAAACCCATAGTGTCGTGATCGATTATCCAAACGGTCGGCAAGCGATTAACACAGCTACCCCGCTGCTCGATTCAGACCAGGAATTATTGTTTGTAGTGGGAAATGTGCGCGACGTCACGGAACTGAATCAGCTTCAGAAGGAGCTGGAAGAAACACGTCAAATCAGTTCGGCGTATCAAAGGGCTCTGGAGCATATCCAAACCGATGGTAACTTTGACGAGCAGATCATTTATC
This sequence comes from Brevibacillus sp. MER 51, assembly GCF_023714195.1. Lineage (NCBI taxonomy): Bacteria > Bacillati > Bacillota > Bacilli > Caryophanales > Paenibacillaceae > Brevibacillus > Brevibacillus sp. MER 51. Next base: position 140,532 of record NZ_JAMAUS010000001.1, on the reverse strand, counting down.
GCAGTGGGCTCATGCATCGAATCGCTTCACTCGCCAAGCGCTTTGCGACCAACGACTCTCCCATCCTTTTGCTAGGCGAGTCTGGTGTTGGTAAAGATGTCATGGCGAATTACATTCACGCGCAAAGCGGACGAACTGGAGAGTTTATCAAGATTAACTGTGGGGCCATTCCCGAGCATTTGCTTGAGTCAGAATTGTTTGGCTATGAGAAAGGCGCATTTACGGGGGCAAGCCAGTCAAAGGAAGGATTGTTTGAGCTGGCGGATCGAGGAACCATATTTCTCGATGAGATTGGAGACCTTCCCTTTCCTTTACAGGTGAAGCTCTTGAATGTGTTGCAGGATGGACGGATTCGGAGACTTGGGGGGAAAACATCTCGTCAAGTGAACATGCGTATCATCGCTGCCACTAATAGTGATTTGGAAGCGATGGTGGAACAAAAGCGTTTTCGGCAGGATTTGTTCTACCGGCTAAACGTACTTTCTCTTACCATCCCACCCTTGCGTGAGCGCCGCGAGGATATTCCGGCTCTCATTTTCTACTATTTGAAAAAGCTCGAATGGAAGTACCAGCAAGAGATGCGCGTCGAAACAGATGCGTTGGAGGCGCTGATGGATTATGATTGGCCAGGGAATACACGCGAGTTGAAAAATGTGGTGGAACGTTCTTTCCACATGTGTGAAAATGGGCGGATTACCTTTGATCAGTTGCCAACATCCATTCGTAATACGCAACAGACAGCCCTGCCTCTCCAACTCGCTAAAATGGATGAGCTATTGCCGCTAAAAGAAGCGGTCGAACGGTTTGAACGAGCGTATATCCAGCGCCTCTTGAAAGAGACAGACACCATGCAGCAGTGTGCGGATAAGCTGCAAGTGAACATATCCACGCTCGTTCGAAAAAAGCGTACCCTCGGCATTAAATAAGGCAAAAGGAAAAGCCCGATACACTTTGGTTCGGGCTTTCTCGTTCTTTCAGCGTATGGTCTCGCAAACATCCGGGGGCTATTTCACAAGCCCTTCTCTTAAAGTGTTGATCCCATGCTCCAGATACCCTTTCAAACAGCTTAAGACGTACACCCAGCCTTCTTTATTGTCGACGATTTTTTGTAGAAGCGCTGGATCATCTTCTTGAAAACCCTCTTCGTTCACTTCAATGATCGTCGTGGCTTCATCCAACGCGTTTAATGTAATCGTTACAGTATTTTCTTCTCCCGCCCACTGGAAAACAATTCGTTTGTGCTCTTCGATTTCGCGAACGGCAATCCCTACTTCTGCGTTGTAAATATCGTAGAATAATGTAATGTGCTTCCCTTCTTCCCACCTTGCCGAGCTGGAAGAGAACCAGAAGTTGCCGATTTTCGCCGGGTCCACGAAAGCTTCGAACACTTCATGGGCAGGCCTGTTAATCTGAAATTTTGTAAGATTATTCATGCGTTCGTCAACTCGCTTTCTGATTGCTGCTTCCACCGTAACACAATCACACTTGCGAGACAAACGATTGACTGACGCCTTTTATTCTTTGACAGCCCCAGATGTCAGCCCTGAAATAATCCGCCTCTGGAAAATCAACACCATCACTACGAGCGGGATCGTCACAATGATGGAGGCAGCAGATATTTCTCCCCACGGGATTGTAAACATTCCCTGAAACATGACGATTCCCACAGGCACTGTCTTCATCGCTTCCTGTGTATTCAACGTCAAGGCGAACAAAAATTCATTCCACGCTGCGATAAAAACGAGGATGGCGGTCGTAAAAACCCCAGGCATAGCAAGCGGGAAAAACACTTTCGTCATCGTTTGCCAAATGCTCGCACCGTCTACTTTGGCTGCTTCGCCCAAATCACTCGGTATTTTGCGGAAAAAGATGGTCAGATTCCAGATGGCGAGCGGCAGCGCGAAGGTTGTATACGGAATGATCAGGCCAATGTAGCTGTTCGTTAAGCCCATCGATTGCATGAACATAAAAATAGGAGAAATGGTAGCGATCTGCGGAAACATGGACACAGCCAGTACGACACCCAAAATAACCGTTTTCCCCCGAAAGGAAAGCCAGGCAATTGCATATGCAGCAAAGGAAGCGATCGTTATAGAGTAGAGTGTGGTTAACGTCGCCACGACAGTTGAATTCCACAAGTAACGGGCAAACGGTCTTTCCGTGAAGACGCGGACAAAGTTGTCCAACGAAGGATTTTGGATGATAAAATGAAAGGCTCGCTCTCCAAACAGCTCCGCTGGTGGCTTCAATGCTGCGAGGAGAATCCATAAAAACGGGAACATCACAAGAAAAACGAATAGCAGTAGACCCACGTAAAACAAGGGACCTGTATGTTTACCCATCCAATCACCTCCTTATTTGCTACTGCCATCACTCAGCAGATCAGCTCCCAATATTTTGACATAGCCGATGGAGATCAATGCCACACATAAAAAGACAATGACCGCAAGCGCAGAACCTTCTCCAAAACTCATTTGAGCAAACATCGTTTTGTACGCGTAAATGGAAATGGTCTCAGTTGAGTTCCCGGGTGCCCCACCTGTCAGCGTGTAAATCAGGTCAAATACGCGGAACGCATCTAGTGTGCGGAACAATAGCGCCACCAGAATAGTTGATTTCAGCATCGGAAGCGTAATACGAAAAAATTGCTGGGTGCGGGTGGCACCGTCGACAGAAGCTGCTTCATACAAGCTTTGGGGAATCGTTTGCAGGCCTGCGAATATGAGCAAAGCCATGAACGGCGTCGTCTTCCACACATCTGCCAAAATGACGGAAAACATAGCTCCAGCCTTTGTCGTCAGGAGCATCCCCATATCCGCGATCAGCCCTGCCTGCTCAAAAAGATAGGCGACGATGCCATTTTGCCCATCGTACAAAAACTTCCACATCATCGCGGAGATAACCGTCGGAATCGCCCACGGTATTAACACAGTTGCTCGTACAAGACTCCTTCCACGAAAAGGTCGATTGATCAAAAGCGCGATCAATATGCCGAGCACTAGTTCAATGGCAACGGAAATAACGGTAAAAAACGCCGTATTGTACAGAGCCCCCCACATCCGGGCGTCCGTTAAAAACTTCTTGTAGTAGGCAAAGCCAACAAAGTTGGGTTCGATTATCGAAGCTTCAATGCCTTGGAGCACGCCAAGAGCACCCTCTGGCTTCGAAAGCAGCTTTTGTTCACTCATTTGCAAAAGGACCGCTCTGATTTCCGCCAAGGTGTTTTTGATAGACTCTGTTTGTACGTTCGAGAGGCTCACATATTTGAGTTCTGTGGGGACTGGTTTAAAGTCCAGCAATAGCTGGTCGATCATTTGGTATCGGCTCGCGACCTCGCCTGTTTGGTTGAGGGAAGTGTTCATTTGCTCGATTTGCACTTGGAGCGCGTTCAATTTTTCTTTTGATGACCCTTCTGCAGAGTCCGCCTCCCTCTTTACATACCGGAGCAGATTGGGTAACGTGCTGACGTAGCGTTCCATATCTAGTCCATATGAAGAGTGAATCTCTGATTTCGTCGGGTCGTTCAACCGGATATCGTGCAGACTGATCCAAAAGGATCGCATGACAGGCCAAATCGCGATAACAAGTATGATGAGCAGTGCAGGAAAAATCAGCACATACCCCATCTGTTTTTCTGAGAGAGACATTTTGGTTGATCGATTCATCCGTTCACCACCTTCCTTCCCGCTAGAAGCATGCTTGGGCTTGCCTGATCGTTGTGCAACTTCCAAGGAAGTCGGTTAGACTCCCTTGGAAGCTCCATATGGTGCCGCTTAATTTCTCATCAAGTCGTTCATCTGCGTTTCCATGTTTTGCACCGCTTGCTCGGCTGTTTGCTGCCCTGCAAGCGCTTTGGACACTTCAATCTGGATCACTTCCGAAATTTTGGGATAGATCGGAGTCGTTGGACGAGATACAGCAGCGCTTACTCCATCGACGAAATCTTTGTTGGCGAACAACGGACTAGCTTTTTGAACATCGGCGTCTTCGTAGGCTGGCAGGTAAGTTGGTGCGAGCCCACCTTCTATCGCTGATATTTTCTGACCCTCTGGACCTGTCATGAATTTGAGGAATTCCCATGCTTCTTTCGGGTGCTTCGAGAACTTGTTGATTCCGCCCATCCAACCGCCAAGTGCTGCTGCGGAGCCTACATCGCCAGCTGGCAGTGGAGCGATCGCTACTTGATCAACGATTTTGGACTGGGCCTGATCCTGCGCCAACGCGAACTGATACGGCCAGTTGCGGATAAAAGGTGCCTGCCCCTCGAGGAAAGCGGTGTGTGATTCCGGCTCCATGAATGTGGTGACATTGGATGGGACGAAATCAGATTTGACGACCTCGATCATTTTTTTCAACCCTTTGATCGTAGCCGGATTGTTGACCGCTACTTTGCCTTGTTCATCCAAAATTTTACCGCCGTACGATGCACTGAACTCGACAAAGTTGCAAACCAGTCCTTCATATTGCTTGGCTTGCATCAAGTAGCCGAACTTCGTGCCGCCCTTGCCCTTCGTTGCCTTTGCTTGGGCAATCAGGTCATCCCACGTCTTTGGTGCTTCGGATACAAGATCTTTGCGGTAAAACAAGAGTCCCGCGTCGATAAACTTGGGCATGGTCCATTGCTGGCCGCCAAAGTTCCCGGCATCCATGGCCCCCTTGATATATTTTCCGGTCTCGATTCCATCTTGCTCCATCAGGCGGTCGAGCGGCAGAAGATAACCCGCTTGTGCAAATTCAGCCGGCCAGATCACGTCCAGGTCAAATACATCGATCTCGGAGGATTGGGCACTGAACATGGTAACGTATTGATCATGACTCTGCCCGGAATCGGCAGGCATCTCACGGATTTCTACTTCGATATTCGGATGGGCTTTTTGGAAAGCCTCCACGAGCTTTTTGGTGGAATCCGTCGCGTCTTTTCCGCGTGCGTAGACAAGCTTGATTTTTTCTGCTGTGGGCTGTGATGGCTCTGTTTTAGGTGCGGTTGGTGTTGAAGGCTGTGATGGGGTTGTATCTGTAGAAGCTTGCTGAGGTGTGGAAGAACATGCTGCCAATGAGAAGGCCATTAATAAGGTAAGTCCAACGGATGTAAGTCTTTTTGCAACTTTCATCTAAGTAACCCCCTATGCTCATGTTAAAAGCGGACTGCTTCACCTTTTTGTGCGGATGCGTAGATGGCTTCGATCAATCTATTGATGTACAAGGCTTGTTCCGGTGTGCAGAGCACCTCTGCTTTCCCTTCGATGGCGTCTATGAAATTACGGAATAAGAGTACGCGTTCTTTTTGAGGTTTTGGTGTTAATTCTGTCGAAGCAGTTACGCCGTTCCACTCGTGGTAAAGCGTGAACTGGTTCTCCAATAAACGCAGGGAGGCCCCACCCTCTTGTCCATATAGTTGAAGGAAAACGTTTTCCTCTGCGATGTGAGAAGCCCAGCTTGCATCGAGCGTAAGTGACAATCCATTCTCAAAAGTGATCATCGCAACTGCCATATCTTCCACGTCAAACTTCCCGTTATCATCGATCCTTCCCCACTCTGACAAGCCGCGTTTGTGAGGTCCGAATTGCGCATACGTTTGCCCGAGGACAGATACAGGCTTTGGATGATCCAAGAGCCATAAGGTCAAATCGAGCATATGTACGCCGATATCAATCAACGGACCGCCGCCAGCCCTTTCTTTTTGCGTAAACCAGCTCCCCCATCCGGGAATCCCGTTACGCCTGATCCAACCGGTTTTGGCGTGATAAATGTTCCCCAGCTTTCCTTCCTTCAGCCATGTTTTGACTTGCAGGGAATCGCTTCGGAATCGGTTGTTTTGAGCTACCATGAGGATTTTGTCTGCTTTCTTCGCGGCTTCGATCATTTCTTCTGCTTCCTGGGCATTCATAGCCATCGGCTTTTCGCACAACAAGTGTTTGCCTGCTGCAAGCGCACGTTTGGTCGCTTCTGCATGCAAGTAGTTCGGGACACAAACAATGATTGCGTCCGTATCAGACTCTTGCAGCATCGTCTGGTATTCGGTGAAAACTTGCGGAATCTCATGCCGTTTCGCACGAAAGGAAGCCATTTCTGCTGAAATATCTGCAATCGCAACTACCTCTGCTCGCGGCTCTTCCTTGATCGCCTCCAAGTGTGCTTCTGTAATCCCCCCTGCACCGATGATTCCGATTTTCCATTTGCGTCTACTCGTCATTTCCTTCCCTCCTACACCCACCATAGATTCTGGACTGGTTCTCGCAAGATGACTTGCTGCAGATTTTGAACAGCGCGCAAAAAGCCTTCTTCAATCGACATGATGGCATCCTCATGCTCGATACTCACGACATAATCGTATCCATTCATGCGCAGTGCACTCATCATATCCGCCCACGTCTGCTGCGAATGCCCATAGCCTACGGTTCGGAAATACCACGCACGTTCATGTAGGTTGGCGTAGGAATTCATATCCGTCAGCCCGTACATGTTCACTTTTTCCTGGTCGATATACGTGTCTTTGGCATGGAAATGATAGATAGCTTTTTCTTTGCCCAAGATTTTGATCGCAGCTACAGGATCAATCCCTTGCCACCACATGTGACTTGGATCGAAGTTTGCCCCGATTCCCTCACCTACCTGTTCCCGCAGCTTTAGCAGTGTCCCTGGTGTGTGGACGAGAAATCCGCCATGCAGTTCCAGCGCAACCTTGACATGATGCTCTGTCGCATAAGCAGTCCATTCGCGCCAATACGGGATGAGCCTCTCATTCCATTGCCAATGCAGCACGTCGCGATACTCATTGGGCCAAGGAGCAACGGGCCAGCTCGGGTACTTCGCTCCTTCGTGGTCGCCTGCCGTGCCTGAAAAGCAGTTGACCACAGGCACCTCCAGCATCTCGGCTAATTGTACCGTTTTCACAAACGTTTCGTGGGATTGCTGCGCAAAGCTTTTCTCTGGTGTCAACGGGTTTCCGTGACAACTAAGCGCGCTGATTATCAATCCCCGATCCTCTACTGCTTTTTTGTACGCTCGTCTTTTTTCCGGATTTTCCAACAGCTCATCCAGATTGCAGTGTGCATTGCCCGGATAGCAGCCTGTGCCAATTTCCACGGCCTCTAAACCTGCTGCCTTCACATGATCCAGCATTTCTTCGAACGACTTCTCGCTAAAAAGAACGGTAAATACGCCAAGCTTCATATCTCTTCACCCCTTTTGAATGCGTAAACTCGTTTGCTTCTTCTATATGGTAAAGACTTGTTGCCTCACTCCAGTAAAGCGCTTACAGTTTGGCGAATCACGAGATGATGGGGGACGGTGCTCATTCTCTCTACAGGTTCATTGCGGATTTGTCTGAGTAATTGCTCTGCTGCGGCTTTTCCGTACATGAACGGGTCATTGTGCACGGTGGTGAGCATCGGACGGGAAAGTGAGGCGAGCTCCAAATTGTCGAAGCCCATGACGGAGATGTCTTCTGGTACACGAATGCCATGGTCGTACAAGTAATTGAGGACGCCAACCGCCATCAGGTCTGTGGCAACAAAAACGGCTGTTGGACGAATTTTTTCCTCACAAATACGGCGCATGGCTTCGTAACCGCTCTTGGCTGTGAATTCTCCTTCCACGACAAATCCTTCGTGAATGGGCAAATCATGTGCCCGCATGGCTTTTCGGTAACCACCCATGCGATCCAGACCACACGGCGGGTCCCACAGTGGACCAGATATACACGCGATTTTTGTATGGCCTTGCGAAATGAGATAGGCGGTAGCGTCATAAGAAGCTTGCACATTGTTAACGTTGACAGTCGGAATCTGATAGCCGGGCAAATCGTGGCCGGTAACAACAAGGGGAACCTGAATCTCTTGCAGCGTCTGGATGTTGCCCTCCAGGAAATGGATGCTCGCGATAATGACACCATCGATTTGTTTTTCTTTGAACAGGCGCAAGTACTTCAGCTCTTTGTCCACCACTTCATCGGATATCGCCAAAAACATACTGTAGTCGTACTCGCTAATGACGCTGTCAATTCCGTAAATGAGATTGGAGTAAAAATTGTTGGAGATATCGGGAATCATCACCCCGATGATGCGGGTTTCCTTGCTAACCAAGCTCCTGGCAATCGCATTCGGCTGAAAGCCCGTCTCTTGCACGATTTTCAAGACTCTTTCCCGCAGTTCTGGTCGGACTGGCTTGGAATTGTTCAGCACGCGCGAAACAGTCGCAATGGAAACGTTGGCGAGTTGAGCGATATCTTTAATGGTTACAGTAATGGTTCTTCACTCACTTTCTATGTAGCGGGTAAACGTTTTCCTAATGTAAAAATAACACCCAACTTTCGTTTTGTCAATATTCAGTTAATTATAAATTGTGTTGACATCGCAAGGAGGTTACTAAATAATTCACTATATAATTTAGTTACTAAATTAATTATGTATGAAGGAGGTTTTGTCATGAATGTTTTTCTTACAGGAATAACAGGTTATGTCGGGTCCGTAGTCGCCGAGCATTTTCAGTCTCTTGGGTATCAGGTTGCTGGACTTGTACGATCGGAAGAGAAAGCGGAGCTGTTGCTTTCACAGGGGTTCACCCCTATTGCTGGCGATCTTGCGGACACCACACTGCTAACGGAGATTGTTAAAAAATTCGATGGGGTCATTCATATGGCGATCTCGCACACTCCTGATATGGAAAAACTGGATGTAGCTGCGGTTCAGGCAATGCTGGATGGTTTGGAAGGGACAGGGAAGCCATTCATTTATACGAGCGGAACGCTGATCTATAACGATACGTACGACACTGTCGTGGATGAGAACTCCCCTCTCAACCCTTTGCCTTTTCTCCAATGGAAAGCGAACCAGGAGCAGGAAGTTTTAGTAGCAGCCGAGCGCAATATTCGTACAATCGTCATACGTCCTACACTTGTGTATGGTCGTGGTGGTGGACTCGTCCAAGCAACGATTCAAAGAACGAAGCTCTCTCAGTCAGCCAACTACATCGGTGATGGACAAACGGCATGGTCAACTATCGATGTTAATGATTTGGCGAGCCTTTACGAATGCGCTTTTTTACGCGCACAGCCAGGCTCATTATTTAATGGAACTTCCAAGGAAATGATCACGACGAAAGAGCTCATGACTTCGATTGCCAAAATAGCCGGGATAGACAAAGCGGAATCATGGAGCTATGAGGATGCGGCCAAGGAGTTAGGACCAGCCGCTTGGGGGGCGAGCATCAATCAGAGGATATCTGGATTGCGCGCGGAACAACAGTTGCAATGGAGCCCCTCTGCGAACTCTCTCCTTAAAGAGCTGGAGCAAGGTTCTTATCAAAACAATAAAAAATCATAGTTCCTCTTCGAACTATGGGTGTGATTCATCGCTATCCTGATAGGTATGCAGGAATCGGATTGATTTCGTTAAAATTCGTATGAGTGCCTGTGCATCATCCGTACCTAGATGCTCATGCAGCTGCTGAAAACGATTAAACAGCTCTTGCTCTCTCGCTGCCACAAAATCAAATCCCTTTTTCGTAGGGGCTACGAGAATGGAGCGTCGATCCTTAGGTCCTACGGTACGGGTTATGTAGCCTTGCTGTTCGAGTGATTGAATCACATGGGTCACAGCTGCTGACGTTATTTTCAACTGCTTGCCTAGCTCAGAAACTCTGATGCCGCTCGTGCCAGGTGGACTGACGTAGGTCAAGTGAACTAGCAAATTCAGTTCGCTCTGACGGAGGTCTTTCGAAGGACTGAAAACATGTCCGATCCGCTTTAGCTGACCAAATACGAGAGCAAGCTCTTTCGTTGTCTGATCAATAGTAACATCCGAGTTTGAGTTTGTATGGTCTGTACTCATCCGTTTAGACTCCCATTCTTTGATGGTATCAATCGATTATTTACGAAATGAAAAGACATTGTCAAGAATGAGAGTCCACTTACCACTCGAAAAACACCGTATGCCAAGGTTTGACCCACCGGCATACGGTGTTTTTCCCACCGGCTCTATTCCGGGAAGCAGAACTGCATCTTGCTAAACGATCTGCGCAATTCGGTCACCTTAGACTTAACCACCTCGGGCTTTTCCCTGCCGGACAACACACTAACAATGAGTTCTGCAATCATGTCCATCTCTTGTTCCTTCATACCAAAGCGAGTGACTTCTGTCGTCCCGATACGCAGACCGCTTGGAAAGTCCCAATCCTCTGGTCCATCGCCTGGAATTAAATTTTTGTTCGTGATGATATTCGCTTCTGCCAATCGCTTACCTACCTCGTACCCACCGCCAAACTCTTTTACGTCCAGAATGACTTGGTGTGTACGTGTATAGCCTTTATGCGCGCAAAGAACTCGAATACCCCGTTCATCGAATGCTTTTCCCAGCGCTTGCGCATTCGTCACAATTTGCGCCATGTATTCTTTGCCAAACGCCAAAAACTCTGCCGCCGCCGCAGCCAGTGCCGCTACCCGGTTGACTTGATGTGTCGCGGCAAGGGCTGGGAAAATGGCATCTGTTATCGGTATCGAAAGTTCCGGGTCATTCCAGACGATAATGCCGCTTTGCGGACCACTAAATGTTTTGCCAGCCGAGCCAGTCATCACACATGCCCCTTCTCGTAGCGGGTCTTGAAATTGACCACCACCGATCAACCCCAACTGGTGTGCGCCATCAAAATAAATGCGCCCGCCCCATTCCTTCACGATCTCAGCCATTTCCTTCAAAGGAAATGGGAATAAGGTCATGGACGCGCCGAGGGTAACGAGCTTTGGTCTAACTTGCCGTGCGACTTTCGCGAATTCGTCCAAATCAACGGTAAGCTCAGCGGGGTCCATTGGCACATCCACAATTTGCAAACCGCGAATGCCAGCAGGCCCGTCCACCCGGTTGCTGGAATGCCCCCCAAACGGTTGCGCAATCGTCATAATCGTATTGCCCGGTTGTGTTAACGCCGCATAGACTGTCATGTTCCCGATCATGCTCGCTACCAATCGATGGTCAGCAAAATTGGCGTGGAATACTTTTTTCAATAGCTCCACACATAGCGCTTCGATTTCGTCGATATATTTTGTGCCAGCGAACCATCTCTGCGTGCTGCCAATATGTCCTTCCGCAGCGCGAGTACCAACCTCAGAAGCGAGCAGTTGACGTACGATGGGCGTGGTAGGAGCTTCTGGTGCGAGCAAATTCAGGCATTCCTCGCCGCGCCAAATCGCATTGCGGTTGACAGCATTCACGATCTCTTGCTGAATCAGACGGTGGGACGGGCTCTCTTCGATAATGGATCGTGCCCATTGAAGAACACGCGAATCATGTACTTCTCCCTTCATTTCAACCGTACTCATGCCATTACCCCCTATTCATCATTAGAATGGTCCGTAAGCAATCTGCCAAGGTTGATCCAGTTTTTTTCCATTAAAGAAGAGGCAAGCTGACTGTTGTTGTCTCGAATCGCTTCGATGATTCTGCGATGCTGTTCTACTGATTCCACCCCTTCTAAGGAACCAAACCGAGCAAATTCCAAACGCCGAATTTTCGGTACAACTCGCTCAAGAGCCAGGTAGATTTCACGATTCCCAGCAGCTTCGAGGATCACGTCGTGAAAGCCATCATCTGCTTCAAGAGCTTTGATCACATCTTGCTGTTCGAGTGCGACCTGCAGCTTTTCATTCCATTGCTCCAGACTACAGATGACCTCTGTTTCAAATGGCATCGCCAATCGTGTTGCCAACCCGTGCAAGGCCGCAACAACCGGAAAAGCGTGCTTCGCCTCCTTTTCGAGTAAGGGTGTCACCCGTGTGAGAGAGCCGGGAACGGATTCAATAAGCCCTTCGTCCTCCAGCCGTTTGAGCGCTTCTCTCACAGGTGTTCGACTCACGCCAAATAAAGCCGCCAGCTCGTTGTCGTTGACTCGTTGTCCTGGCTTTAGCTCCAGCATGATGATCGCTTTCTTCAAGCCTTGGTATACCTGTTCGCGTAATGTGGGGCGTTCGATCTGTTTGATTAGGTTCATGTCCATGAAACCAATATATTGGTTTTATTTATTTCTGTCAATTTAAAATATTTTGATATATCAAAGCGGTGGTTTGGATGGTATGTGTTTTGGGCTTTTCAGTAATACCATAGGTCATAGGTACAGAAAAAAAGAGGCTACCCCACCTGTATCCTTTACGAATGGGATAGCCTCTTCATTATCAATCAAAACTCTCTGATTCTGCCGGAGGGCTACCATACTCCCGAACAATCTGCGCCTTCATCTCTTCAACCGGAAACCCTTCCGGATAAGTCGTCATCATCAGCATTGCGCCTTGGAGCGCCGATGAAAAATAGAGCGATCTCAATCTGGGCTGCTTTACTCCTAATTGTTTGAAGATCTGGCACTGGACTTCAAACTGCCTGCGTGACTCCTCATTTAATTGCTCTCTGTAAGAAGCAAGAACACGATCATCTTCGGGCTGCGTCTGCAAATTCAAGTAAAAACGATAGACATCCGGTCGCTGGTATACGTTATCAAGCGCACCGTTGACAATATGGCGCAGCTGTTCGTGCGGCGTTGCAAGCTGAGTCGCAGCCTCCATCACTTCTTTTACTTCCTCGATCCGTACCTGGACCATCGCGGCGAGAAGCTCTTCTTTGCCTTTGTAATAATTGTAAAGCAGTCCCTTCGATATCTGGGCCTGCTTGGCTACATCGTCGATTGAGGTCGCGTGGTAGCCTTTTTTTATGAATAGCGTCATCGCGGCTGCATGGATTTTGTCTTTTGCAGCTTGGCGAATGCGTTCATTTTCAGCTTGGGTACGCGGCATGGTTTACGTCAATCCCTCCAAAAATTCAGTGATAGCGCGAGCGATTTCTTCAGGATGCGTCAACGTTGGTTTATGATCGGCACCCGTAATCTCGATAACCCTATGCTCTGGCAAGACTTGTTGAAAAAGTTCAGCGATACGTTGTAGATCAGGCGCATCTTCCTTGCCGAGGAGAAAGCATGTTTTATCAGCCAAATCTCCCAGACGCTCAATCGCAGGTGGTTGCGGCCATACGGACTCCCAGGTGGACCACTCGAACATTTTCGCTATATTATGCTTCGTCATCTCTACCATGAGGTCCTTCTGGGGACTTGCCATCACGACGCGGTACGAGCAGGAGGACAGAGAAAGCTCCAACATACGGTCAACATCCGGTGCTGCCGCTTGAATTGTTTGCATCCATTCTGTGAAAGGCTTGCTGAATGTATACCCTGACAAATCAGGAGCAATCAACACGAGCTTGCTCACTCTCTGCGGATAAGTCAGCGCAAAATCCATTGCAATTCGACCGCCTATTGAGTGCCCTACGAGCGTGGCTTCGTCCAGCTGGAAATAGTCCATGACGGAAAGCAAATCATCGACGTAGTTCGCTGTCTCTGTTGGAGACGGCGATTTCCCGCAGCCGCGTCCGTCAAAAGCGATGACCTGAAAATGCTTCGCCAGAATCGGCGCGACAAACACCCAATCCCGCAAATCAGCACCGCCACTGTGCAACAAAATGACTGGTTTTCCTTCCCCTGAAACCTCATAGTACAAATCCATCGGTGATCCCTCCGTGAATTGTAGATTTGGTATTTGGTATATGACCCCAGTTTATTATTGAATGAACGTTTAGTCAATAAAAAACAAATGTATTCCCCGTACAAAACAAAAAGCCCTAATCAACCTGATCAGGACTTACCTCTATACATTAGAATCTGCACAATCACGACTCCGACTGTATGCGCTTCGCCTCTGCATACAGCACTTGAATGAACTTTTTCATATTGATCCGAATATCTGAACTCGGCGATGTAGCATTGCTTTTCAATTCCGCCATCTTCTTCCACACATACGTAAAATCAAAAAACTGCGAAGCGTAATTCTCGAACTTCCAATTCGAGAGGTCCGCAAGCCCAAGAGACGCCAAATGATTCAGCGACTGATAAATCGCTCGACGTACTCTCTGCTCAGAAGCTTTGACAACCTTAGCGATTTGTGGATCATCCGCAGCTACTCCTAGCCTGTCCTGAGCTACTGCCACAAAGATCTCTTTTAACGCAGGAAATCCATTTTTAAACGTATGCGTCTGTTCGTATCCATGCAAGAAGTCCAAAATATCTAGCAAGTCATTGCTACCATTGTCCCCCGCGATGCCCAATTCTGTTAATAGAAATTGCCCCGCCTCGCGAAGTGGTTTACCCTGTGACGGACGATGTTGTCCGGAAGGTGGCTGGTCCACTTGCATGACGGCATTCAGCGATTTGTGAATGTCCCGTATCGAACGCTCGAGGCGAATTTTCTCGATCACTTTTTGGAGGATCGTTACGACTTCGATCTTGTTTACAGGCTTGATAATGTAGTATTCGCTTCCAAGGGCATAAGCTTGGGCAATCAAATCTTTCGTTTCTGCCTGTGAGATCATAACGATCTTTCCTGAGAACGTCGGCTTTACTTGGCGAATCGTTTCGATCCCATCCCGGTCGGGCATGAACAGGTCGATCAGCAAAATATCTACGTTGCGTGCGGTTAACGTATGACCGTCTACCATCGAACCGTCAGATGCTTCCCCCACGACTTCGCCCAGATTCTCGTCTTCTATAATTTCCGTCAGCATAAGGCGAACAGCATCATCGTCATCCACTAAATAAAACAGCATCTTCTCACTCTTTCTTCGTTATCGGATCAATTGGTATTCGCATGAGAAATGTCGTCCCCTTCCCATCTACTCCATCCTGTAGGGAGATTTCCCCTTGCCATTGTTCTACCAATTGTTGTACATAAGACAGTCCGATCCCTGTAGAGGGGTTGCCGGTTTGATCGTATTTCGTAGTAAAGCCAGGCTTGAATAATAAAGCCTTTCTCCGTGGAGGTACTCCCGGCCCGTCATCGTTGATTTTGATTTCCACATGATCCCCAATCCGATCAATTTCAATGGAAATGGCTCCTGTTTGCTGGATAGCTTCCACTGCATTTGCCACCAGATTATTGATCAGGGAAAGCATCATGAAAACATGGTAGAGCGGATGTGTCCCCGTAATGGAAGCTGTTATCTGTATGTCCTTCTCCAACAAAGTCGCATACTTCATATTGCTTCGTCTGATAATGTCCACGAGCTGATGGATGTCCATGTAATCCGTAAGGCTTTCATCGGAAATCAGCTTGTGCAGCCCTGCAAAAATGCGTTGATTATCCTTTTTAATCTCGTGAACCTCGCCTGCAACAATCAAGGCTTTCTTGGCAAAGCTCTCTACATTCGTGACCACCTGTTCCTTATGGAGCTCCTGCAAGCCTTGGTATAGCTCGAAAGACTTCATACTAATACTCTCGGCATTTTGCAATGTTTTTTTCAAATGAATCGATTCCTCATACAAGTTTGATATCAGCATCAGGATGTGCTCGTTCTGTTTTCTTGTCTGTTGCTCGCGCGACTGTGCTTCGTACAGCTTCATCATGTTGAGAAAACTGATCACGATAAAGCTGTGGGACAGAGCGATGACGAGCATTTCTTGCACCGCTCCCCATGTGAGGACGGTATCCAGCAGTACATGTTGCGAGAGAAACTCAATGAGGTCAGCCAATACCTCGATGACCATTCCCATTAATCCAACCAAAATGGTCCTATTGTGAAAATGACGTACTCCGGTTAAGTAAAACAGAACACAATAAGCGAAATAAAAGAAAAAGCTAGAATAATGCGCTTGGAGAGAAGCCTCCCATGCTGTATGATTCCCGGCGATGAGGTCCATCACAACCCGGAAGCATACGACCGTAATCCCCGTCAAAAAGCCAGCGAGAACAGATGGAATTCGTTGAAACAATAATAAAAAGAAGAAAAAGGTAGGAGCTCCAAAGCTAATTCGAAAAGTCTCATTGACGGGATAAAATTTCAACTCCCCTGCCAATGGCACCGTAATCAGCATGAGCACCAATATATACCAATCTCGTTTTACTTGTGTCTGAACACGCACGCCTTTCACTTCCCATGTTGTTTCTTGATGCCCTTATCTATTTTTACCGAGGATACGCATATCGGACAAGTAAAAAAAAATGTGAAACTCTCATGAAACAATCTGTGAGTTTTTGTTTTATTTTGTAGGGTGGTTGTAAAGTGATCATTATATGTATTTTCGCGAAGCATGGAAGCGCTTTCTCATCCACTTCGCGTAAGAGCAGTGTATTCGATTTTTGGGGGGACAGGCGTTGATTCAACAGGTTTTACTCGTGGATGAATTAGAGCAATGGGTGGAACAATATCGTTCCAAGGCATCAGAAGGAAAATGTGCCAGTTATATCCCTGCCTTGTACAGAACGGATCCGAATCAGTTAGGGATTTGTATCATCGAGCCTACAGGAAAAATGCACACCGCGGGTGACTGGGAAGTTCCTTTTACGATGCAAAGTATTTCCAAAGTCATCAGTTTTATTGCTGTTTGCTGCTACCATGGCATCCCTTACGTGTTGGATCGGGTGGATGTAGAACCGACTGGAGATGCATTCAACTCCATTATCCGACTGGAAATGAACAAGCCAGGTAAGCCTTTTAATCCGATGATCAATGCGGGAGCAATTACGACCTCTTCACTCCTCCCTGGTCAATCACCGGATCATAAGCTGCGCTACTTGTATGCATTTTTCAGTAAAATCACAGGTGTCACGCCAATGGTGAACGAGGAAGTGTTTCTTTCCGAATGGGAAAACTCTCACAGAAACCGGGCACTCGCCCATTATTTAAAGGATACAGGCTATCTGGCCTGCGAAGTAGAAGAGGCTTTGGAGGTTTATCTGACGCAATGCTCGATTGAAGTAACTACCGAGCAAATCGCCTTGATCGGTCTCCTGTTGGCACTCGACGGCTTCCATCCTCTGCGCAACGAACAAGTTCTCCCGAAAGATGTCGTCCGTTTAGCCAAAGCACTGATGCTCACCTGCGGCATGTACGATGCATCGGGCAAATTTGCCGCGAATGTTGGCTTGCCAGCAAAAAGTGGCGTATCAGGCGGTATCATGACGCTGGTTCCTCCTAACCGCAAACCACATTCACCGTTTCAAGATGGCTGTGGAATCGGTATTTTCGGACCTTCCATTGACGGTTGTGGAAATAGTGTAGCGGGCGTTTCTTTGTTAAAACATATGGCTCACGAATGGGATGTAACAATTTTTTAGAGAATACTAAGGAAACATTCATAACAAACTCCGAGGTGACACGATGCAACAATTCCTACTGGATGTAACAACTTCTATAAACGATTTTTTGTGGTCCTATATTATCATTATCATGCTCATCGCGTTAGGCTTGTTCTTTACCTACCGGGGTAAATTTTTGCAAGTACGTATGTTGCCGGAAATGATCCGTTCCATTAAAGAAGGAAGAGTGAAAGACGACGGTGGCATCTCCCCTTTTCAAGCTTTCGCTATTAGTATGGCCGCGCGTGTCGGCACAGGGAACATTACGGGAATTGCCATTGCCATTGCTCTAGGTGGTCCTGGCGCCGTATTCTGGATGTGGGTCATCGCGATTATCGGTTCGGCATCCAGTTTTGTTGAGAGTACGCTCGCTCAGATTTATAAAATCAAGGATAAGAGCGGTTTTCGTGGCGGTCCGGCTTACTACATGGAAAAAGGCCTGAACAAACGTTGGATGGGCGCGCTGTTTGCTGTCCTCATCACCCTTTCGTTTGGTCTCGTATTTAACGCAGTGCAATCCAACACGATCACGATTGCTTTTGAAAATTCGTTTGGGACAGATCGTTTGATACTGGGTATCATCATGACGATCGCATTTGCAGCGATCATTTTCGGCGGCGTAAAGCGCATTGCGAAAATGTCTGAGTACATTGTAATTGTATTGGCTGTATTGTACATCGGGATGGCGCTGTTTATCGTGTTGATGAACATCACCGAGATGCCTGCACTAATCGCGTTGATTGTGAAAAACGCGTTCGGCTTCGAACAAATCGCAGGTGGTTCTCTGGGTGCAGCGCTCATGCACGGCATCAAGCGAGGATTGTTCTCGAACGAAGCCGGTATGGGTAGTGCGCCGAATGCAGCGGCAACGGCAACGACAAGCCATCCAGTGAAGCAAGGTCTGATTCAGGCATTCGGTGTTTTATTTGATACCCTCGTGATCTGTACAAGCACAGCTTTCATCATTTTGCTGTCCGGCGCGTACACGCAACAAGGATTGAGTGGCATTGAGCTGTCCCAAGCAGCACTGAGCATTCATATTGGTTCTTGGGCGTCTGCCTTCCTTGCCATTATGGTATTCCTGTTCGCCTTCAGTACATTGATTGGTAACTACTACTACGGCGAGACCAACATCGAGTTTTTGAAAACAAGCAAAGCTTGGCTATTGCTTTATCGTTTGAGTGTACTCGCTATGGTGTTGTTCGGATCAGTGGCAAAGGTACAGCTCGTATGGGATTTGGCCGATTTGTTCATGGGCTTGATGGTCATTGTCAACCTGATTGCAATTGCCATGTTGTCAAAAGTCGCCTATGCTGCGCTACATGATTATTTGAAACAGAAAAAGGCAGGAAAAGACCCTGTGTTCTACAAGGACAGTATTGAAGGTCTCGATAATATTGAAGCCTGGGATAATGCTACTCCTTCCTCCAACAAATAACGCAACGAATAAAAACGAGAAGCCTATGTAGTAGCGGCTTCTCGTTTTTCATTTACAATCGTGGATCGATCTCTTTTTCCTTCGCCACTTCGAAGAGCATCGTTGCGACTACTTTTTGATACTCCGTATTTTCTGGAGAAATATCGGCGAATTTGAAATCAAGCATCCGCTCACCCAGCCTATGCTCCTGCATGGAAGTCTTGAGTTTTTGCGTAATATTTTTCTGATTGAAAAGCTTGCGGTATTTGTGTGGGAATCGGTAGTCGTAGCCATAAATAATCGACAAATACTCCGGATTGCGTACCTTCATGGCAGGAACGACCTTCTGATTGATCAGCTCTGGCTTGATCACGACGCCTTCCATCTTGTTTTCCATTGTAATCGTGGAAAAGTAACGAGCCGCTTCTTCATACGCATTCGGCTCAGACAAATCGATAGTGAGAAAATGATCGTCATTGACAAAGCGATACATATCGGATGTTTTCCAATCGGGCAATTGCTCGTCCCCATTCAAATAGACGGTCTTTAGAATCGTAAAAGGCTTGTAGGCAAGCTCCCCTTCTCCTGCATAGAGCTCCATCTGTTTTTGGTAAATGTGATAGGCCTCCAAATGCTCGGCGACAGAAACGTAGCTCTCTTTGATTTCTCGTAAATACTTATAGTTTTGATACAAGCTCGAGCCGAATTTTTCCGTGAGTGCACTCTTGGATAGATGGAACTGGTCTTTTTCGAATCCGCTCTCGTCATAGTTGTGAATGAGTTGCTGAAGCGCTTCTTCAAAACCGTTTTCCTGCAAAAATGCAAATTCACTCCGCAACGCGGATTCAATTGGTTTGAACTGCTTTTCGATCAAGCCCTTCCCTATTGCACTCCACGGCAACAATTCGCCATCCAAGATGAGCATCGCAATTTCATTTTGCTCCATGTACGTGCGGAACCTTGCATATAGACTGTCATAAATCGGTGTCAAATCAACCTGATTGATGGCATAACCGTTTCTGCTGATCGCAAAGCATTTGTCGCGCTCATGATGGAGATAGAGATTGCATCGCGAACCCATGTATTTTGGCTGCAACACGACTTGATGAACGCCTCGACTCGCAAAATAGTCTAGCCCCGCCTTCAACGACTCCAATTCCTGAGTCGCCGCATTCTTATCCGCAGGAGGCATCGTTCCAGAAATAAAATTGACCTTGTTTTGCGAGCAGTAACGGAGTCGACGAAGTTCTTCCTCTGCCAAATCTTCCACGGATACTTGTTTTTCAGCATGGAACAAGATCGGCAACTCCTCAGTCATCACCCGATGCTCAGACTGAAACGATTTGAAAAACGGCTTGTGTGCGATCACGACAGAGGTCAAAGCATTTCCGTGCACACATCCGGTATCGAGATGAAGCTTGTTTTTCAAGCGAAACGCTTTTTGAGCCGCAATATGCCCAAAAATATGGTACGGATGGTTACTTACTGCTTCAACCGTCAAAAATGCGAGTTGCTCTTCCAATGAAGCTGTTCGGTCTATCCGAAAATTGCGTTGGCGTCGCATCGAATTCGCATCAAGCTTTCCGATATACTTCTTTTTGCAGGGCGCGTGTGTGACATAATAGGACGGGCCAGTCAGTGCGTTCGATCGATAAAACGGCTGAGCGAGCGTATACAGGTGATTGAACCTCTCAGTTAATTCGGCGTCTTTTTCCAGGACGTGTGTGGAATCAAAATAAGTATCCAGTAGCTGTGGGTCTACCCCTTTTAGTTCCTTGCGCAGGTACTTGTAGACAAAATTTTCGTGATTCCCGAGAACAAACAAGAAATACTCTTGATTCGTATATAAAAACTCGATGATCTCCCTCGTTTGCGCTCCTTTGTCGATCCAGTCTCCTGCTATGATGATTTTGGTATGCTGCACCTTGTCAGTCGAGATGAGACGATTGTCCTCCAGCTTGAATCCGTAGGTTTGCAGAAGACCTTTTAACTCATGGACGCATTCGTGAACGTCTCCGATGATGATGTATGTTTGATCTTTGGGAAGGATCGTAGCCAGATAGGCCTCCTTATTTTCGATCACGACCTCATATCGAGGATTTGCCAACCCATCAGCTATTGCATAAAAATCTTTGTGCCGTATCCTGTGAATGTTGTGGTACCCTTCTTTGGACAATGCCCGGAGCACTTCTTGCTTTAGACGGAGAATATGGTTGGTAATCAGTTTTTTCGACCGTTCAGATGCGTAGTAATCTTCCCGATTGCGATAATCAAAGAGGATCACTTCCAAGCGGTAATTATTCTCGGCTGCAATGTCGCGGACTTTCGAGCGGAAGTCTTCCGCTAGCCCTGTTGTATCGACAACCACGAATTCGGCGTTGATCGGAAACGAAGTCACCAAGCGCAGTTTTTCAAACAGGAGCTGAAAAGCCTGCTCACTAGCCTCCAGCATCACCTGATCATACTTGTCGTAATCATAGCCCAGCAATTCCTGGCGAATGCTGTCCGAGGAAATGTATTGGACATTTGCTTTTACGTTTTTTTGTTCATCTTCAAATGAAAGCTTTGGCATGAGTACTTCCTTGGCAAAAGTCGTTTTCCCACATTCGGTGGGACCGACGAGCATGAAAATCGTATGAACCTGTGTCTGTAACAGCATCGTTACGCCCCCTTCCTCTGGAGAATGACGCCTTGCGTGGTATGGATGTCGTTTACGCCGTCACCAATAGATACAAATTGCCCCTCTACCCCGGCTTCTTCCATGATCTTGGTCATCCATGCCTGGAACTCTTCTTGTCCCATTTCCCATTTATGATCGTCGTGGCGATAGCCTTCCAGCTCGTAGAACTGATTAAAATCCGCGTTGGGCGTTGTAATGATAAGATGGTCAAAATCCAATCGACTGCAGATTTGCTTAATGAGCGCTCGCGCTTCCTCTTTGCTCATATGCTCAATGACCTCAGTCAAAATGACATCTACCTGTTCACCGTTGTAATCCTGTAAAAACTGATCAAGCGAGCGGAACAAAATGAGATTCGAGATTTCTTTTTCCTCTGCCCTGCGTCTGACTACTTCCAATGATTGTTCCTCAATATCGATGGCATAGTAATACTGTGGCAGCTTGGTAGCAAACGGAATCGCATAAAAGCCTTCTCCGCATCCGATATCCACAATCGATTTGGTAAAAGGAAGCTTACTCGCGATGTAGTTCCTTCTCTGCAAACCAGTGCTGCCATACTCCAATTGAATGGGGTAGCGGCTTGTCTCCTCGATCTCAGTCTTATACTTGCGATAGCGATCTCTGGTTGTCAGGAAGTTGCGTGCGAACAGGCTTCGTATGTAAAAAGGTGCGTCGATGACATGGATGCTTTTGATGTATTTATCCAGGATGTTATCGGATATATCGATGTACTCTTTTCCAAACATACTCAAGAATAGACAGAGCACACTTACGACATGGAGAAGCTGATGCAGACTCGTTCTCGTTGTGATGGTCAGAGCGTAGCTTTTATCGGCGTGGTGCTTGAGTTCAAAGGTGAAATCCTTGAGGTGCTTCTCAAAAAAAGTCAGATAAAGCAGGCGTTCGATGTGAATCATGTTGATGAAAAAAACATGCTCATACCCTTCAGCATCCCGCTCGTCGTGTTGCTTCATCGAAGCGGAAAAAAATTCACTAATCGCATTTAACGGAAACAAGGGTGTATTGTACCGGGAGACATTCAAATATTCAAAATGCTCCTGTTCCGATTGTTTGTAGGAAACCTCATTTTCTGCATCTTTAAAGTAAACGTTGTATGTATCCGTATTGGAAAACCACCCGTAAGCGATGCCTTTTCGAATAGATCGTAAACTCAGTCCGGAATTTGGATTTTTCTTGATCATGAACGAAAAATCCGGGTTCTCTGAGCGGAGCTGAACAATGGCCATACGTTGTCTCACCTCTGGAAAAGAAGTATGAATATCTACTGACAATATTCGCCTTTCCATCCCATGCTGAACAGGGTAAAAGTATGGCGACTTTCCAAAAATGACAGGATTATTTGCTTCGAATTGCTGTTCTTGGTATAGTGAAATCCGCGATAACAAACCAGCGGGAGGTGCGTCAGATGCCTTATTTCAAGCCGATTGAGATCGCTCGCGAGCTACATATTAGCACGAGTGCTTTACGCCATTATGAATCTTGGGGAGTCGTTCCTGCTCCCGAACGTGCAGACAATGGCTATCGACTTTATACAGAGAGCCATCTTGCCTATTTTCGTTGTCTTCGCGCTATGTTCCCCGGCTTCGGTGTCGCCATCACCTGTGAAGTCCTTCGATTGATTCAAAAAGCGGATATGGATGCTGCCTTTTGGCTTGTGAATAAAGAACAGGCCACCCTCCAACAAGAGAAGGTCGCAGCAGACCAAACACTCGGACTTTTGGAAAATCTCGATGTCTCCTTGCCTTCTAACAAAAAGTGGCGAGATCGCATGACGATTGGTGAAGTCTCTGCTTACACAGGAGTCACCACGTCTGCGATTCGCCATTGGGAAAAAGAAGGCTTGCTCGTACTGCCACGAGATCCTGCGAATGGCTACCGCCAATTCACTCCCATGGATATTCGGAAGATTTTGCTTATCCGCACAATGCGCAATACGGTGTATTTTTTAACAAACATGAAAGAAATTGTACAAGCAGTAGAAAATCAAAGTATTGAGCAGGCCAAAAAAGTGACGGCGGATGCGATTAGAAGCATTCACGATCGCAATCGCCATCAGATGTACGGAGTTAGGCGGTTGGTTGAATTGTGTGAGGTACTGAAGCTCGTGTGATTATCTCCCTGTAAAACGCGGTGGAGTTTTGTCTAAGAAAGCTTTGGTTCCTTCCCGAAAGTCTTCGGTGGATGCCACGAGTCCGAAATAGTCTGCGCCTAGAAGTGCGGACTCCTCTACTGTCAGGTTGCTTCCGCGGTGAATCGCGTCCCACGTCAGTTTCACTGCTAGCGGAGACTGAGACAAAATTTCCTGGAGAAGCTCCTCTGTTTCCGCCAGTAGCCGCTCACGCGAAACGACCCGATTTACCAGACCCATTCGATATGCTTCATCCGCATCTATCGCTGACCCTGTAAGAAGCAATTCCGCAGCTCGGCCTTTTCCTATTAGCCTAGGAAGTCTGGTTGTTCCACCAAAGCCCGCCACTGCTCCAATTCGTACCTCTGGATGTCCCATTTTGGCATGGTGAACCGCAATACGCAGCGTGCACGATTCGGCGATCTCAAGCCCCCCACCTAACGCATAGCCGTTCATTGCAGCAACGACTACTTTTCCCAACGATTCGATTTTACTGGTCACCGACACGGCCAAATGAGCAAAATCCCTAACTTCCAACGGTGTCGCCTGATGCAGATACGAAATGTCAGCGCCGGCCGAAAATGCTTTTTCTCCCGCCCCTGTAAGGATGACCGCTCTCACACTGGTATCGGTTTTGATCCTGTCCAAGATGGTCGAAAGCTGATTAAGGACATCTCGGTTCAAAGCATTCAATGCCTCTGGTCTGTTTAGCGTAAGGGTCACAATTCCTTTCTCATTTTTATACAAAACAACCTCTTCAACGCTCATCTTTCCATCCTCCCATCGTTTTAGAAGCTACTGAATAAAAGCACTTTTCGACCAGGCAAACTTCTGGGTGATACCTGCACACTTTGCTTTCCGAATCAAAAACCCCTTCTTTTTCCATACATAAAAAAAGGATGACCCCGGAGCTTCAACCACCGAAGCACCTTTGGTCATCCCCTATCTTATTTCTTTTCTACGGCATGCCCGCCAAATTCATTACGCAAGGCTGCGACCACTTTTCCGTGGAACGTATCCTCATCCAACGAACGGTACCGCATCAGCAAGGACATCGCAATCACGGGTGTGGCTGCCTGTAGATCCAGCGCGGTTTCCAGTGTCCATTTTCCTTCCCCGGAAGAGTGCATGACCCCACGGATTTCATCAAGCTTGGCGTCTTTTCGAAAAGCTCGCTCTGTCAAGTCCATCAGCCAGCCTCGAATGACGGAACCATTTGCCCACACGCGTGCGACCTCTGCAAAATCATAGTTATATTGGCTTTTCGCAAGTACCTCAAAACCTTCTCCAATCGCCTGCATCATGCCGTATTCGATTCCATTATGAATCATTTTCAAGAAGTGGCCGCTGCCCGCTTCCCCAGCATACAAATATCCGTTTTCAACGTTAATGTCGCGAACCATCGGCTCGATATGCGTGAATGCTTCCCGATCTCCGCCAATCATCATGCATGCTCCGTGGCGCGCTCCCTCCATGCCTCCGCTCGTTCCAGCATCCATGAAGTGAATACCTTTCTCTTTCAAGCGTGCATAGCGATCTAGCGATTGCTTGTAATGAGAGTTGCCACCGTCAATGACGATATCTCCTGCGGCAAGCAAGGTGGAGAGTTGATCAACCAGTTGATCCACAATCTCTCCTGCTGGTACCATCATCCATACTACGCGAGGTGTCGGCAGTTTCGCTACAGCGTCCTTCACCGAAAATGCCGGAATCGCGCCTTCATGACTCAACTCTTCTGCACGCGCAGAATCTACATCATACGCTACAACCTCATGCTGATGGGAAAGCAAATTCAGCGTGAGATTGTACCCCATTTTTCCTAATCCGAGGATCGCTAGTTTCATATCGTGTACGTCACTCCTTTTTTGGATCATATCCGTTACCACGTATTATAAGACAAAAATTTTCATCTTTCATCAAAAATGAAGAAAATTTTTTCGAACCTATGAAAAGGAGTCTGATTTTCCTTATACTATCAGTACAGATTCACAATGGAACGTTAGGAGGTACCTATTGATGAACGCTTCCACCCCGCATGCTCCGCGTGTTCTCACGCAATTACGCGCCATCTATACACAATTAAGCGGGAAAGAACAACAGATCGCCGACTATATTTTGGAGCATGCCAGTGAAATTATTCATTTCTCGATCACGGAGCTAGCCGATCAATGCCAGTGTGCGGATGCTACTGTATTTCGTCTGTGTCGCAGGCTTGGATTTCGCGGTTACCAAGCATTCAAGATCGCCTTGGCGAGTGAAGTCACAAATCCGAAGCAAACGATTCACCAAGAAATCAATCTCGACGACGATGACGTCAGTGCAATCGCTGAAAAAATTTTCACAGCGAATATCGAGACGATTCGTGATACGCAGCAGATTATCAATAAAGATGAATTAATGAAAATCGTCTCCTGTTTGGAAAACGCTAGCCGGATCGAGTTTTATGGCTCGGGAGGCTCAGCTGTCATCGCACAGGACGCATATCACAAATTTATGCGGACAGGCATCCCTTGTCTCTATCATTCTGATGCCCACTATCAAGTGATGTCCGCCTCTCTGCTTACCGAGGGTGCTGTTGTCGTAGGCATCTCCCACTCTGGGTCCAACAAAGATATTTTGGCAGCCCTGCAGGTTGCCAAGGAAGCCGGAGCAAAAACAATCGGCATCACAAGCTATGGGAAATCCCCTCTTGTGCGTCTGGCAGACATGTGCTTGTACACGACTTCACGCGAAACGGTATTTCGTACAGAAGCCCTGTCGTCCAGGCTTGCTCAGCTCAGTTTAATTGATCTGCTCTATGTAGCCGTATCCTTACGGCGGCAGGATGATACGATCGCCAATATCCAGCACATCCGCGAAGCCATCTCACTCAAACGCCTGTAAATCAGGCGTTTTTTCTTTTGCTTGCCTCCTCTTGCAACTTGTAGGTGAAAAATGCAAATCATACAAGCATCGTGTGAAATGTTTAATTGCGAAATAATTTTTTTCTTAATGCTTAACAAATGAAAAAAATTTCGATATAATCGCGTTATCTCCACGACAACACGTTGAAAGCGTATTCAATTAGGGGTGACTTCTATGACGCAATCCTACTTTATCGGGCTTGATATCGGGACAACCAGTACCAAAGCAATTGTTTTCACTCCTTCCGGCGCCATCCGCGGTACGGGCAATATCGATTATCAGCTGCTCGTTCCCCAGCCGTCTTGGGCTGAGCAAGAGCCGGAGACGATTTTTGCTGCTGTCATTCAAGCATTGAAGCAAGCACTGGAACATGCAGGCATCGCCAAAAGCGAGATCGGTGGTATTGGCTTCTCAACTGCCATGCACAGTCTGATCGCAGTCGACCCGAGTGGCAATCCCCTGACGAACAGCATTATTTGGGCGGACAATCGGAGTGTGGCACAAGCAGACCGACTAAAAGCAGACGGTGTCGGTCATCAGATTTACTTAGCGACAGGCACGCCCATCCATCCCATGTCTCCACTGCCCAAAATCATGTGGCTTCGGGAGAACTTGCCAGATACGTTTCGCCGGGCAGCCAAGTTTCTTTCGATCAAGGAGTATGTTATTTATCGGCTTTTTGGTGAGTATATCGTCGATTACTCCATTGCTTCTGCTACGGGGCTGTTTAATCTGAGAAAGCTCGACTGGGATGAGGAGGCGCTGCTAGTCGCAGGCATTTCCAAGCAACATCTCAGTGAGCCTGTACCGACTACTCATATCCTGCGAGGAATGAAGATTCGTTATGCGGAAGAGATTGGGATCGATCCAGATACGCCTTTCGTTGTCGGTGCGAGCGATGGAGTTTTGGCAAACCTCGGCATCGGAGCCATTGACCCCGGTCAAGTAGCCATCACGATTGGCACGAGTGGCGCAGTAAGAACTGTTGTTCCAGAGCCGATCACGGACCCAAAAGGACGGACTTTCTGCTACGTGCTGACGGAAAACCACTGGGTGATTGGCGGACCCTCAAATAACGGCGGGATCATGCTTCGCTGGTTCCGTGACGAATTCAGTTGGCCCGAAGTGGAAAAAGCCAAACAGCTCGGCGTTGATCCCTATGATGTCATGATTCAAGCTGCTGAGCATGTTCGAGCTGGTGCAGACGGGTTGCTCTTTCTCCCCTTCTTGTCGGGCGAACGGGCTCCGTACTGGAACGCACAAGCAAGAGGCTCCTTTTTCGGTATCGGCCTGCATCATAAGCGCGAGCATTTTATCCGAGCTGTTCTCGAAGGAATCTTGTTTAGCGTCTACAGCATCGGTATCGCCCTGCGCGATCTGGCAGGTGGAGCCAAGGAAATCCGGGCATCGGGTGGATTCGCCCGCTCGCGAGAATGGCGGCAGATTATGTCCGACATGTTCGGATATGAAGTGCTGATTCCGGAGAGTCATGAAAGCTCGAGCTTTGGTGCCGCTCTTCTGGCGATGCATGCATTGGGAGCGATGGATCAATTACAAGATGTGAAAAAGATGATTCATATTTCGCATCGCCACGAGCCTGATTTGGAACGATCCAGTGCTTATTTGGAGCTTTTCTATATATACGAGCGTGTTTACTACAACCTGCTGGAAGAGTACAAGCTGATAGCCGAATTCCAAAAGCGGTTAAACAACTAGAGACAACAACTAGGGAGGGTTCATCATGCCACTCGTCATTACACTGCTGTCCATTGTCTTCCTGCTCGTTCTCATTACTCGTTTCAAACTGAACCCATTTATCGCACTGTTATTGGCCGCTGGATTTGTGGGAATCGCATCCGGCATGCCGCTTGTAAAAGTTGTGGACTCCATCAAGGATGGGATGGGTGGCACTCTCGGTTTTATCGCGATCGTGCTGGCCTTGGGAACCATGCTTGGCAAAATGATGGCTGAATCTGGCGGTGCCGAACGCATTGCCCGTACGCTCATCAACCTCTTCGGTGAGAAAAACGTGCACTGGGCCATGATGTTCGTGGCATTTATTGTAGGGATTCCGGTATTTTTCCAGGTTGGTTTTGTGCTCTTGATTCCTCTCGTGTTTACGATTGCCAGACAAACAGGGGTCTCCCTTGTCAAAATCGGAATTCCGCTCGTAGCCGGCCTTTCCATCGTTCACGGGATCGTCCCGCCTCACCCTGCTGCTATGGCCGCTGTCGATCTGTTCCAGGCGGATGTCGGTAAAACGATTCTGCTCTCGATCATTGTCGCACTGCCTTCCGCGATCATTGCAGGACCGATCTACGGCAGCTGGATTAGTAAACGAGTCAAGGCCAGCATCTCTCCAGAGCTAGCTTCTCAGTTGGCAGAACCAAAATCCGAGCGTGACTTGCCTGGCTTTGGGATTACCGTTTTCACCGTCTTGCTCCCTGTGCTGTTGATGTTGTCTGCAACCGTTGCGGATGTAACTCTGCCAAAAGAACATACGATTCGCCAATGGGCTGATTTTATTGGAAGCCCGATTACGTCTCTATTGATTGCCGTGATTGTTTCCTTCTGGACGCTCGGGTTCAACCGTGGATTTACGAAAGACGATATTCTAAAATTCACAAATGATTGCTTGGCCCCAACCGCGACAATCTTGCTCGTCATCGGTGCAGGTGGCGCATTCAACAAAGTACTGCTGAACAGCGGTGTTGGTGACTATATTGCCGAGCTCGCTACGGCATCTGCGATCTCCCCTATTTTCCTGGGCTGGTTGATCGCGGCCCTGATCCGTGTGGCAACAGGCTCTGCGACCGTCTCCATGATGACAGCAGCCGGTATCGTAGGTCCTATCGCGTTGCAAATCCCTGGAACCAGCTCGGAGCTTTTGGTACTGGCAACTGGTTCTGGCTCCCTGATCCTGTCTCACGTAAATGATTCCGGGTTCTGGCTGATCAAAGAATACTTCAATATGTCTGTGCAAGACACGCTTAAAACATGGACAGTGATGGAGACCATTCTTTCTGTTGTGGCAATCATTTTGATCATGGCACTGTCCTATATCGTGTAGCACAAAATGAAAAACAGGTCTTTCCATCCTTATCGTTGGAGGTAAGACCTGTTTTTGGTCTGGCTGGGTAACTTGCTACTTCATTCGTTTGGCAATCGGATGATCCTCATTCAGCTCCAGTAAATCCCACAGGTTGCCGTATAAATCCTGAAAGACTGCCACCATTCCATACGGCTGTTCTTTTGGCTCTCTCACAAATTGGATTCCTCTTCCGACCATCTCATGATAATCTCTCCAAAAATCGTCTGTGTTTAAAAAGAGAAAAACTCTCCCGCCAGCCTGATTCCCGATAAATGGCTCTTGCTCAGGTTTTGATGCTTTTGCAAGCAAGATTGTAGTTCCAACAGAACCAGGCGGAGATACGACAACCCACCGCTTTTCCTGTTCTGGCTGATACGTATCTTCCACTAAGGTAAAATGGAGCTTCTTGGTATAAAACTCAATGGCTTCATCATAATCTTTGACCACGAGCGCGATATGGACGATGGACTGAATCATGATCTGGGTACCACCCTTGAAGGTTTTTTTTGGAATGAAATGATAAGTTTGGGACACACTATGCCTTGGGGCTGCACGTTTGATATAGCAGAGCTTCCCAACACTAATCGAGGGAGTGACAATCTTGGCTACGAACAACGAACGCAATCACAACGATGCTGTTGGCAACGACGGAGCGAACATGACAGGCAATGGAGCTGGTGAAGCTGTAGGAACAGTTGGCGGTGCGGCTGTAGGTGCGGCTGTAGGCTCTATTTTAGGTCCTCTTGGTACCATTGCAGGTGCCGTTGCCGGGGGTGCACTTGGCAACAAAATGGGGGAAAATGTGTCGGCTGACGCCAATGACACGTTTGGTGCTACAAATAATGATGCCAATAGAGACCGAACCGAATAAAACAAGCTTCTTCTATGTTTGACAAGATGGGGTGCAGGGGTAAACCTGCACCTCGTTCCACTAGCTGATGTAGAAAATAAGGCCTTTTTCTTGCTCTACTGCTCGCTTGAAAAATGCTTGAATGGATTGAAAATGATGATACATGTACGCAAAAAATCCTTCTGCTTCATCTCCCTCGTGAAGTGGGTACACATCGTTTTCCACCAAAGTAGGAAAATGGTACTTCTCTTTTAGAGCTGACTCGGACATATTGGCAATGGCCTCATACGCTGCTTTTACCTGTTCCCTATGTAAATAGAATGCGCCAAACTCCCCGAATTCACCTGTTTGGTCCGTTAATAGAGGTACCACATAGCAAAAGGGAGGCTCTCCATCCATTAATTCTCCGCACAAAGTATAGGGAATGGCTTGCCAGGTTTTATCTATATCCAGCATATCCTCTTCTTTCAGCTCTACCTCATATAAATCGATCGTCCCTGCAATCCATGAATCGATCATCTCGTCATTTGCTATCATGTAATTGCCACACATGCCCATTGCGATCCCTCCTCTACCTTTTTACTCATCATCATAGCAAACTTCCCAATCCCCTACCACGTCGCATTGGTTACCAAAAGAAAAAGCCGACGACTCACATAATAAGTCATCGGCCAACTCCTTATTTCCCCACTGAAACAAAGGATTGCTCGCGGGCTTTCTTTTTCGGTGCTTTGGCATCGCCTTTCTTCTGGCTCATTTCAAAAGCTGCCAATATCGCCTCTTGACGCTTCATGCCGGATTTCTCCAACTCCTCCATTGTGGTAACAATTTGCTTGTAATCTTTTGGAATGACTTTGACAAACTGTTGGACGGTACGTTCCCACTCATTGAGCAAAGCTTGTGCATGACGGCTGCCTGTGTGGCTGACGTGGTTTTCCAGCAAGCGTTTGACTCGAGCGATTTCCCGTTGATCTTCCAGTGTCTCCATGAGTACCATTTCCTGATTGCACATCGCAGCAAACATCTCTTTATCCTCAGCCAGCACGTAGGCAGTTCCACCTGACATGCCTGCTGCAAAGTTTTTGCCGACAGGGCCGAGAACGACGACGCGCCCTCCAGTCATGTACTCGCAGCCATGGTCGCCTACTCCCTCAACGACTGCCGTCACTCCGCTGTTGCGAACGCAGAAACGCTCACCAGCCATGCCGTTGATATACGCTTCTCCAGAGGTCGCTCCATAGAACGCAACGTTACCGATAATCATGTTGTGCTCGGGAGCGAATTTACTGTTTTTTGATGGTGCGACCGTTATTTTGCCGCCCGACAACCCTTTTCCTACGTAGTCGTTTGCATCTCCCTCAAGATGCAGCGTAATCCCACGTGGAACAAACGCCCCGAAGCTTTGACCTGCCGACCCAGTAAAATGCAGGCGGATGGTATCCTCCGGCAGACCATGCTCGCCAAAACGTTTGGTTACCTCGCTGCCCAAGATCGTACCAACCACACGATTCGTATTGGTGATGGCGAGCTTTGCCTCTACCTGCTGCTGTTTATTCAATGCTGGCTTGCACAGCTTGAGCAGCTTTTGACGATCCAGCGTTTCTTCGAGCTTGTGATCTTGGTTGCGCTGATGATAGCGGCCCACATCCTCGGAGACATCCGGTTGGAACAAGAGCGCCGACAAATCAATGTGCTTGGCTTTCCAATGTTCTTTTGCCGAATCACTCATCTTCAGGACATGGCTCTGACCGACCATCGACTCGATAGAGTGGTAGCCCAGCTCCGCCATGATCTCTCGAACTTCACGAGCAACGTGACGCATGAAATTCACGGCGTGCTGCGGGTCGCCTTTAAACCGTTTGCGCAATTCGGGATTTTGTGTCGCCACACCCACTGGGCATGTATCGAGGTGGCATACGCGAGCCATGACACACCCTATCGAAACAAGTGGTGCCGTAGCGAAGCCAAATTCCTCCGCACCGAGTAAAGCTGCAATGACGACATCGCGTCCCGTCATCAGTTTGCCATCGGTTTCCAGAACCACACGGTCGCGCAACTGGTTCAACAACAGCGTCTGATGTGTCTCAGCAAGACCGAGTTCCCATGGCAATCCTGCGTGCTTGATGCTTGATTTTGGGGATGCGCCTGTGCCTCCATCGTGTCCACTAACCACAATGACATCTGCAAGACCTTTCGCCACACCAGCCGCAATCGTTCCGACTCCCGCCTTGGATACGAGCTTCACGCTGATTCGTGCTCGTGGATTCGCATTTTTCAAGTCAAAAATCAGCTGTGCCAAATCCTCAATCGAGTAAATATCATGATGAGGCGGCGGTGAAATGAGCCCAACTCCTGGCGTCGATCCGCGTACTTCGGCAATCCACGGGTAGACCTTGCTTCCTGGCAATTGACCGCCCTCGCCCGGCTTTGCTCCTTGTGCCATCTTGATCTGGATCTCAGAGGCATTGACCAAGTAATGACTGGATACGCCAAAGCGTCCGGATGCGACCTGCTTGATGGCACTGCGACGCAAATCTCCGTTTTCATCCATGATGTAGCGTGCCGAATCCTCGCCGCCTTCCCCGCTGTTGCTTTTCGCACCCAAGCGGTTCATGGCGATTGCTAAGGTCTCATGCGCTTCCTTGCTGAGAGAACCGTATGACATCGCCCCCGTTTTAAAACGATGAACAATGGAGTCAACAGATTCTACCTCGCTCAGCGGGATCGGTTGTCGATTGGACTTGAAATCGAGCAAATGGCGCAGGGCTACGAATTGCTGGGCTGTGGCTTGCTCCGCATAAATTTTGTACTGCTCATAGCTGCCTTCCCGACAAGCTTTTTGCAAGGCATGAACCGTCTTCGGGTTGAACAGGTGGAACTCACCATCACGGCGGAACTGAAAATCGCTGCCTGCCTCCAATGCTTCCTCGGAATGCTCTGGCAAAAATGCTTTCGCATGACGAATCAATGTCTCTTGCGCAATCACATCCAGTCCAATCCCTGAAATCTGAGAAGGGGTACGGCTAAAATAGCGATCGATGACGGAAGAATGAATGCCCACCGCTTCAAAAATTTGTGCGCCACGGTAGCTCTGAATGGTCGAAATGCCCATCTTGGACATGACTTTTACGACACCTTCTACGGCTGTTTGCAGGTACACTTCGACTGCTTCGTCGCTTGTGATATCCTTCAGCTTAGCCGATACAGCCAGATGGTTTACCGTTGAGATAGCGACGTACGGATTGATCGCATCGACACCGTAACCAATCAGCATGGCAAACTGGTGTACATCACGCGGTTCACCGGATTCTATGATGATGCTCGCTTTGGTACGTGTCCCTGTGCGGACGAGATGATGGTGAAGTCCACTTCCAGCCAGCAAGGCAGGGATCGCAGCCAAATCTTGATTCATTCCGCGATCAGATAAAATCAGCAAGGTGTGACCGGCAGCAATCGCTTCATCTGCCGCAGCGAACAATTGATCAAGTGCCTGCTCTAGCTCCTGTTCGCCCCCTTGCGCCGGGAAGAGTATCGACAATGTTTTTGCCTTGAACTCTTGGTATGGATTCGCATGAAGCTTCGCCAGTTCTTGGTTGGAGATCAACGGATTGGACAAACGAATTCTGCGGCAATTCCTCGCATCCGGTGCAAGCAGATTTCCTTCCGCGCCAAGCACAGTATGGGTCGATGTTACGCAAGCCTCTCGTAGTGCATCGATCGGCGGATTCGTGACTTGGGCGAATGATTGTTTGAAATAGTGGTACAAAAGCTGTGGGCGATCAGACAGTACCGCAAGTGGTGTGTCTACGCCCATCGAACCAATGGGATCTTTTTGTTCTGCCACCATCGGGGCAAGTACCTTGTCGACTTCCTCCTGTGT
Source organism: Brevibacillus sp. MER 51 (assembly GCF_023714195.1). NCBI lineage: Bacteria > Bacillati > Bacillota > Bacilli > Caryophanales > Paenibacillaceae > Brevibacillus > Brevibacillus sp. MER 51. Next base: position 106,400 of record NZ_JAMAUS010000001.1, on the reverse strand, counting down.
ATAGCCAAATGCTTTTTGATACGCAAGCAAGCTATCTCCTTGCAGCTCCTCCATGCGACCTGCTGCCGGCAAATCCTCGATCGCATACAGGTTGTTTTTCACCCACTCCCGATATGGCTGTTCGCTTGCGATTTTTTGCTTGATTTCCTCGTCAGCTACGATTCTGCCTTCTTCGAGGTCGACGAGCAGCATCCGTCCAGGACTCAGCCGTCCTTTCTGAACAATTGTTTCATCTGGTACTTCGAGAACTCCAACCTCCGATGAGAAAATGATGGTATCATCGGACGTCACATAGTATCTCGCTGGTCGCAAGCCATTTCGGTCGAGAATCGCGCCGATGTGTCTGCCATCGGTAAATGAAATAGCTGTTGGACCATCCCACGGCTCCATGAGGCAGCTATGGTACTCGTAAAAAGCTTTCTTATTTTCGTCGATCCGCTCATCCTGATCCCACGGTTCAGGAATCATCATCATTGCGACATGCGGCAAGGAACGGCCTGCCAACGAGAAAAACTCCACGCAGTTATCCAAAATCGCCGAATCACTGCCCGCCATATCAATGACTGGCACCACTTTTGCCAAATCAGCACCAAACGCCTCGGACTGGAACATTTTTTCACGAGCCATCATCCAGTTCATGTTTCCTTGCAAGGTGTTGATTTCCCCGTTGTGAATCAAATAACGATTCGGGTGTGCCCTCTCCCATGTAGGGAATGTGTTCGTGCTGAAACGCGAGTGAACGACGGAAAAGGCAGAAGTGTATGAATCATCTTGCAAATCGAGATAAAAAGCATCCAGTTGTCCTGGTGTGAGCAATCCTTTATAGACAATCGTGCGCGATGACATGGAAGCGGCGTAAAAATCAGCACCTGTTGCCTGTTCCACCTGCTTGCGAATGACGTACAGCTTCCGTTCAAATGCCATTTGGTCCTGTATATTCGAGCTGGCTCCGATAAATACTTGGCGGACATAAGGCTGACTCGCTACAGCCGTCTTGCCAATTTTCGTAGAATCGACAGGAACGGTTCTCCAGCCAAGCAGCTTTTGTCCCTCTGCCGCAACAATCGCCTCTAGCTGACCTTCATACATTTGGCGTTTCGCTTCATTCATCGGAAGAAACAGCATACCTACACCGTATTTGCTTGGCGCCGGTAGCGTGATATTCAGCTCTTTACAGGTCTTTTTGAAAAAGGCGTGTGGTATTTGCGTTAAAATCCCTGCACCGTCTCCCGTTTCCGGATCACTGCCTTGACCGCCGCGGTGTTCCAGTTGGCACAGAATTTTCAGACCTTTTCGGACCATATCATGCGTCGATTTCGATTTCAAATTTGCAATAAAACCAATTCCGCAAGCGTCATGTTCGAAAATCGGATCGTACAGACCTTGCTTAGCAGGCATTCCTTGTGTCGTCATGTATCTCCACTCTCCTTGCTCTCTCTGGTATGTACATTTTAGATTGAGTGAAACGATACAAACAATATATAATTTATGCAAAACCTATCTCAAATCGAGATAAATGGGTAAGGTGGGAGTATTCATGGAGCTACGACAGATTCAATACTTCATCGAGGTTGCCAAACGAGAGCATTTCACCGAAGCCTCACATCATTTGCACGTCGCCCAATCTGCCCTCAGTCGGCAAATCGCCAATCTGGAGGAGGAGCTTGGTGTTTCCTTGTTCCTCCGCGAAGGTCGCAATATCAAGCTGACAGCAGTTGGAAAAATCTTTTTGCAGCACGTCGAAATGGCCATGAACGAAATCGAGAAAGCGAAGGAAAAGATCGAGGAGTTCCTTGACCCGTCACGGGGCACGATTCGTGTTGGTTTTACGAGCAGCCTTGCCGCCAATCCCCTTCCGACGGTCATCTCCGGTTTTCGCGCGCGGTATCCGGACATCGGCTTTCAATTGAAGCAAGGTTCTTATCAGGGATTGATCAACTCGGTCATCAACGGAGAAATTGACCTGGCTTTTCTTGGACCTGTTCCCACTCAGGAAAAAAATGTGCGCAGCTACATCTTCTTCGCTGAAAATATCGTGGCGCTCCTTCCCGCGAAGCACCCGCTGTCCAAACAGCCAAGCTTGCGTCTCAGTCAATTGCAGGAAGATACCTTTGTGTTGTTTCCACCCGGTTTCATCCTCCGCAATATCGCAGTCAATGCTTGCTCGCAAATGGGCTTTTCACCTAAAGTTGCGTTTGAAGGGGAAGACATCGATGCCATTAAAGGGTTGGTGGCAGCGGGCTTGGGCGTCACTTTGTTGCCAGAGCTTACCTTAACGGATAACGTTCCTCGTGAGACAGTGAAAATCCCGATAAGTGAGCCATTGGTGACGCGAACAGTGGGCATTATCATTCCCAACAACCGGGAGCTTCCCCCTTCCGAAAAACTTTTTTATCATTTTCTGAAAGAGTTTTTTGATGTGCTGAGTAAGTATAGTTAAACTACTGACAGACTGTTGTCAGTAGTCGGTCCTTATAATCGGAAGTACCATCCATTTTAAGGAGGAACTTCGATGATGAGTCACACCCAAACCTTGCGGGGCTTTGCTACGATCAGTTATTGGGCGGATGATGTGCAGGCGGCAAAAAAGTGGTACACGGAACTACTGGGCTATGCGCCATATTTCGAACGCTCTGGACCAGATGGACAGCTCGCCTATGCCGAGTTTCGCATTGGCGACTACAAGCACGAGCTAGGCCTCATTGATCGCCGTTTCGCACCTGCTAAAGCGGTACCTGATCCGGGTGGAGCTGTGATGTACTGGCACGTCAACGATATCGAATCCGTACTGGAAAAGTTGTTATCCATGGGAGCAAGAGAGTACGAACCTCTGGTCCAGCGAGGTGACGGATTCATTACGGCTTCTGTCCTTGATCCATTTGGGAATGTCCTCGGGATCATGTACAATGCACACTACCTGGAGATTCTCGCTTCTTTTCAACCAGAGTAAGAAAAAGTCCTGATGAACAAATGCATCAGGACTTTTTGTATCGATCTCCGAATTTTAAAAAATAGTTGGCACCATGCCCCCGTCCATACGAATTGGTGAACCTTTAAATGCGGTTGCATAAGGGCTGGATACAAATGCTACCAGCCTGCCTATTTCAAAAGGCTTGATAAACCGCTGTAACTCGGATTGAGGGAGGTTAGCTGCCATAAATCGCTTCTCTTTTTCCGAAAATGCCATATCATCAGAAAACAAACGATCAATGATTTGATAGACATTTTCGGAAAGCGTTGGACCTGGCATGATTGTATTGGAGGTGACTTCTGTTCCTACCGTTCGTTTCGATAGGCTTTTTGACAGTGATAATAGCATCGATTTCGTCATGCAATACTGAGGCATTTGCCCTGAAGGCATGATCGCTTCTTCACTTGCGATAAAGATGATTCGTCCATAATTGTTCTTCAACATGTTAGGCAAGTAAAATTTAGATAATCCATTCGCGGCAAGGACATTTGTTCGGAAGTATTTTTCCCATACTTCATCGTCAACGTCTTCATAGGACATAATCTCATAAATACCCATATTGTTAACGAGAATATCTACATGGGGATATTTCTCAAATAAAGCTTCTCTTTGCTGCCTATCCACAAGATCGGCCGTAGCATTCTGAGGAGAAGTATCCGGGAATTCCGACTTCAATTCATTTACGATGCGTTCTACCTCTTGATCATTCCTTCCATTTACGAGGACATTGACGCCTTCTCTGGCAAGCTCAATGGCAATTGCTTTCCCAATACCCTTCGTCGATCCAGTAACTAAAGCAGTTTTGTTCCTTAATCCCATATCCATAACACTTGTCTCCTTTGTTGTCATCTACGGCAAGCTTGACTAGAAGTTCATCTTGGAACATCCTTGTGCTCCGGATAGAGATTATCGTACTTTTTCTGGATCGTTGGGTAACTAGCGTACTGCGCCAAAATTCTTGCTGAACCCGCCAAATATGAGAAACCGTAAAAATGCTAGCCCTGGGAGGAACGGGTTAGGTCACGGATTCTATGACGACGGGATTGACCTGAGAGTTTTGGAACGCCAATTTGAAGGTGTATCGCCTTCCCAAAGGCGAAAGGCCCGGTAAAATGAGTTCTGATCCTCATATCCAAGTAAAAAAGCCACTTCTTTTATATCGAGCTTGGGGTCAGCCAAGTATTCTCGTGCCTGTTCATGCCGTGCCTTTGTTAACAGTTGCTTGAACGTTGTGCATTCATCCGTAAGTCTGCGCTGCAAAGTACGATCACTCATGCCCAACTCGCTCGCTACAGCTCGAATATCAAGGCGACCTCCGGTTAGACCTCGCTTCAAAATCCACTTGACCATCTCTGCAACGGAATGACTGTACTGTTCATCCAATGATCGGTCCAATACAGGTGTCAATATCTCCAGCAATTCTTTGTTATACGAAAGAAAGAGGCGGTCTAGGTCCCGGCGATGGAGTGTTAATCGGTTATCGGTGGTGCCAATCCGTATCGGACAACCGAAGTAAGCTTCAAGAGCAGTGACATCCCCCATCAAATGAGAAAATTCCACGGACTGTGCGGTTAATCGCTTGCCCGTGCCCCGTCGTCCAAGTTCTAAAAGAAAGGCGAGCGTGGTTCCAACCAAGACTGGTGGTCCGGGTTGCTCACTATGCATCCACTTCAATTCGATTGTACAGTGCTCTCCCTCCTCTGTTATACGCAACCTTTCCGGAGGGCACAGTTGTTTGTACCGTACCATTCGATTAAGCGCGTCGCGATAGTCACGAGCATGGTAGGTCGCTAAAACAGTGGGTGGGTATTGTGCCGTTTCAAAGTTGGTTGAAAGTGTGACGATTGCAGTAGCAATGTCACCAACTAGATCAGAGTACGCTTGCCAGATTCTGAAATATTGGGCAGTGGTGACTACAGCTGGTTCTGTAAGAATGGTGAGCGGCAGGCGCGCTTTGCGAACGAGCTCGTCGGGGGCAATCCCTAGTCGTTGTAATCCCGCCCAAAATCCCGCCGGGAATTTTATTCGGTCTGATTTCATTACGTATGGATCTCCTTTAGTTGCTTACCGATTCGTTCCGCTTATGCTTAAGTATACATGAAGGTGATCGTATGCGTTATTTTTGGCTTGCCAAGCATCTGGAAAAGCTTAATAAGTTTCCTATTATATCGCGGAAGAAACCGACGAACATACCCCTCCCCCATCTCTGGATGCAGGGTCTAGCGGATTGAGGAAAGTTTTACTATGATATGGGAATAGTTGCACATTTCAGCAAGAGAGGTGATATTCTTTATGCTAGATTTAGCAAGTCCTGTATGGGGGAAGCTACATGGTCCTTATGGTCTTTCCGATCGCATCCCTGCGCTCATCCAGCATATTCAGCACGACTATTTTTCCGAGGAAAAAGAAGAGTTGTATTGGGAGCTTCTGTATCATCAAAATACGATTTATCCATGTACATATGCTGCGGTCCCCTATTTAGTTGAGATCGCACGAAAAACAGAGAGCCCCGATATTTTGTTGGACATCTTCATAACCTGCGGCATGTTCGAAGCCAGTAGCGAAAATGCGCCTCATCTGGAAATACCATCGGAGTTTTTACGAGATCAGATACCATTATTGGATCAAGATACCATCAGAGATATCTATCGGGAATACCGACAGGCCATTCTCTCTTTAACAGAGAAGACAGAATCGATTCTTCACCTAGCACGGATGGGAGAGCATGATGCAGAGAAGCGCTACATACTAGCTGCGGACGCTGCGTTTCGTGGGGACAAAGACATTGCCAACATGCTTCTCACCTTTTCGGCGGGAGACGAATATGTAACGGTGTGTCCAACGTGCGATCAGTCTATCTATATATGGCCAGATGAGGAAGAGGGAGTCTTGTATGGTTACGAAGAAGACCCCGTTTTTCATGATAAAGCGAAACGACTTTCAATCATCACTAAAAGACCGGACACGACAAACGACAGCGGACTTCAGGGATTATACCAATGTGCGCTTGCAATTGAGGATAAAACGCTGCTTGCCCACCTTCCTTATCTTGCTGGTGAATTGAACTGCTGCTCATGCGACACTCCTATCCAAGTTTGGACGGGACTTTTTCCATAAACAGCAAAAAGGCCCCAGCTAATGCCGTGGCCTTTTTGCTTTAAATTGCAGATACATCTGCCAAGGAGCCTTTCGTTGCTTGTAACAAGCCCTCTACTGCCATCTCGATCTGGACGCCAATGTTTCCACCACTGACGATGATCGTCTCTAACGATTGTGCTCGTTGATCGATCACCGTCGGAAACAATTTCTTCATCCCGACTGGCGAACATCCACCACGAATATAGCCGGATACCTTTGTGATCTCCTTCACGGGAATCATCTCGATCTTCTTCTCGCCGACTGCTTTCGCCGCTTTTTTGAGGTCAAGCTCGGCTTCAACGGGAATGACAAACACATAATATGATTTGCTCGTCCCTTGCGAAATCAAAGTTTTATAGACAACGTTCTCTTCGCGACCGATCTTTTGGGCGACAGCGATTCCGTCGATTTTCCCATCATCCGTTGCATATGTCAGCATGGTGTATGCGATTTTTTCTTTATCCAATATCCGCATCGCATTCGTTTTTCCTTGCTTCACGCCATTCCACCTCCACTCCACGCTGGTCAACAAAATATAATCTATCTTAGGGGATGGCGTTCTACTTTTCAACCCAAAAACGCCACTGACACAAGCATGTCAGCGGCGCCTCGTGTTATTGAATCGTTACTTCGTCAATCTCGATATGGCCTGCAGGGCTAATCCATACACCCTGTACATTCTTTTGAATCGCCGCCAGGTTCTCGGAGAATCGGAACGGAATGAGCGGTGCTTCAGTCATTTCGATTTGTTGTGCCTTTTCATAGAGTTGCTTTCGTTTTTCTGCGTCTGTTTCTCTGCGTCCTTCGTCAATCAGCTTGTCTACTTCCGGATTGTTGTAGAAGGAATGGTTACCTGGTGCGCCATGTGCTTTCGAATGATACAGGTTCGATTGATTGTAGTCGGCATCGCCTGTAGCATTTCCCCATCCACTCATGAACAGGTCTGTCTCCCCTTTGGATGCTGCTTCGATATACGCCCCGAATTCCATCACATCCAGTTGCAGATCAATACCGATTGGCTTCAGTTGTTGCTGCAAAACCTCGGCTACGCTAATTCGTGCTTTGTTATCATTCAACGCGATTTTTGCTTTGAAGCCATTTGGATAACCAGCCTCTGCGAGCAATTGCTTTGCTTTCTCGACGTCATACGGAATGTCTTTTACATTCGGGCTGTACCCAACCATCGCTGGTGTAATCGAGGAGTGAGCTGGTGTTCCCACACTGTTGTAAACGCCTTCAATAATGGTTTTCTTGTCGATGGCGTGGGCAATGGCTTGGCGGACACGCACATCATCAAACGGCTTTTTCTTTGTATTCAATCCGATGTGGTCGACAGAGAACCCAGGGTATCGACCCAATTGCATGGATGGAGAATTTTGTACGCGATCGATGTCCGTCACAGGCAGGTTTTCTGCCACTTGAACTTCTCCTGTCTCAACCATGGCAAGGCGAGTTGTGTCTTCCGGTACGGTTTTGAAAACGACTTTATCCAAATTCGGTGTACCGCCATAGTAGCTATCGTTTCTCACCAGAACCACTTCTTGACCCGGCGTCCATTTTTCGAATTTGTACGGGCCTGTACCGGTTGGATGCTTGCTCAAATCTTTTCCATATTGTTCAATGGCTTTCGGGCTGATAATGCTTCCCTCTGCACTCGCCAAAACAGACAAGAGTGGTGAGTACGGGTAATTCAGTAGAAATTGTACCGTGTACTCATCTACTACTTTCACTTCTTTGATTGCTTCAAACATGTTAATCCGACTGGAGCCAACGGCAGGGTCTTGAACACGAGCGATCGTTGCTTTTACCGCTTCCGCATTGAAAGGTGCCCCATCATGGAACGTCACACCTTGACGAAGCTTGAACTCCCACGTCAAGTCATCGAGCTGCTTCCATTCACTTGCCAGGGATGGGACGTATTTGCTTTCTTTATCCATGCGGACAAGCCCTTCATATACTTTGTGATGAACGATTGCTGCAGAAGGGATTTGGGACAGGAAATGTGGATCGAGGTTGTTCGCATCGGACAGACGAGCGATGACGAGGGTTCCCCCTGTTTTTCCAGCTTCCGCAGTACCCCCTGCTTGTCCGGCGCTAGTCGACGCATCCTGCCCCGACGAACACCCAGCCAATGCCGCAGATACCGCAATTGTCATGGCAATCAGCGTGTGATAAAAGCTTTTCTTTTTCATCTGTGTTCCCCCAATTCTTGTTGCAAATGTTTTAGCATTCAAACATGTTTTATTTTAGACAATATTCAGTCATTGCATTTTCACTTTGTTTACCTTTATTTTCAGTTTCTTTACAACTTGATAAATAAACAAAAAAGAGAGACTCCTCAAGAATCTCTCTTTCTTCACTGACTCTATTACGATGATCGAGTCAAAGGCTTTTTCATCATATTGATGTACTGCACCACATACAAATACTGCTGCGTTAGCAACTCGGCATCTGCTTTTACTTCCTGCAAATAGCGATTGCCCTCCACATGCAGGTCTTCTATCAATGAGCCCAGAAAGCTCATATCGTATTCGGTTGCGAGCTCTTGCAGTTTTTTCAATTCCTGCAAATCTTGCTTATCAAGTTTATGGATTCCTTTGAGTAACAAGCGTTCCTGCCAATCAGTTAGCTTTTCGGTAAAGGAATATAACTCCTCCATGATTTTATGTCCACTCCCTCACCGTTTATAGGTCCAACTTGAAGCTCGTCAGCGATTTTCCCTGCATGATGCTGATGGGATAAAGCCCATCCCCTATTTTTTGCACAAGCAAATACACATCGCGCAACTCCAGCAGCCGTTTGTTTTGTTCCAGATGACGTATATTGCGGGCGAAATCCCCCTGATAGAAGATGCTCAATGGGAGGGAATAACCTTGCTCGTCTTCGATCGTCAAAATCAACTGCTGCGACTTCTGATCAAAATCGACTTGATTGAACTTGTTCGCTTTCAATAGAAAAACCGAGTCCAAAGCGGTTTCAAACATATCGCCTGCCGCGTCCTTCCAGTCACTTGACCAGTCGCAAACGAGCACCTTGCCGAGATCCAGCTCTTCGATGTTGTCCCTGGGAACGATGGTTAGCCGCGTCTCTTCACTGGAAGACAAGCGCTGCTCCCGATTCGTCTTTGCCTGTGTCAGGATGACCTGTGAATGAGAGAGCTCCTCCATGGAAATCAACCCGCCCCATGGTACCTTGCCTTTATAGCTGTCCTTAAAGGAAAAGGATATGCCCTCATAATATACGGGGCGCGCTTCTGTATACGTGTAAATGCGTTGATCAGAAAGCGAATAAAAGTAATACGTAATCCCCTTGTACCCTGACCGTGTCTCCCATGGATTTGCTCCCAATGCATACAGACTTAACTGTGGAACCATATGGTACTTGCTTTTGAAGCTGCCGAGCAGCTGCTTTTTCGCTTCGATGTGATCGGTCTTCTCTATGGCAAGCAAACTGAGATACACCCGGGAAAGTCGGTCGAGCAGCGCTTCCGTCGAAAACTTGACATGACGCTGAAAAAATAAGTTCAGCTCCCCATGAATGCCGCGTATGTCTTTTTCCACGCGGGGAAGATTGCCGTTATGCGCAGCAATAGCAAGCAGCTCCAGCCGTGTACAAATCGTTTGGGATAGCTTCGCCAAGCCGATGCCAAGAATCTCTGCGATTAGCGCTTTGGCTTCCGCTACGACATCGGTTTCGTAGCTGACATCGGTTACAGATGCTTGTAACTGCTCCCGATCCTGTAGCTGATGCATGGCCCGATAGCGTAAAATGACCTCCAGCTTGTGCAAGCAATTGCCTTTCGCCTTGCAGGTGCACATGCTCTTCCCGATCTCCGATTCACTGTCAAAAGATACGGAAATATCTTGGGTGCGCAATGTCATGGTTAAGAAGGATGTTTCAACGACCTCCATCTCCTCGAAATAGTCGAGGCGAAACAGCACTTCTTCCAGCTGTGCTGGGGTAAAAGCCTTGCTAATGTGAGACGGCTGCAATTGCAAGAGCCAGCTAAAGTCAGGCTTGTAGGTCTCCAGCTCTTCCCCGGTCTCTGCTCCTGCTTGCAAGTGGTTTTTGGCATAGTAGACGATGGCGATGATAACATGCTTGCAAATCTTGTCTGATGGACATGAGCAGGAAAAGCGATCAATATCTGCATGAAGTCGGCATACGCTGTCATCTGACAGCGCACACTCGACGTAATCGTCCCCGAACTCGTAGGAAACGGACATTCCTTTTTCCATTTCCTTGATGGAACGATTGTAAATGCCTTTGTTCGCGTATTTGATCAGATACTCTTCGTTGCACAGCGCGATAAACCGATGAAATTCTGATGTGAAATCCGCCATCGTTATTTTCCTGCTGCCCGCATGACATCATAGACGGTTTCGCTGAAAATGCGTGTTGGAATATCAGTGAGCTTCAGTCGATCCACTGGTTTGAAGTAAAAATGCTTGTACTCGGCATCTTTGTTTGGAAAGAAAGCCAACGTTTCCAGCTTCACATCCTCCATTCCTTCCCAATACGAAATGCTCGCCCCGCTGATTTTCAGCTCAGCCACCATACCGTCATACAGCTTGTAAAACTCGTAATAATAACCGGCATCGAGCGGGGTTCCTTTAACCCAGCCGAATTTCTCCATCATTTTCGCAAAAGCAGTAGGTGAATACGATTCAACAGGCAGGCGGAGCAATTCATTGGCTTTTATTTCTTCTTCCGTTGGCAGGAACGCTTCACGGCTCAATTGCTCGAACGGTTGCGTAATTTCGTAATCTTCCAGCTGAGTACGCCAGCCGTTCAACGTCTCTTCGTCCAGCTCCAGTGGGTGAATCAAGCCAATAAGCTGCTCATCTGCCAACTCATACTCATCCTCGTCCACGGTGTTAAATGTCCCATCGTCCATATAGCGGAACGTATCTACGAGTTTTCCATCCTCGTATACACCCCAGATGAGCCCGATTGCGAATTTTTGCATCAACACGTTCTCCACAAATAGACGTTTCCACGATTCCGTTGACCAATAACGTGATTTGGACAGGGACTCCTCCAGACGAAGAGATTGCACTTTCACCATATTTTTCAGGTCTTTTTTCAATTGGGCAAAAGTCAATCGCGCTTGTTCTGCCTTCTCCTGATCGTCTTTCGCAGACGGTGCAGGCAGATTTTTGACCGCTTTTCCTGTGCTGTCGTTCGTAACTTCCAGCTCCAGCTCGTTGCTGACTTTGACCGTGAAGGTGCGGTCGCCGTAGTCAAAGACTTGCTTGCCAGACGCATCGAAGCCAAGCGTCGTGACCAATCGGTCTTCCAGTTCCATCGGGGAAATGTTCTGATTCGCAGCCGCCATAGACAGTGCCTCTTCTGCGGCTGATTTGACTTGCCTGTTTTTGATCGTACGTTTAATCTGGTCGATTAGACGCAGCGCAATCAAATCATTCGAAAACGACAGAGCACGTACGCCATCCGCAGCCAAAGCTCCCCGAGAGTGATCTGTCCACTCCTTAATCAACTGACCAAGCGTATCGACTATACGACGATCTCCAAAAGCAACGCAAAGCGGCATGACCCATTTTTCTTTGGCTACTGCTCCATTATCGACCCAACTGCGCAAAACTTCCGTGGTAAAGTCAGCAACAGATGCCGCTTGCAGAGACGGTTTCAAGTCAAGTACCAACTGGTTTGGCGCTGTCGGGAAATCGATTGAGGCGGTGAGCATGTACTCCATTACTTCCTGACCTAGCTCGTTGCCGTCTTGGTCGCGAAGGACTGGCATGCGCTCCAGAGGCATCCATTTAATCCGTGTGAGCTTGCGCTTGTCGGTCAGGTTGCCTAAATGAGTCAAGCTCGCATCTGGCCCTTGTTCCTCGGCGTCGATAAATGTTTGCAGCAGCGTTTTAAATTTGCTGCTCTTTTCATTTGTCAGTAGCTCTTGGAAAATCTCCTTGTTATTGTCCAGGGAGCGAATCGCATCCAGCGCCATTTCTTTAACTTTTGCTTTTTTCTCGGTTTGATAAACGTGCAAATAAAGCTCTTTGTCTTTGGCCTGAAGAAACGCCGCACCAGCAAGGCCGCTCACTTTCTTCGAGCTGTCACCCAACCCGAGCAGAATCGCTTGGTTGCGCAATTCCTCTGACAGCGTCTCCTTTGCCGCTAATAGGGTTTGCATCACAAACACGCGAAGCTCCGTATCCAGCTTGTCAAATTGAGCCAGACTCATTTCCGGATTCGCTACGACCAACGAACGATAGACCTCTTCTTTGACGTCTGTGTAATAATAATGATTCTCCTTGATCGACAAAATCTGATAGAACAGCGTCTGGATATCTACAGCTTCGTCCTTCCGGTAATGATCGATGATACCGGTCAATGGCTCCTGGAAGGCATGAGCGAAGCACATATGGCCTACTCTGCGGTTGGACTTGTCTTTGTATTGGCACATGAACGGAATCAGACGCGCAATAAACGGATGATCCACAGGCAAGAAGCTCAGCAGGATCATTTGCTGTCTTACAAGTTGTACGTCCTCCAGATGCACATGCTCGAGCACATCCTCGAGTACTGCTTTGTCATCCAGATAGTTCGCCAGCTTTGTCGAGCCCTTTGCACGACGCAACGAGTCTAGAATAATCCCTTCCAGAGATGGCTGGAAATCGGAGAGATCCACGCCTTCTGCCGCCAGCGTTTTGTATAAAAATCCTTTGACCATCGGGATCGAAGCAAGCTCCAGTGCTCGTCTTGATTTCGTTACGTCTTCCTGCACCAGCTGCTTCACTTGCTCCCAATTGGTCGGAGGGGATAGCAAATGCTCGCGAAGTCCCAGCAGTAGATCGTAAGGCTCATCCATGTGTACGAGGTCAGACAATCTCTTATCTTCGGCCAAGATATCAAGCGGGAACATGTCAAAAAGGATTTGCAAGGTGGCGTGCAGCTCTCGATCGATCTCCTCTTCCTTCTTCAGGAATGCACTGGTCCCGCCTTTTACGTGAATGCGGAAATACAGCAAGCTGATGACCAGCTCCATATAACGCTTCAAATGTTTCTGGTTCAATAGGGAGCCTTCCTTGACCTGCTCTCCCACATAACACTTTTCTCGCAGCGCCGCCTTTTTCTCTTTGACGTACGAAGGGTACAACGACTCGTTGGTCAGCAAATTGTTGCCCGAAAACTGCATGGTCACGATTTCTTTGGCAATGGTATGCAGTTCTTTTATATATTCACGCGTATCACCCGTAACTAGGTAATAGTAGCTCGGCATTAGCTTTTCTTTTGCTTCCTCCAATAAGCTCGGAGAAATCGAGTACGCATACGAAATGAATAGCAAAAATTCGGCCCTATCAAATGTCGAGGAGTAATCACGGCTGATGCTTACGCGATAATCCTCCGCGGCTTTTAACATAAATTCGGCAAACAACGCATGTCCGAAATGCTCGATCGTTTTTCTCATGGCTTCCAATGCTTTCTGATCTTTTGCCCGGATATCAGCATCACTGATGTCCTTCATACCCTGAAGTTCGATCTGATCCAGGAAGCACTCATCCATCACATTTTTCTTATCGTAAAAACGGTTGCTTGCCTTGTAAATCAGTACAGCTGCTCGATAGAAAGCCAACTCCTCGCCGCGTTTTTTCAGCTTGTCAAATTCGGATCGAACCGTATAGCTGTAAAACCTCGGGTCCTCTTCGATTGCCGGGCATTCGTCTGTGTCGCCTGCAATGTAATCATTGATTTGATCGTACAAATGCTTGTTTCGATCACTTGCACCGATAAACTCCTCCACAAATTTCTTCGTAACCGGATTCAGATCTGTCTTTCGTAAAACCATTCCTTACTCCTCCTTCTTTCTATCTCTATTTGATAACCTTACCTATCCATTGCGCGAGCTCATCAGGCGTGATCGCAGCAACATTTGCTCCCATATCACTCAAAACCCGTGCAGCATGCTGGTTGTACGTAGCGTTGCCATTGAAATCCAAAGCCGTCAGCACTAAGAACTTGCAGCCCGCATCAATAATTTCCTTGCTTTGGCGATACATTTCCTTGATCGGATAGCCTTCCTCCAAATCGCTGACGAGGATAAATATCGTCTTGGATGGATTTTCGAGTAGTGATCTTCCGTATTTGAGCGCCTGGGCAATATGAGTCCCCCCACCAAGTTGCACACTCATCAGCACATCGACCGGATCATCCAGTCTATCGCTCAAATCAACGACCTTCGTATCAAAAATAACCAAATGCGTTTTCAAGGCAGCAAGCTTGTAAAAAATACTTGCCATAACGGAGCTGTAAATCACAGAGTCCATCATACTTCCGCTCTCGTCCACGACAATGACGATGTTCCATTTGTTGTGATGCTGAATATTGCTGTGGAAATACAGGTCATCAATGATAAAACGGCTTTTTTTGTGATCGTAGTTCTTCAAATTTTTCCGAATCGTTTTATGCACATCCAGATTTTTCATCGACTTTGTATAACCGCGTTTGTGGCGATTGCGTTTGCCGACGATACTGGTCTGCACTTCATTCTCAAGCTGACGCCGCAGATCGTCTACGACCTTGCGTACAATTTCCTTTGCACTTTTTACGACCTCTCCTTTCATCCTGCCTTTGAATTGGAGGATGTTTTTCAAGAGGGTCATGTTGGGTTCCATGCTTTCCAACACTTTTTTGTCTGTCAAGAGCTCTGTCATGTTATAGCGGTCCAGAGCTTGCCGCTCGAGGATTTCCACCGTCTTTTTGGGAAACAGCTTGCGGATTTTATTCAGCCAGACGGGAACCGTCAATGCCGAATCTCCTCGGCCGCCTTCTTTTCGATAGCCTTGCTCTTCTCCGTATTCACGGTTGTATAAAAATTCAAGAATCGAGTCCAGTTCCTGATAGGAAAACTCGGATGATTGATAGACCCCGCTGCCTTCCAAAGATTCCTCGGCATGAGAGCCCAATAATAACCGCCAGCGATTCAAGGCTTCGCGGCTCAAATCAGGTTCCATTTGGCAAACTCCTCCTTGATCGCTTGATCGAGCATGCGGGCATCACGCAAAGTACGCTCATCGATGACTGGATTCGTGACTTGTTCCACCGTCGTTTGGAAGAGAGCTGCCACTTTTTCCGAGAGCATACTAATTTCCATTGGGCTAAAATATGTAAACGCCAATCGCAGTTCAGGCACCACCTGCAAAAAGTCGTCGTAGGCCAAGGATGTAATCATTTGATGCAGATCGCGCAAGATTTCCTCTTGATAAAAGAGGTAGTCACGAGCCACGATAAAAACGCCATGTAAATACGCGGCAGTATGAAGCATTTGCTCAGGCGAGCCGAACATATAGGCACGCGCACGTCTGGAGATTTCTGCGCGTTCGACCACTTCGAGATTGCACAAGATCGCAACCACTACCCCCTCCAGTTTCGCAGGGAGCTTGTCGTTACGCAGCAATTCCAGCAGTTGATCACTGAAAATCTCTATAGAATCATCCGCCTGTCTTTTCTCACTCAGCATGTAGAGGAATTTGAGCTGATCGGCCAACTCATCCAGTTCGTTGGGGTTCGGGTTTCCCTGCTCGACGATTTTGGTCACAGCCTGGTAATATACTTCTTCCACCAGCTTCTCCAGCCGTTCTGACTCGATCAAACCGAATAACCGTTTTTGCTCCAAAAGAATCGTGAGTGTTTTCAACGTTTTGCAAAGAGAGAGAAAATGTCCATCTTGCTTAACGGACTCTTGTACAGATTTAAAGAGTCGTTCTGACAGCTCTTCCAATCCCATGACAACCGCCATCAAAAGCCATTTTGCCAGTTCATGGCTCTGGTGCTGCGGCAGTTCTTTTACCATATCGGCTAGCTTATGGGCAGCTGCTTCCTTCACTGTCCCACCGTAGACCGAGCTCTCGATCAGACGGGCTTCGACGAACGAGGAATAGCTGTAGCGCCATGTTTCTCGGACGAGATTGACATTTCGGTTGTTCATCCAGTCGGGTCCAGCTTCTTTGGCGCAAAATTCTGTGCCCAAGAACTGCATGCAGTGAAAAAACTGGCTGGCTTCGCGATGCGACTTCTTGGCATACAGCTCCAGCACCTTCTGATTGCGCCCTGTTGTCGTGATCGCGAGCTTTAGCGATTTGCATCTGTCTTTGCAATCTCGAACGATAGGCACATCCAGTGAGTTTGGGGCCACTTCACCGATTCCATCTCCGGTCAACAGCTCTCGCAATGTCTCGATCGGCTGGGAAGTCGCAATCGACCGTTCGCCTTTTGTAAAAGCAGAGAGAACGGAATCGATCAACTCATAGGCACCGCCCTCAGCCTTTTCCCGCATAACTGCCAAGCCGTTCATGAGGCTATACGCTTCGATCGCATCCGCAGTAGACGTCGTTTCTCCTTTGTCGCGCAGTTTTTTGAGCAATTGCGGGAGGTATATCAAGGCGCTTTTCGAGAAGGGAGCACGCTCCTTCTTCTCCAGGGCCTTCCACACACTCTCGTAATAATGGACGTACGGCATCCCGCTTGCGTATCCATTCAACTGATCTGCTTCCTGGTACGTGTACACCATTGGATATATTTTCTCTTCCTGGACCTTTTGTATCTTGTAGGAAGTCTTGCGCTCCTCGATGAGTCCGTATGTATGAAAGCCCCCGGTAATCACGAGAATTCTCGCGTGCTTTTGCTTTGCCTCTGCAATTTTTTGACGCATATGCGCCTCGCGAATCAAATCGCCTTCCGCTTCCAAAGTAGCGTCATCATAGCATTTTCGCGACAAGTAGCAGTAGGCAAAGACATCCTTGACGAAATCCTGCGTCTTTTTGCGAATCCCGTCAATCTCAAAAAACTTTTCCCACAGCTCATCGAAGTTCCTGCATTTCATCGTCTGGCACAATCGCTGAATAAACTCCGAGCCTGCCAGCATGCGCTCATCGTGATAGGACAGCTTTTCATTCTTCTTTTTCAAATCATGGCCGTCTTCCAGGCTTTCGAGGCGGCTTCCGTAGCTGAGATCAATGAAAGCAGCAGGAATCTGCCGGCGTTTTGCTTCGACCAAGGCCACATACTCCGGCGAATACAGAAGAAACGGAAAGTAACAGACGTATTTTTGCTCCCCCGAGGCGTACGCATAATAAATGCTCACAGGAGGCTTCGTCCGTTCATCCGTCAAAATCGGAATAATATGATTGCTATGGTCCGGGCCTTCAATCAGAATGATTTCCGGTTGATACTCTTCGATCGTTTTTTTCAAATGAAATGAGCAGGCAGGACTATGATGACGAACCGGGAAATAGACGACCTGTTTGCTGAGATTGTAAACCTCTTCTTCGACAAATGATTTTATGAAGCGGTCCTGATCCTTTATTTGATCCATTTCTTCTCGTTGTAATAAGTTCCCCATAGACCCTCTTCCTTTGCCCGTTCTTTGACCACTTTGGTAAAGTAGGTTTTCAGGATATTTGCGTCCTTTTGGTTTTCCTTGACGACGGCTCCCAGCATATTCTGTACCAGTCGATCCATGGAAATTGGCCTGCCATCATAGTAATGGGATGTCATTGCACTCTGGACATAGACGGATACGGCTTCAGCTGTACTCATCACGGATTGAGGGGAGTCGATTTTGAATCCTTCCTTCGTCTCGCCCATGCGCAGCTCCATGAAGGTCGTCGCCAATATCTCAACCACATCGCGATCGATTTCGATGTTTACGCCACTTTGTTCCAGAATCACTTTTGCTTGGGATTCGATAATTTGGGCTTCCATTTTCACATGATTAATCGGCGCGATTGTCTCAAAGTTAAAACGGCGTTTGAGCGCGCTGCTCATTTCATTGACGCCTTTGTCCCGCAGGTTCGCTGTTGCAATGATATTAAAACCGGGCTTCGCAAACAGGATGCCGTCTGACAGCTCGGGAATGTTCATCACCTTGTCACTCAAAATACTAATCAACACGTCTTGAACCTCAAAAGGACAACGGGTAATCTCTTCAAAACGGGTAATGATTCCTTTACTCATTCCGGTGTACAGCGGGGAGGGAACCAACGCTTGCAGAGAAGGACCTTTGTCCAGCAGCATCGCGTAGTTCCAGGAGTATTTGATCATATCCTCCGTCGTTCCCGCGGTGCCTTGGATCGTATTCGTGCTTGTACCGGAGATGGCCGCAGACAGCAGCTCAGACAGCATCGTTTTTGCCGTTCCAGGCTCACCGACTAGCATCAAACCGCGATTGCCTGCCAACGTGACGATCGCGCGCTCAATAAGCACATCGTCTCCATAAAACTTTTTCGTAATCGGTATACTTTCACCCTCATAAGAGAGAGGTTCATCCGTTCCTAAAATAAAGTCGCGCACAGCTCTGGGCGACATCAGCCAATTGGGAGGTTTTGCCCCTGTATCATGGGATCGCAGCGCATTCAGCTGTTTGTCATATAACACTTCCATAGGTGGCTTCATTGTTTCCATCCAAATGCCCACTCCATTTCTGGTTGTTCTTGAAAAAATAGGTACACTATTAAAAATGAAAACATATGTTTGTCAGGAAAAGAAGGGTATTTGTACCCAATATTAGGTAAGATATGTGAAAAAATGTGAAAGGAGTACTACAATCGAAAAAAGCGCCTTGGGTCCCCAAGACGCTTTTCTCGCTTTTTTTGAAGAGTTTTTTTACAACAACGTCCGCAAGCTCCATAGCTCCGGGAAAAAACGGTGATCGAGCGCTCTGCGTAAGTACATGACGCCCGATGACCCTCCGGTTCCCGGCTTTTGGCCTATGATGCGTTCAACTGTCGTCATATGGTTAAAACGCCATTGTTGTTGCTGGCTGGCGATGTCCACCAGCTTCTCTGCCAACTCGTACAGATCCCAATATTGGTTCACATTTCGATACACAGTCAGCCAGGCTTGCTCGACACTCTGATTTGGTTGATATGGCTGTGACCAATCGCGATTCAAACATTCCGGATCAATCGGCAAGCCCCGAACAGCCATCTCCCTGATCGCCGCATCGTAAATGCTTGGCTGCTGCAAGGCCGCACTCATTTTGGCGTGAAGCTCTGGTTGATGCGCATACACCGCCAGGACATGCTGGTTCTTGTATCCTAATGTAAATTCGATGAGTCTGTTTTGGTAAGATTGAAAACCGGACGAATGACCCAGCGTGTCACGGAACTGGAGGTAATCGGCTGGCGTCAATGTAGAAAGGACATCCCACGATTTAATCAATTGCTGCTGGATACGCGAGACTCGCGCGAACATTTTGAAAGCTGGCTCCAGATCGTGATTGCAGATGCATTCGTTTGCTGCTGACAGTTCGTGCAAAATTTGTTTCATCCAAAGCTCACTCACCTGATGAATGATAATAAACAGCATTTCATCATGATGGGTGGATTGACGCTGTTGACTCGACAAGATTTGATCGAGCTGTAAGTAATCGCCGTAGGTCATTTCTTTTTGAAAATCAGTATGAATCTGCGTCTCCAATGAGCTGTCGTTTGGTTGATTACTTCCTTCTTCATGTGGTCTCATCGTGGTATGACCTCCTTTCCCATCTAATTCCTTTCCACCCCTCGAACCTCCTGCTGAATCACCCTCCTTCTCACCCGATTTTATTTCGCTGCTTCCAAATATTTCAAATCAATCAGACCATCGATTTTATTACTCGGAATATAGCCCGCTTCCTGGCTGATATCTGCCATTTCCTGAATAACTTTTTCATTAACCGCTGTTGTTACTTCCAAACGGGAAAAGGCTGCCTGCACTTCTTTTTTGCTCAACTCTTTGCCAGTCAGATTTTTCAGATGCTTGATGATCAGGTCTTGACTTTCTTCGGGATTTTCTTGAATGAATTTGACTGCCTTTTTATGAGCTTGCAGGTAAGCGGTTGCCAATCCTTCTCGTTTCAAAAATTCATCGCTGGCTGCTACTACTGTATTCGTTGATTCTTTCCCCCAAGCGAATTGATCCCAGTCCAAAAGCAATTTTCCTCCCGCCTTATTTTCCAGTACATATCCCCACGGCTCCTGGGTTGCTGCACCGTCAACGGATTTTTGTACGAATAATGCTGCCGTATCTGCCGGAGCCGCCGCATACAGTTCCACATCTCCACCATTCGTCGTCGGTTTGAGGCCAACCTCATTCAGTGCTTTTCTGAGCATGACATCCTGTGTGCTGCCGATTACCGGAATCGCGATTTTTTTGCCTTTTACATCTTTTAGTTCGGTAATATTGGTTGAACCATTCATGACGAGCACAGCTCCGCCATTGACCGCTCCTGAAATCAAACGATAACCGGGATGCTTGACATAAAAGTTCAACAACGGTCCAGGTCCCACTGTCCCTACATCAATTGCTTTTGTTGCCATTGCTTCCATAAATAATCCGCCATTGGCGACCGTTTTGGTTTGAATTTTTACATCCGCACCGAAAGCTTCCTTGAAATAGCCTTTCTCCAGTGCAATGATCGTTGCGCTATGGGTAAGATTCGGGAAATATCCGATCTTTACTTCCTTTTCAGAGGATTCTGCTCCGCCCGTAGAGCACCCGCTCGCAATCCCCATCAATAATAGGGATGCGACAACGGTACTGATCACTTTTTTAAGCATGTGACGACACTCCTTCGCTTTTTTTCTTTTATGAATGGACTCCCCACTTCATCTGAACGTTGCGTTCGATCCGTGAAAAGACAACATTATCGACGACGGTACCGATGATCGCAATAATGATCATGACAGATATCACCAAATCCATTTGTCCAAGGGAACGTCCCATCTCGAGCAGTTGACCGAGACCACCGCCACCCCCGAGCAGCTCACCAGCCATGAGTGCCCGCCAGGAAAATGCCCAAGCGATTCGAAGCCCTGAGATGATCTGTGGTACGGATGCAGGAAGAATGACTGTTCGTACAAAGTGAAAGCCAGTCGAACCGTAAGTTTTGGCTACCCGCTGATATAGCGGCGGGACATTTTTGAAACCACTGGTCGCGTTGACCGTCATCGTCCAGGTCGCCCCAATCGTCACGATGAACAGAATGGAGAAGTCATTTAAGCCAAACCAGATAATCGCAAGCGGGAACCAGACAATGCTCGGGATAGATTGAAGCGCCGTCACGACAAAGCCAAGCGTATCTTCTACGAGTTTGTATCTCCAAATGAAGTAACCCAATATTAGTCCGACGATAATGGCAATGAGAAAGCCCAACAGGATTCGTCCCATGCTTTTTCCAATCGCGGCGGTAATTTGCCCGCTTATCAAGCCATTTACGAGTGTTTCAAAAATCTGGGTCAAGCTGGGAAACATGAACGATGGCAACCCGGATAATTTAGATGTGACTTCCCATATCGCCGCTATCATAGCGATGAAGATGACCCGTCTTAAAGCTGTAGTCATTGCCCATTTCCTCCTTCAGCACCTTTTCTATCTCTTCTTGCAGGATCGACAGCACCTTCTGCTCCGTGTTGACTGTCACACTGTCCGGCATGACTCCATCGCGCATAGCAGGAACCGCAATGATCTCCTTGATTTTTCCGGGACGTGTGGCAAAAACGACGATCCTCTCCGCAAGCAAAACGGCCTCCCGGATATTATGGGTAACGAAAAAAATCGTGACCTTGGTCGTCCGCCAAATCTCAAGCAACTCCTTATGAAGAACCATTCGCGTCTGTTCATCCAGCGCCGAGAAAGGTTCATCCATCAGTAAAATGTCGGGTTCCATGACAAGTGCCCGAGCTATGGCTACACGTTGCTTCATCCCGCCTGAGAGCTGATGGGGATAGGAATGAACATACTTGCTCAAATGGACCATTTTGAGCACTTCCAGCGCCTTTTCGTTGGCTTTCGCTGCAGACATTTTCTTTAACTTGAGTCCGTATGTAACATTTTCCAAAACGGTCAGCCATGGAAATAACCCTGCTTCTTGAAAAACGACGACTCTGTCGGGGCCGGGCTTATTCACTTTGTTGCCAGCAACGTGTATGTCACCGCTGTCCGGTTGATCCAATCCCGCTATCAAGTAGAGCAGCGTCGATTTTCCACAGCCAGAGGGGCCGACAATGGAAACGAAGCTGCCCTTTTCCACTTCCAGATTGATATCATCGAGCACCTTTACTTTTTGTTTCTGTTCATCCACAAAATGTTTCGTAACATTATCAATTGTCAGATACATGACTGCACCTCTTTTTATTCCAACTTAGTCGATGGGGATTATGAATAAATAATGATTAATCCTATCGTTTTTGTCAACTATAATCCAATAAAAAAAGGGAAGGCGGCGGGCACCTTCTCCTATTCAATGCAAGGGCAACACTTTAGGTGCAGCATTAACATTCTCCAAACTACAATTTCGTCGGGTCAAATCTTCTCTCATCCAAATAAGCTCGCGCATGCCCCCAGAAATACTTGCTTGGCTGCATGTAGACTTCCAGGCCTGCCCGCTCGATTGTGCGATTCGCCTCTTCATTCGCTTCCTTGAGAATTTGCTTTTCATCCACAGTCAACACTCGTCGTTCGTCCATAATCAGTTCACCGTCGACAATGACATGGTTCACATCTCCACCGACTGCCTGATAGACAACACGATGGACATGCATGTTTTCGGGATTCAAGTGGGCCTGATGCATATTTACTGTAATGACGTCCGCTTTTTTACCAGCTTCCAGCGACCCCAGCTCATCGTCCCAGCCCACACAGCGCGCCGCGTCAATCGTGACCATTTCCAGCAGCTTGCCCGGCGGGAGGTAGTAATAATCGCGCAACGCCGCTTGTTGCAACAATTGCATTCTGCGCATGGCCTGGAACATGTCAAAAGGAGTCATCGGCGAGGTGCCGTCTGTCGTGATCGCAACAGTCGCTCCCATCTCCAGCAATTCCGTAATCGGGGTACGTGCATTGATTTGACCAAAACCAGGAGAAGCACTCACATTCGTTCCTGTTTCGGCCAAAATTTTCGCCTCGTCAAAAGAAATTCCCCGACAATGCTGCAAGTGTACGTCTGGACCTAAGAGCGCGTACTCTTTGTCTTGAATCGCGAGGTGAATCATGCCTCCAAAAGCATCGGAATGGATGCGCGTGTCGTACTTTTTCGCAATCTCCCTGATTTTCCGCGCTTGGTACCGGTCGAAATCGGTTAAGCCAAACAATTGGTCAGCTGGTGTCGGATAAGACGGATTGACAGAGGTCACGATGACAAAGGGAGTTATGTATGCTCTCGTTTTATCGTTGTTCGTATGATTCAGGGCTTCGATCACTGCTTCTGCTCCAGCGAGAACCTGCTCATAGGTGACTTCCTTCGTTACTTTTTGTCCATCGACCCAGCGGCTGAAAGGATGCGGCCACGGTGGGTTGCATGGACCTGTCGCTACGATTACGCGAACACCCACCTCGTTGTACGCTTTGGCGTGATTCAAGGCAAAAATCGGATCATCCGAGCGCGGCATCGAGCCGAGTACGCTAACACCTGTCGTAATCCCAGCTTTAAGCCTCTCCAGTGCCGACAACTTGCCCTCGTAGTACCAAAAATCGTCTGTCACGTAGTGCTTATACGTGTTGGTCATGATTGGCATCCAGTCGTTGATATTGTCCGTCGCAATCGTTTTGAACAACGAATGTCCGCCATGACCATGTGCGTCAACGAAGCCTGGGAGTATACAATGATGCGCGCAGTCGATTACCTTTTGCGCGGGATACTTGTCTAGTAGATGTGGAGTGTCGCCCACCTCTACAATTCTTCCTTTATCAATGGCGACTGCCCCGTCCTGTAATACCCGACGGTCTTTGTCCATGGTAATGACTACGCCGTTTACGAGTAACAAATCGATCAAGTTGCATCTCCTCCAGCCTCAAGAATAAGGGCGGTGCCCATGTCACCTGCTCCCCCTTCTCTCACCTTAGCGCAATTAAGGCGCTTTGTATTTGCAAGAAAATTACGACTTTTTACAATATGTTTACCTCTTGGTTCCAAATGGAAAAACCACCTTCCCTTGAAGGAAAGATGGTTGGAAGGTTCTAGGCATCCACTTTTCGTTTGCGGAGGAAAACAATGAGGAACGCTATCCCCGCGAATGCGAGTACAACATAAACGACATTGGAGTAGAGATCGAAATAGTACAGAATGTCTTCCCATGATTCCCCCAATAAGTGACCTGCCACCACAAGGACGATGTTCCAAATAAACGTACCAAGTGTTGTAAACAACAAAAACAGAGGGAAGTTCATTTTGGTCATACCAGCAGGAATGGAAATCAGGCTTCTGATCAATGGAACCATGCGGCAAAAAAAGATCGTCCAGTACCCGTATCGGTCGAACCATTCATTTGCTTTATGGATATCTGCCGGTTTAATGCGCAGAATATGTCCCCATCTCTCTACGATCTTCTCTATTTTCTTGACATCCAGGTAATAACCGATTCCATAGAGTATGATTGCCCCGATCACAGAACCGATTGTAGCTGACAAGATTACGCCAAAAACCGTTAAGGATGATTGCGTCGTCATAAATCCACCGAACGTCAAGATCACCTCAGAAGGTATGGGCGGAAATATGTTTTCCAGTGCCATCATGAGCAAGATACCGAAGTAACTATATTGTTCAATAATTTGGGTCATCCAGTTCTGCATGCTATCCCTCACAATTATTTACCAATGCTTATCTCTCCAGTATAGAGACACGCGTTGCATAGTTCAATGAAAAGCGATAATCTTTTCCTTTATTTCAATACGAAAGAAGGAAGTCTTGGGTTACCTTTCCTTTGAAAATTTTCATTTAAAATATTCCCGAGCAAAAAACATTGCAAAGGGAGGTAATATATGGAATATTAAGAAGGTGCCTCCATGCACATTTTTCAAAAACGAATCGTGAGGAGGTGAACTGTGTGTTTCGCAAGATTGTCTATTCACTCGTATGCTTTTTGTTGGTTATGACTGCTGGCGCCGTGAATGTAAACGCGGCTGTACCAAAAGCAACCGGCATGTTTTTCATTGACAAACCATTTAAGAAAGAAGGACTTCGGTTTCAAGTAACCGTTACCGAAATCGACAATCCTAAATACGACTCACCAATGTACCACGTAAATACGATTGTCACGAATATTTCGCGGAAGCCAATTACCTACACGACTGGTCATTGCTATGGTGTAACAAATCAACTAGAAGCGTTTGCCTCTGGAGACTCTTGGGAGCTTCCCTACCCTGAAGACGAACCTGCCTGTACCCCGGACATCAAGGAAAAAACCTTAAAGCCCGGGAGAACATTCGAGCAAGATGAATATTTCCGAACAGACGAACTGCCGAGTGATCTAACGCCAGACTATTTTCAGTTAAACTCTTACGTACACATCCTCATAGGACCTGAAGATAAGGAACGCAAAGAGGAAATCGTAAAGATGCAGACGAAATTTCTTCCAGAGCTGGCTCTCCATCCAGATGAGATTGAGCTCCATGCTGAATCAAGTGAGCTCCCTAAATCGTATTACCAAATCGAAGTGACAGGGAAAGTCTCGAATAAAGAAATCAAGCGCGTAACCATTCAAGTCTTCAATACGGTCATTACGTTGCGAATCGACTCGAAGTCAGGAGAGTTCTCCACGAAGAAAAAAGTAAAAGCAAAAGGCCCGTCCCTTCAATCAGGTATACTCGAAGTAACGTATAAAGATGGTACGAAACATATCTACAACGTTCCCATAGAAAATTCCAGCAACTGATGTTCTCCACGAAAAAAAGGACTGCCATGTGTGCGTCCTTTTTTTCGTGTGAAACTCTGATTCTATTCAGGAGTACTATTATTTCTGCCTACACCAGTAAATCATTGCTTCGTCCCTCTTAATTTCTGAAAAGCCCAGCTTGACTAATAATTTTGCGGAATCTATGTTAGCTAGCAAGCACCTTGCCGTAATCATTTTCACATCTGGCTGCAACAGCGCCCAATCCGTCAAGCCTTCAGCCGCCTCGTGCGCGTAGCCTTTTTTTCGCTCGGCTTCAACAATTCCATAGCCGATGTCCACTTCTCCTTCGGGATTCGGGACTCCTTTGAATCCTACATCACCGATGATCTTCCTGCCATCTTTTGTAATGATCATCCACGATTCAAATCCAGTTGGTTCCCCTGTGCGTTCGAGTGCCTTGATGATTTTGGGTATGGTTTCCATCGCATCCGCATCAGGCCAGCCTTCGCCTAATGTAAGCCCCATAGCCAATAACTCTTCGTAATTTTCATGCAAAATATTCGTCGCTATTCTATGTGTAAATGGAATCAATTTGAGCCGTTGTGTATGAATGCTTTTTTCATTCATGGACAGGTACCCCTTCCTCTTTCCTTTATTATCGGTGAAAATATTTACGTTGGATTTACTCGACATATGTCTTTTCAGAAAGGGTCTATTCCTACACCTCTGCTTCTCTTTCCATACTCCGATAATAAGAATCACTCGGGTACCACAATTATAGCATAATTTTCCAACACTCTTTCTGAGAACGAATAGAATATTGATTAATTGGAATTTTTTTCGAATAATGAGAGATAACGAATGATGATAGACACAACGGACATCCAGTCGATAAGGAGTGAAAAAATGTCTACAACGCTAAACACTGCGCTTGTCCGCATTCAGCCCTGGGCGGATCACGATCTTTCCTTGCTGCGTCTTTTGAATGCGCCAGCCATGATGGAGCATCTTGGAGGCCCGGAGACGGAGGAACAGCTCCTTGCTCGGCACGAACGATACGTCAATAAAGACGGACAGCTTACCAGCAAGATGTTCAGCATCGTTCTGCTTCCAGATCACACCCCTGTCGGAAGCATCGGCTATTGGGACCGCGTCTGGCAAGGAGAAAACGTATACGAAGTAGGCTGGAGCGTCCTGCCCCCTTATCAAGGAAAAGGGATAGCCTCAGCGGCTTTAGCCTCACTCATCGCACGCATCAACCAAGAACAGAGACACAAGTTTATTCATGCCTTCCCCTCCGTGGACAATCCTGCCTCGAATGCCATTTGCCGAAAGCTCGGTTTCACTCTGCAATCAGAATGCACCTTTGAATACCCTCCTGGAAGTTTTATGCGCTCGAATGATTGGCGATTAGAAGTTACATCAGGACATTTCCCCATTGAAAAAGTCCGAGAGCAATTCCCCGCACTACAACGAACGTACAAAGGCAAGCCAGTTGTTTATCTGGATGGTCCAGGCGGCTCGCAAGTCGTAAAATCCTCCATGGACGCGATCTATCACTATATGGCGAACGGTGGAGCGAATTTACATGGCTCCTTTCCAACGAGCAAGGAGACAGAAGCCATTCTGGCAGATGCCAAGCAAGCCGTAGCCGATCTCTTCCACGTAAGGCCGCTAGAGGTTGCCTTCGGTGCGAATATGACCACCCTGACCTTTGCGATTGCTCGCGCATTAGGTCGGCATTGGAAAGAAGGGGATGAGATCATCGTCTCCGAGATGGATCACCGCGCCAATGTAGACCCGTGGCTGACCGTTGCCGCTGATCGCGGAATGATCGTTCGGTGGTTGAAGGTGAACAAAGAGACACTTACGTTACAACTAGATGAACTCGATACCCTCCTTACTTCCAGAACCAGACTTTTGGCAGTCGGGCTTGCTTCCAATGCTGTCGGAACGATCCATGATCTCGCTGCCATTTCGCAAAAAGCACGCGCAAAAGGAGTCGTTGTTGCTGTCGACGCCGTGCATGCGGCCCCTCACTTCTCCATCCATCGTGACGAGATTGGAGCCGATATCCTGCTCTGTTCCGCTTACAAATTTTTTGGTCCACATGTCGGAATCGCTGTCATCCGCAAAGAAATTTTTGAAGCACTCGATGTTTACAAATTGGTTCCCGCTCCTTCTTCTTATCCAGATAAACTGGAGACCGGAACACAAAATCATGAAGGAATCGCAGGAATCAGACCCGCTATCGAATTTGTTGCATCACTTGGTCTCGGTGATAACTTCCCAGAAAAAATCCGCTCAGGTTACGAGGTAATCGAAGCTTATGAAAATCAGCTGGCAGAAAAGCTGCGAAAAGAACTAGGTGCAATGAAGGATGTCACCATTTATCAAGCAGGTGAAGATGTACCGAAAACACCGACGATCGCTTTTCGGATCGAAGGGTTTTCTCCGCAAGAAGTATGTGAGCGATTGTGTGAGGAGCATAGCATATTCGTTGCGGATGGGGACTTTTATGCGACAACACTCGCCAATTGTTTGGGAATCAATGAAAGTGGCGGCTGGATACGAGCGGGGCTGGCACCGTACAATACTCACGAGGAAATGGACCGTTTCATTCAAGGTATCAAAGCCATTATACGAGCATAATACAAGACCCGGGTCAACGAGACTCGGGTCTTCCGCGTTTTTATCCATGAAGCCCGGTCTGAAATCTGGCGCGGGGGCGATAGTGCCCGACCGGAATTTGAATCAAGCAGGTTTTCTCTTCGGTCTCTAGCTTGTAAAGATCATCGCAATTCTCCACGTCAAATCCGAGTAGCGGATGACCACCCATTCCACACGTGAACGCTGCCAAAAGCAAGTGATGCACGACGATTCCCGCCTCCATCTGCTGAATGCGATACCCTCGATAACCCAACTCATTGATCAGATGATCACGTTTCCCCGCCACATGAAAGCAGAGCGGCACTTGATACAAATTTACGTTGTCCAGGGTCATCCCGTCTTGAAGGCGTGCTCGTAAATCTCCATATACAATCGGATAAAGCGCGTGCTCCCGTGGTTCGTATGCATATGCCCCATCTTGCATCCCCTCTACCTGATGAATGCTTACATAGAGAGAAAGCCTTCTACACGCTGCTTCCTGATTATTTCCCAAATCATTGCCATACGATAGAGCACTCATCGTCATTTCCATGATACACGCTGCCTGATTCAGGTCTGTTTTCCTCCTGACAAAATCCATTTCCGCTGAAAAACGCTCCCGACAATATTGCGCCAGATCATAGCTTGGTTTCTGCAAACGCGGGAGAAGGATTCGCTCATCAAAATGACGAGGCCACTTGCTTTCCAACTGATCCGAATATCGTCTAAATGCATAGGTAGATGCCTGCATGGCAGCTTCATTCATTTGCAGAAGTGCAGGATATTGCCTCATTCTTTTTGATCGCATCACGTGCACATGCTTTTGCTCAGGCAGTTCTCTGATTAGCTCGCTTGCTGTCTCTTCCTCTTCTCGTTCTGTCCATTGTGCCGGTGAGTGCGAATACCTCCCCCCTTCTGTTTGAAGCGATAAGGGGACTACGGCGTAGACACTCTCTTGATCGGCAGACAATCCTAGCAGTGTATTCAACGCTCTATCCAGGAACTGGTAGTGTACCGCAGTCGTCACGCCGAGCTGGCTTGCCATTTCCTGCAATTGCCCAAGCAGTACACCAGCATCGAGGCCCTGCAATCGATAAGAAAACTCATCGTACTTAAAAAAGTTCTTCCAAAAATAGATGGATACGAAAGCAACTCCAAAGCATGCATGTACCGGACAACTGCCACCAAGCGCTCGGCTAAGGACGTGATCAAAATTCCCTTCGCGCAATTGTACGAGTCTGTGATGAGCCACATCGTAGTGGTATAGACCTGGAGGAATACTCGATAGCTTCACATACACGTACAGCTCACTCGGATAGAGCCCTCCCCCAGATGGAACAGGTCTTCGATTCGTTACAAGCGGCCAAAACGACTCAGATTCTGCATCTGCCGAAGGCGTGGTTACCAACGATTGGCTGATTTGAATCAGTCCGTAGCTATACCATAACCAAGCGCCCAATTGAGGAAGAGACATTTCTTGTGAAACCGTTTGATCTACAAGTGAAAAAGGAATATCTTCTGGCAATGGAATGACAGGTAGCCCCCTGTACACTTTGTATGTAAGTGGCGCATCCCCCCAATCCACTTCACTATCACTTGACCTGGCGTTTTCTGTATCAAAATGAAGGCGGTACAAGAAATTTTCGAGGCTCATCCGGCTCACTCCCAGATGCATGTTATGGAAACGGATGCGGAAAAGGATTCAACTCGTCTACACGCAGTGGTTGTTTCGCGTAACCCAGTTTCACAGGGACCTCCAATACTCTTTTCAATCCCGTTACTCGCGTGAGATGATGGCCAAAAGTCATCGGAAGCATGCCAGGAATCAATACACGCACGCAAGATAAGCCGTGGCGCCCTACCTCTGGTGTCGTTTGATCCACCACAATGACATCGAGATCTACCTTTTGGAACACACCGAGCAACTCCCGCAAATCGTCTGTTAGATCACGATTTTGGTTTCTTCTAGGAAAGCGTTCAGCGAATGACACCATCGGACGTGAATCATCTATAAGAAAGGATAAGCGCTCCGCTGCTTCCGGCAAGCTGTAAAGCATCGCATGATCGTCCATCTTTTTCACCAAGGACGAATCATGGAGCATACACAAGTATTTGTCTCGGTTTGCTTCGTACTTGTCTGTCAAGGTCATGAGCATGGCAGCCGTTTCGAAAATGGAGCTTTTTACCGCGCGGATAGGGTCTGGATGCGCTCCTGCTGCACAAATAAGGTGCAGGCCTTCCACTCCACGGTTTTTCGCAATCGTCCATACAGCAGGAATTCCATTTTCCATGGTCGCATCGAACAAGTACAAATCGTAATTGGTAACGGTCTGCATCCGATCGATCAACAGAAGCAATTCCCGATCATTGACCGTAGCGGGATCGAGTCGCGGCAATGGCAATTTGGCATACCAGGTCAACAAAAAAGCATCTCGCTCCACCACTTCGAGGATGCCGTAAAAAATCGCCTCCTCCAAACTGCCACCTAATGCACAGCCATTGGAGGTCTCAAATACAACTCCCTCCCCGAATCCCATACTATAGTAGGCCATGAGTTCTGGTACAAGAATGGGTCGCTCTTCTTTAAAAGAATACCCCCATACCCAGTTCATTTCCCGCTTGGGATCAAACGGCTGAAACGGAAAATCAGGCAGGGCATACTGCTCTTCTGAATGGGTTCCCGCCGTCGTCGGGTCAAGGGCATTCGGTGCAAGGTTTGCGTAGCAGTCGCGTACCATCGTCCTCTTACCACGAGGCATCAGCCCGCAATATCTTTCCATTCCTTCCAGAATCGCCGTTATCTCACTATCCGCGTATGAAACAGATCTTCCTGCCGTACCCTCGTCATGCGAAAATAACGGCAGATTGACACTAACATCTGCGAACACAGAGACAAGATCACGCATTTTCCCATTCAAAAACCCAGTACGGGAATCCAAATATTCGGTGGAAAGTGCTTGTTTCAACTCGGCAATGGGTTTGGTCCGATAGCTGTCCGGGCTTTGTTTTACGATAGGCTTCAAACGTATCCTCGCCTGCTCTTCGGAATCCTCAGGTAACTGACTGCATACCGGACATAACGGATTCGGCAAAAAGAAGTGACGCGTGCTTGTCAATGTTTGCAAATCAATGAACTGGATATGCTCTGAAAACTGGGCTTGCCTGCCGTTTCCTATACGGTCAACTTCTGCACTTACATGGTATGCCACCTGTAACAATCCTGAACGGGATGCCCACGGGTCACGGGGTATGCCACCTTTTTCACTCAGTATGTGCTGTACCTTCCACATCTCTTTGCGATCGCGTCCCGCCATCAGTCGCCGCATATCTGCACACTGGGAGCAGCCTGTTTGACCTGGACGAACCAACGGGCCTACGATGGCCTCCCCGAATGAAACAAAGCCGCGTAGCCATGGGATATTTGTTTGCCGAAAATGTTTTTCTGCCTGCAAATGCAAGGCAGGATGGTACGTATCGTGTAACAGGAGAGCCAAATCAGCTCGACTTGTCGCCGACTCCATGTTTTCACTGTGCCACACACGATAGTCCTTCCTCAAACGTTCCGAAACCAGCTCTGCCAGTACTCCGTCTCCGATAAGCAAAATATCAGATGTCATTGGGCACCTCCCTCGAAAGCTGCAGTGCGAATACACCGCCAAGGTCTTCTTCCAGGAAAGGCTCTATCGCGGCATTCATGACTAGCGGAGTAAGGTGATGAAGGGCCAGCACCTCGAGAGCTTGTATCCATACTGCTCTTTCCGATTCTTCCTGAACGCTGTTGAGTGCAAGCTCGATGGCTTCACCCGTTAATCCAACAGATTGCGCTGTCAGGACATACTTAGAGACTTGATTGGATGGAGTCTGAATCTGTTGCAAGGCAAACATCAGCGCTGATCGCAATGCATCTCGCTCCTGCAAGCCAATACTTCCGTACCAACCCGCGAGCGTTCCCACCCAATACACCGGAAATCCGCACACCTCATACCCCTTAGCAATTATTGGTTTTTCACCCAACGTAGTAAATGACCGGACATAAAATTGGCATGGTTCATCAGCAATCGTATCAACGCGTACTGGTCGTCCTGTCGGTTGTCTCCCTTTCATTTCTGATGCATACATGATCGTCAAGCAATGTCGAAGTGCACGATTAAGTCCTTCTGCTGGCGTTTCCCCTGCGCCGACTCCGATATTGCCATTTCCTACAGCTCGGAAAGCAGCGTCTGTGGTTGCAAGGTGGTTCACCAATCTTCCAACGTACTTTTCTACCCCAAGAAGCCCCGCTTCTCTACGTGCCTCTTCATGGGTATAACCAGGGCAGACGACTGGCGACATCAGCTCCGCCGGGCCTTCTGAGACAGGATCGACAGCTGTAACCATACACTGTGTGAGCGGTAACTGGATGAGCTCACCCTCTTCCCAGCTGTGAAAAATTCCTGTATCCGATGAGGTCCACGACTGAAACACAGACTGTAGTCCTTCCTTTGGTTCTGTCTTATCGGCTAGTCGAGATTCAAGCTCCTTTCTATCCAATATCTCCAGGCACATCTCTTTATTCACCATCGGATGGGGCAGGAATGATCGCCAGCTTCCTTCCAATGTCTCCAAATTCAGAACATACACCTTGTTTTCATTCTGCGCTTCATTGACACCAGTCACATGTTTAAACCATTCGAACACTGCAATATTCGCCAGCATCGCAGCTGCCGTCATTGAAAATGGATGTTGATCGGGATCCGCACATAAAGTCTGTCGGTGCAAACGACGCCAAGCCGATTCTAGGCAAGCGGCTGATTCGGGATGAATCAGCGGTCCAGCTATTCCTTTTTGCATCAGACAAACGGCAGGAACAAATACTTTCTGCCTCTCTCTGCATGCGGAATGAATGACGCTCATTTCATCCTTGCTTACTTGTGCTGAGGTGTACAAAACAGCAGCGAAAGGCTCAATAGCCTTTGACCACTCTGCAATGCCCCACGACGCTGGTTTCAGCTCCTCCAGCTTGACTTGCGCGTCTTTCCTGCGAGCATGCTCGATGATGGCGTCTAATCGCCCGCGATTCGTAGGAGCTTCGTTCGTGATGACGTAATGGAATTGAACGCAGCCTGATTCTAGCAAGGCGTGGGCAACAGAAAGGAGAAAGGAACCTGCCCCAATGATTAGTACCTTTTCCGTTCGATATTTTTGAAATAGATATCCACCCGATCCGCCAAACTGGTCCAAAAATTCAATCTGTTCTGCATAGGCCGACATGATTTCAGGCGATAGTTCATGTGGCTTCTCTCGACTGATGTCTTGAAGAAATCCATTTTGTAAAAGCGTGTCTGCCACTTGGTATATTTGTTGCTGGTATTCTTCCGGCAAATCGTCAGTCAATTGGGCCAGCGTGTACTCCCCATTAAACATCGGCATGAGCTGGTCAACCCATCGATCAATCATATCCCCCTTCATTCGAAAT
The DNA here is from genome assembly GCF_023714195.1 of Brevibacillus sp. MER 51. Classification (NCBI taxonomy): domain Bacteria; kingdom Bacillati; phylum Bacillota; class Bacilli; order Caryophanales; family Paenibacillaceae; genus Brevibacillus; species Brevibacillus sp. MER 51. The sequence goes on along the minus strand of NZ_JAMAUS010000001.1, from coordinate 72,571 downwards.
GTTCCGATGTTGTTCCGAAAGTATACACTCCCATCTGAATCAGGCAGATAAACCGTATCCCGCTTCACTTTTATGCGCATTGAAGGATTCAGCCTAACCATTCTCCTCCCCCTTTTTATGCGAGATCAGCCCTTTTGCGACATGATGTGTCATCGTCATTTTATGTAGAACACGTTGTCTCACATGCCAGCTGGAAAAACAAAACCCCTGCCAAGAACGTCATCCTGGCAGGGCGCTTCATTCGGTTTATCGTTATACGATAAAGCATGGGAAGAAGCAAGTGCAGGTGCATGTGCAGAAGCATGAACAGCTACAGGAGCAGAAGCAGGAACAACTGCAACTACAACTACAACGCCCGCAGCGGCCACAACCGCATCTACCACATCCACATCGGCTACGAACAAGCGTCGCTTCATTCATTTTTTGTTTGTCCCAACGCTGTACGTGATCCGATTTTATTTCGGAAGCCTTTAGTTTTTTTAGCTCTTTTTTGAAATCATCCATTCATCTTCACCTCCGCCACTTCATGGAGCTACTCTAGATTTATGAAGTGACATTAGGTATTCGTTCCATGATCATGCGCCCATTTTTGGTTTAACTTGAGAAGATCCAGCTATGCCACAAGATTCCCAGACAAAAAAAGAAGCCGCCCTCTAAGTGAAGGCAGCTTGGATGATCACTGATTTACAGTTTGAAGATAATGCCCATCAGTGAATAAATAATCACCGTCGAGAACAGCACCGTCATATGAATCAGCGAATAAATAAACATCGTTTTCGACCATTTTTGTGAATCCATTTTCCGGTATCCAAAAACACTCAGAACCAGCCATAAAATATTCAGGAGCAGGGCCATAAACGTAAGACCAACGCTTAATGACCAAAATAAAAAACTACTAGCAATTAAGATAACCAAATAAACATTGGTTTGAATGTAGGTACGTCTTGCACCTTTGACCACGGGCAACATTGGAACCCCAGCCGCCTTGTATTCATCATGCTTGCGAATCGCGATCGCATAGAAGTGAGGCATTTGCCAAATGACCATGATGATAAAGAGACCAAGGATAGCAGGATGCGTAATATCCGGGTGAATGGCAGCCCAACCGATGAGCGGGGGCATTGCGCCAGAAATACTCCCTACCTCCGTGTTGTAAACCGTTCTTCTTTTGGTCCACATCGTATAAGGCACGACATAAAAAAACAGTCCGAGAAAACCCATGATAGCAGCCAACGGTGATGCCAAGACGAGAGCCACCAAGCCAAAAATCGTCATCAGGGATGCTAGCCATAAAACGGTCTTCGTTGATATATCGCCTGTTACCGTAGGTCTGTTCTTCGTCCGCTCCATGACAGAATCGATATCGCGATCATATACGTTATTAAATGCACCCGCTGCGCCCATGATTAAAATAGAGCCGATTGTAGCGAATAAGATTTCTGGCAGCTTGTCAATTAGACTGAAGTGATACGTATATAAAGCCAATGTTAATCCGGCAAACATCGGAATCAGATTCGATTTGATAATTCCCGTCTTAACCGTTTGCGCCAAAATATTGGACATAGGCCGATTCCGCGTTGCAACGTTTTCTTCCCTCTGCATTCGTACACTGTCCCCTCTTACTAGATGATCTATCTCTATCGTACTCCAAAATAGCATGACATAGTAGACGGTTAAATCCTACAAAACTGCCATTTGCATCTTACATACCAATAAGGATTTAAATACTATATGGAATGTTAATTCTATATGGTATGCTTGTCAAGAGAAGGAGGCGGACGAATGAACAGACGCAGATTAACCCAAGCAGAGCGTAAACAGGAAACACGGCAATTGCTCATTGACGCAGCTATCGAGACCTTTGCTCAGTTAGGCTTCCACGGGGCTTCCGTTGATAAAATCGCAGACCATGCTGGCTTTACCAAAGGAGCTGTTTATGCTCATTTTCAGTCCAAAGAAGATCTCTTTCTCGCTATTTTGGAAGGTCAGATGCAATTACATGTGTCGAATATCCATCACGTAATTCATCACCAGCCATCATTATCGCATTTTATAGAAGCCATGGACGCCTATTTTATGTCCGTTCAGCAACAAAATCGTACATGGAACATGCTGAACCTGGAATTTTTGCTTTATGCCATGCGCGAAGAGTCTGTTCGAAAGCGATGGTCGAACATGATCATCGAGTCGGTACAGCATCTTTCCCAAGCCATTCAGACATTGATGCCAAAAGAAAGTGACTCTACTCTATCCGCGGATGAAATGGCATGGACGATTCTTGCTTTAGAAAATGGCATGGCTATCTTTTATTACATGAACAGCGACCAGATGCCCCTGTCTTTATACGGAAAAGCTTTGCAAAACATGCTATCGACAAAATAGCGAGTGCCTCATGCTAGATTGTTTCTGACTGGACAGTCCGTTGTTTCATGATTCGATTGACTCTCTCAGAACCATATAGCATGAACGCAATGTAGAAGGCTATAAAAAACGGTAAAATAGAAACGGTCGTCTGTGCAGCAAGCCAACCTAGCAACGGAGGTAGAAACGTGGCCCCCGTGTACGCAACTGCCATCTGATAGCCCATCAGCTTTTGCGTTTGCTCTTTCCCAAAGCGTTCTGGGGTATCGTGCAGCATACAGGGATAAATCGGAGCGAAGCCTAACCCGAGCAACAGAAAACCGATTAGCGAACAGAAGATTGGTAATGGCAACATCAACAGCGCTGCCCCAGCGAATGATATGAGAAGTCCACTGCGAATCAGGACGCGGTTGCTCACTTTGAAGGTAACAAAGCCCGTGATAAATCGCCCCACAGTAATGCCACCGTAATACATGGCTACCCACACCGCTGCCGCAGCCGCAGGTAGCTCTTTTACATTTACCAAAAAGCTACTCCCCCATAATCCCACAGATGCTTCAGCCCCACAGTAGAACAGAAAGGTTAGCAAAGTCAGCTTGACGCCTTTTATCCGTAAAGGTTGCTCGCTCAGCCCATGAGACTGCTGAACATGTGGCTCTTTGGCAGCATGATTCTGTATGTTTTCCGTCCGTTTCCACAAAGGAAGCGTAAACGCTAGAAGCACGACTAACGCAAATTGTATGAGCGAAACAGTCAAGTATCCATTCCGCCATAAACCATAATCGCGCATAAATCCAGACATGATAATAGGGCCAAGTGTAGCACCCACACCCCAGAAGCAATGCAGCCAGCTCATATGATGCGCTTGATAATGCGTGGCGACATAATGATTCAAGGCAGCATCCACAGAGCCGGCACCGAGTCCCAGCGGCAATGCCAATACCATCAACCATAAAATCGAAGGGGCAAAAGAAAATCCGAGCAAGGCTGCTGCCGTCATCAAACAACTGATCAGCGTGATCCGTCCTGTTCCCAATCGTTTTAATAATGCACCGCTCATCAAGCTAGATACGATCGTTCCAGACGCAATCACAATGTTAATCACACCAGCCATACCAAATGCCGCCCCATATTCTGCTTGCATGACCGGCCAAGCTGCCCCCAGTAATGAATCGGGAAGGCCCAAGCTGACAAACGACAAGTAAATCATGATCAAAAAGAATGTTGCCACGATCCCCCGCCCCCTGCTCGTTTTACATTCTTACAGTGAGTCTGTTCAGCAATTTCTCTCCCTCTGTTTTGAATCGCTTGTTCCTTTCAAGAAATTCGTTCACTTCATGTAATTGGGCTGGCCGGTAGCCTGGACCACCACAGCCACAAGAATGATAGGTAAACCCATGCTGATAGAGGATTTCAACCTTTTTCCACTGCTTCACATCCGTTTGCTTCGGAGCCTTGAAATCATGCCCCATCTCCTTCATTCCCTCACCACATTGCGGACAGCTATGCTTGATCTTGTTCCATTCTTCCTCCGTCATCTCATACTTGGAGGTTTGCTTGAACACTTTTCGGCAAGGGAAACAGGCGTATATTTGTTTATACGGACCATACATCCCATATCGACACATGATGATCAACCCCTATCTTATTTATCTGCAAGTTTCTCTTTTAATTGGATGGCGAGCATTCTCCAGCGTTTTCGTTCCTCCGATTCCGCGATTTCCTCCTCGTCCAATTCCAGCCAATAGTCGGCATCCATCCATTCATACATATCCAAAAGAGTGATCGTTGCACAGGCAGGATTCTCAAAAGCCGCAATCATCGCCTCCGGTCCGTCATCCCAGTTGTAGCCATTCACTACAGCATGAAGGAGAACAGATGAATCAAGCAGACTTATCTTCTTGCACCGCTTGTGCTCAGATTCCTCATATAAAATATCGTCCACCGTTTCCTCTTCCTCAGAAGACAGTATTAGACGTACTGCGCCTTTCGTTTCGAGCAGCAGGTCTGCAATCGCTTTGTCGTTCCTAGCCACATTCCAAGCAGTAGCCAAAATGCCATGCTTAGAGTCAAGCTCGGCTCCCTGTTGCAGCAGTCGTTTTACGGCATCGACCTGCTTGAATTTGACGGCTTTTTTCAACGCGGTATCGCCCAGCTTATCTTCCACTTCCAGCTCTGCGCCTTTATCCAATAGCATCTGAATTGCTTCTGGCGGCATTCGGTTTGTGATAAAAAGCATCAGCGGTGTTCGCCCGCGTTGATCCCGTTCGTTAATATCTAATTGATCTACTGCTGCTCGCACGATCTCAAGATCCTTTGTCTTGCTGACGTATGCCCATTCCATCCGACTTCTTCTCCTCTGCTTCTATTAGACAACTCCCTTTCCGGTATTGCTATGTATCCCCTTGGCTACCTCCTCATTGCGAATAAATGTTCATCAGTTCTGCCAAATGCGTTTTTATGCCGTCCACTATTTCTGGTGAATGCTGTACAGTCACTTCTTTCCCCAACCCAATCAAGAACTTTGAAAAAAATAAGATGTCACTTCGCGCTACATTTCCTTCCAACCAACCACTTCCATCCTGCCGCACATGCAGCATGGATGCAAGCCAAAGTTCAGCCTCACAAGCCTGCACACCTTCAATCGTCAGCTCCGCAAATAAGTGGACCGTGTCCTGATCCTCCACTGTTTTGATCCGCCGATTTTCCAGGTGAATGTCTCGAAGATCCAACGGCTTCGATGCCGATTGTTCGGCCGAATGGATACGGTCACAACGAAACACACGAATATCTTGATGTTGATAACAATATGCCGGGCAGTACCATAAACCGTTTTTTGTATAAATTCCAATCGGCTGCATCTCCCGCTTGGATTGTTGTCCGCGTGTTTCATAAGTGATAAGGAGTACTTTTTGTTGGATGGCGGCATCCAGTAACGCCGATAAATGTGGGGAGCTTGCTTGCCGCTTCGGTGTTACGAAATCAACACGTCGTTTCATCTGATCTATGCGATCGCGAATATCCGGCGGCATGAACTGATAAAATTTATTCAGCGCCGAGGAGGATTCTGTCTCAAATGGCAGAGAGGTATGGTGTCGAAGTGCATGGATCGCGAAAAAGATTGCGACCGCTTCCTCCTCTGAGAATGCAATAGGCGGCAAAATCCTTTCCTTCAAAACATGATATCCGCCATGCGGTCCCACCTCAGAGTACAAAGGCACGCCTAACTCACTCAGCTCTTGCAAGTCCCGGAGTATGGTTCGCCCTGAAACGCCAAATTCGTTAGCAAGCTCACTCACAGTAAACTTGCGCTTCCGGTTGACAGTCATCATCATTTCCAGCAGTCTTTTTGATTTTGGCATGGCATAACTCTCCAAATGTTTTTATTATGACAATTCCTGTCACTATTATCTGTTATTGTGTAGGAGAAGTCGAGTTGGACATGACGCTTATAATAAATAAGGAGGAATTACTATATGCTTCAGCCACAAGAAAAAAGGACGATAACAAGGAAATTTTTCCAATCAGGCAATGTAAAACTATCTTACCTCGATTTTGGCGGGGACAGTCAAAGAGTTTTGCTCCTGCTGCATGGTCATATGAATGATGCACGTACATTTACCCAGTTTGCTTCCAGATTCACAGATTGGCGCGTGATTGGATTGGATCAACGAGGTCACGGTTGGAGCGAGCATGCCCCAGATACGGATTATTCACGTGAAGGCTATCTCAACGACATGCTCGCCTTTGTTCAGACCGTTTTGGATGGAGCTCCTGTTACGATCGTCGGGCATTCTTTAGGAGGGGTCAACGCTTATCAATTTGCTGCCCGTTATCCTGAGCTTGTGAACGCAGTCATTGTGGAAGATATCGGCGTAGAAATTAAGGCCGACTTATCCTTTGCAGAAAAACTCCCACATCGCTCCCCTTCTTTACACGAGCTTAGGAAATCCCTCGAAGAAGTCGGAGTTCGGGCGTTGGATTATTTTTCGGAAAGCGTATTTGAGGATGAACAAGGCTGGGGATTCCGTTCTGATTTAAAAGGCATGCCTATCTCTCAACGACACATTAACGGGGAATGGTGGAACGAATGGCTGGCGTCTTCTTGCCCGATCTTGCTGATCCATGGCAAAAAAAGCTTTGTACTGGATGAAAGTCAAGCCGAGCGCATGGTTACCCAAAGGCCAAACACAAGGCTTGCAAGTTTTGCTGAGTGCGGGCATGATATTCATTCAACAGACCCTGACGGATACTTTCAGGCAGTAAGTAGCTTTCTTGATGAGCTGAAATAATAGAATAGAGGCTCCTCCATAATCAACAGCCAACCCTTTAAGGATTGGCTGCTTTTTGTGTTTCATTCCCTTTGGTTGATAACGAGAGTCGCCTTCTAACATGAAGCCACTGACTTCTTTTTTTGTAAACATACGATGAGAATAAAGGTCACCACCCCTAGAATGGCACTGCATGCTAACGATTATTAGAAGCATTTATAAATACGACTATAAATCAGTCAAAAAAAGAGGAAATACTCGTTATAAGTATTCCCTGTAAGGGGTGATAATGCTTACATAGTCACTCCCATATTTCTCTTCCAGCACTTGGCCGAAATCCTTCTCGATCTGACCCATGATGATGTCATGGTAGAAAGCATTTTGCAGCAACTCAATGAGAGACGGGTGGTCGGTCTCCAGTATAGTGGGCTTGATCCCGCGCCCAAAGCTGCCCAGCAATGCCGAATGTGCATCGCAAAGAATAGAGAACTTCCTGGATTGCACTTGATTCCATTCCGCACTCCTTTTATGCACGACAATATTTTTTAGCTTTGCATGGCATTCGCCAATGGATATTAACGTGACAGCAACCCCTTGTTTTTCTGCTTCCACCAGCGGTTCTTCTACCCAATGAACATCTTCAGACCAAATATCGACAACAATGCTTTTGTTTGCATTTGAGACGATACGTTTGATGGCTGTTTCAATCGCTTTGTCACCTTGCCAATTATAAAAGGAAGGAGACGTTCTGGGGGTAGATTTTAACTGTTCTTGAAGGACACGGGTTGTTTGATCAAATTCCGATTGTAACAAACGAATCATTTGCTCGATTGGTACCGCATCATAAAGAACAGGCTCCGATTCGATCATGCGGCACATGCCCTTTTCCGTCAATGCTCGAAGGGCAGCGTATACGTTCGTCCGAGAGACGGAAACTTTCTTGGCCACTTCATATCCAGATATTTTGGGTTCCTCGTGAAGCACCAAATAACATCTGGCTTCCAGGTCTGACAATCCGATTTTCCGGAGCTCATCAATCAAGCTGTTACCTCCTTTCTACTTAGTGGTATAAACGAATACTACTATTATCCCGAGACAAAGTCAACACTCCTATGAATCCAGCACGCTCTGCAACTCAATCGGGTAAATGAAAAAAGAACTGTTACAGAGAGCGATTTCTGTTACAGTTCTTTCATGTTCGTTACAAATCCAGCGTATTTTTTTCCAGAAAATTCGTAGCGAAATTCCCTGCGACAAAGTCAGGATGCTCCAGCAGCTTCTCATGGAAGGGAACCGTCGTATGCACGCCTTCGATGACAAACTCACCTAGTGCCCGCTTCATACGAGCCAATGCTTCGTTGCGGTCTGTTCCCCAAACGATCAGCTTGGCCACCATTGAGTCATAGAAGGGGGAGATTTCGTAGCCAGGATAAACGGCACTGTCCACGCGTACACCGTAACCGCCAGGCGGCAAGTAATTGATGACCTTCCCTGGTGATGGCATAAAGTTCTTCGCAGGATTCTCCGCGTTGATTCTGCACTCGATGGCCCATCCGTTGATTTTCACGTCTTCTTGTGAGAAGGATAACGGATTGCCTGCTGCGACAGATATTTGTTCTTTGATCAAGTCGATCCCTGTGATCATCTCTGTCACGGGATGCTCTACCTGAATGCGTGTATTCATTTCCATGAAGTAAAATTGACCATGCTTGTCGAGCAAAAATTCAACGGTACCTGCTCCGTGGTACGAAACCGCTTTGGCTGCCGCCACCGCAGCTTGCCCCATTTGCTCGCGGAGAGCTTGGTCCAGCGCAGGAGATGGCGCTTCTTCTACCAGCTTTTGGTGACGACGTTGGATGGAGCAATCCCGCTCTCCCAAGTACACCACGTTGCCATGCTTATCACCCATGATTTGAATCTCTACATGCCGCGGCTCTTCTACATATTTTTCCAAGTACACGCCAGCGTTGCCGAATGCCGTCTCCGCTTCTTTCTGGGCTTGCCGAATCGCCTTGGACAACTCTTCGGCGTCAAAAGCGACACGCATGCCTCTTCCGCCGCCTCCAGCCGTTGCTTTTACGATGACAGGATAGCCGATTTTCTCCGCCACCTGCAATGCCTCATCGATGTCTTCAATCAAGCCGTCGGTGCCGGGAACTAATGGAACATTTGCTTGACTCATCGTTGCTTTTGCTACGGCTTTGTCACCCATTTTGGTGATTGCTTCCGGATCTGGACCGATAAAGGTAATGGAGCAATCTTGGCAAAGCTGGGCAAACGAAGCGTTTTCCGCCAAGAAGCCATAGCCCGGATGGATAGCGTCTGCCTTCGTGTGTAGAGCAACCGTCATAATCCGTGCCATGTTCAAATAGCTGTCCTTGGACGCCGTAGGTCCGATGCAATACGCTTCATCCGCCAATTCTACGTGGAATGCTTCCCGGTCCGCCTCAGAAAAGACAGCGACTGTACGTATCCCTAATTCCTGACAAGCGCGGATAATGCGGACAGCGATTTCGCCGCGATTGGCAATTAATACTTTCGTAAACATAGGCCCTCTCCTTCCTACTGAGTTTTGACAACAAGCAAAGCTTTTCCATAATCGACAAACTGACCATCCATGACGAGAATTTCCGTGATGATTCCGCTAACGGGGGTCGTAATATCCGCAGATAGCTGAAGAGCATCGGCCGTGCAGCGTCCAACCTTTTCGCCTGCTTGAACGGTCTGCCCTACTGTCACTTCCGCATAGAACAGTCCTACTCCCGGTGACATGACTTGTTGTGTCACTTCTTCCTCATGTGCCTCAGTAACAACATTGACAGACTCAGCAGTGGCGGCTGCCTCCTGATAGCCATGCTCCACTTCGCCCACCTGTACAGGTGTATTGACAGCCACGACTTCGACTGGTGCGCTTTTCTTGATCACGATGCGGGTCTTCCCTTTCTCCCATTCCAACTCCTCAATGGAAGACTGATTCACCAGCTTGATGAATTCACGCAGTTCATGCAGCTTCATAGCACGATCAGAGCTCCTTTCTTTTTTCATGTAAGAAAGCTTAAGTACACCATGTCAAAGCGACTTTGCTTAAGCTTTCTGGAGCGGATAAAAACTTTCCGCTAAAACGCGGTCGCTCATCCATGAAAAGACCTCGAAAATAGTTTTTTTACAATGGGATATTGCCGTGCTTTTTGTACGGACGGTCTTCCTGCTTGTTTCTTAGCATTTCCAGAGCTTGCGCGACCTTTTGGCGGGTTTCGCGCGGATCGATGACGTCGTCCACCATCCCGAGACTTGCCGCGACATATGGATTGGCGAACTTTTCACGGTAGAGGGCTATTTTCTCTGCGCGAGTCGCAGCCGGGTCCTCACTTTGTTCGATTTCCTTTGCAAAAATGACGTTGGCTGCCCCCTCGGGACCCATGACGGCAATCTCTGCATTCGGCCATGCATACACGACATCTGCCCCAATCGATTTGGAGTTGAGCGCCACATAAGCGCCTCCGTAAGCTTTGCGCAGAATCACGGTGATTTTGGGAACCGTTGCTTCTGAGTATGCATACAAGATTTTCGCCCCGTGACGAATAATCCCTCCATGCTCCTGATTGATTCCCGGGAAAAAGCCAGAGACATCTTCAAAGGTCAGCAGTGGAATGTTGAAGCAGTCGCAGAAACGGATGAACCGTGCCAGCTTATCCGATGAATGAATGTCCAGCCCACCTGCCATGACCTTCGGCTGGTTCGCGATAATGCCGACACTGTGTCCATCGATACGCGCCAGACCGATCACGATATTGCGGGCAAAGTTTGGCTGTACTTCCATGAAATCACCGTGATCCACGATTTTTTCGATGACCTTGCGCACATCGTATACTTTCGTGCTTTCAGCAGGTACCAGCTCCAAAAGCTCCTCCTGCCAACCATTATTCTCCTCTGCTTTTATCACAGGCGCGCGATCACGATTGTTTTGCGGAAGGAAGCTGAGCAACCTGCGCACTCCTTCCAGTACTTCCTGTTCGGTTTCTGCCGTAAAATGGGCATTGCCGCTCACCGTCGAATGGACTTTGGCTCCGCCTAGGTCCTCTGCGGATATTTTTTCACCTGTAACGGTTTCGATCACTTTTGGTCCTGTAATGAACATTTGACTCGTCTTCTCTACCATGAACACAAAATCCGTAATCGCTGGCGAGTAAACGGCTCCTCCCGCACACGGACCGAGGATGACAGAGATTTGCGGAATCACGCCGGAGTAAATGGCATTGCGGTAAAAAATCGTGCCGTAGCCATCCAGTGAGCTTACCCCTTCTTGAATGCGTGCGCCGCCGGAGTCGTTCAGACCGATAAAGGGAGCGCCGTTTTTCGCTGCCAAGTCCATTACCTTGGCGATTTTCATGGCGTGCATCTCTCCCAGAGCACCGCCAAACACCGTGAAATCCTGCGCGAACAAATAGACAGGGCGACCGTTGATTTTTCCGTAGCCCGTCACGACGCCCTCGCCTGGTGCCTCCATCTGGTCGAGACCAAAATGCGTAGCGCGATGCTCAACAAACGGGTTCAGCTCCATAAAGGTGTCTGGGTCAAGCAGAAGCTCGATTCGCTCACGTGCGGTCAACTTGCCGCGGTTATGCTGGGCATCGATGCGAGCATCTCCGCCGCCAAGCTGGATTTTATATTTGCGTTCCATCAATTCATCAATTTTTTCGTACATATTGCTGCTCATATGGGCCACCATCTCTCTATTCCTTTTTCATGATCGCATTCTCATAGATCGCCACTAATTGCTGTACGGCGCTCGTCGGTGAAATCTCGCCACTCGCAACGGCTCCTTCAATGGAGGGAAGCAGCTCGGCTACTTGCTGGTTGCCGAAAAAGGTCGCGCGCAAGTAGTCCTGAGCCATACTGTGCATCCAATCGAGTAGCTGCGCTTTGCGTCTTGCTTCGAAGCCACCTGATTGGATAGTGGTTTCACGAAATTGACCGATGACCTTCCAAATATCTTCAATGCCTTCCCCTGTCAGCGAAGAACACATGTATGCCTTCGTCTCCCAGCCAGTGGTTGCCGGCTGCAAGTAATGCAGAACACGATTGTATTCCCCTTTGGCGATCAAGGCACGCGTGCGGTTTTCCCCATCGGCTTTATTGATCAGCAGCGCATCCGCAATTTCCATAATGCCTTTTTTGATCCCTTGCAGTTCATCGCCCGCCCCTGTCAGCATCAGGAGTAAAAAGAAATCGACCATAGACCTGACTGTCGTCTCGCTTTGTCCGACCCCGACCGTTTCGACCAAAATCACATCATAGCCTGCTGCCTCACAGATCAGCATCGTTTCCCGCGTCTTCCGATTGACTCCTCCCAGCGTGCCGCCCGTGGCAGACGGTCGGATGAACGCCTGTGGATTGCGTGACAAGAGCTCCATCCGCGTCTTGTCGCCGAGAATGCTCCCGCGTGTAACCGTACTACTCGGATCAACGGCCAAAACAGCGACACGATGACCTTTTTCGCAGAGCATACTGCCAAATGCTTCAATGAACGTGCTCTTGCCCGCCCCTGGTACACCGGATATACCTATGCGTATGGAGCGACCTGTATGAGGAAGCAGCTGCTTGATCACCTCTTGGGCCATATCCATATGAGCAGGAGCATTGCTCTCAGCCAGTGTAATTGCCTGTGCCAAAACCGATCGGTTATTCTCTCGTACGCCCGTGACGTATTGGTCCACGGATAAGCGTGGGAGGCGTGCCTTGGAGGAAACGTTCAAGAAATTCTTGTCAGCCTTTCCCCCGGTCATTGCCCTGCAGCCTCCAAGCGATACACTACCTCTTGCAGAACATGCTGAGCTGCAACAGGAATGACTGTTCCCGGTCCGAAGATAGCTGCGGCACCATGCTCTCGCAAAAAGGCGTAATCTTGTGCTGGTATCACACCGCCTATAACGACGACAATATCTTCGCGTCCCAGCTTTTTGAGCTCCTCCACCAGTTGTGGCAGCAATGTTTTATGTCCTGCCGCAAGCGAGCTGAAGCCGATCACGTGTACGTCATTTTCTATCGCCTGCTTCGCTGTTTCCTCAGGTGTCTGGAACAACGGACCGATATCGACGTCAAAGCCCAAATCGGCAAAAGCGGTGGCAATCACTTTCGCGCCCCTGTCATGTCCGTCCTGACCCATTTTCGCGATCATAATGCGGGGACGTCTGCCTTCCCATTGCTCGAATTCATCTGCCATCTTGCGCACAGCCGCTACCTCTTCGGCATCAGCGTATTCGGAACTGTAGACGCCGCTGATGGAGCGAATGACCGCCTTGTGTCTCCCGACGACCTTTTCATAGGCATCCGATATTTCGCCCAAAGAAGCTCTTGCTCGCGCCGCTTCAATGGCCAGCTCCAACAGATTGCCTTCGCCCGTTTTCGCGCATTCCGTGATGGCCTGTAGTGTTGCTTGCACTCTCGCCTCGTCACGGTTACTGCGCAGCTCCTGCAAACGTCTGATTTGCGCTTCTCGAACCGCTGTATTGTCGACTTCGAGAATTTCCAGCGGATCTTCTTTGTCCAGACGGTATTTGTTCACGCCAATTATGGCTTCCTTCGCCGAATCGATATGTGCCTGACGGCGTGCAGCCGCTTCCTCGATCTTCATTTTCGGCAATCCCGTCTCAATTGCTTTCGCCATACCACCAAGTGCTTCGATTTCTTCGATGTGCGCCCACGCTTTTTCCACGAGCTGGGCTGTCAAGGACTCGACGTAATAGGAGCCTGCCCACGGATCGACGACCTTGGTTATCTCTGTTTCGTCCTGCAAAAACAACTGCGTATTTCGCGCGATCCGGGCAGAAAAGTCTGTCGGCAACGCAATCGCTTCATCCAAAGCGTTCGTGTGCAGAGATTGGGTATGCCCCAGAGCCGCTGCCATGGCCTCGATGCACGTCCGCACTACGTTGTTATACGGGTCCTGCTCCGTCAAACTCCATCCGGACGTTTGTGAGTGTGTCCGCAGTGCCATCGATTTTTCGTTTTTCGGATGGAACTGTTTGATCAGATTGGCCCAAATCAGGCGGCCTGCACGCATTTTCGCCACTTCCATGAAGTAGTTCATGCCAATCGCCCAGAAAAACGACAGCCGCGGCGCAAACGCATCGATGTCAATGCCTGCTGCAAGTCCCGTGCGAACGTATTCCAAGCCATCTGCCAGTGTGTAAGCCAATTCAATATCCGCGGTCGCACCCGCTTCTTGCAGGTGGTAGCCTGAAATACTGATGCTGTTGAATTTGGGCATGTGCCTGGAGGTGTAGGCAAAAATATCGGAAATGATCTTCATCGACGCTTCTGGCGGATAAATATAAGTATTCCGAACCATGTATTCCTTCAAAATGTCATTTTGGATCGTTCCGGTAAGCTCCGCCTGCGATACCCCTTGCTCTTCAGCTGCCACAATATAAAACGCCATAATGGGCAAAACCGCGCCGTTCATCGTCATGGAGACGGACATTTTATCGAGGGGGATGCCGTCGAACAAGATTTTCATATCGAGAATGGAATCAACTGCCACACCTGCTTTTCCGACATCACCAACTACCCGGGGATGATCGGAGTCATAGCCGCGATGTGTAGCAAGGTCGAAGGCAATCGAAAGCCCTTTTTGTCCCGCAGCCAAATTCCGTCGATAAAAAGCGTTACTCTCTTCCGCCGTAGAAAAGCCGGCGTATTGGCGAACCGTCCATGGCTGAGTCACGTACATCGTCGGATACGGACCGCGCGTATATGGTGGCAAACCAGGCATGTAGCCAAGGTGATCCATGCCCTCCACATCTTCCATTGTGTACAGAGGTTTTACAGGGATCTGCTCAAGCGTGTGCCACATTTGCTCCATTCCTTGTGAGTTTGTACCCAGTTGGGGAAACAAATCAGACACATCTCGTTTGGACTGATAAGCCATTTTTGAAAAATCAGGTCGCTTCATTATGAGCTCACTCCTATCCGCTCCTGAAATTCTCGCAGCATCTCGTAGCAATTGGAACGCATGTGGATGCAATCATCTACACCGGCCGCCTTATAAGTAGCCAACTGCTCCGCATCAGGCAAGCCTGCCAAAAGAACCGTCATCTGAGGTACACGTTGCTTGATTGCATGAGCCAACGGTGGAACCTGCTCCGGATAACTCGCATCATCCGAACAAATGACCAAGATCATCGCACCGGATGCCACCGCAGCTTCAGCCGCCTCTTCAGTGGTAGAGAATGCTTGCTTGCGCAAAACGTCAAAGCCGCCAACCGCAAAAAATTCTGCTGCAAAGTCTGCCCGGGCCTTATGCTTTGCCACAGGACCCATCGTCGCCAAGAACACGGTCGGTCTTTTGCCTGTTGTTTTCAAGAAATCATCCGCTTGCATCCGCAAGGCTTCAAAGCGTTCGGATGCCCGGTGAATACGGAGTGGCTGAATGGTTGTCTCCACTGAATCTTCACGTTTCATGGCTTTGGCGATATCGCCCACAGTCGCTCCATGAAGCACTGCTTTTACTGCTTGTGCCACGAGCTCATCGGTATGTTTTGACAACGCATCTAGCTCTTCTGAAAGAAGAGTCGTGTCCTGTTTCTGCCGAAGGGATCGTGCTTTCTCTGCTCGCTCTTCGTAAATGCTCGGAAGACTCTCGGGCTTGAGTGGCTGCTCAGCCGTATTGGCATACATGTTGGTTCCAACCAAACGTTTTTTACGCGTATCGATGCTCACTGCTTTTTGATCCGCGATCTGGGCGATCAAGCCTTGTGGGAAGCCTGCTTCTAAGGCGCTCAGCATGCCACCCTGCGCTTCTACCTGCTGGAACAGCTCCCATGCTTTTTTCGCCAATGCATCTGTGAGCCATTCTACGTACCAAGAACCTCCCGCAGGGTCGATCACTTTTGCCAAATGTGCTTCTTCTTGCAAAATGATTTGCGTATTTCTGGCGATTCTTCTCGAAAACTCATTGGCGGGGCGGATCGCTTCGTCAAATGCGGATACATGCAGACTGTCTGCTCCGCCAATGACGGCTGAAAACGCTTCTGTCGTGGAGCGAAGCATATTGACATACGGATCGTAGATTGTCTTCGTCCAGGCCGAGGTTCTGGCGTGAATCGTCATCTTTTGGGCTTCCGTTGATCCGCCGTAGGCCGCCACGATGTTTGACCAGAGCATTCTTGCCGCGCGCAGCTTCGCGATTTCCATGAAGACATCAGAACCAATCGAGAATGAGAACTGCATCCGTGCTGCGATATCCTCTATGGAAAGCCCCCGTTCAAGCATCGCTTGCAAATAGTCGACGCCTGTGGCCAGTGAAAAAGCCAGTTCGGTTACTGCATTTCCGCCGCCGTCCTGATAAGGATTACTTTGAACCAGGATCGTTTTCAGCGCGGGCGCATGATCTTTTGCCCATTTTGTCATGCTTGCCATAGCGTTATAAGCTGTCTGCAAGGAACAAGGGAGCTTGCCCTCTGTTAGCAAAACCGCTACAGGATCTTGCCCGATACATCCGCGAAGCTCGGTGACTTGTTGGCCTGTTGCTTCAACATGTGCCAAAAGGAGTGAAAGTATAGGCAAGCCAAGCGCCCCCGTGTTCACGTAAAGAGGGATCTCTGAAAGCTTCACCCCTTCAAATGCCTGCTCGATATCCTCTCGGCAAAAAACAGATACGCCTTTGTGACCAATTGTATCCGGCAATGCTTCGTCAGGGTCAAGTCCAGCCAATGTCGCATGATCCACTATCAGATGCAGCATCGTTTGTCCGCGCGCCAAGTCTTCTACGGCTGCCTGATTAAATGCCTTGGCACTCGTTGCGTTGATTTCCTGACAGACTTCCCATTTCTGTTCCTTTTGCCCGCCAGGCCGCTGATTCCCTCTATGAAAAGGCGCCTCTCCTGGTAGCGCTTCCAGATGCGGCAATGTTTTGACATCTTCGTACCGATAGATTGGCTGGCGAACAATTCCCTCGTACGAATGCGTCAGTAGCTTGGCATCAAAAGATGCACCCTTTAGCGATTTCTCTGCTGCTTCCCGCCATTGCTCGTAAGTGGGAACAGAGAATTCCTTGAACCATGTATGTTTGCTCACTCTTCCAGTCCTCCCCTTAAAAGCTGCTCCATTACGCCTGCTTCACCAGGAATAACGGCTGTCCGTGCTCGACCAACTGACCGTTTTCCACCAAGACTTGGACAATCTCTCCCTTTACTTCTGCTTCAATCTCGTTAAACAGCTTCATGGCCTCGACAATACAGACAATGGTAGTTGGCTCTACCCGATCATTTACGGATACGTATGGTGCTGCGTCAACGGCTGGTGCTGCATAGAAGGTTCCGACCATAGGTGAAGTGATTTTATGCAAGTTTTCCGTCACTTCCGCCGATTTCTGGGGAGCTTCCACATGTACTGTTGCGACCGGGCGCTCAATCGTTTCTTTTTCAGGCAAAAGAACAGCGGGTGCCGCCGTCACGATTGGCGCGCTTTTCGTTTGTACGGGGGGCTGATGTACAGCTGTGACTTGGTTCCCATTTCTTCGTTTGATACGCAAAGAAGAATCCTCGTCATTTACCTCAAAAGATTCTATGTCCGTCTGCTCCAATAGCTTCACAAGTTCTCGTAATTCGTAAATGGTAAGCACGACTATTCCTCCCCTATTTCCGAATCTGACTGGCATAATTTCACGAACCGACTAGTTGGTCCGTGATGATTGCGCAAGACCGACCAGTTGGTCTTTTTGATATTATAACAAATGTCAGAATACTAGTACAGACCAACTAGTTGGTCTGACCGAAGGATTTTATAAGGGACCATCAAGCGACTATGCCCCTGTCTCCTATCGAAAAGCTTGAGTGTAGCCGCATGATCCTTGTTAGCATCCCTACAATGGCTTGAAGGGATTTTCTTGTGATTGCAGGAAAAAACGTTGAAAGGCCGGGTTTTCCATCGATTCTGATTTCAAAACGGAATGAAGAACCATATCTGCATAAATATCCGCGATTTGCTCGATCGAGTACGTCCCTGACTTTTGATACCATTTGTAAATCCAGTTCACCATGCCAAAAATAGCCATGGACACAATCGGCACAGGCAGCTCGGGACGGAACTCACCCGATTCGATCCCGTCCGAAATGACGGTGAACATAATTTTTTTATAACGATCCCGTTTCGTTTCAATATCCGTGTAGTACTCCGGAGCTAAAAACAAGCTTTCCTGATAAAAAATCGTAACCTGAGAGCGATACAGATCAATCATCATGACGAAGGATTTTACGATGGCTTGAAGTCTTTCTGTCGGGGTATCCCACTTCTCGTAAGCTTCCTCTGCTTTCTCCAGCACATACGTAATAAATTGATCATGAATGATGTAGAGGAGTTCATCTTTTGATTTGAAATTGTGATAAAATCCTCCCTTTGACGTGCCGCTTTCTTTCACAATTTGATCCACAGTCACTTTGTGGTAGCCATTTGCTTCAAACAAGCGCATGGATGTTTCAATAATACGTTCTCTGATTGATTTTTCGACCATTATCTTCACCCGTGAACATTATAGCATAACTACCTAGCAAAAACGCCGATCTCTTCGGTGAGCGATCGGCGTTGTATCTTTAATTCGTTGGTGTGGAAACAGGCACCGCACCTGAATACTCTTCAAGCGTAATCCCTTTTTCTCCGATTTCTTGCGCGATCTCGGTACCTACATACCGCAAATGCCATGGCTCATAAATATAGCCCGTAATCGCGTCTTTTCCCTCTGGGTAGCGAATGATAAATCCAAACTTCTCGACGTTTTCATCCAGCCACTTCGCTTCCTTGGTTCCGGCAAAGCAGCTCGTTGCAGCACATTTTCCATCCTTCCCAGAGACGTCAATCGCGAGTCCTGTCTCATGCTCACTCGTCCCAGGAACGGCACTGTAAGTCCGTGCCTTCTCTACGCCGTCTTTTTTTACATAGCGATTAAACAGCGCTTTCTGGTAGGCGTGGGAGCGATAGGCTGATACGCCAGCCAATTGGACACCGTCAGCCTGGGCTGCCGCAAATAACTGCTCAAGCGCACCCGCTGCTTCTTTGCGCATTTTGCGTTTCTCGCTCTTTTCAGGGAGTAGGTAAGGAACGTTTGGAAACACTAAATCATTTGGCTGATAATTTTCCGGAAGCTTGCGTTGTTTGTTCACCAGCACAGCAACACTCTCAGGCTCACCAACAACCTCGATGTCCGGGAACGATAGCTCAGGCGGCTGACCCGCTGGTGGCTTTTCTGCCGGTTTCGTCTCCGTTGGCTTCGCCTTCTGGGGTTGCTCCGGTTGTTCTTGCTTTGGTGTTTCAGCAGGTAGAGGCGTTGTCTCCTCGTTTGGCTTCGCTTCTTCTTTCTTTGGAGGAGTTGGCGTCTCCACGGATGGTGGTGTCTGTGGTTCTTGTGGAGCAGCACTACTGCTGCATCCAGACAATACAAATGTCAATGCCGTTACGAGTACAAGCGGATGCAAAAGTCGGTGTCGAAAACTTCTCATTGTAACGTTCCTTTCGTTTGGGAGCTGATCCAATTATGTAGGTAAAAAAGTACGTACCTATTATGACATAATTGACCGGCTTTTCGTTACATGTTTTATTGAGAAATCACGACCTGATCGAGATTTAGGTAACCTGCCGGACTGATGGAGAAGCCCTGAATATGGTTGCTAATCACAGCCAAATTCTCCAAATTGCGAATCGGAACAACCAAAGCATCTTGCAGCTCCACTTCTTGTGCTTTTGCGTAGATAGCGAGTCTTTTTCCAGGATCTGTTTCGCTACGACCAGCCTCGATGAGACGATCCAGCCCGGGATTGCTGTATTGAAAGCTGTTGCCTGCCCCACCGCCTGATGTATGGAACAAATTGTACTGATTATAATCGGCATCTCCGGTTGCATTTGCCCAGCCACTGACAAAAATCTCATGATCCTTCGTTTGCTCGATCGTTCGGACAAATTCATCGTAGCTGACGACTTTTAGCTCCGCGCCGATGCCGATTCCTTTTAACTGCGACCGTATCACTTGGGCAACCAACATTCGATCCCGTCTGTTGTAGGTAATCATTTGAATGGGAAAACCATTTGGATAGCCCGCCTCTGCGAGCAACCGACGCGCTTGGTTGATGTCGTACGGGTAGCTTTTCACAGTTGGACTGTAACCGAACACATGCGGTCCAATCGGTGAATTCGCCTTTGTTCCCACATTGTTATACACCCCTTTAATGATCGCTCCCGTCTCGATTGCCATACTGATGGCTTTCCTCACACGGAGATCATTCAGTGGTGGCCGTGATACATTAAACCCGATAAACTCCGTCCCAAGCGCATCACTGCGGTAGACACGCATCTGGTTGGATGCTTGAATTCGATCCAGCTCCATGACAGGGATCGACTCTGCCACATGTGCTTCTCCATTCTCGACCATCGCAATGCGAGCCGCATCATCGGGAACAACCTTGAAAATGACATGATCAAGCGTGGCTGCCTCGCCCCAGTAGGACTGGTTTTTGCTCAACGTAATTTGACTGCCATGCTCCCATGATTGGAACCGATAAGGGCCAGTACCAACCGGGTGCTGCGATAATTCCCGCCCGTATTTATCGATTGCCGTAGGGCTAATGATGCTCCCCTCGTGACTGGCCAAAATAGAAAGCAATGGCGCAAATGGCTTGTGAAGAATAAATTGCACTTTGTACGGATTGATGACTCTTACCTGCTTTATTTTATCGAACATGGCTGCTCGGGGAGAAGCCACCGCCGGGTCTAATACGCGATCAAATGTTTTCTTGACTGCCTCTGCATGAAAGGGAGTCCCATCGTGAAAAACAACGCCTTGTCGGAGAGTAAACTCCCAAGTAAGATCGTCGATTTGTTCCCATGCCGTTGCCAGCTGTGGCTGAATGTTCATGTTCCGATCTCGTTTGACGAGCCCTTCATACACTTTTCCTTGGACGACACTCGCCTCATTGATTGTCAAAATAAAATGAGGATCGAGATTTGCCGCATCTGACATTCGTGCAATGATTAACGTCCCACCCTCGACAACATTTTGGGGTGTCGGTACGATTTGATTGTTGTGAGGCGACTCCTGACCGAAAGAACAGCCTGCCATAACCATGATTGCTGCGAGTAACAGTCCAATTCTTCTGTGTAAGAATGTCTGTGTGTTCATTGGACCCTCCCTGCATGCTCTTATGTCTACCTAGTTGTATGTTTAGCAAAAAGACCGCCCTTCTCCCATGTTTCCCAGAGAGTAGCGGTCCACACTCTATTCTTTTTCAAATAATCGCTTATACTCCCCGAAGCCTTCTTCCTCCAAACGATCCTTCGGAATGAAGCGCAATGCAGCTGAATTGATGCAGTAGCGCAAACCATTTTCCCCAGGACCGTCCTCGAAAACGTGGCCGAGATGAGAATCTGCCTCTTTGCTGCGAACCTCTGTACGAATCATATTATGGGTCAAATCCACATGCTCGGTTACGTTTTCCTCTTGCAAGGGCTTGGTAAAGGATGGCCATCCGCAGCCAGAATCGAATTTGTCCAAGGAACTGAACAAAGGCTCGTTGGAGACGATGTCTACGTAGATGCCCTCTTCCTTGTGATCCCAGAATTCATTCGTAAAAGGACGTTCTGTCCCGTTATTTTGCGTCACTTCGTACTGAAGCGGAGTCAAGATTTTTTTCAACTCTTCTTGCTTCGATCGGTCGCGCCATGCTTCCTTGGTGAATTTCGCTCTGCCTGATGCCGCACGGTAGTATTGGTAGCGGACCGGATTTTTCTTATAGTAGTCCTGATGATATTCCTCCGCCGGATAGAATGGCTTGGCTGGCAAAATCAGCGTTGCAATGGGCTTCGGGAAACGACCGCTCGCATCCAGCTCTTGCTTGGATTTTTGCGCAAGCCTTTCTTGCTCTTCATTATGATAGAAAATCGCTGGCGCATACGATTGACCTCGATCGCCGAATTGACCACCAGCGTCAGTCGGGTCGATTTGCCTCCAAAACATTTGCAGCAATTCCTCATAGGAGATGAGCGACGGATCATAGGTGATTTGGACGGCTTCATAGTGTCCCGTCGTATCAGAGCATACCTGTTCATAGGTAGGGTTTTCGACATGACCGCCTGTATAGCCGGAGACGACTTTTTGAATGCCTGGCATCTTGTCAAACGGACTGACCATGCACCAGAAGCATCCGCCTGCAAAGGTTGCGATTTCGAATGGATGTGTATCGCTGTTCACGCATTTCGCCTCCTGTAGATGTATGTACATTATCATTTACGATTGTACATGGTTTGCAAAAGCAAAGTCCACTCTGGAAGTGCTATGAGGGGGTTCCAAATCGAAAAGGAGACCTTTTTACACGAGAGGTCCCCTTTTCGCTATCGGATTGTATGATCATTCCCTTTGGATGTTGCTACTCTGACAACGCTTTGGCAAATCCAGAGAGCATGACAACCATATGGGCAATACCTTCCTGGAAGTCTTTCAAACGAATAGATTCATTCGGCGCATGAACTTTGCAGCCAACCCAGCCTACCCCTGTACTGACAACCGGAAGCTTTAGCTGTTCCCCGAAAATATACATCGGACCTGTGCCTGCCGCATTTGGCGAAAGCACTGGCTCATGATCGTAAATGAAGCGGGCCGTATCCAGTACATGAGCAACAAATGGATGGTGGAAATCGGAGCGATACGCTCTTTGCCCGTTGATCATGGTAACGGTAATATCCGTAAACCCATGCTTCTCCAAATGATTTTCGATGCAATTCATGATGTGCTGTGGATCTTGTCCTGGGACAAGGCGGCAATCCAGCTTGGCCTTCGCGCTTTTCGGCAGCACTGTCTTCGAGCCCTCTCCTGTATAGCCGCTCTCCAGACCGCAAATGGTCATGGTCGGGTGGAACACCATAGCTTCTCGTGGGTCCACGTTGTTTGCCGCGGTAATCAGTGGGCGTTTCAAACCGTATAGCGCTGCTGTCGCCTCTTCACTGAACGGCAATTCAGAAACGACTTTCTTTTCATCTGCTGTCGGTTCCTCGATCCCATCGAAAAAGCCTTCGACCAAAATCTCGTTTTGCTGATTTTTCATCGTCGCCAATGCCTGTACGAGGCGCCATGCTGCATTGTCTACATACGCACCGACAGAGGAGTGCATGTCGATATCTGCTCCAACGCATGTCAGTTCCAGGTACGCCATGCCTTTGATCCCGGCAACCATGCTGATTCGCTCATTCTCGTCTTTTCCACCGAATTCCCAAATGCAGGCATCCGCCTGGAAAAGCTCCTTGTACGCTCGAAGATATGGCTCCAGATTCGGGCTGCCAATCTCTTCTTCTCCTTCGATCAGAAACTTGATGTTGCAAGGCAGACCACCCGCTTGCTGCTGCAAAATCTGAATCGCCGTCAGACGGGCAACGAGATCACCTTTATTGTCGGCAGCACCACGCGCATAAAGCTTTCCATCGATGATCGTAGGATCGAACGGTTCCGTGTTCCACTCATGAAACGGTTCAGGTGGTTGAACATCGTAGTGATCGTAAAAGAGGATCGTTTTGCTATCGTCTCCTTCACTGCCTGCTGCAAAAAACCCATACACGACTGGATTGCCGCCAAGATTGTCGAGTACCTTTGTCTCTCCGCCAAGCTCATGAATCATCTTGACCACGTATTCAACTGTCTCGGGGATGGCCTGATGCTGCGCGGATACAGTAGGAAAACGCAAATATTGCTTCAAGTTCTCGATTGCATGCGGCAACTTTTCTTGTACGATATCTAAGACTTGTTCTTTGTTCACGATCGGGCACCTCCTATTGACATTTACTTGCTTATTCGACTTTCTCTTTCTGGTGTGCGACCAGATAGCTGTCAAACCAATCCGTCGTATATTGCAGTCTCAATACACGTTGCTCGGGATCACCACTGCGGGAAAGCTCATGACTGGCACCCGGGAAACGGACAAACGACACCGGAGCCTTGCCTTGATGTTTCAATGTTACATAAAACTGCTCGGCCTGTTCGATCGGGCAACGATAGTCATGTTCGCCATGCATGATCAATAGAGGCGTCTCGACGTTCTCTACCAAGCGAATCGGTGAATGCTGCCACATTTTTTCCGGATTCGTGAATGGATTTGCCTGAATCTCTTCGGCAGTGAAAAAGTAACCGATATCACTGACCCCGTAAAAGCTAACCCAGTTGCAAATACTCCGATCGGTTACGCCCGCTTTGAATCGATTGGTTTTACCGACGATCCAGTTCGTCATGAAGCCACCGTAGCTGCCGCCTGCGACACCTAACCGATCCTCATCGACAAAATCGAAATGATCGCATGCAAATTGCACCGCCGTCATCAAATCGCGGTAATCGTTTCCTCCATAGTCTCCGCAGCACGCCTGAACAAAACGCTCTCCGTAGCCAAAGCTCCCCCTCGGATTCGTATAGAGTACGGCGTAGCCTTTTGCAGCCAGCAACTGGAACTCGTGGAAAAACGTATTTCCGTACATGGAGTGAGGCCCGCCATGAATTTGCAGAACCATCGGGTATTTTTTTCCTTCTTCAAAACCGACAGGCTTGAGCATCCAACCGTGCAGCCTCCAGCCATCCTTTGCGACAAACTCCATTTCTTCTGGAACAGCAAGCTCAATGCCTGCAAATAGCTCTTCGTTCAGCGCTGTTAAACGTTTTTCTTCTCCGTCCTTCAAACTTATTTGATACAAGTCGCCCGGCGTAAACGGGTCACTGATAGCAGCAATCACCGTTTGTTCGTTTTCATGCAGCGAAAAGCCGTAAATATTCCGGTTGCCCGTCACGACATTCGTGACCTGTCCGTCCAATGTTACGTGATAAATGCCGGAATTTCCTCGTTCGCTTGCGATAAAATACATGCCGTTTCCGTCCGCTGTCCATACAGCGCCTGGATTTGGGTGACCAGGCGAGCGCATGTCTCCGATGGTGGAATCGCCAACCTGTACATCCCAATCCGCTGTGATGCAAGTATAATCGCCCTTTTCAAAATCATATACCCAGATGCGCTTCTGTGCTGCGTACAAATGCGTGTCCAATTCACTTCCGATATACGCTAACTTCTTACCGTCGTGTGACCAGGTTGGATAGGCAAAAATACCTTTGCTGTTGGTCAGCTTTTTCCATTCTCCCCCTTCAAAAGGGATGAGAAAAACGTCAACACTATGCTGAAAATCAGGGTCTTCTGCTCGGTTTGCCGTAATGGCAAGCCATTTTCCGTCCGGCGACCAGGAGCCAATCGTATGATTGTATGGGCCATCGCTGAGTGGTGTAACCTCGCCTGTTTCGACATGAACAATGGCCAGTTGCTTGTTTTTCTCGTAAATAAACCCGAGATCATCGGATTTGTACTTCAATCTTCCGACATGAATGGCTTTGGCCCTTTCTTTTCCCTCTGTTCCCTCGAGGTCTGCGAATGTTTCACCCTCATCCAAGAGTGACGAAAAAACAATGTATTTGCCGTCAGGTGACCAAATCGGATTGCTGACGCCGTTTTTGCAATGTGTGAGCTGCCTTGCTTCTCCTCCGGTTGCATCGATCAGCCAAATCTGTGGTTTTCCAGATCGATTCGAGACAAAGCTAATCTTTGAACCATCCGGCGACCAGCGCGGAAAGGTGTCGCGGGAGCCAGACGTCAGAGGCTGTGGTTCATTCGCATCCAATTTGCGTAAGAACAAGTGATTTTGGTATGAGTGGGACTCATCGATTTGATTTTCCACATAGGCAAGCGTTTTTCCGTCTGGTGATAGCTGCGGATCGCTCGCGTACCGCATTTGATACAAATCTTCAGCCGTTATACCTCTTTTTGCTTGCGTCATCCTAATCACTCCTCGATTTTATGGGTGGATGCAAGTTGCTCCAAAAAGAACTGGGAAATCTTTTGATTCAACGTGATGTGATTGTCCAGCTTTTCGGTAAAGTGGCCTTCATCCTCAAAAATGTGCAAATCGACTTCTTGTCCCCTGCCTCTCATGTCTGCTACGAGCTGTTCCGCTTCGCTGACAGGAACGCGCGTATCATTGCGTCCATGGAATACGAGAAGCGGAGCCGTGATCTTATGGGAGTGATTCAACGGAGCAATTTCTTCAAAAAAGTCATCGTCTTCGCCGAGGAACCCGTACTCCACCTCACGCAATCTCCTTCTCCATTCCCCGGTGTTCTCCAAAAAGGTTTTGAAGTGGGAAATCCCCACAATATCAACACCCGCAGCCCACAGGTCAGGGTAATGCGTAAGCGCAGCCAGTGTCATGAAGCCTCCGTAACTGCGACCCATGATTCCGATCGCATTCGGGTCTACGCTTGGGCGGTTGCCTAAATCTTTGACCAGCCAAGCCAAATCTGCTACAGAATCCATCCGCTTGCGACGATCATCGAGCTGAACATATTCCCGACCATAGCCCATGCTACCGCGAACATTCGGTGCTACCACTGTAAAGCCTTCGTTCGCCAAAAATTGAAAAACGGGATGATACTCCGGGCGAATTTGGCTCTCTGGCCCTCCATGGACATAGACGACGACTGGTTTTTTCTCTGCATGTTCAGATGTATCTTTGGCATAGAGGAAATACGGCACTTCCAAGCCATCGAATGAGTAAAAGGTGCACAATTCCGGCTCGATGAGTTTATCTTCCAGAGCATCAGATTGACCAATGTTTGTCACACGTCTGCTGGTTTTCTCCGAAATGGTGTACGTCCAGATGTCGCCCGGAAGTGTAGGGCTTTTCAGTGTATAGGCGAGCTGATCATCACTCACCCACGCCAAGGAAGAGATCACTCCTCGTGGTGCTTCCTCTACCCGCTCCCAGCTTTGCTCTGTCAAGGAATAGAGAGCAAGAACGGAGTAGCCTCCTTCATTGATCGTGAAGGCAAGAAGTTTCTCGTCGGGAGATAATTGGGCCTCCTCAATGTCCCATTTCGGGTCGTGCACGAGTTTGTCCAGCTCTCCTGAATGCAGGGAGAAGCGGCACAATGCTTTCGTGTTTTCATCACGGTTGGTTACGAGATATCCCGTTTTGCCTTCATTAGACAGTACCAAGGAATGGTAGCGCGCATGTTTGCTGCAAATGGCGAGCTTTTGTGCTTCCTTTGTTTGCAGATTCAACAAATACAAGCAATTGTCAATGTTGGTCTCCTGCACGCTGAAAATGAGTCCTGTCCCGTCTGGCAGCCAGCCGATTGGATCTGTGCGCCCATCATAGCGAAAGACTTCCTCATACGCACCACTCTCGACATCCTGTATAAAAATATCAAAGCTGCGCGGATTGCGACGATTGCTGGACCACGCGATTTTTTGCCCACACGGTGACCAGCCTCCCAAATAGTGAAAGTAATCGGGAGCGTCCGTAAGCGGCTTTACAACTGCACCATTGTCGGTCAGCAAAAAGAACTGCTGCCGCTCGTCTCCCTTGTTGTCCATACCGACGATTGTTTTCGTTCCGCATGGGGAATGGTCAACCTCTACCACACGATCAGGCAAAAAGGTCACTTGCTCCGAGCAATTGGACACTTCATTCCAGCGCCACAACTGCGCAATACCTGTCAACTTCGTTAAAAAGGTAATCTCTCTACGCTGCGGTACCACCTTCAATTGATACGCGGATTTCACTTGCAGATAGTCCAAAATCACGAGAAATCATCCTTTCCTCTTTTACTAGATGCACGTTGGCGTATGTAAAGAGAAAAAAGAGGAGAAGCTCCTCTTTTTTTCTATTTTTTCGTTGCCCAGCGAGCGCTTGGGAACGCGTTGACTGGGAAAGTGAGACCTTCCAGATTCGGTTTCACCAAATAGTTTTGCTGGTAGTGGTAGACTGGAATAAACGGCATTTCATCCATCAAAACGGCTTCTGCCTGATGAAGCAGTTCCATACGCTTGTTCGGGTCTTGCTCAACTTTTGCCGCCATATTCAACTGATCATACTCTTTGTTCACCCAACCAGTACGGTTGTTCGGGCTTTCACCCAAATAGTAGTCCAGGTTAAACGCAGGGTCGTTGATTTGACCTACCCAGCCCATACGGCCCATTTGATAGTTCTTTTGTTTCGTTGTGTCCAGATACACTTTCCACTCTTGGTTTGTCATTTTCACTTCTACGCCCAAGTTTTTCTTGAGCATTTCTTGGATCGCTTGTGCTATTTTCTTGTGGCTTTCATCGGTGTTGTACATGAGTGTTACTTCTGGCAATGTGGACCAGCCTTCTTCTTGCATACCTTCCGCCAGCAACTTCTTCGCTGCTTCGTAATCTTCTTTGAAGTAGTCTCCACCCTCTTCGCGGAAGTCTTTTCCGTTTGGTTGCATCGCTCCACGCGGAACCATGGAGTAAGCTGGTGTCTCTCCACCTTGGCTCACCATTTCGGACAGTGCTTTACGGTCGAGTGACATGGCGAATGCTTTGCGAACTTTTTTATTCGTAAATGGTTCTTTCGTTACGTTAAACATGTACATGTACGTACCGTAGTAAGGAACGGATTTAAAGTCTGGGCTCGATTTTTCTTGCGCGAGGATGTCAGATGGCATCTCTTTGTTGAAGTCGAGCTCACCGCTCTTGTACATCTGATAAGCAGTCGTGGCGTCATTCACCATTTTCCAGGTGATCTTTTCCATTTTTACGTCCGCTTTGTTCCAATAATGCTCGTTCTTTTCAATAACGAGCTCGGAGTCATGTTTCCAGGATACGAGCTTGTAAGCACCGTTGGAGATGTAGGTATCCGCATTTGCTGCCCATTTTGGATTGGCTTCTGCCTGCTTCTTGTTGATTGGGTGCCAGTAACGGGTAGCCAGCATTTTGTCAAAGTACGATGTAGGTGCGACCAGCTCGATTTCGAGCGTTTTTGCATCCACGGCCTTGATACCTACATCCTCGGCTTTTCCTGTGCCCTTGTTGTATGCTTCTGCTCCTTTAATGTAATAGAGCAGGTAAGCCGTAGTCGAAGCAGTGGCTGGATCAAGATGCTTCATATACGTGAAAGCAAAATCCTCGGCTGTCACTGGCTCGCCGTTTGTCCATTTCACATCATCGCGCAAAATGAACGTGTACTTCAGCTTGTCATCGGACAGCTTCACTTCCTTGGCTTGTCCCAGGATCGGATTGCCGTCCTTATCCTTGGTGTACAAGCCTTCCCCCAAGTGATCCATGATCCAGAAGGACGTGGTATCCGTCGAGGTGAGCGGGTTCAAGTCTGGCGGCTCAGACTTGGCATTGAACACGACTTCTTGTTTGGCAGCAGCGCCTGGGGTAGTGGTACCTCCAGTCGATGCTGACTCGCCACTACCGCCGCAACCAGCTAAAGCCGGGATGACGAGCGAGAGCGACAGGGCAAAGGCAGCTAATTTCTTCACGTTGTTTCCCCCTATATATTAAGATAGAAAATCGAACTACTGATAGAGATGACAAGCAACCCAATGGTTCGGTGCGGCTTCCTGCCATTCAGGAACCTGTGCCGCGCATTGCTCCATGGCCTTAGGGCATCTTGTTCGGAAAACACAACCGCTCGGAGCATTGGCAGGACTCGGCAAATCGCCCTGCAAAATGATGCGCTCCCGCTTGATTGTCGGATCAGGAATCGGAATCGAGGACAGCAACGCTTGTGTATATGGATGAAGTGGCTTTGCGTACAACTCGAAGCTGTTTGCCATTTCTACCATTTTGCCGAGGTACATCACACCGATTCGAGTGGAAATGTGTTTCACCATGGACAGATCGTGGGCGATAAACAAGTAAGTCAGTCCCCTGTCCTGCTGCAAGTCTTCCAATAGATTCACGACCTGCGCTTGAATCGACACATCAAGCGCCGAAATCGGTTCATCCGCGATGATAAATTCGGGCTCGACCGCAAGTGCCCGGGCAATCCCGATCCGCTGTCTTTGGCCTCCGCTGAATTCATGGGGAAATCGGTTCGCATGTTCCTTAGAAAGACCAACTAGCTCAAGCAATTCTTTGACGCGATCCGCTCTTGCACCACGGGACAAGCCGTGAATATCCAGGCCCTCCGCAATAATGTCCATGACGGTCATGCGCGGATTCAGACTTGCTTGCGGGTCTTGAAAAATCATTTGGACGTCGCGGTGGAATTGCTCTGCCTCTTTTCCTTTTAAGCGATGTGCATTTTTGCCTTTGAACAAAACTTCTCCATCTGTATTTTCATAGAGGCGAATCATCGTTCTGCCCAACGTCGACTTCCCGCAGCCGCTCTCTCCAACAAGTCCGAGCGTCTCACCGCGATGAATGGTGAAGGTCACGCCGTCGACTGCTTTTAGCGTAATCCCATTGCCGATCTCAAAATGCTTTTTTAGATTTTTGACTTCAACCAACGCTTGGCTCATCTACGTCTGCCTCCCTGCTGCCACCAGTTCTTCCAGCTTCGGTGCGCGTGGATCATGTAGCCAGCATGCAGCTTCGTGACCCTCGGTGAATGTGGAAGCATCCGGCATTTGCTGCTCGCATATTTCCATCGCAAACTGACAACGCGGAGCGAACGGACAACCTTTTGGCGGGTGGAATAAATCTGGCGGCGTTCCCTCAATCGGTACCAGGCGTTCCTTTTCCACACCATCGATCCGCGGCAGAGAGCGCATTAAGCCCCATGTGTACGGATGCTTCGGATTTGCGAAAATATCCTCTACCTTGCCCGTTTCCACCACAATTCCTGCGTACATAACCACGGCCCGATGCGCGATTTCGGCAACGACACCCAGGTCATGTGTAATCATCACGATGGAGAGCTGCTGCTTTTCCTGCAATTCCCGGAGCAAGTCCAGGATTTGTGCTTGAATCGTTACATCCAATGCTGTCGTCGGTTCATCTGCAATGACGAGCTTTGGATCATTGGCGAGAGCAATGGCGATGACGACACGTTGCCGCATTCCCCCGGAAAACTCATGCGGGTATTGATCCACTCGTTTTTCCGGATCGGGGATACCGACCAACCGAAGCATCTCCATCGCTTTTTTACGCGCCTCTTCTTTGCTGACCTGCTGGGTACGAACAAATCCCTCGACGATTTGGGCGCCGACCTTCATCGTCGGATTCAGTGCCGTCATCGGGTCCTGAAAGACCATCCCGATCTCAGCTCCACGAACCGATAGCAATTCCTTCTTACTCATCCCCGTGATGACTTTTCCGTCAAAACGAATCTGACCATCCACGATTCTTCCCGGCGGGTTCGGGATCAAGCCCATGATCGCTTGGGCGGTTACACTCTTTCCACAACCGCTCTCTCCTACTACCGCAAGCGTCTCGCCACGATCAACATGAAAGGTAACTCCCCGTACAGCCTGTACCTCTCCACCGTACGTTTTGAAATGTACGCGGAGGTTTTCTACTTGCAGCAAATGATCCGCCATGTCTGATCCTCCTATCTTCGTGGCGAGGTTACTCGCGAATTCTTGGGTCCAATGCATCCTGCAAGCCATCACCGAAAACGTTGAAGGCAAACATCGTCAATGAAATCATCAAGGCCGGGAAGAAAAGTCTCCACCAATCCCCTGTCAAAATGACGCCGAGTGCATCGTTAGTCATCGTCCCCCAGCTTGCGATTGGCGCCTGCACACCCAATCCTAAAAAGCTGAGGAAAGATTCTGCAAATATCGCCGACGGAATGGTAAACGTCAAGTTCACGATGATGACTCCGATGGTATTCGGAATCAGGTGGCGTAACAGAATGCGCGGGAATTTGGCACCCAGCACTTGCGCAGCCATGATGAACTCCTGGTTTTTCAATTGCAGGATTTGTCCCCGAACAAGACGAGCCATTCCTACCCAACCGGTTGCGGACAATGCGATGATGATGGTAACAATGCCAGGCTCCATGACAACCATCAGCATGATCACCACGAGCAGGTATGGCAATCCGTACAAGACCTCGATCAACCGCATGATGATGGTATCGATCCGGTCTCCCTTTTTGCCTCGACCAGCCATGTATCCGGCAATACCGCCGACCGTCACTCCGATGATCAAGTCAATTAATGCTGCCGATATTCCGATAATCAGTGAAATCTGCGCTCCGTACCATGTACGTGAAAACATGTCGCGCCCCAGCTCATCTGTTCCGAACCAATGCTCGCTCGAAATTTCCTGATTTGCATTTAAAAGGCTCTGGTCGGAATAACTGTACGGAACGAGATGTGGTCCAATAATCGCCATGGCAATCAATAAAACAATCAGAGTCAAACCCACCATGGCCAGCTTGTTTCTGACGAGCTTTCTCGTTACTTGTTGAAAATGAGTCAGGCTCGGTCGCATCTGGGCGATCTGTCCATCTGCTTTTTGAGCTCTAGGTCGAAACAACTCATTTACTGATTGATCTACCGCCATTGGCTACCTCCCCCTGCTCGATAGTTTGATTCGTGGATCGATGAACATATAGGCCAGATCAATCAAGAAGATAATGAGCACCAAGATGGCACTGTAGAATACTGTTGTTCCCAGAATAACGGGATAATCTCGATTGAAAATGCCATCGACGAAGTATTTGCCGATCCCTGGTACTGCAAAGATCTTTTCGACGACGAACGTTCCGGTTAACAGCCCCGCGATGAGAGGTCCCATAAACGTGACGATCGGCAAAATCGCGTTGCGGATTCCATGCTTGACCACTATCAGAAAAGACGGAATTCCTTTTGCCTCAGCGGTCCGTATGTAATTCTGGTTCATCACATCGATCATGCTCGTCCGCATATAGCGTGTAATGATCGCTAAAGGACCAAAAGCAAGTGCGAGTGAAGGCAGAACCGAATGTTTCCAACTGGTAAGCGTCGCTACTGGGAATAACGGCCATTTGATTGCCAAGTAATTAATGAGCAATGGCGCCATGATAAAGCTGGGTACAGCAATTCCTAATACCGCCATGACCATTGCCGCATAATCAATCCAGGTATTTCGGTTTAATGCCGCAATTGTTCCGAATAAAAGTCCGAAAAAAAGGGCAACCGCTATCGCCTGCAAACCGATCATTGCAGATGCTCCGAAGCCATCTTTGATCATATCATTGACACCGCGTGTCTCCGACTTAATAGAAGGTCCTAAATCGAGCATGACCAAACTTTTTAGATAAAGCAAATACTGCATCGGCAGCGGTTCATCCAAATTGTATTTGGCACGCAGATTCATCAAAATTTGCTCGGGCAACTGATCTGACTCCGACGCGAATGGATCACCAGGGATCATATGCATCAGGCTAAAGGTCAACGTTACAATAATCCACAAGGTGAGTACCATCATCAGAATTCTTTTAAGTAAATAACGTGACATCTTATAAGAGCCCCCTAGTCCAGACTTGCAAAAAGATTAAGAAAATTAAACGCACCCTCCTTTTGAAAAACCTTTAACGGAAATTGACCTAAAACATTCCTTAATTCAACAATATAGTGCCGTGATTATTTAATGTCAATTCTGATTTTTTTATTTTTTACATCGATTTATAAAGGTATTTGCTGAAAGTTGTCAAATATAAAACAATTAATACGGAAATTTTCCCTAAAACATCCCTATTTAAAATTTCGTGTTCGCTACATCTCGCATGCCCATATGATGGGTTATATTTAATCTACATAAGAAAGACTGGCATACTAGAATGCCGAAAAAAGGATGGATCTCCTTCCTGACGAATTGTTTATCCCGTAGTTTAACTTTTTTGGAGGACATTTTGATGATAAAAGTTGGCATAGTCGGTCCAAAAGATTCAGTAGATGCAATGGTAGCTGTCGGACGCGAGTTTTCCGATCAGATCCTGCTCACCTCCTTTATTTATCAAGGAGTGGAACAAGTACCAGCCTATGTAGCCGAAAATGATATGGAAACAGACATCTGGTTCTTCTCTGGAGTCGCTCCCTACTCGATGGCAAAAGCGCATATTGGCAAGAAAAAAGCCTTTTATCCCCAAGTCAATTCAAGTGTCCTGACCAAAGTCTTGCTCGAATTGGTCTACCGCGATGGTTTGTCTTTGGATCGCGTGAGCTTCGATACCATTTCGGAAGCTCATTTTCGTGAGACCTTAGAGGAATTGGGCCTGCACTGTGAGAATCCATACCTAAAGCCATATAAAGAATTCAGAAAGAGATCTGAATTGGTAGCCTATCACACCCGCCTTATCCAGGAAGGCAAGGTAGACGCTTGTGTCACGGGAACGCTTTTTGTCACCGAAGAATTAAAGCGACTAGGAATCAGAGTGTATCGAATGGGCTTCACACGCTTCATATTCCGAGAGATTTTCAAGCGAATTCTGCAAGAGGGAGAAACGCTCCACTTCAAGCGCTCCCAAATTGCTGTTCAATTGATTGAGGTATCCGACATGGAAAAGCTCGTAAATGAACCTGCCAACGCGTACGAGCTGCGCCGCCTCGACTTGAAGCTCCAAGAGCTCGTCCTCGATTACACAGAGTCGATTTCCGGTAGCTTCGTCGCGGTCGGCAATTCCAAGTTCATTATTTTTTCCACCCGCGGATCGTATGAAGACAATCCGGATTTTCACCCCACGATCCTTTTGGAAAAAATCAAGCTGCTCACCCATTCGCACGCAAATATGGGAATCGGCTTTGGTGTCACAGCATTGTCTGCAGAGCGCAATGCTCAGCTTGCACTCGGTCAGGCCAAAAACCATAAGGATGCCGTGATCCTCGTTGACCATGACGGTTCGATTGAAGGACCGCTGCGTCAGCCGAACAGCATCAGCTACGAATATTGGACACAGGACAAAGAAATCAGCGAAAATCTGAAAAAAGCCGGTGTCAGTATTACGACGTTTAACAAAATCATTTCCGTCCAAAAAGCGCTTGGGCAAAAATATATCAGCGCTTCGATGATCGCGGAATGGATGGGGATGACCCCTCGCAATGCGCGAAGAATCTTGAGTGACTTGGCAGAGCACAACATTATCGAGCTCATTGGGGAAGAGACGCCAACGAACCGGGGGCGCCCACGGAAAATTTATCGGATACTCCCCTCCCCACAAACCATTTAATTGTTTCTCCATGAGAAAGGCGGAAAATATCCAACGACCAAAAAGGAGGTTGTCATATGCCCGTTCATCCACAGATTCAACAAATTTTAGACGTCTTCAACCGCTCACGTCATGATGTCGATTTTAACCAATTGACCCCACAGATTATGCGAATGGCGACTGATCAAAATCGAGATTCAAGCGTGGAACGTGAACAGGTAAAAAAGGTCGAGAATCTATCGCTTCCCTTGGAAGGTCGTTCCATTCCGATCCGCATATACACACCAGAAGGTCACGCCCCCTTTCCTGCCCTCGTGTACTATCATGGAGGCGGATTTGTGATCGGCAATCTCGAAACGGTAGACTCGGTATGTCGCAACTTCGCAAATAACGCAAAATGCGTCGTCATTTCTATCGATTATCGGCTCGCGCCTGAACATCCTTTTCCGGCAGGGTTGGAAGATGCCTATGATTCTCTCCTATTTATTTCAGACCATGCCGATCAGTTTGGCATTGATCCGTCGCGGATAGCGGTAGGGGGAGATAGCGCCGGAGGTAATTTTGCCACAGTCGTAAGTCTCATGGCTAAAGAACGGCAGGGTCCTCCTATCGTATTTCAATTATTAATCTATCCAGCCGTAGGAATAGTGGACACCGCTCCCTATCCATCCATGCAGGAAAATGCGAGTGGCTATTTGATGGATGTGGAATTGCTGAATTGGTTCCTCTCTCATTATCTGCCGCCTGCCGATCTCCAAAATCCATATCTTGATCCGATCAACGGAGCCGATCTCACTGGTCTGCCCCCGGCCATGGTGATTACAGCCGAATACGATCCTTTGCGAGATGGCGGAAAAACGTATGCAGACAAGCTACGCGATAGCGGTGTCGAGGTCGTCTATCGGAATGAACAAGGCTTGATCCATTCCTTTATCGGATTCCATACTACGATCAAGCAAGCGCAAGAATCGTTGGATGAGATGTCGGCGCAATTACGGAAAGCTTTCAAAATGTAAGTTGTATTGGTTAAACAAAGCGTAAGCCTGCGAACGGGGTGAAATCATTGACTAGACATACAGACGACAAAGTGACCATTCGCTTCGCTCATATCGAGGATGCAGCGGCCATTTTATCTTTGCAGCGTGATGTGGTTGGTGAAGGGGAATTTTTTATTTCTGTTTCCGAAGAGTTCAACAAAACCATGGAACAGCAGCTTGAGTGGATCCAAAACATTATTGACAATGACAGGGAAACCATGTTGGTAGCGGAAATAAACGGTGAATTGGCTGGCATGGTCGTGCTCGTATCTCCGGCTCGCAAACGTTTGTCTCATACAGGTTCGATCACGATGATGATCCAGAAAGCTCACAGAAATAAGGGCATCGGCAAGGTTTTATTGATGGAGTTGTTAGCTTGGGCAAAGAAACATCCGCTCATTGAAAAAGTGAGCTTAGGGGTGTTCTCCAACAATCTGAGAGCGATTGCTTTATACAAAAGCCTTGGCTTTGTGGAAGAAGGACGAAAAGTAAAAGAATTCAAGCTGGCTGAGAATGAATACGCAGATGATGTCCTGATGTACAAATTCGTATAGCGTCCATTCGTTTTCCTTCCATGCAAAAAAGGACCTTCCCATCAGGTCCTTTTCTTATGAGCAAGTAAGCCTATACCGATTTCGATGGCTGAACAGATTGTTTCTTTTGAACACTGGCAACAATCACACCCACGACGATCAACAAGGAGCCCCCCACTTGAATCGACGTCACCTGCGAACCAAGCAGTAAAAACCCGACCAGCATCGCTACAAAAGGCTGCAAGTTAAGAAAAATAGCTGCTTTGCCCGTCCCTACCACTTTTAATTGCTGATTCCAGACGATTCCACATATTCCTTGCATGAGGATCGCAGTCAAAATGAGCATCGCCCATGCCCATGCTTCGTGGCTGATCTGCGCCCCTGGCTCGATCGTCAACAGCGCCGCAGGAGTCAAAAACAAAGTCCCAACCGTCGTCGAGTACACGGTGGCAATAAACGGCTGGATGGTTTGGGTCAGTTTGCGAATGATGATCATGGAAGAGGAGAATGTGACCATGGCAATCACAATGAGTAAGACTCCCTTGGAAATGGATAATCCTGCTCCAACACCGACTACGAAGAATGTTCCCAGGAGAGCTAAGCCGGAGCCAACCTTCATACGCAGGGTAAACTGCTCCTTCAAAAACAAAGAGGCAAGCACTGCAGTGACGATCGGCGACAAGGAAAGAATCAACGCTGCCGTTGTCGCGTCTGTCGTCAATAGCCCGTTGAAATACGCCGTTTGATTTGCCAGCGTCCCGATCAAGCCAAGCAATACAAGAAGTCCCAGCTCACGAGCGGTGATTTTTACGAATTTTTTGGTCAGCCACGCGTAAATGATCAGAAACATAGATGTGAAAAGCAAGCGTACATCTGCCAAAAACAGCGGAGGAAACTCTTTGACCAGCATGCTTCCGAAAACAAAATTACTTCCCCACAGCGTTACACAAAAAAGCAACAGCAAGTACGACCGAATCATGATTGTTCCTTCTTTCACCCGATGCATTATTCTTCCGTTAGCTATCGTACAGGAGAGTGCGAAAAAAGTCCATGAGCTGATCTGCTATTGTTTGATGGAAATTATGTTTGGTTGTAGGCACTGTCACATACAAAAGACCAGCGAACGAGTTAGTTCACTGGTCTTCCCTTGCTTCATTGTACCATTTCTTCCATAGGGGTCTCCTCAGTTGCTTCCAGAGCCCCTTCCATCTGCCCTGCCTCTTCGACTGCCGACTCTTTCGCTTTCTCTTCCTCTTTCACTTCCGGCTTCTTCTCCGGCTCCGTCGGCGCGATTGCACTCGCCACGAGTGCCGCGTATTTTTGTGAGCCTTCCTTATTCGGGTGAACACCGTCTTTGTAAAAGTAAGAGCTTTGCCCTTCACTTACCGCATACCAATCCACAAGAACGACATGTGGTTGGGCTGCAGCCGTTTCCGCCAGCATCTTATTCACGACGCTTTCCCATGGTTTAGGTACGCGAGCATTGACGAGAATGATCTGCTCTGCGCCATCCAGTGATTGCAGCAGCTTGTCGAGCTGCCCTTTACTAAATGCGCCGTTCGAGCCTAATTCAATCACGACGCGATTTCCCAATTGGCCTTTTGCCTTGAGCTGCGCAATTACGTCAGGAGCTTGCGCCATTTGCCTTCCGATTTTGGCATCCACGACGATCCCTGGCAGTAGTTTCTCCAGGTAAGGAGCCACATCGAGCATGACAGAGTCACCAATCACAGTGATCCCTTTACCAGAGCCTATCGCTTTGATCGGTTCCTGTTTTTGGTCAGGCTGTTTGGAAGCATTCGAATCTTTCTGCTTCTCCACAGGCTTCTGCTTTTGTCCGTTGTTATTTGGCTTCTGCTCGTTTTTCGGTTTTGTCGGGGGAATTGCCGGTTTTTGAACCGTTTCCGGCTTCTTCTCTACGATTGGCACCTCAGGACCATGAGGCTTGTCGGGGACCTTTGTCTCGGTGACAGTTTGAGTTGGCTGTGTCACATTTCCAGCGGTCGCATCTGACGTGAGCGAAGCAATCCCATAATACGTGACACAAAGAGCAATCGCGCAACCGGTTGCCAATACACGGTTTAACCGTTTGGTTTTCTGACCCGCATTATTGGAGCGATGCCAGATTCTGCCTAATGCACCGTAACGAATAGGCTCCTCGAGATATTTAAATGACAACGATGCCAGCAAAATGCTTGCGAGGAGCTGCAAAACCGCTCCAGGTACCGCCATCCACTCTCTTTCCGCTAAAAACGGATTCGTCCAAACGATCACAGGGTAATGCCACAAATAAATCCCGTAAGATCGAACGCCGATCCAACGCAGTGGCTTGCAGCCCATCCATTTCGCCAAGCTGCTTGCCGGATGTGCGAGTACGGCGACCAGCACGGCACTGACGACAGACAGAAGGACGAGCCCGCCCTCGTATAAATAATCATCATATTGATTCGTGTTCCAAATGCTGTACAAAAGAATCCCTAAGCTCAAGAGACCGCTTAGATCGAGCGTAATTCGCGCTTTTTGTGAAATGTTCGTCGTTAGCAAGCGGCTCGGCCACATCATGGCGAGTGCGGCACCGATCAATAATCCGAATACCCGTGTGTCCGTTCCGTAATATACACGACTCGGATCAAGACCTGGCTCATAC
This sequence comes from Brevibacillus sp. MER 51, assembly GCF_023714195.1. Taxonomy (NCBI): domain Bacteria; kingdom Bacillati; phylum Bacillota; class Bacilli; order Caryophanales; family Paenibacillaceae; genus Brevibacillus; species Brevibacillus sp. MER 51. The sequence goes on along the minus strand of NZ_JAMAUS010000001.1, from coordinate 33,768 downwards.
AAAACGGCCATGGAAATGGCGGATATTGCAGCCAGCACCAAAGTAATAATCATGATTGGCCCCCTGCGCTTCAGGAAGCGGAGTCCGAGAGCGAGTACCAGCGGCCAAATGACATAAAACTGTTCTTCTACTGCCAATGACCACAGATGGCCTAATGGTGAAGGAGGACCGAATTTTTCAAAATAAGATACATCATGAAAGACCAGCCACCAGTTACTTACGTACAGAACGGCTGCCCCTACATCTCCGCGGATGGTTTTCAACTGGTCTGGCGAAAAGATGGCTACGCCTGCCATCACCACAAACAGCATGAGGAAAAGCGCTGGCAGCAATCTTCTGGCACGGCGCAACCAAAAGTCTTTCATGTCTAGTCTGCCATTACGATTCCATTCTGCAATTAATAAATCTGTAATTAAATATCCCGATAAAACGAAGAAAATCCCGACACCCAGCAATCCCCCGGGTGCCCAGTCGTAATTCAAGTGATAAATAATGACTGCGAGTACCGCCAGCGCACGAAGCCCGTCGATCCCAGCCATGTATCGACTGCTGGAGCCTTTGATCGGTTCAGGCATGCTGGTGGCCTCCTGTCGTTGCATGTTGGCGAGTGATTAATTCGTTCTGATTATTGATTCTTTTCGTACCCATCGTCCTTTTCATATTTTTATGGTGATTCTTCGTGCTCGCCATGCAAAACATTTTGCATTCTCCCCTTTTACCTTCCGTTCTGTTATTGTCCTTTGTTGTTGGGGGCAGTCATTACACATCGGGAATTGCGTGCTCTATGAATGCAAAAACCCCTGTTTTTTAGAATCGTGCGAAAACGGGGGTTGATCTCGTTCATTATCTTTATGGAAAATGAATTCTCCCATCATCGTTGCCCGTATTCAGGATGTGATGAACTACTCACTATCTCGTTGTTTTTGGTTTGGTTACTCCCTTATATATGCATCACACCTTCCTTATAGTGGATCGTCTCACAAGGAAATTACCCGGTCCTTGTCTTACGTGAGTCTCTTGCTGAATAGTTGTTTGTAACCTGATTATATGACGGTTTCGGGGGATAACTCGTTACAAACTGTTTACATTCTGACCATGTTTTTTCCCGGTCAAAACGCGGAACAAAAAAGAAGCTGCTGGTATACTTTCCCCATCAGCTTCACGATTGTAGATCATCGCAGACCACCACTGTCAGATGCAAAATGCAACGTGTTTACTTGTCACAAAAGTTTTACGGATCAACAGCCTGCATCCGTTCGTAAATTTTGCGAGTTGTATTGACATTCCTGATTGTCATTTGTTGATAAACCTTTGAGCCAATAAGTTTCAGCATGATGTAAGGTCAAATCAAAAAGCGAGTATGTATAGCGTCTTCCAATCTGTGAGGAATCATTGCTTGTGAATCGGTATCCCCCGAAGGAAAGCGACATCAACCACGGTTGTTCCCCTATCACTACCATTTTCGCCAATTGAAACAGGAAATACAAGACAAAAATAAAATCCCCATCGATTACCAGTACCGACGAGGATCTTCGCTTGATTATTCCAATTTAAATATGATGAGTAAACAAATAATTTAAGAAAAAACCACCGCTGACAACCGCAATCACCATGCATACAATGCCACTTTTCACCCGTTCGGAAAGCAATCGCATAAACCCAATACAGAAAAAGACTCCTGTGACCAAAAAATAAGCGACTCCAACCCAAAAAACGTTCCAAGGCAAGCTCGCAAAATCTACGTTACCCAAAAGTGAACACCATCCCTGTCCGATTCTACTGATTACTCGTATGTACGATACTCCATTATAGCATTTGTTCACGCTTACTTTCCCATTTTTGCAAAATGCGTAACAGAAGTGTCATACATCCTACCTTCATGTTTTCTACACAATCGTTTGGTAGGCTTTCTCTAACAGCGCAAAGGAGGAAAAGGTGCACATGAACAAACGGAAAATACGCCGATGGGCTTATCCCCTGGTTCTAGGTGGCGTTTTGCTGTTATCCGCATGCTCGACTGCCACTGACAATACCACGATGGATCATAATGGACACAACATGAATTCTCCACCCGAAACATCCGCACAAGCTCAACCACAACAGATGTCCACATCCAGCGACTCGTCTATGGAGGTGCTTACAGGCAATACGTTTACCCTCACGGCAAAAGAAAATATGCTCCACCTCGATGACAAGACCATGAAAACCTCATGGACGTACAATGGAACCGTTCCAGGTCCACAGCTTCGTGTCAAACAAGGGGAAACCATCAGCGTGACATTGAAAAACGAATTGCCCGAGCCGGTCACCATTCACTGGCATGGCTTACCCGTCCCGAATAACATGGATGGAATCCCTGGCGTGACCCAAAATGCCGTAAGACCAAACGAAAGCTTCACCTACAAATTCAAGGTGGACGTTGCCGGGACATACTGGTACCACTCGCATCAAAACAGCGCCAAGCAGGTAGACAAAGGCTTGTACGGTTCACTTGTGGTGGAACCGGCTACGCCAGAGCCAGCTGATAAAGATTTTACCCTCGTTCTGGATGAATGGATGCAGGACGATAGCATGGCGGAAATGCACGGAAGTGGCATGAGCCACGGCACGAGTTCCCCTTCTTCCGATAGCTCTTCCTCTGGTGGTCACAACATGGCCGATATGGAGATGCCCATGAGTGACGCAGAGATGATGCCGTTGATGTATACGATTTTTTCCGTGAACGGAAAAACAGGCCCAGCAATCCAGCCGCTACCTGTTAAAGAAGGTGAGAAGGTCAGAATCCGCCTGATCAATGCCGGATACTTGAACCACAAGCTGAACCTGCAAGGTCATGAATTTAAAATCGTAGCGACGGACGGGCAACCTATCAATAATCCGCCCCTCGTAGGAGGCCAGCTCCTCAATATCGGACCAGGAGAACGATATGATCTCGAATTTGTCGCAAACAATCCGGGCAAATGGTTACTAGAGGAGCGCAGCACAAATCCAGGCGCCAAGTCCCTTGTCGTGCCCATCGTCTACGAAGGCTCGGAAACAACAGCAGCCAAATCAGAAGCTGGCGACATGCCGACGATAGACATCACCAAATACGGCGAAGCAGCAAAAAGCAGCTTTACGCTGGAGCAGAAGTATGACATTACGTATCAAATGGATCTAAACACGGAAACGGCAAATGGAAAAATGGCCTTTACCATCAATGGTAAAACGTTCCCGAATGTCCCTCCTCTCAACGTCAAAAAAGGAAATCTGGTCAAAGTCACGCTGGTGAACAAGTCACCAAAAGATATCCACCCGATGCATTTGCACGGACATTTCTTCCAAGTATTAAGCAAAAACGGACAGCCTATCACAGGCTCCCCTCTGGTCAAAGATACGCTGAACATTTTGCCGGGTGAATCATATGTAGTCGCCTTCGAAGCTGACAATCCAGGAGATTGGATGTTCCACTGCCACGATCTGGGCCATGCTGCGCAAGGAATGGTATCCGAAGTAAAATATGAAGGCTTCAAGCCAGATTTCGTCGTCGACCCTACTGTCGGCAATATGCCGGAATAACCATAGAAAAAGCAGGAGCCTTCATGGCTTCCTGCTTTTTCTTTACGCCAATACACCGTCCAAAGACGTTTTCCACTCTACCCCACTCGGAAATACATCCTGCACTTGCTGTCTCAGCTTGTCATCTTGGCTCAATTGCGGACTCAAGATCGATACCAGACCGCTATCTTCTCTTGAACGGATCAAACGCCCGATGCCTTGACGCAGTCTCAGCAGCATGTAAGGCAAATCTACCTCGTCGAAAGGATTCGCTGCACTTTTTCGTTTTGCTGTAAACACCGGATCATTCGGCGGAAATGGCAGTGACCAAATGATCACATTGGACAGCGAAGGCCCCGGAACGTCTAGCCCTTCCCACAGGCTCACCGCACAGAGGCTGCTTTTCTCGTCGTTTTGGAACTGAGAGATCAGATGGCTGATTTCCGCATCTCCTTCAAACAAGAATCGCAGATCCGTACAGGCAGGCTCGTTTTTGATGGCAGCCTTGAATTGCTGTAATTCCTCCATGGAGGAAAATAACAACAGCGCACTACCTGCTGATTTTTGCAGTAATTGGGTAGCCTGTCTCATTTTTTCCGCAAATGAATCGGTCACGGAAAGTGTCGGTACATATACTTCCATTTGTTTGTCGTACTCATATGGAGAAGCCACAGAGAAAGACAGGTATTGATCAATGCCCAAGCTGTCCGCCACATACTTGAACGATCCGTCAACAGATAGAGTCGCCGACGAAAAGACAATTGGCATCTTTTGTGAGAATACGCGCTCTTCCAGTACTTCCTGCACCTTTTTTGGCATGACGACCAAGGTTGGCCCGGTAATCTCTTCACTCATCCAGGAAATGACGTGATCCGGGTCCTGGAAAAGACCTAGTGCCAACTGCATCATTTCCAAATGCTCCTCGACAATTCGCAGCTGGAACTCGTCCAACGTATACAAACCGCCCTCTAGCGCCAGCTCTTCTTCAATCCAACTGACGAGACTCGTAAAGCGGTGGATGGTTGCAATGAGTTCCGGATGAAAATGGATTTCTTTTCGGTTGGAGCCCATCACAGCCTTGCTCTCTTCGTTCAATCGCGAGAACATCTCCTCGCTCTGGGCAATGGCTTCCTCAATGGCAATGGCGAGCTCTTCCCTGATCTCTCCCTTCAACACACGCGTAATCGTTTCTTCGAAGACGGAGTGATTAAGCTTGTACGTCAATGCTTTTTGGGCAGCAGGCTCCAACAGATGACCTTCATCAAAAATGACCGAGCTATGCGGCGGCAGCAACGGTAGCTGACCTCCGCGCTTGCGGATCTCATAAGTCCACACATGCTCCATATAAAAGTCATGGGAACAAATGATCAAATCGGCTGACTGACGATAATGATTTCTGGAAAGGGTCTGCCCACAGCGGTGCTGTCTGTCGCACACAAAGCAATCCTGAAAAGTATCCCAGTTCATCTGCGCCCATTCTTGATCATCCAGTTCAGGATATGTGCTGCGATCCCCGTACGGATAAAAGGACTGCAAGGCTTCATGTGTATGAACAAATGAAGGCAGCTCTTGATAAATATGCTGGAAAGCTTCACCTGTCTCAGGCTGGAATCTCGCCTCATCCAGCTTGCGCAAACAGACATATTGGTCCGGAGATTTTCCGAGTCTCGCGTCAATCGTCAGGTTGAGATGGCGAGCCAGTTTCGCAATATCGCCTTCCGGTTTTACGAGCTGCTCAATCAGAGACTCATTCGCACAGGCAATGATAGCGGGCTTTCTGGTATACCGTGCATAGCAGATGGCGTACAGCAAGTAAGCCAATGTTTTTCCCGTGCCTACTCCCGCCTCTGCAAAAATCGTTTGCTTTTCTATAAAAGCCCGTTCAAGCTGAAAGGCCATGTAGATTTGCTCATCACGCACCTCGAATCCAGCCTCAGGCAATACTTCATAAAAAACGTCCGCTACCCAATCACTCACCTGCGAGATGAACGGCTGGGACGGATCGTAGGCAAAAGGATAACGTTCCAATTGTGACCTGCCTCCAATAATGAAAAGAATCGTCAAGCATAGATGCTAACATGTTATGATGACATGTCTTGACGATAAACACAATACAGATAAGAGAAAAAACCATTCCTTTTCGTGGTAAGATAAGGATGGTAGAAAAGTAGAATGAAATAGGAGTGAACAAGCCAATGGAAAAAGTAATGTTTATTGAAATAGGAATGGGTATCGACATGCATGGACAAAACGTCACCAAAGCCGCAGTCCGTGCTGTTCAAAATGCCATCCATCATAATTCGATGCCTGGACTGCGCTCTGTCCTGCCAGGAAACGATATCCATAACATGAAAGTAAATGTGAGACTAGCCGTTCCTGCTGACAAGGACAAGCTCGACCTGGAAACGGTTCGTAAAGCACTGCCTTACGGGGAAGTTTCCTTCGAAATCGTCGATGGCGGCATGTTGACGAGCAGTGGGGTCGTGATCGCTGAAAAAGAGGACAAGAACGACCTAGCCTATATCGTCATCGCTTCGGTAGAGGTCGGATACTAGAATACCGGCTCATCCACTACCTGTGGGTGAAACTGATAACGCTCCAACGCTATTTCTCCTGCTGCTGACACGACTACCCCTTCGCTTTCCAAGGCCATTTTTTGTAGCGTGAACGAATCCAAATCTTGCAATCCGATCTTTCCTTGGGCGTTGATGACCCGATGCCAAGGAAGCTTGTGCTTTTTGGACAAGGAATGAAGGATGCGAACGATTTGTCTGGCAGCTCTCGGACTTCCGGCCAACGCAGCAATTTGCCCGTACGTCATGACATGGCCCGTTGGAATCCCGGCAATAATTTTTAGTGCGCGCTGCGTAAATTCGGTCATGATGACTACTCCTTCTTGCTTGATCAAACCAAAAGGCTTGTGACTCCTCGAAGATCACAAGCCTTTTCTTCTTATTTCAGGTTAAAACAGTCTTTCCAGCTCGTCAACCAGACTTCCGACGTAAGCGACAGCCTCGCGGATTGGCTGCGGATCTGACATATCCACGCCAGCTTTTTTCATCAGTTCCAGCGGCGTTAGTGTCCCCCCGGCTTTGAGGACCTCGATCCAACGGTCAACGGCAGGCTGTCCCTCTTGCTTGATGCTCGCCGCCATTGCGGTAGAAGCAGTCAAACCAGCTGCGTACGTGTACGGATACAGCCCCATGTAATAGTGCGGTTGCCGCATCCATGTAAGGCTCGCTGCATCGTCCAGATCAACTGCATCACCCCAGAAGTCTGCGAGCACTTGCCCTTTCCATTCGGAGAGCTGTTTGGCAGTCAAAGGTACGTCTTTTTGCGCTCCTTCGTACACTTTTCGTTGCATTCTCGCTTCGAGAAGATGCGTGACAAAGTTGTGGTAATACGTATTCATCAATTGCAAAATGACCCAACGCTTCAGACGAGGATCGTCGGATTGCTCCACGATATGCTGCGCGAGCAAGAGCTCATTGAGTGTAGAAGGCGCTTCGATAAAGTACAGCGAAGGACGAGAGTTCGTAAAGCTTTGCTCTCTTGTCGCCAGCATAAAATGTCCGCAATGCCCCAACTCATGAGCCAGCGTGAAAGCACTGCGCATATTTCCCGACCACGTTATGAGAATGTAAGAGTGCTTGCTGTATGTCGTTGAGCAGAACGCACCTGTCGATTTGCCCACGTTGTCTACGTAGTCGATCCAGCGTTCATTCAGTGCTTTTTCCATAATCGCCGTGTACTCTGGCCCCATTACTTGCAAGGATGCCAGAATCTTTTTCCCAGCTTCTTCAATCGTAATCGGCGGGCTGAATTCTGAGTCAAGCGGCGTCTTCAAATCACAAAAGGCAAGTTTTTCGAGGCCAAGCTCTTTTGCTTTCAGCTTCGCATAGCGTCGCATGTGCGGAGCGAGTTCATTCCCGATGATATCCAGAATGTTGTGGTACATATCCAGTGTAACTTGCTGTGGTTTAAGCAGCATGTCCGTTACGGTTTCATAACCGCGCAGGCGAGACATGACGGTTTGTCTTTTCACCTCTGACGCGTATACCGCAGCGAAGGAGTTTTGGTAAGAAGCGAGCGTCTTCGAAAAGGATTCGTACGAAGCACGGCGGAGCACCGTATCGGAAGACATCTCATAATCTGTCTCAAACAGCGCGAAAGATACGGGACGCTCTTTTCCCTCGCCATCAAGGACGGGTGCAAATGACATGTCCGACAACTTTCCACGCAAGTAAATGTTGTATGGTGCACCGAAAACCTCGCCCATCGCCGCAAACGCTTCCTCAGTCTCAGCCGACAGTCGGTACGGCTTTGTTTCCAGCAAATCTTTCAAGCTTTTGCGGAATATTTCGAGTCCTGGTTCTTCCTCCAAGAAGCTCTCGATTTTTCCTTCTGGCAACGCCAAAATTTCGGAAGGGATAAAAGAAAGCGCAGCGTTAAGCTGAGATACGACATCCCCTACCCGTGCAGAGTTCGCTTGGTTTTGTGGATTCGTCCCGTCTTCAGAAGACCGCAGTCTGGCATATGTCGCTGCGATATTCGCCCGAACATTGATCGCTTCGTTTGCCTCCAAACATGCCAACAACGTCTCTCCACTCTTATGCAGCTGACCTTTGAATGCTGTGACGACAGGCAGATGCTGTATAATTTCTGCTAATTCTTGCTCCCACGCTTCCTGGCTCTCAAACAGATCGTTCAGGTTCCACGTATACTCGACAGCGACTTGATCACGTGTCTGTCTTGTCTTCACTCTGACTGCCTCCTTTAATTCTGCCAATAAAAAATTTTTTATGTAATAAATTTGCCTTTTCATTTGAATTTTCCTACAATTAACCAAAATAAACAAGTGGATAACTTGCTCGAATTAGGCGGTAATCTGTCTTTTTCTGCGCTTTCCTAGGAAATTCTTTCAAATCATAAGCAGGTGATTTCGCTGGGGAAGGTAAAATAGATAGAATGCAAGTAAGCCTTTTGTTCTAAAAAGGAGGAAATGAACGATGTCTTTTGAAACCTTGTTTGACCGTTACGCTGATCTCGCTGTAAAAGTCGGCGTCAACGTGCAGCCTATGCAAACGTTAGTAGTAACAGCTCCGCTATCTACTGCTCCTTTTGTAAGAAAAGTAGCAAAAAAAGCGTACGAAGCGGGTGCCAAGCATGTACATATTGATTGGACCGACGATGAACTCACACGGATGAAATATGATTTGGCTCCTGACGAAGCGTTTCGTGAATACCCGCAATGGAAGGTACAGGGATTGGAGGAAATGGCAGAAAATGGCGCGGCATTTCTCTACATCTCTGCAGCGAATCCCGATTTGCTGAAGGGTGTAAATCTTGAACGCATTTCTACTGCCAACAAAACGGCTGGTCAAGCCCTCCATAAGTTCCGCAGCTATACCATGTCTGATAAAGTGAGCTGGTGCGTGCTAGCAGTTCCATCACCTGCATGGGCGGCAATGGTCTTCCCGCATTTGCCACAAGAGGAACAGGAGCCAGCCCTGTGGGAGGCAATCTTCCGCGCCACTCGCGCAGATATGGATGACCCTGTCCAAGCTTGGCATGACCATCATGCGACATTGAACAGCAAGGTGGATCAGCTCAACGCCAAACAATACCGCTATCTTCATTACGAAGCTCCCGGCACCAATTTGACGATTGAGCTGCCTAAAAATCACATCTGGATTGGCGGCGGGAGCGTAAATAAAGACGGTGTCTCCTTCATGGCCAATATGCCGACAGAAGAAGTATTCACCGCGCCATTAAAAGAAGGCGTCAACGGAACCGTTCGCAGCACCAAGCCCTTGAGCTATCATGGGAATTTGATCGAGAACTTTACGCTGACGTTTGAAAAAGGCAGAATTGTCTCGGCAACCGCTGAAAAGGGAGAAGAGTCCCTGAAACAATTAATTGAAACAGATGAAGGCTCGCATTATTTGGGCGAAGTGGCGCTGGTTCCTCATCTGTCCCCTATCTCGCAATCAAATATCATTTTCTATAACACGCTCTTTGATGAAAATGCGTCCAACCACTTGGCGATCGGGAACGCGTATAGTGTGAATATCGAAGGTGGCGCTGACATGAGTAATGAAGAACTGGCTAGCCGCGGTATCAATATCAGCCTCACTCACGTCGATTTCATGATCGGCTCCGCCGAAATGAACATTGATGGAGAAACAGCTGACGGCAAGCGTGAACCACTCTTCCGCAACGGAAATTGGGCTTGATTCTCCTGAGAATGACATAGCGAGAGGCTGGATTTCATCATCACCATGACAAATCCAGCCTCTTTTTTTCTCGGATTCAACGGCTTTTCGCGGAGCGCTTTCATGAAGGAGAGATAATCGGATACATGTGTCCCTGCATGGCAAAGGACGCTTTCCCCGTTTCCTCGGAAACAACGACGATCAGTGCATCGCTTTTTTCACTCAAGCCCAACGCAGCACGATGTCTGGTTCCCAGCTTTTTTTCCCCTACCACAACCTGAGATAATGGCAGGACATTGGCCGCGGAAACGATATGATTTTCCCGAATCAGGACGGCCCCATCATGCAAAGGGCTGCCAGGATAAAAAATCGACTCCAGCAAGGAATGACTCATCGTGGCCCCAATTGGTATGCCTGCTTGCAGCAGCAGATCTAGCGGGTCCTCACGTTCAACGACAATCAATGCTCCTTGGCGCCTTTTGGCCAAGTGCTGCACGGCCTTGGATAAATCCAGATATTTTTCCGTATAGGGTGAGAGATAGCATTGTAAATAAAAGGAGGCCGCTACTGTTTCGAGTCGGCTAAACTTCGTCCGTATTTGATCAAACGTCCCGAGTACACATTCGTTTTCATTTTTTAGCGCATGTATGCTCTCATCCAACGTAACGGATATTCCCCTCAGCTCTTGCAGCAATTCCGCCTTCAGCGATGATGTATCACAGTTAACTTCCAGCATATGAACCCCTCAATTTCCATTTCTCTTCACACTTCGTTCTTTGATTGATTGTTCCCCTCCCTACAGGAAATCATTCTATTTCCTAGATAATAATTCCACTGCAGCTTATGTAGCGAAACCGAGATAGCGGAATGGAATGAGTCTCTTTCCATCGCACAAGACTCGAATGATTTTAAGTTACACGGAACTGCTCCATTTTTCCCGCTTCGTTCCGATCCCGTCGACGTGCCACGACCGTCACATGGGCGCCGCGCTTTGCCAATTTCCTGACGATCAATGCCCCGATGCCACTGCTAGCGCCTGTCACCAAGACCACTGTGCAAATCAGACTATCCTTCTCATTCCAAGATAGCTCCAAATCATCCAGATTCATTTTTCACCCTCCGAAATTCCAACATTACTTGGTTAAAAGTACGCGATGAACACCCTTGCTGCCTCCCGGTGCCGTTCCTATATATAAATATCCGTTATGGCTTACAGCCGTAGTTACGCCATACAATTTGCCTTCCGGATCATGCCAGCTACCGATAAGCTCTCCCTGCGGGCTGAGCTCCATAGCAAGCCCATGCTTCGCCGGTGCGCTTGCTCCGCTAAGCAGCGACTCCGGCAATTTGGCCATGGTACTGGCTAACCAAGGGTTGCTATGCATCTGATCTACAAAAGAAATGCGAGTCGTGAAGATACCCACCCAGAAATGACCTTGATCATCACGCGTAATGTTGTCTGGAAAACCTGCGAGATTGTCTACGAAAATATCAGATGTGCCCTTCTTCGGTCCTTTAAGCCAGTATCTGGTCAATTGATAATGATACGATTCCGCCACAAGCACAAAATCTTCATCCGCAGACAAGGCAACTCCGTTTGCAAAATAAAGGCCTTCTAACAGGACGGTCGTTTGCTTGGTCTTTGGATCATACTTCAACAAACGTCCATGCGGCTTGTTCTCAGCAATTTCTTTGAAGGTCACACTACCATAATTCGAAGTATCAGAAAAATAAATGGAGCCGTCCTTGGCAATATCAAGCTCGTTGGCTAGATAGATCGGCTGACCGTCCACTTGATCAGCCAATACCTTTATGCTCCCGGATGGATTAATAGACAGCAGTCCCCTCTTGACATCAGTAACGATCAAATCGCCTTTGGCATCGAATTTAAGCCCATTAGGAGTTCCTTTGGTGTCTGCAAACATTTGGGCTTTTTGCGGATTTCCCTCTGCATCGAAAGGAACCTTGTAAATCTTCCCATCTGAATCTCCTGTATATAGCTGACCTTCTTTATCGAATGTAATGAATTCAGGGAATTGAGGGGCATCAGTCACAAGCTGAGCCGAGCTGAGTTTATTGTTTTGTTTCCACGGACCTGCTTCCTCAAAAGAGGGGGCCGTCGGTGCTGACCATTTGGCCGGACTGATCGGTGAAGGTACAAGCAAGAAAACGAGTATTCCTAGAACGAGCACCGAGAGCAGAGAAAGCCCCCATCTGTTTATCCTAGAACGTAGTGAGCATTTATAACGATTCACGCCTTCAGTAGATTTAACGGATCGAATTTGAGTATTAGGCATTAATGTGTCTCCTTTTTCATAAAAGCGAGATTTTAGATTTGGACTACGACAAAATATTGCTTTCCTTCAGCCAAGAGCGCGAATGCTTCTCCAATTGGGGGAGGGGGAATACAATGGCTGCCTTGTTTGGCCAGTTGTCTCGCCAATTGCTCTCCAATACCGGAAGAAGCTACCGTGATGAGCGCCTATTTACCTTGAATCGTCATATCGCTACTCCCCTTTCGAATACTTTGTTGCATCACAGAAACAACGTTACCAAATGAACAGAATTAATTATCCCGATTCTCAAGGAATGTGGTAACAGTTACGCAATTCGGTAACGATGTTTCAGAACGAGTTCATTGTATCCAGCCTTTTCTTGAAAGTCAATATGATCTTTGAATATCCTTGAACATCTACCTTCTCATTGACAATCTCTTAACAACTGTATAAAATTCCTTGCAAAAGCGTCAGAAACTTTGTTTCCTGATGATAACTTGTATCCGAAGGTGATGAGTATGAGCGATCAAGATATCTCCTCCAATGCAAACTCACGAGTGTTGAAAACCTACCAAGAAGCCCGCTTGCAAAATCTTGAAAATCTCCGCAAGCTCGTTGTTGACGCTGCGGCAACGATCTTGCAAGAAGAGGGACCGGAAGCCGTTACGGTCCGTAAAGTATCGCAGAAAATGGGTTGCTCGACAAAAATCATTTATAACTTGTTTGTCAATAAAGAGGGCTTGGCTCAGCAGTTGTATCTGGATGGTTGTAAGCTTCTCGCTAACGAATTCGAGAGGACGCCGCAAGCTGCTGATCCAGCGCAGCATTTGCAGAATTTAGGCGAAGCCTTTTGGCAATTCGGGCAGCGTTACTCCAGTTATTATAAACTGATGTTCGGAGGCGCATTCGCGGATTTCAAACCGGACGAGGAAAGCCTAAATGGTACGGTAACCGCCATGCGGCAATTATTGACGGTGATCAGTAATGCGCAACACCAAGGTCTCATCCCTTGTCAGTATGACACTGAATTAGTTATCCGCGTATTCTGGGCTTCGCTCCATGGCGTCATTCATCTTTACATGGGAGGACACTTAGGAGATGCACAATCTGCGCATACGGTATACAGGCAAACGTTGTCTTTAATTGTCAGCTCGTTATTGCCTAATAAAGCTTAAAAGACGGCAAGCTCTTCCCGGTTAGGGGAAGAGCTTGTCTTTTTTCACACTGCATGGATACCTTCAATGCTAATCTCTACTTCAACCCTTCACTTTACCACTATTTGCGGTACGACACTTTATTTTACAGTCTACAACTTTATTTTCATGGAACATTTGATTTCTCACAGCTCGATCAGATCATGAGTGACAAATCCAATACGCCTTTTCCATTGTTCCGTAACTTTGCGAACAGCTTCATTTGCTCTTCCTACAGCCAAAAGGTTTGCTGTTATGTGTGTCATCTCACAATGAAGCGAATTGTAAGCAAAGTACCGTACGGAAGCAGAAAGAGCCCGATAGATATCTATCGAGCAAAACATGCTGAAATTGTAATGCCAGCTCCTGACAAAGCTTCTCGAATACTCTGCGCGAATTCCAACGCGTGGGCACCGTCGCCATGAATACAAATGGTATCGGCCTGAATCGGGATGTCCACGCCCTGCTGGGTTAGGACGAGCCCGTCCCTCACCATACGAATGACTTGCTGGAGGGATTGCTGTTGGTCCGTAATCATCGCATTCGGCTGATTGCGCGGTGTCAGCGTGCCATCCTGCTGATACGTGCGGTCGGCAAACACTTCGTGCGCTGTAGCTAGTCCGATTTTTTCGCCAGCACGCGTCAATTCGCTTCCCGCCAAGCCATACAACACCAGTTCCGGATTTACTTTGTAGATGGCCAACGCAATAGACTCGGCCAGAGCGGGTCTTGTGGCTGCCATATTGTACAAGGCACCATGTGGCTTCACATGATGCATGACGCCCCCTTCAGCCCGCACAAAGCCTTGCAGGGCTCCGATTTGGTACACGACTAGATCATACGCCTCTTCGGGGGAAATCTCCATGTTGCGGCGACCGAAGCCGACCAAATCAGCGAATCCGGGATGGGCACCAATTGCCACACCTGCCTCCAAAGCCATTTGCACTGTTTTTCTCATCGTTCCAGGGTCTCCTGCATGGAAACCACAAGCGACATTTGCCGAGCTGACATAGCGAAGAATCGCTTCGTCATTCCCAATCCGGTAAGCGCCAAAGCTTTCTCCCATATCACAGTTTAAATCTACGCTCTTCATGTATTACCTCCACCCTACAGTCAGTTTGATTCCCAATTGGATCTCATTCATGGTCCGCTCTCGTTCGTACAATGCCCGCTGCGCATCCTGTAGAGAAATTTCTTGAAAACGCATCGTTTCTCCCGGTCGCAACTGAGCGATGATCGGCAAATCCACAGTCGCCACATACCCGATCTTGGGATATCCGCCGATTGTTTGTCTGTCTGCCATGAGAATGATCGGCTGACCGTCTGGAGGAACCTGAATCGTTCCCATCGTGACAGCAGCAGATATCAACTCTAGTGGAGACGTAAGGGCAAGAGTCGATCCCGTCACACGATACCCCATCCGATCTGATTGAGGAGATACCTGAAAAGCCTGATCGAAAAAGCGCTGACGGCTCTCTGCTGTGAAATCGTCGAACTGATCCCCACGAATGACCCGAACGATACTTTCCTGACATTGTGCAAAATGACTGGCAGGAATAAACCAATCCGTATCGGAAAAAGCTTCGTCTCCTGCTTTTTGTTCCAATTGCTTTGCTAGATACAAACTGAATGAGCTTTGCGGGTTGTGCTCGAGTCTATCACCTGCTTGCAGCATTCTGCCTGCCAATCCCCCAAATCCCGCTCGCAGATTCGTGCTGCGGCTCCCCATTACGATTGGCACATCCCAACCACCAGCAACAGCGAGATAAGCACGACAGCCTTTTTTCGCATGGCTGAACTGCAAAATGCTTCCGCTTCTTACCCAGACTGCTCGATTGGACTTGACTGTTTTTTTGTTGATAGTTGGACTGAGATCGCCACCACAGATCGCAATCAGCATGTCCTTTTGGAACAAGAGTGTCGGTCCCTTCATCGTTAACTCCAGAACTGCCTCATCTCGATGATTGCCTACCAGCATATTGGCCATCTGTACGGCAAGTGCATCCATCGCACCACCTACATTGACACCGTGCCGCTGATAGCCGTACCTGCCCCAGTCCTGCACGGTTGTACAAAGCCCTGGCGATACAACCTCTATGCTCATCGAAACACCTTCTTCCCAGCCTCATACTCCTGTTCGGAGATCGGACGAAAACGTACTTTGTCTCCGGCACGCAAAAGACTCGGCTGACTCTCGGTTGGTTGGAATAAACTGAGTGGTGTTCTGCCGATTATTTGCCATCCTCCCGGCGTCTCGATTGAGTAAATACCTGTTTGCGCACCGCCAATCCCTACACTGCCTTTTGGAATCGAGAGACGAGGTGAAGAGTGGCGTGGGGTCGCCAAACGCTCGTCCATTCCCCCAAGATACGGAAAACCGGGGGCAAATCCGATCATGTAAACCAAATATTCGGCAGATGAATGGATCGCAATGACTTCCTCTCGCGTGAGACTGTTCTGCTGAGCAACGTTGTCCAAATCCGGCCCAAAGCTTCCGCCATAGCAAACCGGAATCTCAACAAGCCTAGGCTCAGCCTTGCCTGTGACAGTGAGCCCCTGGAACATTCTGTCAAGGATAGCGAGGACGCTCTCATAAGGCATCAGGTCATGTGGAAACTGCTGTGCGAGAATAATTGGATCATAATAAACCGTGATGGTGGTAAAACCGGGGACAATCTCCAGCATTCCCGGAAAAGGATTCTCCAGAAGAAAATCCGTGAACATCACGACAATCTCATGCGTCCTTTGATCAATCACTTCCCCAAGCTTGACAATCACACCTGAATCGCCAAGTGGAGAGAATTCGTAGTTCTTCATTCGTTTCCCCTCTTGATCAGCTGATTTGTCCGCCACCCACAACCATATCCTGCTCATGCGAAATCGTTGCCTCGATTGCGATTTGCAACCCTTTCACAATCGTTTCCAGCGCCATGCTTGGCTGTTCGGCCAGCCTTGCAGCCTGCTCAGGCAGATAAGGAATATGAATGAATCCCCCTCGCGTTGATGCGTGATATTCGGCTAGATAATGCATCAAACCATAAAAAAGATGATTGCACACGTACGTTCCGGCTGTTTGTGAAACGGATGCGGGTACCCCTTGTTTTCGTAATTCATGGACGATGGCCTTGATAGGCAACGTAGACCAGTACGCAACAGGTCCATTTTCCCGAATCGGCGTATCGATGGGCTGATTTCCTTCATTGTCTGGAATACGAGCATCGTTCACATTAATCGCAACGCGCTCGACAGCAATATCGACACGTCCGCCTGCTTGTCCAATGCAAAGCACGATGTCCGGCTTCGTTTCCTCAATCGCTGCATAAAGCTGCTCGATCGACTTATCAAAGACAGTAGGGATTTGACGTATTTCCACTTGATAATGTGCAGACTCGATCTTTCCTAGCTCTTTTACCGACTCCCATGCTGGATTGACGGACTCCCCCCCAAAAGGATCAAATCCCGTTACCAAAACCGTCTTCATGTCGTACTCCTCCTATTTATCTGTGATCGATTCCGTATATCCCAGTTGACCCATGATGCTTTTCGCCGCCGCTTTCGTCTCCTGGACCAAATATCCCAATCGCTCCTCCGTAAAACGCGAAGAAGCGCCAGCTAAGCTCAATCCAGCAATAACTTGTCCCGTATAATCACGAATGGGGACTGCCAAGGCCGCTGAATCAGGCTCTAGTTCACCGTAGCTCACGGTATAACCCCTCTCACGCGCATCTTGTATCCATTTCCACAACAGGTGTTCATCCGTATTGGTACCTGGAGCGATCTTTTTCCATTCAACCCGCTTCAAGAAAGCGGTAATTTCCTCATTTGGCATGAACGATAACAAAATACGCGGGCACGCTCCGGCATACAGAGGCGCCCTTCGCCCTACCTGGGTATAAACCCGCACGTACCCACGTGTATCCACTTTTTCAATGTAAACTCCTTCATCTTGATCCCGAATAATCAAATTGACTGCTTCCTCGACGCTATCACGTAATTGCAGCATGTACGGAAGCGCGAGTTTTCTGATCTCCAATCGCTGTGCCACGATGTTTCCAAATTCGAGTAGCTTCAAGCCCAATTGGTACTTGGGCGGTTGATGGCTCGTTGTTTTGGCGACGAAACCGCGCATTTCAAGGGTCTGGATGATCCGAAATACCGTGCTTTTCGGCATTTGAGACAATTCCACGAGTTCCGCCAGACTCAATTCGCTGTTATCGATGAAATACTCTAAAAACTCCAGCGTTTTCAACACACTGCGGTTTGCTGTTTTTTCCATTTTTCATCACCACTTTATCGTCCCAAAATACGGAATGATATTTTGTATTTTGGTATAAGATAATCGTAGAATAATTCTGTCATTACGGTCAATACATTTTTAACCCCCTTCTCGCCGTTCACTTAACTGGAAAAGGGGGCCATACTCGTTGGCTAATGAATATTCTTTTTCTTAAACCGTCCACCAGAAACATCGTGAATATGACCGATTGCCAAAAATGCAGAGGAATCGATTTCCTCCACGATGGATTTCAGCTTCGCTTCTTCCAATCGGGTGATGACACAGAAAATGACTTTTTTGACGTCCCCGGAGTAGCCACCTTCTCCATTCAAATAGGTAATTCCCCTCCCCAGTCTCGCTGTTAACGCATCGCCAATTTCGACTGGATAATCACTGATGATCCATACTGATCTGGATTGTTCGAGTCCGACCATCGTAATATCGATCATTTTATAAGCGATGTAATAAGCAATTAACGAGTACATGGCCCGATCCCATCCAAATATGAAGCCGGCACTGCCTAGAATAAAAATGTTAAAAAACATGACCATTTCGCCGACTGAAAACGGACTTTTCCTCGTCATCAGGATCGCAACAATTTCCGTTCCATCCAAGGAACCGCCCGCGCGAATGACAAGTCCCACACCGATTCCGATAATGATCCCCCCAAAAACAGCAGAGAGAAGCAAATCGTCCGTCAAGCCGGGAACATGATGAAGGTAGCTCGTCCCCAGGGACATCACGACGACACCGAACAGCGTAGAGATGGCGAATGTCTTGCCAATTTGCTTGTAGCCAATAAGTAAAAAGGGCAGGTTAAAAAGGAATAAAAATATTCCGAGTGATCCTCCTGTCAGCTTTGATGCCATAATGGAAACACCGGTTACACCACCGTCAATGATGTTGTTGGGAACCAGAAAAATTTCCAGTCCGACTGCCACCAACAGAGCTCCAATGATGATTCCAAGAGCTCTCAGTGCGATCCTTCTTTTTTTCGTTCGTTTATGAGTGATCGGTGCAACCGTTTTTGCATCCATTTTGATCATCCTTAGCCGTTTTTTCTTACCCCTTCATCTTTCCCTGGTAGCAAAAAAAATAGCCAGCCAGAATTCCTCCCAGCCCGACTCTTTATCATCCTTTACCCCCAAAGGGCAATGGAAATAATGCCTATCGTGATCATCAAAGACATGGATAAACGCCATACGCGTTGTCGCTCCTTTAACAAGAAGACCCCAAGCAGCGTACCAAAAACTGTACTTACCTCACGAATAGGCGCAATAGCTGCCAGTGGTGCCAATGTCATGGCAAACAAAAACAGCAGATACGAACCTGGAGACAGGACAGCACCCAGCACAATCGTTCGCCAGTTTTTTTGCCACTCACGGCGAATGAGTCCCTTCTTCCAAACGAAGACCCCAGCGACAATCAGGCAGGCAAAGTTCGTTATTTCCAATAAAGCGAAGGGAGATAATTGTTGGACGATTTTCTTGTCGGTCAACGTATACCCTGTAATGCATAGTCCAACAGCAACAGCGTATCGCAGGGCCAGCGGATTCACTGGTTGTACCTGACGATCTGTGCCAATCATCCCGCTGATGGCAAAGACTCCGATCACGATGCAAATGACCCCCAGCCATCCCGGTACAGATAAATACTCTTGAAAGAAAATCGCGCTAAAAAACGGAATGAGAAGCGTCCCCGTCCCCCTCATGATGGGGTAAACCTGTGAGATATCCCCGTATGTATACGCCTTTGAAATCAATAAGGTATAGCATCCTTGAAAGAAAAAGGACAGAAACAGAAAAAGACCCAAAGTCCATGTCAGTTGTACGTGTATCAATTCCCAAATGAGAACAGGCAAGAGGATCACGGTTGTTGGCAATGTAATCAACCATAGAAAAGCCATTTTGTTCTCACTTTTTTTCGTGAAAAGGTTCCAGACTGCGTGCGCAAGGCCAGACGATAGTACGAGCAGAATCGAAATCGATAGCATGTATGCCCCTTCTCTCTGTTGTTGTACAAATACAACTAAAGACAATAAAACACATTGCGTTTAATTGTTTTTCATTCGACGTGTACAGTATACACCCAGTCTTTGCAAAAATTAAGTATTGTTTCTGCTTATCGCCCAAAACCATTTATTGATGCTCTCAAACACACGCATCTTTTTCCATTCTCCGTATTTTGGGTTATAATGGAGGGATGACACTTCGTTCGGAGGATCTTACTACATGTTGCAAAGAGAGTTGACTCGGGAACAAGCGATACAGCTAGGCGAGCAAATCCTAATTGCCGTCGAAGGACACATCATTGAACGGGGCTATACGTACTTTTCAGATGGCGTCGTCTTCAATACACGCGTAGAACAAGGCCAATATTTGACGAGTGATGTTCAAGGCTCCGAGGTGTATCATGTTCGCCTCGATATGGAAACGGTTCAAAACAGTACTTGCACCTGCCCTTATTCGCGCATTTGCAAGCATATTGCTGCTACATTTTTTCAGATGTACAGTGTGTTCGAGAATCCTCGTACATTTTTGACCCGCTCCCAACAACCAAGACGAGCTACTTTTTCTCCTCATCTGCTGATTCCTACTTATAAATACAGCCATACCGCTCCTGCTCAACAGGATACAGCGTCTGTTTCCTCTCCGCTTAACGCGAACAGCTCCGTCAAAGAATGGTGGGCATTTTTTGAGAGCTGGACACGCAACTTGTTTGCGGCTATGGAATCGTATCGGGCTTCCTCTGAGTTATTATCGAGCTATCAAAATGTGCTGAGTGTTGCTGCCTCATGGCCGAAGGATCGGGCGCAACTCTTTGTCATTCATGCCAATCTGTTTCATCTCATGAAGCTTACACAATACGTCAAAACGTACCGCCAATCATACTGGTTTCTCGATTTGGTTCAGACCGCCGAGCGGTTATTGGATCAATTAGAAGGGACATTGTACTTTGCAGACATCCCTGCTCTTTTGGTTGACCATCAGGATGCCATCGAAGATACTCTTCAACTGACAAAGGAATTGAAAGAAAACGAAGCTACTTCCCTCTACTGGGTATTCGCCTATCAAATGTTATGGTGGATGCTATTGAAAAAGCCAGAGTGGATGCAAGAGGAGATCCATGTATTGGATCAGCTGATCAACGATGAAAACAGTTCTGCCGCCGAAAAGGAAAAAGGTCTGCTGCTCCGTGCCCACTTTCATGTGATGGAAAAGGAGGACGAAGCTGCTCTACAAATCTGGAAAAGAATGAGCCGCTTGAACCTCTCCTTCTACTTGTCCTATATGAAATCATTCGCTCGCAATGGAGAATGGCAGCGATTTCTCGATTGGACTGCCTCGTTGACGACCTTAATCGGTCAAGCCGAGACACAACAATACCGACTCGTTATCGCCATTTGGCAGGAAGCAATGGACCAAGTGGGCCGATCAGCCGAGTGTGGCGCCAAGCTGAAGCAGTTCTTGCCGAGCAGCTATCACGAATATGCCGCTTATTTATATGAAGAACGACAGTTTCAGCAATGGATTGATTTGCAAATGTCGTTTCAAGTCCCCATGGCAGATATCTCGATCATGCAGGTAAAAGAAATCGAGGAAGCCGAGCCGACACTGCTCTTCCCTTTTTATTTGCGTGAGGTGAACAGACTGATTGCGGAACGGAACCGAACGGCCTACAAAGAAGCCATCAAGCTCATGAAAAAGGTAAGGACGATTTACAACAGAGCAAACCAAGATGCGCGCTGGGAACGATACGTGGAACAATTATCTGCCAAACATAATCGGTTACGTGCTTTTCAAGAAGAGCTAAGGAGAGGAAATTTCAACTTATGAAGACCGTCACTACATTGGTTCTAGACGGAGAGCTTTTGGCAGACGGACAATTCTTGATTACTGGCAAAGACACGCAAGGAACAGTGGTCGATCCAGAAGAATTGGCAGGAACACTTTTTGCGTGGGATGAGGCATCCTATTACGGAACCTTCCTGGATAAAAACGAGCATGGCGTATTGCTCAGCCCTGCCAAGGCCCTCTCCTTTTTTGTCTTCCCTCAGTGGCTTTTGCATCGGACCTATTCAGTCAGCACGCCATTTGAACAATTTACGCATGTTGCGGGAATGATCCGCGATACACTCGCACAAGGCGCCATTGCCCCTGATTTTTCTTCTTGGAAAAAAGGTCAAATCGGCTGGAGAGCCCTGCACACTCCCGTCGATTTTCCAGAGTACGGACACAGGTGGCTTTCGTTCATCGTGGAGGAATCCTTGCAAGGTACTGGCGAGATTGGACGAATGTGGGAGCAGCTATTGACGCAATATCCGGCTCTGTACGTCATGGGCGCCGAGCTTTCTCCACACCTGCAGGAACAGGAATGGTTGCAATCGATAGGCTGGCTGCCAGATACGACACCGTTTCGCACATGCTTGCAAATCGTTGAGGCCGAGGAGCACCCCAATGACTGGCAACTCCAAGTGTATTTGCAAAATCGTGAAGAGCCCGATCAGTTATTCCTCATTGAGCCACACCAGTTGACGGCTGAGGGAGTAGCCACCGCTCGCATCCCTGCTGACTGGCGTGAACATTGGAATCGTTTTGTCACAGACCTGGCCAAATGCAAAGAAATTCTCCCGTGGCAAAAAGACACCCGGGAAAATCAAAGCCGTTTTCTCACCCGACTGACGAACGAGCAAGCATGGATCTTTTTGACGTCGAGCAGTTTGCAGTTGGTGCAAGCTGGCATTCACGTCTTTTTGCCAGCATGGTGGGAACAAGTGCGTCGGGTAAAACCGAAGCTAAAAGCCAAGATTACAACCTCTGTCGGGGCTAGCAGACAGTCGTTCCTGGGTGTCTCCCAGCTCATGGATTTTGAATGGAAGCTCGCCTTGGGACCTGTAGAGCTCAGCGAAGAGGAATTTGAGGAACTCATTAAACAAAAGCAGCGCCTGTTGAAAATTCGCGGGCATTGGGTGCAATTGACTCCCGATCTATTCTTGCAGCTGCAAGAAGCGCTCAAGAAAAACCAAGCGAAAAACGGCATGTCCCTTCGCGATGTCATGAGAATGCACCTCGCCCCCACTGTAGATGTTGAGGAGCTACCCGAGGATGAGTACGATTTCGATACTTCCCTAACGGTTGAAGTTCAGCTAAACCAGCATTTGCGAGAGCTGTTGAATCAATTGCAAGAAACGAAGCGCATCCCGATTATGGAGCAGCCATCTACTTTTCACGGGACGTTGCGCAATTATCAGCTAGAGGGCAGTTCGTGGCTGTTCTTTTTACGCCGCTTTGGGCTGGGAGCTTGTCTGGCCGATGACATGGGATTGGGGAAAACGGTTCAATTTATTACGTATTTGCTTCATGTCAAACAACATGGCCCAGCCAGTACTCCTTCTCTCTTAATTTGCCCGACCTCCGTCATAGGAAACTGGCAAAAAGAGCTGAAGCGTTTCGCCCCTTCTCTTCACGTAATGATTCACTATGGCAATGATCGTCAAAAGAAGGAGGCGTTTTTGCCAGCGATCAAGGGAGCGGATCTGGTCATTACCTCCTACGCTCTGTCCCATTTGGATGAGCAGGAGCTAGGAATGGTTACATGGGATACGATATGTCTCGACGAGGCGCAAAATATTAAAAACGCCTATACAAAGCAAGCATCCGCTGTGCGCGATTTGAAAGCATGGCACCGGATCGCTCTCACAGGCACTCCGATCGAAAATCGCCTGAGTGAGCTCTGGTCCATTTTCGACTTCTTGAATCCTGGCTACCTGGGAAGTCTCGGGGAATTTACCCAGCGTTTTGTCCATCCCATCGAACGAGACCAAGACCAGCAGCTCATCAATCAAGTGCAACGACTCATTCAGCCTTTCCTGCTCCGTCGGGTGAAAACCGATCCGAACATTCAGCTCGACTTGCCAGACAAGAATGAGAGCAAGGAATATGTACCGCTGACTACCGAGCAAGGCGCACTTTATGAGACCGCGATTCAAGATATGTTTGATCGTATGGAAAAAGCTTCACCTATGGAACGGCGCGGTCTGATTCTGACGACACTGACACGTCTCAAACAATTGTGTGACCATCCTGCCCTCATTTTGAATGAAATCGCAACAACAGATGAAGCCAGTCGCTCGCACAAATTGGAAAGACTGTTGGAATTGGTAGAGGATATTCGCCAAAAGAAAGAGCGTTGTCTGATTTTTACCCAATACATCGAAATGGGCAATTTGCTTCAACGAGTGCTGACGCGAGAAGGCTATGGCCCTGTCTACTTCCTAAATGGAGCCACAAAGAAAGAAAAACGCGATGAGATGATCGCTCGTTTTCAAGACTCGACACTTCCGGACGAGGAACGCGGGGCCATCTTCATTCTTTCCTTGCGTGCGGGTGGAACTGGCTTGAACTTGACGGAAGCCAACCATGTCATTCACGTAGATCGCTGGTGGAATCCTGCGGTAGAAAATCAGGCCACTGACCGTGCTCATCGCATAGGACAACAGCGCAATGTTCACGTCTACAAATTCATCTCGCTCGGGACAATTGAGGAACGTATTGATGAGATGATGGAGAGAAAGCTATCGTTGAGCCAGCAAATTGTCGGGACGGGCGAAAGCTGGATCACGGAGCTATCCACGGAAGAACTGCGGGATTTGTTCACCCTGCGGCATGATTGGCTAGACACGAAAGGATAGATGGAGAATGGAGCGAGCGAATCAAAACGATAGCAATTCCACTATGCGCCGCCCTACAGAAGAGCCTAAGCTGCCCGAGGCATGGCTGCGTTTTTTGGAAGCCGTTCAACAACAATTTTCCGATAACCAAACAAAGAAAGACTAAGTGAGAAAAACCCAAGGCCTGATCACGTTATGGATCGAGCCTTGGGTTTGATTTTCCTAGTGGGAAGGAAATCTCCACTGTCGTTCCTTTATTCGGGGTACTTGAAAAATGGATGTACCCGTCGTGTGCTTGCATGATTTTATAACAAATCATAAGTCCTAGCCCGGTCCCCTTTTCTTTTGTGCTATAAAAAGGCTCCCCTAATCGTTTCAACCGTTCTTCCGCCATACCGCAGCCTTGATCAATAATTTTAATCATCACTTGCTCACTTTTTTTATGCCTTGCCACGATGCGAATCGTCCCACCATCCTGCATCGACTCAACGGAGTTCGACAGAAGATTCATGAAAAGCTGTTGAATTTGATTCTGATCGCACCAAATCGTGGTCCCTTCCACTTCCTTGACATCCAGCATCAGATGATGACGCTCTAGCTTTGCTTGCATGAATCGTGTAACCTGCCGCAGCAAATCCGTTAGATTTTGTGATTCGTACGGTTCTGTGCACTCTCTTGATAAAAAGACGTATTCTCGCAGGACACTCTCTAATTGGTGAAATTCAGCCTGCATAATATCAAAGTATTCCCGTTTCCATTGGTCTCGACGGAGCAATTGGACGAAGCCTTTGATGGAAGTTACCGGGTTTCGTATTTCGTGCGCAACCCCGGCAGCCATTTGCCCAATGACAGATAGCTTGTCTATCTTTTGTAAAAACTCTTCTGTTTGCACGTGCTTCGTGTGATTTCGAATAATAAAGATGACTTAAAGTTCGTCTCATGACCTTCACGAATAACCGGGGTGCCTTTTGCCTCCAGCGTGATCTTTTTGCCATTCCGGTCCGGGCAACTAAATGTAATGAGACGAGGCTGCTTCTCCATCGAGATCTGACGAATCGTTTGCATAACAAGCCTGCCCGTTTCCAGCGGTAGTACAGCTAGCAGGTGTCGATTCACGACTTCATCAGGAGCAATTGCCATGACAGATTGAACGGCTGGCGAAATATACGTGATCATCCCCTGACTGTTGATGATCACGATAATATCCGACAAGTTTTCTGCGATCAATCGATAGGGTGATTCGGTCACAGGTTGTTGCTTGCGAAGAACGTCTCCTCGCTCACTATGGTCCACTTCGTATGGATCAAGAGCTCGGTGCTGCCCACCATTGAGTAATAGAAAAGCACTGTTCCTAAACCTTTCCTCACGCTTCAACACACGAGCCAGGTCTTCGGCAGGCATGGGCTCACTAAACAAAAATCCTTGAGCAGAATCACAACCAAGCTGCCAAAGAAAATCCAGTTGCTCTTGCGTCTCTACACCTTCTGCCGTTACTTGCACGCCTAGACTTCGTGCCATCGCCATGACAGTTTTAATAACGGTTGCCTGTGTGACATCGCTCATACATTCCCTCACACAGGATTGATCGATTTTTAGTTTGTTCATGGCAAAGCGGGATAGATGTTGAATGCTGCTATAGCCCTTCCCAAAATCATCCAGGCTAATTTTCACACCGATTCTTTTTAGTTCTGCTAAAATCTCAATGGTACGCTCCCCATCTCTGGTCGAATCCTCGGTAAATTCCAGCTCCAAATAGTGAGGCTGCAGGTTTGTTTCATCTAAGATCGCTTGAATCCTGCTACCCACCTGGTTCGATTCCAAGGTAGAGGATGATAGATTCACACATGTCACAAGCGGTGGTAGTCCAGCGTCCTGCCAAGCTTTGTTCTGCTGGCAAGCCGTTCTGATTACCCATTCCTCTACCAATAGAATCAACCCGCTCTTTTCTGCTAACAACAATATCCATTCCGGGGGCAGCAGCCCTTTTTGATGATGGTTCCATCTTACCAGAGCTTCTGCTCCGATTATTTTGCCTGTTCTCAGGTCGTAGAGTGGTTGATAATACAAGCTCAGTTGCTGATCGACAACTGCTTGCTGAAAATCACGAACGTAGCGATCCAGTTCCTTTTGGTTCATTTTCTGTATACGAACCACGCCTTCCTGGAAATCATTCTGATTTTTCTAACTTTATCCTTGACTCTACTTTATAGGAAGAGGCTAGCCCATGTCCATACGTCGACGATGTATAGAAAAAACCCTCCGCAAAGGGAGGGGCCGCTACGTATGAATTCTCATCAGAGCGCGCTCTTCTTCTTTTATCCGCGGACAGGTATAGCAATACTTTTGCTCCCCCGTCTTATAGTACAAACAGCATTGATTCTTGATCCGCACTTTCGCTTTGGGGTCACGCATATCCTCGATCCAGCGCACTTTCACGCGAAACGGATTTTTTTGCAATCCAAAGCTCTCGCCTTCCAGCTGATTACAGAGAACATCGTAATCAGCCTTTACTTGTTGCTTGATGCTATCCTGTTCTACCAACGCCACAAAAACATCTGTATAGTAATTGAACTTGGTTGGGAACTGTCCCCAAAGCATCGCTTCGGGGTTTCCTGTTACCTTTGCAAGAGTCGTAAGCAACGGATGCAGGAAGTCTCGGAAATACGCACGATAGCATTCCTCGAGCCAGATTGCGCGATCTGCTTCGCTGTTAGGCGCTTCTACGATCTCATATGCCGGGATCACAAAGACGAATTGCGGATAGTCATCCTCGTAAAACAATTCAATCGTCATATTATCCAGCGTCATCGTAAGTGCACGGTTCCAGACAGAGATCATGTACAAAAGACCGAGTGAAGGGCTCGTGAGCCAACTGCTGATGTAAGTACCAGCAGCAGTCAGCTCATGTGCCTTGATAAGCGGAGCATAGATTTGTACAAGCTCATTCATATGATTCAGGTCTACCAAATCTCTTGCCTTCATCGAAAATAAGGCATTGGGTCTCGGTTTTGAAGCAATATCAAACCGTTGTGCAATAAAATCGTCATCCCATTCTAGCATCACGATCTCCCTCTCTATTCCTTATCAAGAAAAAACGCTGTTTGACTGATCAAGGTATGTGCCGAACTGCGCCTTATACAGTCTGCTATAGATGCCTTCACGAGCCAAGAGCTGATCATGACTTCCTTGCTCCGTAATGCCTTGTTCCGTTACAACGATAATGCGATCTGCATTTTTAATGGTAGCCAATCTGTGCGCGATCACCAATGTCGTACGTCCTTTGGACAGTTCCTGCAAGGACTGCTGGATCGCCGCCTCCGTTTCGGTATCGAGTGCAGAGGTAGCTTCATCCAAAATCAGGATCGGCGGGTTTTTCAAGAACATGCGAGCAATCGCCAGTCTTTGTTTTTGACCACCGGACAATTTGACTCCGCGTTCACCAATGATCGTCTCCAGACCAGCAGGCTGAGAACGGATAAACTCTTCTAGTTTAGCCAGACGCGCTGCCTCCCAGATCTCCTCCTCTGAAGCATTTAGTTTTCCGTACACGATATTTTCGCGAATCGTCCCTGAAAAGAGGAACACATCTTGCTGAACGATCCCGATTTGGCTGCGCAATGACGCTAACGTGATTTCGCGGATGTCCATTCCATCGATGGTGATGCTGCCTCCGTCGATCTCATAAAATCTCGGCAAGAGGCTGCACAGCGTGGTTTTTCCTGCTCCAGAAGGGCCTACAAATGCAATGGTCTCGCCCGCCCGGATGTTCAAATCAATGTTTTGCAAAACAGAAGACTCTTGGTCGTAGCTAAACGAAACATTCTTGTACGAGATATCGCCCTTCAACGACTCTACATGGATAGCATCCGGAGCATCCGCAATATCCGGTGCAGTGTCCATGATTTCGATGTAGCGCTTAAAACCGGCAATCCCTTTTGGATAGCTCTCGATAATCGCATTAATTTTCTCCAACGGACGGAAAAATACATTCGTTAATAGCAAGAAAGCGACAAATTCACCGTAGGTCAATTCACCTTGAATAACAAACCAGCTGCCGCAAATCAAGACGAACAAATTGACTAAGCGCATCAGCACGTAACTGACGGAAATATTTTGGGCCATGATTTTGTAGGACAACAGCTTGGTGATACGGAAACGC
The DNA here is from genome assembly GCF_023714195.1 of Brevibacillus sp. MER 51. Classification (NCBI taxonomy): domain Bacteria; kingdom Bacillati; phylum Bacillota; class Bacilli; order Caryophanales; family Paenibacillaceae; genus Brevibacillus; species Brevibacillus sp. MER 51. Next base: position 5,442 of record NZ_JAMAUS010000001.1, on the reverse strand, counting down.
TGGTTGTTCTCTGCAAATCTTTTGTTTTCAAATTTCTCATTGGCAAAAGCCTGTACCACACGCATTCCGCCTACGTTATCCTCAACACGTGCGTTGAAATCCGCCATGTCGCCGTACAGACGATGGAACGCGCCCGTCATCTTGCGGTTGAAGTGAACAACGAAGAATATCAAGAGCGGAATCACCAAAAACGTAAGCAGCGCCATTTCTTCATTAATATTGAACATCAAAAGAAAAGCACCAATCAGCGTCATCACGGCGATAAACAAATCTTCCGGACCGTGGTGAGCGACCTCCCCGATCTCCATCAAGTCATTCGTTAGGCGAGATAGCAGATGCCCCGTCTTGGTATTATCGAAAAAGCGGAAAGAGAGCTTTTGAATATGGTCGTACAGCTTCTTACGCATATCCGTCTCGATGTTAATCCCAAGCATATGTCCCCAGTACGTGACGACATAGTTCATCCCAGCGTTGAGACCATACAAAGCCAAAAGGCCAATGCACGCCCATACGATCATGTTCCAATCCTTGCTTGGAAGTAATTGATCGACAACCATGTTCACTGCAAGCGGAAATCCCAACTCCAACAAAGCAACAAAAACTGCACACGTGAAGTCGAGGATGAATAATCCACGATAAGGCCGATAGTAAGAAAAAAATCTGCGAAGCATTGAAGCAGCACTCCTCTCTCAAGAACAACATCAATCAATTGTTTGATTTTGAAAATCATTTTCATTATATATGGATTTGACTTTTATATCGATGTTTTATTGGAATTTTTTTCTTCGCGGAGCACATTGGCAAAAAAAACGGTTCGAATCTCCTTATCCATCAAGGAATCAGAGGCTCGAACCTGAATATTACTCAGCGTAAATCTTGATAAGCGGGCACCCCATCCGCCCCTTTGGGAGACGGCGCGAAGCTGTTCCAAGCCCTCCTACTTTGATGCTAAGATTGGGTGCAATAGATCAACATCTTTTATACAATTCATGATGTTTTGAACCCTTTCTTTACAGTTGCTTATACTAGGTACATTTGGTGTGCTTATTAAAGTATGTACAGCTTGGTTGTTTGTATTGAAAAAGTGCATCGTGCATGCTTATTTAACCTCTACACTTTTATGAGAAACTTATCACCTCCTTTTTTGGTGCAGAAGGTACAAATTTTAAAGCTCTTTTACTTCTCCTGTTTGAGCATTGATTTGTAGAATAGTATCTGTTTTATGATCATAGTCGGTTGCCTTTATCAGCCAATGATCTTTCTGTCCACTTGCACTTTTAATAATGATTCCATCATTATGTGTGCTCTTTAAGTAATTGATTGCGTGCTGAATCGCACTTTTTTCATCCATTTGATTAATAGGATTTTTGCTTTCTTCATTAATTACAAGTTTACTGAGTTCTGCGCCACTGGGATAAGACTGTGCTGATGGTGTCGTTGACCATGTAGAAACTGTGTGACCAACTTCGATTTCATCAAACGAGATACTATTCCCCTTGCTATCGAGGAATACGGCTTCTTCTTTTGGGAAATACCACTCTGCTGCATAGAAATTCTCATCGCTCGTCTTGGTTTCATCATTTTCTATAACTAAGAGACCTTTTTTTTCAAAATCTTTTTCAGTTACGTATCCTGTTAATGCTTGCTTTTCAACATTCTTGTGATTTGTTGCACATCCAGTTATAAGTAATGCGGCAATAATTAGTATCATAGCCTTTTTCAATGTGCTCATTTCCTTTCTTATTCCCCATGAAAAAACCTTCCCTCATGGGGAACTTTATTTCAACTAGTTACCAGTAAAAATTGAATCAATGTTAAAATAATCCTCTATTTCGCTAATATGTGTGTAAACTCCAGTATCTGCGCTATGAACTCCTATTGCTGTTCCACCGTAAAATATAGGCCCTCCGCTATCCCCTGGTACTTCTGAATAACTAGCTTGTCTCATATTAGTAAAGTATTGCTTGTCTCCATTTGGGCTTTCTATACTCCCCCTCCAATTAGTTGATTTCAACGTTCCACACTTCACTCTTTTCATTTGACTTCCTGAAATGCAAACTGTATCTCCAATGGTTTCATCCCTTGTTCTTTGAACCTCTGTAATCGTATTGTATTCTGATTTATAATTTCCAAAAACATAGTAAGTAGCATCGTCAGAACCGTTTGTTAGTTCGATGAGTGCTGCATCTACACTCCCACCGAAATTAAAATCTGCGGTTTTACCAATCCTTGCTCCTCCTTGCTCAAATCTATCCCCAACATTTTCTGTGCAGTGTCCAGCAGTTAAAACATAAAAATCGTTATCCTTTTGCACTGAAAACGCAGAAGTGCAATTTCGGTCTTCTGTAGTATTTTTTATTCTTAAACCAGCTTGAATTGGTCTAAATTTGTCGCTTGGCTGAGCCTGAGCTTTGCGAGCTTCTTCTTCCTTTATATTGAAAATACCAACATTCAAGCCCATTTCAGCTAATACATTCTCCTCATCTACTTCTGCCAAAAGAAGCTGAGCTGCCCTTTTTGCTGATGATTTTTCTTTTACTCCAATGTTAATTTTTTGAGTTGGCAAGTCAACATTAACCGAAACTATATCTAACCCTTTTTCCATAAGGTTTGATCTATTTTGAAAGACATTATCAGCTATCTTGTTTAGCTCATCCTCTGAGTATTCCGTAAAGTAAATGTTTAACTTGTCTTCTTCGTATAACTCTCGCAATTCATCGAGATGTTTTTCTACTGTAGTTTTAGCATTGGCTTTAAATCCAATATTAACTACTCCGCCTGATTCTTGATCAATATATATCCCAGCAAACTCCTCTTTCAGATTTTTTTCAATAAATGCCTTTATTGATGGAATACTTTCTTTTTGCTGATTTATTCTTTCATCAAGGTCTTGTTCTTCTTCCATAGTTAAATAAGCTCCGAACTTAGAGAGTTTATATTCGTCATTCTCTAAGTCCTTTTTTGATAATTCATCAAGACCCATTTCCTTTCGGAATCTGTTGCTGTCATTAATTTCTACTGCAGTTTCATTTTCATTTGCATTGATTGGACTTATGTTTGTTAACAACAAAGAAGTACCTAAAGCAGTTGCAGTGATAATAGTTCTAATTCTGTTCACGTCTTTCTCTCCTTTCTAATATCATTTTACATATTATGCAGTATTTGGATGCATGTCAAACTGGTTATATTTTTTTGAATGGAGCTTTTATTCAAATGGTATAACGATTTCTGTCTCTTTTATTGGAAGCGCCCCATAACCTTCTGGCACATAAGCCTGTTTTATTAGCATATGTGTAATATTTGTTTCGTCGCCCCATCTTTGACTACCGAGAGATAGGCACATTGACCATTTCTATTGATCTATTTTCGTTCGCCTCTAAAACAAAACAGCCCGTCATTAAGACAGACTGTCCTCTCCGTATATTTGATGAATCATATCCATGCTTAACCATTCCACTGCGTTGAATGTTTTTTACAGTAAAGTTGGAATGGTTAAGGAGTCTTCATTACTAATTCTTCTTCCATATAACGCATGAATCCACTTGCTGCATCCAATCCATAGCCACTCCCCTGATTAAACGATAGCATTGACCTCCTGGACAGAATTGATCGGATTCAACTAATCCGTTTCTCGTGTCTCAGGTCCCCCCTGCACTTTTGGTCGGAAAGTCGTATATCTTTTTGCCTTTTTACCGTTTCCTTTTAAAAAAGAATGGCGAAGATGACGCCTTTTTACTATAATGAAAAACTGTGAAAAACGGCCCCGACTTTTCTGAAAGGGGAAAGTCACTATACGATACAGAAATGAGGAACATATTTGAACCTTCAACAACTAAAAATGGAATGGTTTTCTAACGTACGTGCGGACGTGCTGGCAGGTATTACGGTTGCACTTGCCCTGATCCCGGAAGCCATCGCTTTTTCTATTATTGCCGGTGTCGATCCAATGGTTGGATTGTATGCTTCCTTTTGCATCGCAGTCATCATTGCGTTTGTCGGAGGAAGACCGGGCATGATTTCCGCAGCTACAGGTGCTATGGCGTTATTAATGATTACTCTGGTCAAGGAGCATGGCATCGAGTATTTATTTGCGGCGACTGTTCTGACCGGTATTTTGCAAGTGATACTGGGCGCCTGTAAAATCGGCAGGCTGATGACCTTTGTCCCTCATACCGTTGTGATTGGTTTTGTCAATGCGTTGGCTATTCTCATCTTTATGGCTCAGCTTCCCCATTTCATTGGGGCGTCGTGGGTAATGTACGTCATGCTGGCTGGAACGCTCGCGATCATTTATTTGTTGCCGCGTCTCACTAAAGCAGTCCCTTCTGCTCTCGTAGCGATCATCGTCATGACTGTCATGTCCATCTGGGCAGGTCTTGATGTACGGACCGTTGGCGACATGGGTGACATCACACGTCAATTGCCAATCTTCCACATTCCTAGTGTCCCGTTGAACTGGGAAACATTCATGATCGTACTCCCCTACTCCTTTCCGCTTGCATTGGTCGGGATTCTTGAATCATTGATGACTGCTTCCATACTTGATGAGATGACAGATACGCGCAGTAACAAAAATACGGAAGTGAAAGGCCAAGGGATCGCCAACATCATCACCGGATTCTTTGGCGGAATGGCTGGTTGTGCCATGATCGGACAGTCCGTTATCAATGTAAAATCAGGTGGGCGTGGCCGTCTGTCCACTTTGGTTGCAGGGATTTTTCTGTTGTTCCTGATCCTGGTCCTTGGAGACGTCGTCAAACAAATCCCGATGGCTGCCCTCGTCGGTGTCATGGTCATGGTATCGATTGGGACGTTTAATTGGCAGTCCATACGGGACTTGCGGAAAATTCCTGTTGGGGATGCTGTTGTCATGATTACTACGGTGATCATCGTCGTCGCTACACACGATCTGGCAAAAGGTGTCATTTCTGGTGTGATCCTAAGTGCCGTCATTTTTGGCTGGAGGATGGCCCGCTTGCATGCCACCTCCTACGAGAGCGATACGGGCGAAAAAGTGTACGCCGTCTCGGGTCATCTGTTCTTTGGTACCATGACACACTTCGTCGACCAATTTTCCTTTCAGGATGATCCCCAGCAGATTATTATTGACTTTTCTCGTTCCCATGTCTGGGATTTGTCAGCTGTTACGGCTATCTCGAAAGTCGTAGAGAAATACAGACAGTTGGACAAATTCGTCTTTATCACCGGACTTAATGATGAAAGCAAGCGGTTGATTGATCGTGTGGGTATTCGTACTCCTGCCGGACATTAACCTGCCGTTTTAAATGGAAATCCCCTAACGGATACAAGTGAAGTGACCCAGTAAATTGAGACAAGGAAAAAGCACCTCCTGAATCGTATTCCAAATATGATTCTAAGGAGGTGCTTCTTTAATGGGCACAAGAGTGCATTACCCAGAAGAAGTAAAATGGCAAGTGGTAA
>NZ_JAMAUS010000019.1:0-72854 GCF_023714195.1 Brevibacillus sp. MER 51 | reverse complement strand
CAACAGAGCAGTCTACCACGCCCGCCTCTCCATATAAAGCAACAAGAAAAAAGAAAAAACGGGGCCGTCATGCTATTGACAGTCCTCGTTCATATCAGTGAAGCTGAAATTCCCCGCCATTTTTTCCGAAGCTGAGTTGGGCTCCAGAGGCGCTTTGACTGGAAATGCGCTTCTTCCCACGTGGCTTTTCGTCATAGGCTAGTAAACCTTTCTTTATGCAGATATAATAGAAAGAATTTTACGCCAAAATGTACAAGGGGAGTGAAGGCGATGGCTAGGCAACTGTATATAACGAAGCCTTGTGCAGAACTTCAAGCAGAGTATATTTCCTTTTACGAAGAGTGGAAAGAAAGCGGAGAACCTATCGTACCGTGGGTGGTGGATCGGGAGCCCTATGATTTTCCTGCGTATCTGGAATTTCTGGAGAGTGAAAGCAGCGAGGACAATCTTCCGGATGGCTATGTTCCTCATTCGACGTATTGGCTCGTGAATGAGAAGCGACGCATAGTGGGGGCGGTGAATATTCGGCATCGTCTCAACGATCGTCTACGTAAAAACAGCGGGCATATCGGATATGGAATTCGGCCTTCCGAGAGACGCAAAGGATATGCGACGGAAATTTTAGCGCAGGCCTTGCACATCACAAGTGAGTTGGGGATAGAGGAAGTACTGGTGATTTGCGATTATGATAATGTTGCATCGGAGAAAACGATTCGGAAGAACGGGGGAGTTTTTGAGTCAGAATGTACAGATGACGATGGATTGTTAATTCGTCGCTTCTGGATTACACGATCTTCGTAAAAGAATAGGGCTATCTCATTGTCCGTTTACAAGACGTTTAAGATAGCCCTTTCCTTGTTTATTCATCTACCTTGTATGCAATCAACTTGCGTACCCATTGCTCCATCTCGTCAAGGATATAGTCTGGGGGTGGAGTTTTTCCGTCCTTTTTGGGGAGGACGAGCCATTGTAATGGTTTTGGGACATGGAGGATTTTCTCAAGAAGTTGTATCCCTTGATCGTCACTAATGATGTCTCGTAAAAAGATGAACATTCGCTTGTCTAATGTATGGATGAGCTTTCCTTCATATTCTGTACCAGAGATAGTGACAGAAGGGTGCCCGTGCCTCTCAATTCCCCCTAATACTTAAACCCATACAAAATCGTACAACTGGGAAAGTTCAGCTTCAAGGAGATCGGGATCTTTAATAGGGATTGGATATGTGGAAGAGTAGGAACGATCTAAAAAAATTTCTGGGTCCATCTCCATATAGTCTAATACTACCTTGCAAGATGCAGCTTGTTTGTTTTCATGGGTGTATAAAATCTCGTTGATTCTTTTCAAATCCAATTTTTTACCAATCAAAAAACCTATTCGCAGTTCAATTGTCATACACTCCTTATAAAAGAAGAGAAAATCGGGGTATCTAAATTAACTATACATGAATACCCTTTCCTATTTATCATCTACCTTGTATGCAATCAACTTGCGAACCCATTGTTCCATCTCTTCAAGAATAAAGGATGGGGATGGAGTTTTACCGTCTGTTTTTGGTAGAATGAGACATTGTAGTGGTTTTGGGACATGGCAAATTTTCCGAAGAAGTTCTCTCCCGTGATTGTCAATAATGATATCTCTTAAGAAGATTAGCACTCTATTGTCTAACGTATGGATGAGTTTACCTTCATATTCTATATCAGAGATAGTAACGGAAGGGTGCCCATGTCTCTCAATACCGCCTAATACTTCAACCCATACAAAATCATACAATTGGGAAAGTTCAGCTTCAAGGAGATCGGGATCTTTAATGTGTACCTCTTCGGTGGAAGAAAAGGGACGACTTAAGAAAATCTCTGGGTCCATTTCCATAAAGTTTAATACTACTCTACAAGATGCAGCCTGTTTGTTTTCATGCGCGTATAAAGTCTCACGAACTTTGTTACAATCAATTTTTTCGCCAATGACAAAGCCTAGTCGCAGTTCGATCATCACTCACTCCCTTAAAGAAGAAGAGAAATCGGGCTATCTCGATTTCCTATCCATTAATCTTCTCCCCAATGTTCTGGAAATTGATTTTTTCTCGTAATTTTAATCTGACCATGATGCCATTCAAAATTATCATCTTTTTTGTGCCAATGGAAGTCAATGCTTCTACCATTATCTACTCTGTTCATGTGAAATCTTAATAAGTGTTTTTTGTTCCTCTTATTAATAATATTGAAAACTTTCTCACCTTGGTTAATGCCATTTATTTCACCCTTATCTTCTGGCCCGTCATAATCAATATCCCCATCATATTGTTCGTGCAAGGCTTCAACTTCTGCCCATATTTCAGACTCTATTCTTTCTTCAAATTCATCATAAGCCATTCTTTGTATCCTTTTCCCCATTTTTTTCTTGACTGCTTCTTTAAGAGCAAATCTTAGTAAAATGGGTAATATGGTAGGCTGAACTTTTTCTTCGCTTCTAAAACTTGTGCCACTTTGCAATAGTAGAGTTTCTGTTATTTCAGGCAATACCGAAGGCTTTTCAGCTATTTGCTCTTTTACGTCATTAACCAATTTGTTGAGCTCATTTTCATCATCTTGACTGGTGGAAAAATACTCTTCCAGATCCCTTTTAACGTCATCTTCGAGTGAAGTCTTTTCTAAAAATGCTTCTTGAAGATCCCTATCGGATTTCATACCTTTTAGAACAAGGCCTAGGTTGTCGAAAGTATCGGTAAGTGATTTTTCAAGATCATTTTTGTCTTCTGACATGACCTCACTTGAAAATTCGTATTGAAGCATTTCATTCACGGATGATTTGGTTAATACATCTGTCTCAGCAGCAAAACTAGAGGTAAGAACAGTGCTGAATAGCATCATTGAGGCAAGAGAGGTTAAAAACAATCTTTTTCCTTTTTTGATAAAATCAATCATTCTAATCCTCCTATTTCAAATATTTACCAATTAATAGAATAATATAAATTTATGCTTATATCAATTGTTTTTTGAATATGGTGTTGCATTGAAAATAGATAAAGGTGTATTCCGTTCGGCGCTAAATAAAAATCACTGGATAAACTAGTTAATAGATGTTGCCACATTTACCATACTTAGTATATAATTATGTTGTGAAAGTTATTTTGGAAGGGAGAGATTTCTTTGTTTGATATCGTAATTATTGGAGCAGGCCCGGCAGGAGGAAGTGCAGCGTTGTTTGCTGCAAAAGCAGGGAAGAAGACGTTGTTGATTGATAATGACAAAAGCATGACCAAGCGCGCGTGGATGGAAAATCACTACGGCATCATGGAAATCTCAGGCCCAGACCTCATTGAGATCGGGAAAAAGCAAGCAGCGAAATTCGGTGCGGAGCTGGTAGCCGATCAAGTGAGCAATATTACCAAAACAGAGCAAGGCTTACTTGTAGAGACAGCGGAAAAAGGTAGCTTTGAGGCTAAGCATGTGATTCTTGCAACTGGAGCGCTCGTGACTTTGGCAGAAGCGATTGGGGTAAAAACTAAAGAAGGCACGGAGCCACGGATCAAAACCGTTGTCGATGTCGATGCACAAGGAAAGACGAACATTGAAGGAATTTGGGCAGCAGGTACGTGCGCGGGAGTAAGCGTACATACGATTATTACATCTGGTGATGGAGCCAAGGTTGCAATCAATATCATCAGCGAATTGAATGGCGAGCGTTACGTCGATCACGATGTTTTGAAAACAAACTAAATCAATGTTAAAAACACCTTCTTCCCTTTGTAAAGAAGGTGTTTTCCTTTTTCACCCAATCGATGATAACTTGTATCGTGATCTCGTTTTTGACATAATGAAGCTACTGTGCGAATCGACACGAAGAATCCTGTCAGGTTGAAGAGCGTTGCTGCTGCTCTGGAGAATTGATACGGATTCTATTTTTATCTAGGTATAAGTAGGGAGGGAGACAAGTAGCATGTTCGTCAATCATGTGGTGATAAGCTTGATCGTTTCTTCCTGCACGATCGCGCTTATTTTCTTGATTCGAAAAGTATTTCGCTCACAGCTATCGGCGAAATGGAAATACAATTTGTGGTTTCTCTTGTTGGTCGCTTTGACGCCAGTTTTCATCCCGAACTACTTTTTTGATTTTGGAAATCTTTTTGTTTCAGGCATGCATCAACGTAATGAAGCTGGCAGCTCGACGCTCGCCACGCAAGCTCCTATGTTTGAAAATGCGAATTGGGTACAGGATTTAACGTTGTCGGTAAGTCGCTATACATCAGACTCCCTTTCTACGATTTTCGTCAGCTTTTGGGTAGTCGGGATGCTCGTTTGTGCTACCTTCACGTTATCAGCCTGGTTAAAAATCCAGCAGATCAAGCGGACTGCATCTGTGATTACCAACCAAGAAATCATTTATTTGTTTGAACAATGCAAGAAGGATGTAAAAATAACGCGGCATATTGTGTTGGCACAATCCAATCAGGTCAAATCTCCGATGACGTTTGGCGTTTTTAAGACGTACGTTGTCCTTCCCAGTCATTTTGATGAATGGCTGTCGATCAATGAAATGAAATATATCTTTTTGCATGAACTCATGCACCAAAAAAACCATGATATCGTCATGAACTATGTGACCGTCGTGTATCAGCTGTTGTATTGGTTCCATCCATTGGTTTGGCTGGCTTTTCGGGAAATGAGAGTGGACCGTGAAATTGCTTGTGATGTAGCGGTATTGAACTTTTTAGACAAGCGAAATTACTTGGAATATGGTCATACCATCATTAAGTTTTTGGATAAAGAAAGTCGGGCCGGGAATCTCGTTTTGGCCAATCAGCTAAACGGTTCCAAGAAGGCAGTTAAAAAACGCATCGAGAAAATCGCATCTCACAAGGCGGAAACAAAGCTGTTGCACCTGAAAAGCACAGTCATTTTTTCCATCGTGGTCGTATTGGTTGCCAGTCAGGTTCTTGTTGGTTCCGCATTAGCCGACGATCGCAGCCGCTATCATTTCCAAGATGATCGAACTATTTACGAGGATTTGGACAACTATTTCCGTGGCTTTGAAGGCAGTTTTGTCTTATATGATTTGAAAGCCGACCAGTATCGGATTTATAACGAGGCAGGAAGTACACAACGAGTTTCACCCAACTCTACCTACAAGATTTTTCTCTCCTTGTTTGGTCTGGAGACAGGTGTGATTTCGAGAGAAGATTCCCAGCTAAAATGGGATGGAATCCACTATCCATATGAGCAGTGGAACCGGGATCAAGATCTATTTACAGCGATGCGAAACTCCACGACCTGGTATTTCAAAGAGATGGATAAGAACATCTCACCGGATATGATTCAAGCTTTTCTGGAACAATTGAACTACGGGAACGCCAATACATCTGGTGGAATCGGCGAATATTGGATAGAATCTTCCTTGAAGATTTCTCCGGTGGAGCAGGTACAATTATTAAAAGCGTTCTATACAAACAAGTTTGGCTTTCAAGAACATAATATCCAGACGGTGAAAGATTCCATCCGTTTATCGAAAAAGGCGGGTTCGATTCTTTCCGGGAAAACAGGTACGGGCACCGTCAATCAAAAAGATGTGAACGGTTGGTTTGTCGGGTATGTAGAGAACGAGGAAGGCACCTACTTCTTTGCTACCAATATACAAAGCGAAGATGACGCGAATGGACCTGCAGCAGCAGAAATAACCTTATCTATTTTGAAAGCGAAAGGTCTCTACTAGCCTTTGCTCTTACAGTCATTATTTTCGAAAGGGGGAGACTTCAGTGTCTACATCCATGCCAAGTATTTCAGAAGCGGAATGGCGAGTGATGAATGTGCTATGGGAAAGGTCACCGCTGACGGCCAACGAAATTATTTCCTCCTTGGAAGGTCAAACGGATTGGAACCCAAAAACAATACGTACTCTTTTGAATCGTTTGGTTCAAAAAAATGCTGTTGGCGTCAATCAAAACCAAAAAGTCTATACGTTCTATCCGCTGTACTCACAAAATGAATGCCAGCACGCCGAGGCACAGTCTTTTCTGCAGCGGATTTACAGCGGGGCTCTAAAATCAATGCTTGTTCAGTTCATTCAGAAGGAATCTTTATCGGACGAGGAGATTCAGGAGCTTCGTTCCATATTGGATGCGAAACAATCATCGACCGATCATCCCAAAAAATAGAGTGCGCTCTTTCTAGCTGACTTGGAAAAACCATTTACGGTTATCCAGTTTGCTTGAAAGGGCGTCTTTTTTTCAAGAATCTTGCAAGAAAAAGGAGATTGACAGCAATGGATTACACGTGTAATATTATCGTGAAATCAGTTGATTACAAATGTAGTACGATATTACGTGTGTAATACAAAGGCTATACTATTCAAGAAAGAGGTTTGACATCCATGAAAGTTCATCAATCGAGACTGTTCGGATTCACAGTGAAAACGGTTTTACTCACGCTTCTCACGCTTACTGGCTGCTCTTCTGCTGAAAAGCCTGTCGGAAAAACGGAAACGCCGGCATCTGCAATGGACCAAAAGTTCGCAGCGTTGGAGAACAAGTTTGATGCGAGGCTTGGCGTATATGCGATCGACACCGAAACAGATTTGGCAGTTGCTTACCGCGAAGATGAACGGTTCGCTTTTGCTTCTACGTACAAGGCTTTAGCGGCAGGTGCGATCTTGCATCAGAAACCGTTGGAAGAGCTCGACAAAGTCATCACCTACACCAAGGACGATCTCGTTACATATTCACCTATCACAGAAAAACACGTCGCGACCGGGATAACTCTTCGCGAGGTTGCAGACGCTGCGGTGCGTTATAGCGACAACACGGCGGGAAATCTGTTGTTCAAGGAATTGGGTGGACCTAAAGGCTTTGAATCAGCTCTGAGACAGATTGGTGATAGCGTAACGACATCCGAGCGATTTGAGACTGAATTGAATGAGGCAAAACCAGAAGATATTCGCGATACAAGCACACCTAAAGCACTTGCAACGAGCCTCCGAGCCTATACGGTAGGGGATGCGCTGTCGTCTGACAAGCAGAAGATTCTTATCGAGTGGCTGCAAGGCAACACGACCGGAGCCAAGCTGATTCGAGCGGGCGTTCCTAAAGAATGGAAGGTCGGAGATAAGACCGGAGCGGCAAGTTACGGAACGCGAAACGATATAGGGATCATATGGCCACCGAATAAAAAGCCGATTGTCATTGCAGTACTGTCTAGCAGAGATAAGCAGGACGCCACTTATGATGATGCGCTCATTGCTGAAGCTACCAAGATTGTTGTTGACGCACTGACGGCTGCAAAACCGTAAACGATCAACACGTGAGGTGATCACCAGATGATAGAAAATGGTGCATACTTACTCGTAAAAAAAGGGGACCCCAGTCAATTTGCCACGCGCAAATATCTCACGAAGGATCGCTGTACAATCGGGCGGAGGGGGACTAGTTTTCAACTGGACATTACCTTTTCCAGTCCGTACATTTCGAGAATGCATGCAGCCTTTCAAAGGATCGGGAACGATTACAAAATTATCGATCTGGAAAGCAAGCATGGCACAGAGGTAAACGGGACGCCGCTTCATTACTCCTCTCACATTCTTCGTCACGGGGATCAAATCAGCTTGTCAAAAGGGGTAGCCGAGCTCGTCTTTCTACGAGAGGTCAATAGACTGGATGATACGGTAGAGATCCCTTTCACGCAGCCGAAGAACGCATCGCTTTTGTCAGGTTTGGATTTTCATTTGGAGAGAAGAGAAGTTCGTATCGACGGAAATAGACTGCCTTTAACCGGAAAAGATATGGATTTGCTGAAGCTTCTATACAAAAAGGCGAACAAGGCCGTTAGCTTTGAAGAAATTATGCTGACCGTTTGGCCGGAGCGAATACATGAGGGGAATGTCCCGGATGTCGGACGGGTGGAAGTCAATGCGCTCGTGTATCGATTAAGGAAAAAGCTTCGGCACTACGGGCAGCAAATCACGACGATTCCGCGATATGGATATCGCTTGGATGTTTGAAACAGGCAAAAGTAAAATCGACGTTAGAAAGGTGAGATTCGGTTGAAGATTCATAGGGGATGGATAAGTAAAACGATTTGCAGTTTGTTCCTGACAGTGGCCGTAGTCTTGACAGCTTTTTCTAATCAAACGATTGCCCAAACGACAACATCATCTCCCACCTGTCCTGATTGATACAGCCTGGGGGGACACCCAAAAAACGGAAGAGCTCTTACAGATGATCAAGAAGCATTGGAAGAAAGACGTTGTGTTGGCGCTGATTACACATGCACATGATGACAGCATTTCAGGTATCCGTGCGTTACTCGATCAAAAAATAGAGGTACGCAGTACACGTTTGACGGCAAAACTTGCGAAAGAATATGGATATCCCTCCCCCAATCCGACTCTTGATGAAAAGCCAGTAATAAAGGTAGGCGACACCATCTTAGAAGCCTTTTATCCTGGGGAAGGGCATTCGAAAGATAACATTACCGTTTGGCTTCCCCAATCCAAAATATTATTTGGTGGATGCTTCGTCAAAGCATTGGGTGCCAAGGATCTCGGAAATCTTTCTGATGCCAATGTAGAGGAGTGGGATGACTCCGTTCAGAAGGTAATCGAAAAATATCCACATATCGAAACCGTTGTACCCGGACATGGGAAAACGGGAGGCAAAAATTTGCTTGATCACACTATGGAGCTAATTAAACAACATTTCGAGAAGCGAGAAGCTGCTCAGAAATGAATTGTCCAAGGAACTCCTGCAAAACAAACTCCTTCTCAAAACCAACATGAGAAGGAGTTTGTTTATGTAAGGTGTTTTCTTTTTTCTTCCAATCGTCTAAAATTTTGATATAGGCCAGAAGTCATTGCTTTATTACCACAATCATTCAGTCATAGGAGTCCTTATTATGAAAAAAATCATAGGTATTGCCTTGATGGTCGCTTTACTAGGCTTCAACGCCTATTTGTGGCCGACATTGATTCACGCGGTAAAAACCGATGGACGAACGGATACAAAAACAGCGTCTATTTCCCAAAAAGCAGGTATCACCAAACCTGCTATGGATTTGGCCAATCAAAGTCCGCGGGCCGCAAACGTTTCCGCCTATCCGGTTGAAAAGCCTGTGGCTGTGTCAGCACCTACACCAGCTTCAGCGCAAAAACAAAGCGAAGGGAAGCCAAAAACAAAAGCGGGAGCAACTGCAAAAACGAGTAAACCGAAGAAGAAAACACAAAAGACGAAAACCTCAACAAAATCAGTCAAGAAGCAGACTATACGTCCTCAGGTAAACAACGTGCCAATTAACCCGGCCTGGGATGATAACGGCCTCTATGTCGTAGACGATGGAGGACCAGGAAGCAGTTGGGTGGAGCTGTCGGATGGTTCTTTGTTGCGTAAGAGCGACGGGACACGGACATTTAACCTCCCCTATAATAAGAATCCATTCACTGGAGAGATTAAGCCGACAGTGGAGCCGATGTCAGAAGCGGCGTATAAAATGTGGAAGGGTAATCAAGCCCAGCAGCCATCCCCATTTAGCCCGTCACCATTCGGGCGATAATAAACAGAAAAAATGCTCCGAGAATAAGGAGCATTTTTTGGGGGGATGTAGTCAAATTTGAATATAATAACGTATAGTACTTTGATTTGACCACTCAGGAGGGCGAAGTAATGATTGCAAGAGAAAGTAAAGTGAATATGGTGTTAGCCGGGCTGCTGCTAGGTCTCCTGATGGCTTCCATGGACAACACCATTGTCGCGACAGCGATGGGTACGATTGTCGGTGAGATGGGCGGCATGGATAAATTTGTTTGGGTGACATCAGCGTACATGGTCGCTACGATGGCGGGGATGCCGATATTTGGTAAGCTCTCCGATATGTATGGGCGAAAACGTTTTTACGTATTTGGTCTCATTGTATTTTTGTTAGGGTCCATTTTATGCGGGACAGCAAACAGCATCGTTGAATTGAGTATTTATCGGGCGATTCAAGGGATTGGCGGCGGAGCGCTGATGCCGATTGCCTTCACGATTATTTTTGACGTATTCCCGCCGGAGAAGCGTGGAAAGATGACGGGACTATTCGGAGCTGTATTCGGTACGTCCAGCGTATTTGGCCCTTTGCTTGGGGCGTATATTACCGAGTATGTCAGCTGGCACTGGATCTTTTACATCAATGTACCAATTGGTGCCGTGTCCCTCTGGTTGATCTCGATGTATTACAAGGAATCGTTGGAATACCGCAAGCAAAGCATTGACTGGTGGGGAGCGATTACGCTAGTCGGTGCTGTAGTGAGTCTGATGTTTGCACTGGAGCTGGGAGGCAATCAATATGCATGGGATTCGATGCAGATTATTGGCCTGTTCTCTTCCTTTTTCCTGTTGTTTGTGATTTTTCTATTTGTCGAGAAGCGGGCGTCTGATCCGATTATTTCGTTCTCCATGTTCAAGAAGCGGTTATTTGCCACGACAAATGCGATTGCACTGTTGTATGGATCTGCTTTCATTATTGCTACTGTGTACCTGCCGATTTTTATCCAAGGGGTATATGGCGGGTCAGCGACGAATGCCGGATTGCTGTTGACACCGATGATGCTTGGTTCGGTTGTTGGCAGCCAAGTAGGAGGATTTCTGACGACGAAGACCAGCTTCCGCAATATTATGCTTCTGTCCGCCGCCTTTTTCATACCAGGTATTTTTCTTTTGAGTACACTGACGCCTGATATTCCTCGTTCAATCGTGACGCTTTATATGGTGATTGCAGGGTTTGGCGTGGGCTTCTCTTTCTCCACCTTGGGAATTTCAGCGATTCATGGCTTTGATATGCGTCAAAGAGGATCAGCCAGTTCGACGAACTCTTTTTCCCGTTCATTGGGGATGACATTGGGGATCACCGTGTTTGGGATCTTGCAACGTAACTCGTTTGAAAACGGCTTGTTCTCTGCCTTCGGGGGTCAAGGGATGACGAATGCCATGACAGACCCGCGAGCGATTTTGACACCAGAAGCGCGCGAATCCATTCCGGCTCCTGTTTTGGATCAAATGATCGATATTCTCGCTTCTTCGATAGCGAATACGTTTATGTGGGCACTCGTTCCTGCTGTTCTTGCTCTCGTGTGCATTTTGCTGATGGGAAATGATCGGGCGCTGGGGAAATCGCCTTCCGCACCGAAACCGGAACGCGGATAGAGGAGAATCGTGATGAGTCTAAAATTGCTTGTTCTGGGATTGCTGATGGAAGGGGAGAAGCATCCCTATGAGGTTCAGCAGCAGGTGAAGGCTAGAGGGATGGATTGTTACATGAAATACGCCAAAGGCTCCCTCTACTACGCCTTCGACCAACTGGAAAAGAGCGGGATGATTGAGGTCAAAGAAGTCATTCGTGAAACTAGCCGCCCAGATAAGAAGATGTATGGGATCACGCCAAAAGGCGAAGAGCAATTTCAACAGCTTCTCTTGGAAGAACTGCAAAAACCGATGCAACTGACCAATCCGATTTACGCGGCGCTTACTTTTGCTTCGTACGGTGATCCGCAAAAAATGGATGAGGCCTTGGAAGATAATATCCGTGAGGTAAGACGGTTAGCTGGATTATTGGAATCGATCCAGGAGGAAAAAAGAGAAAGACTCAGCTGGGGAGCACGAGCGATTCTGATCGGTGCCATTGAGCATTTGCAGGCAGAGATGCGCTGGATGGAACGCATCCGAGAAGAAGCTTGGGGCCGTTGATTTTGACTATATTATGAACATTGGACTATTTTCATCATTATGATAGTTTTTCGTTTATAATAGTGGTAATTTCAATGGCAAGGATGGTACCCGCACATGATGAACTCTGCCCTCGGACGTTTCCGTCTCATCGGCCTGATCGAAGGTGTCTCGTATTTGGTCCTTCTCGGGATTGCTATGCCGCTCAAGTATTTTTGGGATTATCCAGCCGCAGTAAAAATTGCCGGCTCGCTTCATGGATTGTTTTTTGTCCTGTATATTTTGGCGTTAGCACATGTTACAATGACCAATAAATGGTCTTTCCTGAAAGTAATCGGGGCATTCATCGCTTCATTACTGCCATTCGGCAACTTTGTTCTGGATGCACGCCTGAAAAAAGAGCAGTAAGTATACACATTACGTAAGCCACTAGAAGGCGGGTCATTGTACCCGTCTTTCGTACATATTCAAAAGAGAAAAAATGGAGGGGATCTGTGTGGAGACCAGAATTTTGGCAGGAATTCTTTTGTGGGACGAAGAGGAACAGTACGTTCTTGAAACCGTGATGGAGGACCGTTACAAGCTGGTTCTGCCGCAGATTATCACGCTTGCGAGCACAGAAGAAAAGGTAGCGACAGATGAATTGAATGAACAATACGTTGGTCAAAATGTCATTGCCAGATGCTTTGTTTGATATGAACAGATAATTCTGAAAAAAGGTGTGTGAAAGTGTGGAACTGCTTGACCGCTATACGGGAAGTTTGCTAGGGTTGGCCGCTGGAGATGCACTCGGAACTACTTTAGAATTTCGCAAACCGGGGACTTTCGAGCCGCTTACAGAAATGGTCGGCGGAGGACCGTTCAATTTAAAACCCGGGGAATGGACGGATGATACGTCGATGGCTCTTTGCTTGGCTGAGAGCTTGATTACGCAGAACGGCTTCGATCCGGTTGATCAGATGAACCGATATGTAGCCTGGTTTCGTGAGGGTTACATGAGCTGCAAGGATCATTGCTTCGATATCGGGAATATCACTAAAGAGGCGCTGTGGCGATTTGAGCAGACAAAAAATCCATTTAGCGGATCGGATCATCCGATGTCGGCAGGGAATGGCTCCATGATGAGGTTAGCACCTGTCGCACTCTATTATGCCGATCAACCGGAGCTTGCCATTGATTATTGCGCGCAAAGTTCTCGCACGACACACGCGACGGCTAAGGCAGTAGACGGCTGTCGTTTTTTGGGGGCTTTGCTTGTGGGTGCTCTACAAGGTATTTCCAAAGAGGAGTTGCTTGCTGATTCGTTTTCTCCTGTAGCGGGTTTATGGGAAAAGCAACCGCTTGATCCTGATATCGCCCGTGTTGCGAATGGCTCCTATAAAGAGAAAACGAGAAAAGAGATCAAAGGATCGGGGTATGTCGTCGATTCGCTTGAAGCGGCGCTTTGGGCTTTTTATAGCAGTAGTTCTTTTGAAGAAGGCCTGTTCCTGGCGGTAAACCTCGGGGATGATGCGGATACGACGGGAGCTGTCTACGGTCAATTGGCAGGTGCCTATTACGGAGTAGAGGGCTTGCCTCAACAGATGCGCAAGCTGTTGGCTAAGCGAGAGTTGATGGAGGAGTTCGCGCGGAAATTGTACGAGCACGCCACTCGCTAACCGACAAAATGGAATGGCTTCATTTGGATTTTGTGCGCCTATACAGCAGCCATCCGATCCCAATCAGCAGAAGTGCGAATACATCATAATAAATATCGTATAAGAATTGAGA
Source organism: Brevibacillus sp. MER 51 (assembly GCF_023714195.1). NCBI lineage: Bacteria > Bacillati > Bacillota > Bacilli > Caryophanales > Paenibacillaceae > Brevibacillus > Brevibacillus sp. MER 51. Next base: position 59,403 of record NZ_JAMAUS010000019.1, on the reverse strand, counting down.
CGGGCCCGGCTTGACGTGATGAATTTGCAGGAGATGGTGGTTAACGATTCCTTCCATCAAGTTAAATATACCAGCTCCGAGGAAAAAACTACTCCAGAAATAGTACGCAGTCCCTACAGGGTTGCTTTTCCACAGAAGAATGCCCGAAATGAAAATGATAACCGTCACGAATAAATGGAAGAAACCGTCACTCATGATCTGATGGTGTCGATCTCCATACATGTCGACACTATGCCACTGTAAGATTTGATGAAAGATAATGCCGTCCAGCATGCCAATGATACCTACTCCAAAGAGAAAGGCACCGATCATTGTTTTTTTCAATCGCGCATCCCCCAGTTCAAAATAGGTAAAAACGATAAGCACTGCCAATCAGACAGTGCTTATCACCAAGATTAGGCATGGACAAGTTCTGGCGCTTGCATATGAAGAGGCGGCGGAACTAACCAGCCTTTTTCTTTTGAAATGCGGAGCAATCTGAGGCCAAATTGGGCTTTTGCAACATGGTACTGACCAAAAAGCATTCCGATATCTTCCCGGATGGACTGAGCCATGATTTGACTGCAGGAAACCAATCCGGCTGCAATGTCTCTCGAAACACCTGCAGCGATCTCTGGGTCACTTATACGAGCACCTGCCGGAATGCTTTCCAGATTCGCTACTGGTCGATCCGGTGGTGCAGGTGGCAATCCAATCCCATTCACTTTGAGCAATTCATCCAGTTGCTCTACTTCTTGTTTCATGCTTCGCGTAATGTCCTCGAGGAAGCCTTTCAGATCATGATCACCAGTATGGTTGAGCGCTGTTTGATAACTAGCAAGCAAGCCCTTTGTTGTTGAAAGATACATCCATACTCCAAATACCTCGCCATAATGCATCGGTTCATTTTGCGGATTGCCTGATAAAATACCCATTAACGTCCTCCCGGTACTCAATAGAGTTTTGATATCCATTCGGGTTCTCCTAACTTTGTGATGTAACCCAAAGATAAGATTTACAAGGGGGGCAGGATATATCCCCTCAAAGGAAGAGGAGAATTATTTACCGGGTTCTTTCTGGACGCGATTATGATCGTATATCCCCAAATAGCGATGGTATACAAGTTCTGCCACACCTAAAAGGGCTACCGTAATGATTAACTCGCCAAAACTTAGTGGCCAATTCAGCCATCTGGCAACTGCCCATAAATAAATCCCAGCGATCACTGCATCTGCAATCGTGGCCGTAACATTATTGGTAGCTCGTAATATCAATTGATCGCCAATCAGATAGGCAATGATGGTTAAGCCGAGTGCCGTTAAAATGGCGGATGTCCAGGATGCATTTGCAAACCACCATAAACAAGTGACAACAATAATACCGTTAACAGCAGCCTTAATTAAAAATCGAGTCATTTTTATTCTCCTCCCTTTATAGTCCTTATGGTGCTTACTGTTTTACAAAATAGTCGGGTTTATTCAAGTGCCGTTTTCTTGCTTTTTCCGGTTAAAGTAGATCGTCATCATCCAAACTAAGACCTAGCATTCATCTACTTTGGTGGGAGGTCATCCATTTTGTACTTTTACAAGGAAGATTTGATTAACATGATTGTTCCAGATAAACCAGACCCGGCGGCAGCTAAAGTCATCCAGGAGATTTTGGGTGGTCGTTTTGGAGAAATGCGTACCATGATGCAATATTTTTTCCAGGCTAACAACTTCCGTGGGAATGCCATTCCGTATCGTGATTTGCTTCGGGGTGTTTTTTTGGAAGAAATAGCGCACGTGGAACTTGTACAGCACACGATTAATCAATTGCTGACGGGGAGTGGTGAAGATGTTCCCGGTAATGCGGGGGTTGACGGAGCACCGCTTGATGAGGCAGTCAAGCACGCGAACCCGCACCATTTCATCGTGGGTGCGCAAAGCTCCTTACCCGTCGATGCAGCAGGAAATCCATGGATGGGGAATTATGTGTATAATCATGGAAATTTGATAAGCGATCTTCTCGACAACCTGGTGCTGGAATCAACCGGTGTCCTGCAAAAGTCACGCATTTACGAAATGAGCTCGAACAAAACATTCCGTGAAACGCTTGCTTTCCTAATCGTTCGGGATAACGCCCATCAAAACGCCTTCGCAAAGGCATTGGAGACATTAGGCGTGAACTGGGGCAAGCTGTTCCCTATCCCCAACTACGACATAAACAAGTATCCTGAGTGCCGCAAGTATGTCGAAATGGGCTTCCACAATGCTCAGTTCAATTTCCGCTTGGATAACACTCGTATTGGAGAAATCTTCAACGGGCAGTCACCGAGTAGAAATGGCGGCAGTTTGGAAGTAGTTCCGCCACCTGAGGGCTTCCCGGTTCCTATCATGCCGGAACAGCCAAATGAACACAGTCCAGGACTGTATGATCTGAATGCGTAATAGGTTAAAAGGGAAAAACCAGTCATCGCATAAAGAGCGTTGAACTGGTTTTTTTATCTTTTTTCCTATTTGTTACTGCTGGCTTGCTCTTGCAGCCTGGAGCAGCATTTCTTTGGAAACCGTTGGCGAATCGGTAGCTACACGATACATAATCGGTTGATCTCCATCTTGATCCAACCAAGACAGCTCTTGATACTGACCGGATTCACTGAACAAGAACTGGTCATTTTTCGTGTAATGCGCTTTTTTTCCACTGATAGCTATTGCATCGTATTTTGTTGTTTCTGGTGTACTCAATTGTACATCTAGCTGTTCTTTCGGTAATTTCTCGACCGTGACAAAGATGCGTTCTTTCTGCTCGTTCTCATACACGCTCGTATAGGCTTCGATAGGAGAAGTCGTCTGTGGAACAACTTTCCATACGACATTTTTACCTGTTTCCTTGCTTTCTTCTTGAAGCTCATGCAGCCACTGCTGGCCTTCTTGACCCATCATGACGCCATACGGAGTACCTTGTTTGCCCTCAAGGAATGAGAAGCTATCAGGAAGCTGGTGTGGCAGCGCATGGGAGAGAGAAGCTTCTTCACTAAGGACGGCAGTCCATGCCTTCCAATCTTTCACGACATCCGGCTTTTCTATGCCGATCATGGGGGTTTGTTGAAAAAGAGGGTGCTTCTCTTTTGCAAGCGCTGCGAAATAGACGAGGGCCGTTTCGCCTGTTGCCAGTTTGTTCTCTACGTTTGCCAATTCCAGCCGTATTTCTTTAGGGGTTATTTGCGTCAATGTAAAATCCTTGTGTGCTTGAACTTCCATAAGGACAGAGCCTTCATCAATTTTGTACAACAAGCTGTGTGTCGCATAGCCAAAACCAGTCGTGAGGGCGAACGCTACTGCAACATGTACCAGCTTTGGCCGAAAGCGCATCTCTCTGTGCAAACGCTGCTTGCCAGCGAGCTCCTTTTTGGCTATTCGTTCGATTTTGCTGTCCAGTGCAGGATCAACGTGGACCTTCCCTGCTGCCCACTCATACTCATTTCTCAGCTTTTTTTCAATGAACATGAAAAGATGCCTCCTCACGATTGATTCGATGCTCAAAATGCTCTCTCAACTTTTTCATCGCCAAGTGATGTCTCGATTTCACCGTTCCGAGCGGGATTTGAAGAATCGCGGCAATTTCCTCCAAGGAACAGTTTTGGTAGTAGCGCAGTACGACGATTTCCTTGAGCTTGAAGGATAATTTCTCTACGGCGGGAATGACTTCCAGCTCATCACTGATCGCCCCCAGCTTATCCTCCATACCTGCAACAGGTGCTTCGTAGCCTTTTTCCTTTACCCGCTCCAGCAGGCGGAATCTTCGCCAAATGCTTCGATTCCAATTGCGAACCTGCCGCACAATCAATCCGTTGAACCATGGGATAAAGGGCTGCTCCACATCGTACCTGTCGATGCTTCGAATCAACTCCACGTACACTTCACTCATCATGTCATCTACATCCTGTTTATGCGGCGCCAGAAAATAGATCAGGTTGTAGGAGTACGTGCGAGTTGCTCGATAGACTTCTTGAAAAGCTTCTTCCTCTCCTTGACGCATCCGGATGAGCCAAGGCTTTACATTTTCCTCTTTCATAGGCCGGCCTCCATTCAGGTCTTACATGATATATTGGCTCCCATTCGACTGGTAGGTTCACTTTGTTTTTTTATTGTGTGTTATTAGAAAATTGTAAACAGAAAAACTTTTCTTTGTCTTTTTCAGTAGTTTTGAGTAGTTCGACATTAGTATACAAAATAAGACATAGAGCAGGGGGGATTTAAGGTTGATCAGTTTTCATCAAGTAAATAAACATTACGGAAGCTTTCATGTCCTCAAGAACATCAACCTGCATATCAACCAGGGAGAAGTCGTCGTGGTCATTGGCCCGTCAGGATCGGGTAAAAGCACGATGGTTCGCTGCATCAACAGATTGGAAACGGTTACAAGCGGAGAACTGGTGGTAGACGGGGTGAAAGTGAACGATAAAAACACCGATATCAACAAGCTGCGTCGGGACATCGGCATGGTTTTCCAACACTTCAATCTATATCCGCACAAGACCGTACTGCAAAACATTACGCTGGCACCAACCAAGGTACTGGGCGTATCGCAGAAGGAAGCCGAAGAAACGGCTCTCTACTATTTGGAAAAGGTAGGGATTCCGGAAAAGGCAGAAATGTTCCCAACGCAACTATCTGGCGGTCAACAGCAACGCGTCGCAATCGCACGCGGACTGGCCATGCGACCAAAAATCATGCTGTTTGACGAACCGACCTCTGCACTTGACCCCGAGACAATCGGCGAAGTGCTCGACGTTATGAAGAAGCTGGCGAAGGAAGGCATGACGATGGTGGTCGTGACGCATGAAATGGGCTTTGCCCGCGAAGTGGCAGACCGCATCGTGTTTATGGATCAGGGAACGATTCTCGAAGATTCTACACCAGAGGAGTTTTTCGCAAGTCCGCGCGAAGAGCGTGCGCGTTTGTTCTTGAGCCGGATTTTGAATCACTAAAAAATATAACGATAGAGAAAAGGGGAATTCAGATGAAAGCAAACAAGCTGTGGAAAAAAGTGGCAGGTATGGGTCTCGTACTCATGCTGAGTGCAACTGCGTTGGCAGGCTGTGGTGGGGGTAGTGCAACAGAAGGCGGTGCAAAAGGTACACCAGCTGCAGCAGGTACAGGCACATTGGCAAAAATCAAAGAAAGAGACAAATTCGTAGTCGGAGTGAAGTACGACCTGAACTTGTTCGGCTTGAAAGATCCGGCAACCGGAAATGTAGAAGGCTTCGATATCGATATTGCGAAGGCAATTGCGAAGAAAGTACTCGGGGACGAAAACAAAATCGAACTGAAGGAAGTAACCTCCAAAACACGTATCCCGATGCTGAAAAACGGAGAAATTGACGCGATCATCGCAACGATGACCATTACGGAAGACCGTAAAAAAGAAGTAGACTTCTCTGACGTGTACTTCCTGGCGGGTCAATCTTTCCTGGTGAAAAAGGACAGCTCAATCAACGGTCTGAAAGACATGCAAAAAGGCATGAAAATCGTGACTGCAAAAGGTTCTACTTCTGCGAAAAACATCAGAGCGAGTGCTCCTGACGTAGAAGTACTGGAATTCGAAAACTACGCGGAAGCCTTCACAGCACTCAAAGCTGGTCAAGGTGACGCGCTGACAACTGATAACGCTCTCCTGTACGGCATGGCGAAGCAAGATCCGAACTACCGTGTAACCGAAGAAACCTTCACGGAAGAGCCATACGGTATTGCAATCAGCAAGGGTGACGCTGAATTCGTGAAAACAGTGAACGATTTGCTGAAAGAAATGAAAGAAAACGGTGAATACGACAAGATTTATGAAAAATGGATCGGAACAAAACCTAAAAAATAATGCGGTTCGACTCCATAAAGAATGAGCGGTTTACTCTGCCGCTCATTCCCTTATATCCCCAACTGAATTTTGCACACAAGGAGGATCGCATAAGAGATGATCGATTTTTCTATCTTGTTTGATCACATGGATATGTATCTCGAAGGCTTTTGGAACACCTTGCAGGCGAGCCTGCTTGCTCTCGTCGGGAGCTTTGCGCTGGGGACGCTCTTTGCGATCTTTCGGATTTCTCCGATTCGACCACTCAAGTGGATCGCTACGGCTTATGTTGAGTTTGTGCGTAATATCCCGTTGATTCTCGTCGTGTTCCTCTTTTTTGTGGGTCTACCGGCAATTGGTATCGTGCTGGAGCCTTTTATTGCAGGTACGCTTGGCTTGACAGTGTATACGGCAGCATTTATCGCGGAGACGATCCGCGCAGGCATTCTGGCGATTCCAAAAGGACAGACAGAAGCCGCTCGTTCCTCGGGATTGACGTACGGACAAACGATGCGCTATATCATTTTGCCGCAAGCGATCAAGGTCGTGATCCCGCCGATGGGCAACCAGTTTATCAATCTCGTAAAAAACTCCTCAGTATTAGGTGTGATTGCAGGTCTTGACCTGATGTATTTTGGGGATCTGATTTCCGCTGATACGTTTGTTACCTTTGATGTGTACATTTTTGTAGCTGTTTTCTATCTGATTCTGACCCTTCCGTTGAGCGCGTTCGTCAGTTATTTGGAGCGACGCTTGGCTGGAAGCCGCTAAGAAGGAGGGGACATCATGGACTTTACCGGAGCTTATGCGCCCAGTCATTTGACCTTCCTGCTCGAAGGCTTTTGGGTCACCTTGCAGGTTGCTTTCTTGTCAATTGTCTTCAGCTTTACTATTGCGATTATCGTAGGGGTTTTGCGTTACGCAAAAATTCCCGGAGTCTCACAAGTTCTCGGGACAATCGTAGAGCTGATTCGCAATTTGCCGCTCTTGTTGATTATTTTCTTTACGTATTTTGCTCTCCCGGAAGTGGGATTCAAGCTGGACAAGTTTTGGGCCGCTGTTCTGGCGTTGGTTATATTCGAAGCAGCGATGTTGTCGGAAATCGTGCGAAGCGGTTTAAATTCGGTCGAAAAAGGACAGATTGAAGCTGCACGTTCTTCTGGTCTGAATTATGTCCAGACACTGTGGCATGTTGTCCTGCCACAGGCTCTCAGAAGAATGGTTCCGCCGATTGTGAGCCAATTCATTTCGCTCTTGAAGGATACGTCGCTGGCTGTCGTAATCGCTTTGCCTGAGCTGATGAACCATGCGCAAATCATCAACGGACGCAATGTCAACTACGTCATCCCGACCTTCCTGATGGTGGCAGTGATGTACTTTGTCGTCAACTACGCGTTGTCAGTCGTCTCCAAGCGACTGGAAAACAAGCACGCTTAAGCGTTTTATCTTTGCAGATCTCCGATTCTTAGTAAAATAAGAATAGGAGATCTTTTTCCGTATGAAAGGAGCAGCTATGCGAGAACGCCTTTTGATCCTGTTTATTATCATGCTGGCAACTGCTTTTTTTGGAGAGATGAAGGTAAACCCCGTAGGAGGGTCTTTTCGTTTTTCATTGGGCATCGCTGCTTTCTTTTTTGGATTGCTGTGGTTTTCGTCCGTACCTGTATTGTTGACGGGATTTTTTACAGGGACGTTTATCTTCGGATTTCGCGTCGGAATGGATGTCTTTTTTGCGTACCGTCCGTACATGGAGAGTGTGGCTGCGCATCTTCCCTCCGCCTTTTACTATTTCAGCTTTACCGTTCTGTTTTATTTGCTCCGTGCGCGTAGCTATCGCGAGTTCCCTCTATGGTTGGGGCTGATAGGTGCATCCATTGATTTTATCTCCAATGTGGTAGAGATTCAGGTACGACAGTATTTCACTGATTTTCCTCCGATTACTTGGCAGAGCTTTTTGATGCTTCTCTTCTTTGGGGTTTTGCGCAGCTTTTTTGCTGTCGGCTTGTACAACAGCTTTTCGATCAGGCAGTTGCGGGCTGTGGGAGAGGTGCGTCAGCAAGAGTTGGAGCGTCTGCGGATGATCAATACGGAGCTGTATGAAGAAGCCTTTTACTTGCGCAAATCGATGACGCATCTGGAGGAAATCACGCGCGAGAGCTACCAGCTTTACAGGCGTTTGCTCACCTCGGATCATGCGGAATCCCCGACGGCCTTGGCGATTGCCGAGAATGTGCATGAAGTGAAAAAAGATTCACAACGGATGCTGGCGGGGATTTCCAAGCTGATCAATCAGGAGGGACTGGCACCACAGCTGCCGATCAAAGAACTGTGTGAGTTGGTTGCTCGGGCGAATCAGAAATACGCAGAGATGTTGGGAAAGGATATTCGGATCGAGTGGAGCTGTAACGTCAGCCTGTCTACCAGCCAAATCTATGCGCTGCTCTCCGTGCTAAACAATCTGGTAGCCAATGCAGTAGAGGCGATTCCCACGTCGGGAAGGATTGAGCTGAATGTAAAACTGATTCATCGTCATCTGGTGTTCAGTGTACTTGACAGTGGTCCGGGAATCCCGCTGGAAGAGCAGGAATGGGTGTTTCAGCCCGGGTATACGACGAAATACGATGAACAGGGAAATGCCTCTACCGGAATTGGACTGACGCATGCCCGCGGAATTGTCCAAAGCCTGCAAGGAAGCTTGCGTATTTTACCTGATCAAAAGCAAATGACGCATTTAGAAGTGCAAATTCCGACCGACCAATTGCTCGGAAAGGAGGGAGTGTAAGCAATGATACGTTTCTTTTTAATTGAAGACGATGCGGTAGTTCGCCGCATGCTCGAACGGATTATTCAAGACAGCGGGTTGGGCGAAATTGTAGGACAAGCCAGCGACGGCAGTCACGTATCGATTGATCAGCTGTACGGGGTCGATGTCATTTTGATCGACTTGTTGATGCCGGGGCTTGATGGCATTCAAACGATCAAAAAGTTGCAGGCAGATGGCTTCGCGGGCCGCTTCATTATGGTGTCACAGGTAGAGAACAAGGAAATGATCGGGGAGGCTTATTTGCAAGGGATTGATACCTTTATTCAAAAGCCGATCAACCGCCTCGAAGTGATGGCTGTGCTGAAACGGGTATCGGATTACTTGTCGCTGGAAGCCTCTCTGCAAACCATCCGCAAATCATTGCAAATTCTGGACGTCAAAGCAAAAGAACCGCATACCAGCGGCTTGAAAAGTCAGTCGTCCGATCAGGACATCCTTGCTCAAAAAGCGAGAAAACTGCTGTTGCAGCTAGGGATTGCGAGTGAAGCTGGTGCTCCCGATCTGTTATTGATCATGGAATGGCTCGAACAGGATGAGCGACAAGGAGACAAGCTGCACGAATTGCAGCTCAAGGAACTGTACACACAAATTCTGCTGAAGGTACATGCCAGCTTGGATGAGCATGGAATTACCAAAGAGGTGCGTGCCATGGAACAACGGATTCGCCGGATGGTCCTGCAAGCCTTTACGCATCTTTCCTCATTAGGCTTGACCGATTATGCCAACCCGACCTTTGAACACTTTGCACCAAGACTGTTTGACTTTCAAGAAATTCGCCAACGGATGCAAGAACTGGAGGCGGGCGAAAAAACGACGAAGTGCCGGATTAGTGTGAAAAAGTTTTTATCTGTCTTTTATATGGAAGCAAAGGCGCTATAAATAGCAAAAACGCGGGAGCCGATCTAAACGATCAAAGCTCCCGCGTTTTTTTATTCATGCCTTTGTCTGATTCACAAGCTCGGAAAAGGCACCATATAAACCAATTGCCCCATACTGCTGCTGGTACTCCTTTATCAAGCCATCACGCACGATTTTCCCGTTCATCAAGAAAATAGCTCGATCAGCCACAGCATCTGCCACCTGTAGCTGATGCGTCGTAAAGAGAACGGATTGACCCGCGAGCTTTACTTCCCGCACGAGATCGACGAAGGCATCCATCCAATACGGATCGAGTCCGTTGGTCGGTTCATCGAGGACGACGAGTGCGGGCTTGGCCAATATCGCTTGGGCAAACAGGAGACGCTGCTGCATGCCTTTGGAGAACTGAGACACCCGTTTGTTTCTCACTTCATGCAGTCCCACCATTTTCAGCAGGCGATCTGCCTCTTCTGGGGTGCGATTGCGTAGGGAAGCGTAAAATTCGAGCGTTTCTTTGGCGGTAAGTCCGGCAGAAAATGTAAAGTGATCTGGCATATAACCGATTTCTTGCAGATATTCTACGCGATTATCGTTCCAGTTCAACCCATTTAGCTGAATGGTTCCCGAAGAAGGCGGGAGAATACCGACCAGCATCCGCAGGATCGTACTTTTCCCTGCGCCGTTCCCGCCGCATAAGGCAACGACCTGACCGGGTTCAATGTTCATACTGAATGGGTGGACGATTGTTTTTCCATTGATTTCCTTGGTGACCTGGTCGATAGTAAGTCCTAACATATTCATTGCATTACCTTCTTTCCCATACCCGGATGGCTATGAACAAGGTCGCGCTGATCCAGAGCAGACTGAGTGCGACAAAGATGAGATCACCAAGCGGAGAATCAGCCCAGTATACCCATTTGTAGTATTCAGGTCCAAAGATCGAGCCACCGCCTAATCTGGCAACGGAAAAAATTCGTACAAACTCTGCTGGGTTGAGAAACGTTGCGAGCTGAAGCAGGGGCTTGATCCATGTATAAGGGACGAAGCTGAGCACAGAGATGAGAAGAGTAGGCCATGCCAGAATATAGAAGAACCAGATGCTGACCCCCATTGTCAAAGCCTGCCAACGGTTTTTACTGATGGCGCCAATCAGCATGGCTATACCTAAAAATAGCAGAATGAGACAAATGGAAAAGGCGAGCAAAAACAAAAGTGTCGAGAATGCAAAGCTTTTTCCTAGCAGCATCCCTGCCACACCAGATAACCCATACCCGAAGCTGACAATCGCGACTAACACGAGTGCTTGTCCCAAGTATTTCCCCACCAGGAACGAAAAGGTCGTCATGGAGTAGGTAGAGAGGAGCTGCCAGCTTCCCTCTTCTTTTTCCGCCGTCAAAGAAAAAGAGGAGAGAAGCATCGTCATCAGTGGCAGCAAATACAAAATCAGATTCAGCATGGTACCAGTCGTGTACGTATAACCCTTCATGTAGGACTGCGATTGGATGATCAAGAGTCCCAAACTAAACAGGGAGAACAGAGCCATAAACGAGTAGGACCATGGATTGCGAAAGCCTACCTTCACTTCTCGTTTGGCAATCAGATTGATGTGCAAAGACTCCACTCCCTCTGTTAGTTATGTGTGGTTGGGGCAGTACTGTTGCTTCCGTGATCGGCTGGCTTGCTTTCGTGACCGCCATTATGTTGACCTTCGGAAGACTGACCATCTTTGTTCATGTGCTTGCTCATGCCATTTTCCCAGCTATGATTTTTCAACTGTTCCGCACTCATGACAATGCCTTTCTTTTGTTCCTGAACGAAGCTGTCTGCAGCAGACTTCTCTTTGAAAGAATAGATGCCATAGGTCATTGGCGTTTTGAAGTCTTTGTCGTAAGCGTAGGTAGCTTGCTCTGCTTTTGTCCATTCTGCTGTGTAGTAATCGCGGACAAATTGTACAGCCACGTTATCGGTTCCATTCTCTTTCGTCCAGTTGTACATGCAGCCGAGATCATCGAATTTCAGTGCTTTTCCATCTTTTAAGACGATTTCAGTAGCATTGTGATCGTTAGGGACATGCATTTTGCAAAGGTCGCATTTGTCTACGCCTTCCGCGATATCTACAGGTTTTGGCTCTTCGCTTCCGCAGCCGACCATAAGTAGGCTAATGCCGATAATTGCTCCGATTGTTGTACCCCATTTTTTCATTTTGTTCATGATTTTCTCACTCCTATATAAATGATCCAACAGCTTCCTACTAACAAGATAAGTCCAAAAATGCCTGCGCCCCAACTGCTCGTTTGCCCCGATTCAATGAGCACAGTGTCCGAGGGTTGCATTAAAGGAGTTGCATCCTTGATTGCTGAGCCGGCTCCGCTAGTAAACAAGCCTTCCAGAAACACAAATCCCGGGGCTTGGAAAAACAACTGATAGGCAGGAACCGCATCGGTCAAACCCAGGTAAAAAGGATTCATTTCGTACGGCAAATCACTGCGGGAATCCCCGTTCACATCGAGTCCTTGCAGATTGTCCCAGTAGTTTTTGTTTAAGTTGTTGTTCTGACTATCCTGGGCTTGCGCTTGGATGACGTTTGAGACAAATTGATTATCGGTTAATACGTTGTCAGAAGAGGACAAAAACTGCATGCCGATAAAGTTGAGACTGAGTAAATTGTTTTTGACCGTAATTCCGGATGATTGCTCTAAATACAGTCCAACCCGGTTGCCCTCAATCGTGTTGTTGGCAATCAGCGTATCCTGTACGGTAATGAGTAGAATTCCTTGTGAACCAGGATTTTTTTGCTGTTTCAAAAATTGATTCCCGGTAACCGTCAATTTGCGCGACTCCATAAGCTGGGAGCCTGTCACATTTTCCATTCCAATGTTGTTGATGACCGTCGTATCAGAGGTGCCCATGAAGTGATAGCCGTACCGCGAGCTCGTCACCAGATTTTGTTCCAGATGGTTTCGATCGCTATTTTCGACGTAAAAGCCATCTTCGACATTCGTCACCTGGTTTTTAATGAAACGGTTATGATCCGATTCACGCACGTCAATTCCGTTTCCTCGTTTCGCTTTTTCCGTTTGCTTTGGCTTTACTTCGGGCTGTGCCCCGTGATTATGTCCCGTACTGGTCGTTGGGCTGCCATCACCTTTGATTTTTCCAATGACTTGAACGTTGTGCAGCGTGTTGTAGTCTGCTTGTCGTAATTGAATACCGATCCCTTTCGTTTCAACGATGACATTTTCCAGGAAGTTTTGATCGCCACGGATGACAAGAGCGGCTACGTCACTGTTGATTCGCTTGTCCACGATATGGATTCCTTGCACACTCACATTGTCGCTTTCAATCGTGAGCGTTGCCTCTTCCTCGGTCGGATTGATGATCTTCACGGGATCATTGGCTACCAATTGAATCGGCTTGGTAATGCGGATAGGACCTTTGTACAAACCATACGGGATGGTTACGGTATCGTTAGGGCGTGCTTGATCAATCATCGCCTGCAAGGAGTCAGAATCCGCAGGCGTCGCCTTGGCTGTGATAGGCAGCTGTAGAGCAACGATACAAATGACGGAGACGAAAAGTAGCGGGAGAGATAATTTTCGATCTTTCCATCGTAATGACAGGGTGCATCCTCCCCTATTCCACTAGAGAGCTCTCTTGTTTATTGCCGGATCATCGGCTGCTAGCTACATTTAGGATAACAGCCTCTTTTCATTTTCGTATGACTCAACCGGGCTATAAAACGTGTCAAAAAACGCAACGATTATGAAAAAATGGAAGGGTCGAGAGGTTTACACCTATGGTGGCAATGTGCAATTAAAGCGGTCATACTAAATGGTAGAGACGAAAAGGAGAGACGATAAATGGATACAAACATAGAAAAAGCACTGCGCACGACGCTGGAATATTGGGATCGGATGAAAAAGAGCCACGAGGACGACGCGGAGGACGATGCGAATCAGTTTGAGGCTTCGTTTTACCGCATGATGGATCACATCCGCGAGTGGTACAATCAACTGGAAGCGAAGCCTGATACACTAGAGGATGCACTGCTTCTTCCAGACATGGCAGAGGTTGCAGAGCAGCTGCCTGTAGAGATCATGCTGAATTTTGAAACGGAGCTGGAATTGATCGTAGATGGGCAAATTCGGGAGGATGATGAGAAATACGATTAAAAACAGAGAACTTGTTGCATCCTATCCTTGACATGATTTACTAGAATATTGTGTTTGGGGAGGGTAAGCACAAGTGGTACCTACTCTGTTATGCGTCATTATCATCATCCTTCTTTTGCCACCCATTGTATTTTTCGGTTATATGTACGCCCTGTCTAAACAGCCGAAGCACTCCATTATTCGGTCCCATCCTTTTTTGGGGTGGATGCGTTATTTGCTGGAAAAGCTCGGGCCTGAGTTTCGTCAGTATTGGTTTGAATCGGATACAGAAGGGAAGCCGTTCTCCCGTTCTGACTTTGTTGGTATGGTTTATGCGGCCAAATACAGGACCGACCTGATCTCGTTTGGTGGAAAACGAGATTACGAGGAGCCCGGCTTCTATTTGTCCAATGCGATGTTCCCGAGGCTGACGAGTGAGCTGCGGGTAGATAACGAGAAAGTCGTTCCTGGCAAAAGGTATGAAATTACCCATGAGGGACTGTTTACAAGAAGAGAAAAGTTTATCGAAGAACAAGAGGTTAAGCCGTGGATGCTGCATGACGAGGATGTCATTGTCGTGGGCGAAAACAGAAGGCAGCCCTGGCGGCTAAAAGGGATGTTCGGTGCTTCAGCTACCTCCTTTGGAGCAGTGGGAGAAAACTATATCATGTCCACTGGGTATGGGGCGCGTATGGCAGGCGGCTCTTGGATCAATACAGGAGAGGGTGGCGTTGCAGAAGTTCACCTTTCTACAGGTGTAGATATTATTTCGCAAATCGGACCGGGGATGTTTGGCTTCCGTGATGACAAGGGCAAGTTTTCAATCGAAGAATTCAAGAAAAAGGCAAGCATCCCGAACATCAAAGCGTTTGAACTGAAATTTCATCAAGGGGCCAAAATACGTGGAGGGCACCTCGAGGGCGCCAAGGTCACGGAAAAAGTCGCAGCAGCAAGGCTGGTACCTGTGGGACAAACAGTCAATTCACCGAACCGCTTCGAGTTCCTCAGCAATCCGGATGAAGCCTTGCGTTTCATCGGTAGTTTGCAGGAGGCGGGAGGCAAGCCGGTGGGAGTAAAAATCGTCGTCGGCGATCCAAAGCGGTTGGAGCATTTTTTTGAGAAAATGCTGGAGCTGTCCATTTACCCGGATTTCATTACGGTTGATGGCTCTGAGGGCGGTTCAGGCGCAATGTTCAAGGCAATGGCAGATGGCATGGGCTTGCCGCTTTTCGCTGCGCTCATCATTCTCGATGATACGATGCGGAAATTCGGTGTCCGGGACCGTATCAGGATTTTTGCTTCCGGCAAGCTTGTTACTCCTGACAAAGTAGCGATCGCCATGGCATTGGGAGCGGATTGCGTCAACTCTGCGCGCGGGTTCATGATTGCAACTGGCTGTATCATGGCGATGCAATGCCATACAGGGAAATGTCCGACAGGAGTCACTACTACAGATTCCAAGTACCAGGAAGCGTTGGTTCCGGCGGAAAAGCAGTGGCGTGTCATGAACTATATTTTGCAGTTGAGGGAAGGCTTGTTCTCGCTTGCGGCGGCATGTGGCTTGGAGAGTCCGACTGAGCTTCGGAGAGAGCATGTCGTGTTTACCAACGAAAGCGGGGAGACCATACGTGTGGTTGACTTGTTTCCGTACCCTGCTGCGTCCAGATAAGTATTTACAAAGAAGATAAATAATGGTATGGTGATTAAATCAGGCTATAGTACACCTTCCTTCTAACATAACTTGAGATTAGGGGTACTGCTTTCCTGATTTTTTTAACGTATAGGAATTTATAAGCGGTACGCTTATGAATTCCGGAGCGCATGAAAACTTTCCGCTAAAACGCGATCGCTCCTCCATGAATAGGCCTCGATAGAGGTTTTCTTATGTCTATGAAAAAATGAAAAAGGCCGTATGATCCTGTACAAGCGATCATGCGGCCTTTGTTTCTGTCTATCGATTAGGATATCGTATTTTGCCCAGGCTTCCAGTCCATTGGGCACAATCCGCCTGATTGCAGAGCTTCGATTACACGGAGCGTTTCATCTACGCTTCTGCCAACCTTGGAATTGGAAATGACTGCGTATTGCAGGATGCCTTCTGGATCGATGATGAAGCTGCCGCGCAGCGGCGCTTTGGTTGCTTCGTCCAGCACACCGTATGCCAGGGTCGCTTCTTTGCTGTAATCCGAAGCGAGGGGGAACGAGAGTGGACCGATGCCGTCGCTCGATCTCATCCATGCTTTGTGCGTATGTATGCTGTCGCCGCTAATGCCAAGCACTTCGACATTCAAATCCGCGAACTCCTTGATCCGACGGTTCAGGCTGAGGATCTCTGTCGGGCATACTTTCGAAAAGTCAAACGGATAAAAGAACAAAAGAAGCCATTTTCCGCGATAGTCAACCAAGCTCTTTGGCAGGGGAAATCCGTTGTCAAACGTCACGGTGTCCATCGTAAAATCAGGTGCAGGAAGTCCAATACGTGCTGTCATAAATCGATCTCCTCGTTTCTGTTACCGTATGTCAGGTACTGGTAACAAAGTATCACGAATGATAAGGAGAATCAATTAGTTCGGAATATCAAAAGTGTTGTGGAGTTTTTTTGCATCGTTCTTTTGGAGAAGGAAGAAAACGATGGGATAGAAGGCGACCAAGAAACAGCAGGCGGCGAGAATCGGAAATACGGACATTTCCAAAACGGCTCGACCGAGATAGGTTTGCCAGCCAATTGCAGCTAAACCGAACAAGTAGGCGATACCGGCGAGATGGATGAATCCAGTACGAGTATTGGACACATGTTTTTTACGTTCCGCTAACCAAGCGACAAAAGGTACTGCTTGCAGAGCATGAAAGCCAATGCCATGAAGCCAAATGATATTCCCTTCGTGTCCAACCACTCGACCATCGTTGAATGAAATCCAGAGACCTGCCGCAAACGATAGCATAATCGCAATCATGGCATAGCGGATGCCAACGGCCAGCTCTGGGTGTAGGGAATATGCTTTTCTACGGAAAAACTGAATGGCAATGAATACATAAAAAAGGACCAGGAGAAGAGCCACAAAAGTAAAAATGGAACCGACAGCAATGTCGAAGGGTGTGCCATTTTTGACGAACCTCGGGTCCACGCCGCGGAAGTTTTGTACCGTTTCCGCTCCGTAAGAGTATAAAGCAAGCAGGATATAAGACCAGCGAAAGAAAGCTCTACTTCGCGTGCCCAGGGCAGATAACGGAATGATGGCGGCTGTCGTTAATAAAAATATTCCGAGTGCGGCATTAAAGGAAAACGCTTTCGAGACATCGCCATTAGGAGCGACGGGTCCTCCGTACAGCATGACCCAGATTGCGCATAGCGCAGCGAGCAAGAAGCCGAGCAAGCCGGTATACACTAACCATTTCTCCCCTTGAAAGAAAGGGGGTGCAGTATGACTTTTCATAACAGATGGATTCATGAATGGAATTCTCCCTCCTGTAAAGTTTTGGTACTCTGCTACTCACTTTACAGGGAGGAAGAATACAGAATAACGGGCAGCGGAATGAAATCGAATTAGGTCCGGGGACGGATTTATGTCTCGTTCTGAAAGAGAGCTTTACCATCTGACAAAATTGAAGTAAGATGGTTAAAAATTACAAAAGGGAATAAAAAATCAGGCTATTGTACACCTTCCTTCTAAGCAAAAGGTTTGGTTCACCATTAGGGGTACTGCTTTCCTGATTTTTTTCGTGATGCCAATGAAAAATCAAATTTACCTCCGTAGGAAAAATAAAATCATCGTACATCTGGAGCAGCATGAACTGCCTACCTCTTATTTAGCTGCGGCTTTGCGTAATATAGAGAGCTTGGGCTATACCTTTTCACTGGAATTGCTAGAAAGAATCCGCACGCTGTCGGAAGGAGAGTTTTTCGCGCTCTATTCGGATGTGGTAGCTGTGCTAAAAGTCAAGATCGGGGCATCCCGTCAGTACAAGCCGATGTATCCGAATTTTCCCAAGCAAGTCATGGAGGCTGGCGAGGGTGAGCTGTTTGTAAATGCGATCATTCATTATTTGACGTTGGACCTGCCTGTGCACGAAGTGAAAAAACGTTTGCCCTTGCTGAGAGAATCTCGCCTGAAGCTGATTCATTTGGGCACAGATGAAGAGTTGCTTCAGATAGGAATGAATTTGCTGCGCTCCAATAGCTCGCTGTCCGCTACCGACAAGGAAGACCTGGAGGGCTTGATACAGAGCTATGAAGGAATTGCAGAAGCACTGCCAGCAGAGATTCCGCAAAAGGAAAACGTGGCAATCGCTGCGAGCTTGTTGCTGAAGTACGACAAGCTTCCTGCTACTTTTTTTGCCCACTATTGCAAGACCGCAACAGATGTATTGCGTCTGGCGGTGGCGCTGTCTGATGGGGATGTAAGCTTGGCGGAGCCTGCGAAATTTCGCAAGTTTAAACGCGGGGAACGAAGACTGCTCCTTAGCCTGCTGGAAGCCAGCTCGAATATCGTAGAAGATATGAATCGTTACAAAAACAGATGGATTCGTCTCGGGGAAATCTTGCATCCTTTTGAATATAAGGATCGCTATCCGAAAGCGGCCGAAGCATTCGATATTTTGCGAAACAATCACAAGGTTGAGACGTTCAACAGCCAAGTAGAGCAGGCGCTGGTCCGTGCAGATGTGAATACGGCGATCAAGCTGCTTGAACAGCGTCCTGGGGAATTTGCCCGTCGTCTGGATCATTTGCTGCGTGTGACGGAGGAGGGGAGTCCAGTCCTTTCTGCCTTCGAGAAAATTGCGGATGGTGTATCGACTCCAGTTCTTTTGCAGGTCATGAATCACTTCGACAAACGGAACAGCTACGGTGAATGGCGGACCTTTTTTCCGAAAGGGCAAGTGGCGAAAGTAAAGGCAATCGAAAACCGGGTGCCAGGCTTGCAAGAGGACATCAGACAGAAGGCAGCGGATATTTGCCGGACATCGTTGTTGAACCGTTTTGCCCAATTGCCGTCGCTGGGCAAAGTCTATATCGATCTGCGGCTGCAGGAGCATCTCGTTCCGTTTTCGATGCGATCTGCCAGCAAAGCACTGCGCACGATTGCACGCGGCTCCCGACTATCGATCCCGGATGGAGGAACGATTCGCTTTTTCCTGTGGTGGAGAGAAGGGATCGTCAACGATGTCCCTACAGGCAGAGTCGATATCGATTTGTCTGCCGTGCTCTATAACGCAGACTGGAAGTACATGGAGCATATTTCCTATACCAATCTGCGTTCCGACAAGTATCAAGCGTGCCATAGCGGGGATATTGTAGAGGCTCCCAAAGGCGCGTGCGAGTTCATCGACATCGACATGGATTCTGTCATCCGCTATGGCGGTCGATATGTCGTTATGAACCTGTATTCGTTTACGAGTCAACCTTATTGCGATTTGCCTGAATGCTTTGCCGGCTGGATGATTCGTTCAGCGCCACAGACAGGAGAAATTTTCGAGCCGCAGACGGTACAGGACAAGATTGATCTCGCCGCAAACACGCAGATTTGTATCCCGGTCATTCTGGATCTCGTGGAGAGAAAAGTGATTTGGACAGATATCGCCCTGAATTCCGATCCGCGTTTTGCCAACAATGTGGAGTCCAATGCCGGAGGGGTAGAGCTGATGGGAAGAGCGCTCACCTCGTTGGTGAAGCCTACCCTGCATGAGTTGTTCATGCTTCATGCACAGGCGAGAGGGACGCTGACTGACCAAGCGGAAGAAGCAGATACGGTATTTTCCTTGGAGGAAGGGATTACGCCGTTTGATACGGAGATCATCATGGCGGATTTTATGCAGTGATTGTTTCATAAAGGAATAAGCAAGACCGTCAGGCAGTATGGGCTGACGGTCTTTTTCATGGTAGTTATTTCTCACATCGACAAAACCCCGCCATAGATCGGCTCTTGCTGCGTTTTTTGTCCCCAGGTCCGCGTTCCGTACTCGAAATGCCACCATTCTTTCGGATAGTTGACGAATCCGGCAGCGGTCATCAAATGATACAGCAGTCGTCGATTGTCTCGAATTTCGATGTCCGTTTGGGTAGGCTGTAGGAGTTCTTCATAATGGCGAGTATCAGCCCTTTCACTGAAATCATCGAAGTCTGTTCCCATCTCCAGCCAGCCATCAGGTCCTGCGATAGTCAGATCGACTGCGCCACCGGATAGGTGAGGGGACGGCTTGGAGACGTCTGTTGTTGGATATGCGACGAATTTGCTCAATTCTTCCGTGAGTGCAGGTCCTTCCTGCCAGCCTTGTAAAAGCAAAGCTTCACGAAAACGTTCATACAACGATGCCTGTACCTCGAACGAGCGCCAGCCGTCCAGCACGACGAGTTTGTAGCCTATGGGCAGTTGGGCGGCTGCCGTGGCGAGCCTGCGTGCTGCCCCTTCTCGCAAAAAAGCTTCTGGCTGTGTTCCGGCATAGCCTTCGTGGTAGTAGGCTGGATAGACCGTGATTTTCTCCGTAAAGGAAGAGAGGGGGATCATCGGTTCGCCGCATTCCTTGATCGGCAGTGGGCTGGGCAGAATCATGTCGGGTATTTTTGGAATCGGAGGAAATAGCATGACTGCACACCACTTTCGATTGTTTTGCCAATAGGGTAACGAAAATTTTCAGGTAAGTAAACGGTGATTATCTTATTTTTCTGCCAATAGACACCTGCGACGAATCGCAGCTTTTGCTTGAATCCTCGGTAGCTTTTGCTATTATTAAAGCAAGTGCTTGTCAACGAAACGAATGACATTTACATATGGAAGAGAAACAGGTCCTTGTTTTTGCGAAACCGATTCGCAGGAGCAAGGTTAAAAGGGAAGTTTGGTGAAAAGCCAACGCGGTCCCGCCACTGTAAGAGAGTAGCTATTCTTCAAGGCACCATGCCATCCACTGCCCATCCGGGAGCGGGAAGGAGAAGAAAAGCGATGATCCTCAAGCCAGGAGACCTGCCTGTTTTATGTTTACACTGATTTCCTTCGGGTCAAAGGAAGAGGTGAGGATTGTTGCTTTTCAGCTATCCGCGCTTTGTTTTTCCTTACGTACTGGGGGAAACAGAGCGCTTTTTTTCTGTGAAAAACGTCTCGACGTTTTTCATAAAAGTGGATGCGACCGCTTGCGGTCAACAAAACGGTCATGACCGTTTTGTTGCTTCGGAAAGTATGGATGGAACAGCGGAGTAAAATACGTCACTTTTTGAGGTGGTCACGATGGAGAAAAACGATAAGAAGCGGGGCTTGACCCTCGTTTACACAGGAGACGGCAAAGGAAAAACAACGGCAGCAGTCGGATTGGCTGTGCGGGCAACAGGGCGCGGGAAAAAGGTGCTGATGGTTCAATTCATCAAGTCTCCAGAGCGTACATACGGAGAAAAGATTATTTTCGATAAATTGGGCATTGAAATCGTGCAAATGGGCGTCGGCTTCACCTGGACGAAGACACCGGAGGAGCATCGTCAGGCATTGAAAGAAGCTTGGGCGTTTGCGAGCGAGAAGCTCTCTTCCGGAGCGTACGATGTCGTTATTCTGGATGAGCTGAATAATGCATTGGCGATTGACCGCTTCCCGATTGACGATGTGTTGCCATTGTCCGATGTGTTGGAAGCGATTCAAAACAGGCCAAGTCATATCCACCTCGTGATTACGGGACGGGCAGCAAAGCAGGAGATTTTGGACATCGCAGATTTGGTGACGGAGATGAAGCCAATCAAGCATTACTACGATGAAGGGATTCCAGCTGTGCTGGGGGTAGAATTTTGACAAGCGCAGGTGTAATAGAGACGTATGGTCATGGCGGAGACTTGCTGACCGCAGCGCAGCGCTTTGGTCGAGAGCCCGGGCAGTTTCTGGATTACAGTGCCAATATTAATCCGCTGGGGATGCCAGCGAGCGTCCGTGAGATGCTGCTGGCTTCGTTGGCTGCTGTTGCGCATTACCCAGACCCTGGACATCGTGTGTTTCGTCGGGCACTGGCGAGACGGCTGCAAGTGCCGGAGGAATGGTTGCTGCCTGCCAATGGTGCAGCGGAGGCGATGGCACTGGCCATCCTCGGCCTTTCGCCGCAAACAGTTGGAGTAGTATATCCTTGCTTTTCGGAATACGCGCAACTTTCCGAGCAGTATGGAGCCCGTGTCATTGGCTGCTTCGGGAAGGAAGCGAACGGGTACAAGCCCGATCCTGCCGAGCTGTACACGCTTTTTACGCAGTGTGATCTCGTATTTGTCGGGTCACCAAACAATCCGACAGGAATTCTGTATCAGCCGGATGAGCTACGCCAAATGGCGGAATGGACGAAAGAGACCAATACGTGGCTCATCGTGGATGAGGCTTTCCTCGATTTTGTAGAGGAAGAGCGGCAATATACATTGGCGACGCAACTGGAGCACTTTCCTCGTGTGATTTTGATGCGTTCGATGACGAAAATGTACGCGATCCCGGGATTGCGCCTGGGCTATGCGATTGCGCACCCGGATGTCATTGCGAAAATGCGCCAAAAGCAAGTGAGCTGGAGCGTGAATGCACTGGCCCTTTTGGCAGGCGAACTGTGCTTGCAGGAGCAGGGATACGAGGGACAGACGCGCAGGCTCATAAAAGTAGAACGTGCGTATTTAACTGATAGCATCCGAAGTGAGTTGGGCTGGCAAGTATGGCCTTCGGAGGCAAACTTTTTGCTACTGCGCTCGCCAGAAGGATTGTCAGCCGAACAATTGCAGGCACGGCTCGGCAAAAAAGGCGTTCTGATCCGCAACTGTGCGATGTATCCCGGTTTGACGGCACATGATGTGAGAATCGCAGTGCGTGGACGAGAGGAAAATGAACGACTTATGGAAG
The DNA here is from genome assembly GCF_023714195.1 of Brevibacillus sp. MER 51. Lineage (NCBI taxonomy): Bacteria > Bacillati > Bacillota > Bacilli > Caryophanales > Paenibacillaceae > Brevibacillus > Brevibacillus sp. MER 51. The sequence continues at coordinate 36,919 of NZ_JAMAUS010000019.1, read as the reverse complement.
CGCTTCGCGAAGCTCATGCGGAAGGAAGTGAACAGCGATGAGCTTGGTGCTGGTAACAGGCGGTGTCCGTTCAGGAAAAAGCCGCTACGCGGAAGAGCTTGCAATGAAGTTGAGCAGTCGAGTTCTGTACGTGGCGACAGGCAAGGCTTGGGATGATGAAATGAAGCAGAGAATCGAGCTGCATCAAGCACGTCGTCCGCTGGAATGGGGTTGTGTAGAGGTAGGAGAGCGCTTAACCGATTACCACGCATTTCGTGAGCAGTATGATGTGGTGTTGATCGATTGTCTGTCCACCTGGGTGAGTAATCGATTAATGAGCGTGGATGAGGCGGAATGGAGAAGTGCTTTTCACACGCAAGCCCTGTTGCAAGAGGCGGAGGCATGGCTGTCCCTCGTTCAGAATTCCCCGCAAAAAGTCATTGCTGTCACAAGCGAGGTCGGATTGGGCGGTGTAGCCTTGAGTCGTTTGGGCAGATGGTTCGCGGATGTTCTGGGGGATGTCAATCAGAGAAGTGCGCGACAAGCGGACGCCGTCTACGCGGTTTTGTCAGGGATACCGTGGAGGATCAAAGGATGAATGCATTTTTACACGCGATCTCGTTTTTTACGCGTATTCCGGTTCCGTGGCTTCGTCCTTCTGAGGAGGCGTGGAGAAGAAGCGTCAACTGGTATCCCGCAGTTGGTCTCGTCATCGGTTTACTGCTATGGGGTGTGCATCAGGCGGGATTGGTGTTGTTTAGTCCGTGGATCGCCGCTATTCTGACGCTAGTCGCATGGGTCTACGTGACTGGTGGTCTTCATATGGATGGGTGGATGGACCTCGCGGACGGTCTTGGCAGTAGTAGACCGCGAGAGCAAGTGCTTGCGATTATGAAGGACAGCCGCGTAGGTGCAATGGGGGTTCTTGCTGCGATTATGCTTTTGCTGATGAAGGCGGGTGCAGTCGCAGAGCTCGCACATCCGGGATGGGGCAGCTTTTTGATCGTAGCACCAGTGGCAGCGCGGACACATGTGCTTTTGTCGATCAAGCTCTGGCCGTATCTTTCGGCGGACAAAGGAATCGGAAAAGGCATCAGTGCTGGGCTTTCCGTTTCCGCTATCATCGTGAGCTACATCGTCGTGTTTGCCGCAGGTTGGTATCTTGGGGGCTTGCAGGTCATGACAGCTATTTTCCTGTCGCTGTTGTTCGCTCTACTGTTTTCACGCTCGGTTGCAAAAAAACTGGGCGGACTAAACGGAGACTGCTACGGGGCTGTTATCGAAAGCAGTGAAGCGGTCGTTCTGCTGGTGTTAGTCGGGAGCTGGTGGTTATGAAACTGGTTTGGGTACGTCACGGGGAGACAGACAGCAATCGTGAGCATCGATATTTGGGACATAGCGACGTTCCATTGAATGAGCGCGGGCATCTGCACGTGAGTGATTTGGCCAAGGAATTACCAGAGCTCATCGGACGACCTGCTGCGATTTACTCGAGTGACCTGCTCAGATGCATGCAGACTGCCGAATCGCTCGCAGCTATGGTGGGGCTATCGGTTATTTCGGAGCCAGCCTTGAGAGAGCTGTCGTTTGGCGAGTGGGAACTGATGACGTACGATGAGCTGATGCAGTCGGACCCTGTGCGAGCCACGAGGTGGTACGACGATCCTTTTCGAAATCGACCTCCACGTGGGGAGAGTCTGGAAGAGCTGGGGATGCGCGTGGATCGTTGGCTACGTTCTTTGTTGGAGAGAGTGGGCAAGGAGGAGGCATCCAATACAGTCGTCATCGTCACACATGGCGGCGTAATCCGCTGGTTCCAGGCCGCGTGGCTCGAAAACAATCCCGACCGATATTGGCAGGTCGAGGGCATTAAGCATGGAGCGGCTCTGGTAGCGGAATGCTTGGATGCGGAAGGGCAGAATTGGATGCGACAACCCCTGAAGAGTAAGAGAGGGACAACATGACAGAAGTATGGATATTATGCGCGGCCTACTTGATTGATCGGGTGGTAGGAGACCCCCGGAGCCTGCCGCATCCAGTGATCATCATGGGCTGGTGGATTACACGATTGGAGCGGGTCATACGTTCTCTGGTCAAAGAGGAGTCGCATTTGAAGCTGGCAGGAGTTCTGTTCCCGGTCGTGATCGTTGGCGGCAGCTACGCTGTTGTTTGGCTGCTTTTGTGGGGAGCGACGTTCATCCATCCGGTGCTTGCCTGGATCTTGGGTGCCTGGTTGATTTCCACGACGATCGCGACAAAAGGCTTGGCCGATGCCGGGATGGAGATTGCCCGTCATCTTGTGGCTGGGGATATGGAAGCGGCGAGACGCTCCTTGTCCATGGTAGTCGGACGTGATACAGAGCGGCTAGATGAACCGGAAGTATGTCGGGGAGCGGTGGAAACCGTGGCGGAAAACATCGTCGATGCGATCGTCTCTCCGCTAATTTACGCAGCGATTGGGGGAGCGCCGTTGGCAATGGCGTACCGTGCCGCCAATACCCTCGACTCCATGGTTGGCTATAAAAACGAGAAGTATCTGAATCTCGGCTGGGCATCTGCCCGCTTTGACGATGTACTGAACTACATACCCGCCCGTTTGACAGCTTTGTTGCTCGTCGTCGCAAGCTGGCTGCAACGATTGGATGGGAAACAGTGCTGGGCAATGATCAGAAGAGATGCGCATTTGCATCCGAGTCCAAACAGCGGTTTGCCGGAAGCTGGAGTCGCTGGCGCACTAGGCGTACAGCTCGGGGGATTGAATTATTACCAAGGCGTTGCGTCGAATCGGGCAAAAATGGGAGATGCGAAGCGACCATTGCAGGCAAGTGACATTGTCGCGACGATTCGTTTGATGTATCTCGTTTCGCTCTTATGTCTGCTCGTTAGCGTGATGATATCGATTTTATTATAAACAGGAAGCGAAAAGGGGAGGGGCCTTATGAGCGGCAAATTGTTTGTGATCGGGTTTGGTCCAGGAAGTTTTGAGCATATCACCAAGCGGGCGCGGGAAGCCCTGCAGGAGTCCGATGTCATTATCGGCTATTCCACCTACGTAGACTTGATCCGCGGACTTTTGACGAATCAGCAAATCGTCAGCACAGGGATGACGGAAGAAGTGGCGCGTGCACGAGAAGCCGTGCGTCAGGCGGAAGAGGAAGGCAAAAAGGTAGCGGTCATTTCCAGTGGAGACTCAGGTGTTTACGGGATGGCAGGTCTCGTATACGAGGTGTTGGTGGAAAAAGGCTGGACAGAAGCTACCGGCGTACCCATCGAAATCGTACCGGGCATCTCGGCGATCAATTCCTGTGGAGCGATCCTCGGTGCGCCTATCATGCACGATGCATGCACGATCAGTCTGAGCGATCACTTGACGCCGTGGGAACTGATTGCCAAACGAATTGACGCAGCAGGGATGGCTGACTTTGTGATCGCGTTGTACAACCCGCGCAGCGGACGACGCACACGCCAGATCGTCGAAGCGCAACGCATTCTTTTGCAGTACCGCTCACCAGATACGCCGGTCGGTATCGTGAAAAGTGCTTATCGCGAACGCGAAACGGTTGTCGTGACGACGCTGGCGCAAATGCTGGAGCATGATATCGGCATGTTGACCACCGTGATTATCGGAAATACATCGACGTTTGTATACGACGGCAAAATGATTACGCCGCGAGGCTACCAGCGCAAATATACGCTGTCTGCCGATGAGCAGCCACTGAAGCCGCATCAGCGTCTGCGTGTAGAAAATGAGCCTTGGTCGCTCGAGGCCACCGAGGAGAGCCTAGCGTCAGCTCCGGCAGCACCAGCAACATCGAAGGAAGAAAGACCAGTAGCTGTGACCGAGGACAGCGTAACGGCTACAGAACCAGCAAATCGTGCAGCAACAAGCACGGCAGTACTGGAAGCGCCTCCTGTAACAGAAGAAGCCGTACCAAAAGCTCCATTCGCATGGGCCATGGAGGCGTTGACGACTATCAATGCGGCGAAAGGTATTGAAACCAAGCCAGCTGCAGGCCAAGTCCACCGTCCGGTATCTACCTTTACGCCAGAGATGATTTTCGAGTGCGCGGTAAGTCCGGGCGTTGCCAACAAAAAAATCACGCCGCTGCAAATGATGGCGATTGCCGAAGTGGCTGGCGAAAAAGGCGAGATCGAATACACCCCACACCACCAAATGATTTTGCGCGTGCCGACTGCCAACCCTGAAAGCATTACTAGCCGCTTGCGAGAGCTTGGGTTGATTCTCAGTCCGATCGGAGATGTTTTGCAGGTAAAAGCGTGTGATTTCTGCGACGGCGAGAAAAAAGACAGCATCCCTTATGCCGACGAGCTGCATCAAAAGCTGGGTGGAAAAGAAATGCCGAAGGAACTGAAGATCGGCTTCAACGGCTGCGGGATGGCGTGCTATGGCGCGGTTCAAGAGGATATCGGGATCGTATTCCGTAAAGGAAAGTTCGATTTATTCCTGGGAGCCAAAACGGTTGGACGGAATGCACACTCCGGTATTCCGGTAGCAGAAGGCATCGAAAAAGAGGAGATTGTTCCACTCGTGGAGCGAATCGTGAACCGATTCAAAAAAGAAGCATTTCCGAATGAGCGGTTCCACAAGTTTTTCCAACGTGTAGGTGAGCTAGAGGGCTTCGCATGGTACGAGCCAGCAAAAGCTGAAATCGAGAATGCTGCATGCGGAGATTAATGCAAGAACACATGTAAAAACGAGGGGGACATAAAATGGACGCAGTATTATTTGTAGGTCATGGAAGCAAAGACCCGGAAGGCAATGAAGAGATTCGCCAGTTTGTGGCGACGCTAACACCGGATTTGGATGTACCGATAATCGAGACGTGCTTTCTGGAGTTTGCCCGTCCTGACATGCTGCAAGGCTTGAATACCTGCGTGGCGCGGGGTGCAACCCGCGTGGCGGTGATTCCAATCATCCTGTTCTCTGCCGGACATGCAAAAATTCATATTCCTGCTGCCATCGACGAGGCGAAGGAACTGCACCCACACGTTCAATTCATCTATGGACGCCCGATCGGCATCCACGACGAAGTCATCAATATTTTGACCGCTCGCATGGAAGAGGCAGGCTTTGCCTCCGGAGAAGACCACGATGACTTGGCTGTACTTGTAATCGGACGCGGTAGCAGCGATGCAGATGCCAATAGTGATATTTACAAAATGTCCCGACTGTTCTGGGAGCGCTATAAAGCCAAGTGGGTAGAGACGGCCTTCATGGGCGTGACATATCCGTTGTACGATGAGGGCGTGGAGCGTTGCTTGAAGCTGGGGGCGAAGCGCATCGTTCTCTTGCCGTACTTCCTGTTCACGGGTGTGTTGATCAAACGGATGAGCGACCAGCTGGAGAAGTTCCGCGAGCAATATCCAGAAGCCCAGTTCGAAATGGCCGAGTATTTTGGCTTCCATCCGTTGTTGAAGGAAGTGCTCAAGGATCGTGTGGAGGAAGCTTTGCACGGTGAAGTGAAGCTGAACTGTGATACCTGTCAGTACAGGCTCGCAGCGATGGAGCACATCGACCATCACCATCACCACCACGATGACGAGCATGGACATCATCATCACCATGGTCACCACCATCATCATCACGATCACGATCACGACCATGACCACGACCACAAGCATGATCACAAGCATGATCACGTTACCAAGTAGGAGGGAGACAGCATGATTCTGGTACTGGCTGGAACGAGCGACGCGCGCGAGTTGGCTCTGCAAATCAAGGACAAGGGCTACGAGCTGTTGACGACGGTCGTCACGGACAATGCTGCGAAAAGTATGGAGGAGGCAGGCGTTCCTGTTCAGGTCGGACGACTGACTGCAGACGATATTCAGCAGCTGATCCAAGACAGAGCCGTCCAATGCGTGGTCGATGCGAGTCATCCCTTCGCAGAGGAAGCCTCCAAAAACGCCATGGCAGGAGCACAGGGCGCGGGAGTCCCCTACATTCGTTACGAGCGGGAAAGCCTCTCCTCACCAGGCAGTGAGAAGCTGATTGTGGTAGAAGACTACGTCCAGGCGGCTGAGCTGGCGGCAGAAAAGCGGGGCGTCATCATGCTGACGACGGGCAGCAAGACGCTGAAAACGTTCACGGATCGGCTTCTGGGCTTGCCGGACACGACCTTGGTAGCACGCATGCTGCCGCGTCTTGACAATATGCAGAAATGCGAAGAGCTGGGTGTCGAGCAAAAAAACATCGTTGCGATGCAAGGTCCTTTTTCCAAGGAGCTGAACAAAGCGCTCTACGATCATTATGGTGTCACGCTGATGATCACCAAAGAGAGCGGCAAGGTAGGCGCTTTTGATGAAAAGGTGGAAGCGGCACTGGAAATGGGCATCGAAACCATCGTCATCGGTCGTCCAAAGATCGATTATGGAACGAAGTTTTCGGATTACGCCAGCGTGCTGGACGAACTCAAACAAGTGACTGGAGGAAACTAACCATGGATTTCAAAACGGAATTTAAACCGATGACCGTACAACCGCAAGAGATTGAGGACTTGAGCTTTCAAATCATTACAGATGAGTTGGGCGAGCATTCTTTTACAGAAGAACAATATCCGGTAGTACAACGTGTCATCCACGCATCCGCAGACTTTGACCTCGGACGCAGCCTTGTTTTCCACCCGGACGCAGTAAAGTCGGGAATCGAAGCGATCCGCAGCGGCAAAATCGTCGTAGCAGATGTACAGATGGTGCAAGTCGGCATCAGCAAAAACCGCATTGAAAAATTCGGCGGACAAGTGAAGGTGTACATCTCCGACCGCGATGTAATGGAAGAGGCGAAGCGTCTGAACACGACCCGTGCGATCATTTCCATGCGCAAAGCGATCAAGGAAGCGGATGGCGGAATCTTTTGCATCGGAAACGCACCGACTGCACTCCTGGAGCTGATCCGCATGGTGAAGGAAGGAGAAGCAAAGCCAGGTCTGGTCATCGGGATGCCAGTTGGCTTCGTATCTGCGGCAGAATCCAAGGAAGAGCTGGCGAAGCTCGATATCCCGTTCATTACGAACATGGGACGCAAAGGCGGAAGTCCAGTAACGGTAGCAGCATTGAATGCCATTTCGATCATGGCGGAACGGTTGGGCTAAGCAGATGGCAGCCAAAGCAGCAACGGACGAAAAAGAGGCAAAACCCCTCCGCCACGGATATACGACTGGATCATGTGCAACGGCGACGACCAAGGCTGCTTTGATCGCGCTGATTACTCAGGAAGAGCAGAGCCAAGCAACGATTCGCCTGCCAATCGGCGAGGATGTCACCTTTCAGATGGAGAGCTGTGAGTTTTCCTTGGAGAGGGCGACAGCAAGCACGATCAAGGACGGGGGAGACGATCCGGACGCGACACACGGTGCCCTTATCCTCTCTACTGTGGAATGGTCGGATCAGCCTGGCATTATTTTGGATGGCGGACTCGGCGTGGGACGGGTGACCAAACCAGGGTTGCCCGTTCCGATTGGCGAGGCAGCGATCAATCCCGTCCCGCGCAAAATGATCAGGGAAACCGCGCAGGCAGTGCTGGATGAGTACGGGACCCAGCGCGGGATCAAAATCGTCATCTCTGTGCCTGCAGGCGAGGAAATCGCCAAAAAAACATTGAATGGACGACTCGGCATACTCGGCGGCATCTCCATTTTGGGGACGCGTGGAATCGTGGTGCCGTTTTCCACTTCTGCCTACAAGGCGAGTGTGGCGCAAGCGGTCAACGTCGCCAAGGAAGCCGGCTGCGATCATATTGTGCTGTCGACGGGCGGAAAGAGTGAATCCTACGGGGTCGCTACTTATCCAGAGCTGTCGGAAGAAGCATTCGTAGAAATGGGCGATTTCGTCGGCTTTTCTCTCAAGCAGTGCAAAAACAAGGGTATGCGCAAAGTGACCTTGGTCGGGATGATGGGCAAGTTTTCCAAGGTAGCGCAAGGCGTCATGATGGTTCATTCCAAAAGCGCACCCGTCGATTTCGGCTTCCTCGCCCAAATGGCGGCAGATGCAGGAGCTTCTCAGGAGCGTATTGACGAAATTTTGGGAGCCAACACCGCTTCGCAGGTAGGCGATATGATGGTGGACACGCCCGCCTTTTTCGAGATAATGTGCGAAAACTGCTGTCGCGCTGCATTAAAAGAAGTGGGCGGCGGCATCGAGGTCGAAACCATCATCATCACAATGAAAGGGTCCCTGTTGGGAAGGGTGACGATCAATGACACAGGCGATGAAAGTAATTGGAATCGGGGATGATGGACAGCAGAGCCTGCTGCCGTTGTACCGGACTTGGATAGAAGAAAGTGAACTGTTGGTTGGAGGAGAGCGACACCTCAGTTTTTTCCCGGAGTATACAGGGGAAAAGCGTGTACTAAAGGGCGGACTGACCGCGATGGTAGAAGAGCTACGCACCGAGACGCGCAAGACGGTCATTCTGGCGTCAGGCGACCCGCTCTTTTACGGGATTGGCGGCTTGCTTTCCAAAAAGCTGAACGTGGAGATCTACCCGCACCTCAGCTCTATCCAGCTCGCTTTTGCCAAAATGGGCGAAGCATGGCAAGATGCGACATTGGCTAGTGTGCACGGACGTAGTATCAAAGGTCTGGCACAACGGATCGATGGGAAGGATAAGGTCGCACTGTTGACGGATCGGGAAAACTCGCCAGCAGCAATCGCCAAGTACCTCCTTTCGTTTCAGATGACCGAGTACGATGCGTTCGTGGCGGAGAATCTGGGCAGTGCGGAAGAGCGGACAGGCTGGTATTCCCTTGAGGAAATGGCTGATGGCAGCTTCTCTGATCTGAATGTCGTGATATTGAAAAAACGCCGTCCAAACCCGGTATGGCCCTTCGGAATCGCAGACGAGGAGTTTTCCCAGCGCAAGCCGGACAAGGGACTCATTACGAAAAAGGAAGTGCGCATTTTAAGCATTGCGCAGCTGCAATTGCATGCGAAAAGCATCGTCTGGGACATCGGCACCTGCACAGGCTCTGTCGCCATTGAAGCGGCACGGATTGCGCGTGAGGGTGAAGTGTACGGCGTAGAGAAGAACGTGGATGATCTGGAAAACTGCCGCCAGAACATGGCGAAGTTTCGCACGGATTTGACAGTGATTAACGCACGTGCCCCACATGGCTTGGATGAGTTCCCGGACCCGGATGCCGTATTTATTGGCGGCAGTGGCGGAGAATTGCGCGAGCTGTTGAATATCTGCTGCACACGACTGCGTCCGAAAGGCCGGATTGTGGTGAACGCGGCGACTATTGAGACATTGTACGAAGCGACACAAGCATTCGCGCAGGAAGGATTCGAGACATCGGTGACACTGGCGCAGCTATCGCGCAGCAAGCCGATTTTGTCCCTGACGCGCTTTGAAGCATTGAATCCGATCTACATCATTACGGCCTGGGCCAAGCAGGCAGAAGAACTAGGAGGAGACAGCAAGTGACCAAGATCGGAACATTGTACGGACTGGGAGTAGGTCCCGGCGACCCTGAATTGATTACCGTCAAGGCATTTCGTCTATTACTGCAATCACCAGTGGTTGCGTACCCGAAAAAACGGATGGGCAGCAAAAGCTACGCGCATCAAATCGCAGAGCTGTATGTGCAGTCTCCAGACAAGGAAATGCTCGGACTCGTATTCCCGATGACGCGGGACAAAGAAATTTTGGAGCGCGAGTGGAACAACACAGTAGAGATCGTCTGGGAGCGTCTGTCTGAAGGCAAAGACGTCGCTTTTGTAACAGAAGGCGATCCGATGTTTTACAGCACATTCATCCACATGATGCGCGTTATGCATGAGGAGCACCCGGAAGTGCCAATCGTAACCGTACCAGGAGTCTCTTCGTTTTTGGGAGCAGCGTCCCGCTTCAATCTGCCGCTGGCGGATGGCGACGAGCAGATCGGCATCATCCCGGCAACAGAAGACAAGGAAGCCATGCGCAAAGCGCTGGAGAACCACGATACCGTCGTATTCTTGAAGGTAGCAAAAGTACTGCCAATGATCATTGGCTTGCTGAAAGAAATGGGGCTGGCTGAAAAGGCAGCAGTAGCGACCAAGGTCACTTCCTCCGAGGAAATGGTTTGGACCGATATGCGTGAACTGGAGCGGGCAGAGCTCAGCTATCTTACACTGATGGTGGTGAAAAAGTAATGAAACTGTACATAGTGGGAGCGGGTCCTGGTGACCCCGAATTGATTACGGTAAAAGGCTTAAAGCTGCTACAAAAGGCAGACGTCATTATGTATACCGACTCTCTCGTGAACGAGGATTTGGTTGCGCTCGGCAATCCGAATGCAGAAGTACTGCAAAGCTCGGGGATGGCATTGGAAGAAATGGTAGAACAATTGGTAGAACGGATTAGCAGCGGAAAAACAGTTGTACGCCTGCATACAGGTGATCCGTCCATTTATGGCGCGATCATGGAACAGATCGCCCTGTTAAAAGAAAAAGGCATCGAGGTAGAAATCGTTCCAGGTGTGAGCTCCGTATTTGCGGCGGCGGCGGCAGTAGGAGCCGAGCTGACGATTCCTGATCTGACACAAACGATCATCCTTACCCGTGCGGAGGGTCGCACACCAGTGCCTGAAAGAGAAAAGCTGCGTGCGCTCGCTGAGCATCATTGCACGTTGGCTCTGTATCTTAGCGCGACGTTGACGAAAAAAGTAGTCCGCGAGCTGGTCGATGCAGGCTGGAGCGAGGATACGCCAGTAGCAGTCGTACAACGTGCAAGCTGGCCGGATCAATTGATCGTTCGCACCACGCTGAAAAATTTGGACGAAGACATGGGCAAAAACGGCATTCGCAAGCACGCGATGATTTTGGCTGGCTGGGCATTGGACCCGAACATCCACGACAAGAGCGAGCAATACCGTTCCAAGCTGTACGATAAAACCTTTACACACGGGTTCAGAAAAGGTGTGAAGGAATAATGAAGATCATCGAACTGATCGAGGGAGAAATCCCTGTTATCGAGCAGCGCGGAGACTATGCCATTGTCGCGATCACGAAGCACGGGGTAGAGATGGCCCGAGATCTGGCACAGAAATTTCCTGGGACAGACCTGTACTACATGAGCAAGTTCGAACGCGGAGATGAGGAAGCGCGCGGCATCCAGCTGTTTTCCAACAGTGTACGGATGCTGTTTCCCGCTCTCTGGCCTGCTTATAAAGGTTTGATCATCATTATTTCACTGGGTGCGGTTATTCGGATGATCGCACCTTTGCTCGAAGACAAAAAGAAAGACCCGGGTGTCGTCGTCGTCGATGACCGTGGGGAGAATGTTATCAGTGTACTTTCCGGCCATTTGGGCGGTGCCAATGAGCTGGCTCGCGAGGTAGCGGCAGTCATGGGTGCTCGTCCGATTATCACGACAGCATCGGATGTACAAAAGACCATTCCCGTCGATCTATTCGGTAGACGTTTTGGCTGGGAGTGGGATTCCGCTGATAAGCTGACTCCTGTCAGTGCTTCCGTTGTTAACGAGGAGCGTGTAGCCGTCATCAATGAATCCGGTGAACGCGACTGGTGGATGCATGACACCCCAATGCCACCGTCCATCAAGGAATACGCGACAATCGCTGAGGCCAAAGCCGATCAGCCGCAAGCTGCTCTAGTCGTTTCTCATCGCCTGCTCACAGCGGAGGAACAATCGATTTTGGATAATGGCGTCCTTTATCGTCCGAAGGTAATCGTGCTCGGGATGGGCTGCAACCGGGGAACCTCCGCAGAGGAGATCGAAGCAGTCATCAAGGAAACGCTGGATGAACTGCAATTTTCGATCAAAAGTGTAAAAGCACTGGCGACCATCGAGCTGAAAAAGGATGAAGCGGGTCTCATCGCCGTTTGCGAAAAATACGGCTGGTCGTTCGTCTGGTATTCGCCTGAAGAATTAAACAAGGTCGAAATCAGCGATCCGTCTGATACCGTCTTCAAGTTCACGGGAGCGTACGGAGTGAGTGAGCCTGCCGCGAAGCTGTACGCTGGAGTAGGCGAACTCGTTTTGACCAAGAAGAAGTCGGGTAACACTACCATTTCGGTCGGATTGATGCCCTATCACGAGGAGGAGCGCGCATGACGGACAGCCGCCGTATTGTGATTGCCGGAACAGGCAGCGGAGCGGGCAAGACAACCGTTACCATCGGACTGATGGCTGCTTTGAAAAGAAAAGGGCATACCGTACAGGGCTTCAAGTGTGGTCCTGACTATATCGATCCCACGTATCATACGGCTGTGACCGGCAGAGCCTCGCGAAATTTGGACAGCTTTATGCTAGAGCACGAGATCGTGAAGGAGATTTTTGTCCGCGGCAGCGAGGGTGCAGACATCTCGATTATCGAGGGTGTCATGGGCATGTACGATGGCAAGGAAGCAACCAGCGATAAAGGCAGCACCGCAGAAATTAGCATTCTGACTGGCTCTCCGGTTCTGCTGGTGGTCAATTGTCAGAGCATGGCGCGTAGTGCGGCTGCGATTGTCAAAGGCTTTCAACTGCTCAATCCACAGGCGAGAATCGTCGGTGTCATCGCGAACAAGGTCGGCAGTGAAGGGCATCACAAAATCGTGAAGGCAGCGATCGAGCAGGAGTGTGGGATTCCGGTCGTGGGCTACCTGAAACGGGAGAACGAGCTGGAAATACCGGAACGTCATCTCGGGTTAGTGCCATCTGTCGAACGTGGAGAGTTGACTCCCTTGTTTGAAAAGCTGGCTGATCTGATCGCGGAGACAGTCGATTTGGAGCAAATCTGGGAGTTGGCAAAGGCAGAGCCGCTGCAAGCCAAACCTACGTTGTTTGCTCCGCGAGAAGCGTCTGCCAATGTCACCATTGCTGTAGCGAAGGACCCTGCTTTTCATTTTTACTATCCGGAAAATTTGGAGCTGCTCGAAGCATATGGCGCGAAGCTCGCGTTCTTTTCCCCACTGGCCGGTGAGGGAGTGCCTGAGGATGCGGATGGCTTGTACATCGGGGGAGGCTTCCCGGAGGAATTTGCAGCAGAGCTATCGCAAAATGAAGCGGTGAAACAATCGATCCGATCTGCGATCACAAAAGGCTTGCCTACCTTGGCTGAGTGCGGCGGTTACATGTTTTTGACAGAGGCAATCGTCACGACCGATGGCGACAGCTACCCAATGGTGGGGCTCATCTCAGGCAAGGTGACCATGCAGAAAAAGCTCGCAGCGCTTGGCTATCGGGAAGTGCGCGGCAAGGAAGGCAATTTCTTGCTCGGTACCGAAGAACAGGCAAAAGGGCATGAATTTCACTACTCTACGTATGCTTCGGATCAAGAGCTCCCAGCAGCATATGAGACGAAAGGGCTTCGCGGTACGAAGCCGGAGGGCTATGCCCTAGATAATCTGGTCGCAGGCTATACTCACTTGCATTTCGGCTCCAATCCCAAACTGGTTGAGCGTTGGCTGAACAGATGCGCGGAGGTGGCCGCACGTGCCTAAATCCCTCCCGTTGATGGTGCAAGGTACCAGCTCGGATGCAGGAAAAAGTGCGATTGCAACAGCGCTTTGCCGTATTTTTGCCCAAGATGGCTACAAGACAGCTCCGTTCAAATCGCAAAATATGGCCCTGAATTCCTACGTGACGCTGGATGGAAAAGAAATCGGGCGGGCGCAGGGCGTTCAGGCAGAGGCAGCGGGAATTCTGGCGACGACTGACATGAACCCCATTTTGATCAAGCCGACACGAGATTCTGAATCGCAAATTGTCGTCAACGGCGAGCCATACGGCAACATGAAAGCTTTTGCCTATCGAACGGAATTTTATGACGAGGGCTTGCGGATCATTGAGGAAGCGTATCAACGACTCGCCAGCTCCTATGAGCGGATCGTCATTGAAGGGGCTGGCAGTCCGGCAGAGGTCAATCTGAATGACCGCGAGCTCGTCAATATGCGAGTCGCTCGTCTCACGAACGCGCCCGTCATTTTGGTGGCAGACATCGAGCGCGGGGGTGTGTTTGCCAGCTTGGTCGGTACTCTCCAACTGCTTGAACCCGAAGACCGGGATCGTGTGATCGGCGTCATCATCAATCGTTTTCGCGGTGATTTGACACTTTTGCAGCCGGGACTCGACTGGTTCGAAGAATATACGGGCAAGCCTGTTCTTGGTGTCGTGCCATTTATTCCAGACTTGTGGATCGATGCAGAGGATTCGCTGATTTTGCACCGTTATCAAGGTCAGCGTGAGACGCCGCGGGAGATTGACATTGCGGTTTTGCGCTACCCGCGAATTTCCAACTTTACAGACGTGGACCCGTTTTTTGTAGAGCCGGATTGCCGGATGCGCTTTGTGACACGTTTGGAAGAGCTGGGGGAACCTGACCTGATTGTCCTGCCGGGCAGCAAGAATACAATCGAGGATATGCAGTTCTTACGAGAGACGGGTCTTGCTGCGGCGGTCAAAGACCTTCATCATAAAGGGAAGACGTATATCGTTGGTTTGTGCGGCGGCTATCAAATGCTGGGAGAAGCCATTCATGATCCGGCTGGGGTCGAGTCACCGTTGCAGCAGCTTGATGGGCTGGGTCTCATCCCGATGATCACGACGATGGAGCAGAAGAAAACGACCGTTTTGTCCCGTGGGGAAGCAGTATTTGCGAAGGAAAAGCTGACGGTGGAAGGCTACGAGATTCACATGGGGCAATCCGCTTATTCGCGCAATGATTTTCCTTTTATCCAGATGGAGGGGCGTACGGAGGGCTATTGTCAGGAGGAGCGGCAGTTGATCGGTACGTATTTTCATGGGCTGTTCCACAATGACCACTTCCGCACGCTGTTGCTGAATGCCATCCGTGAGCAAAAAGGACTCTCACCCATTACGGATCGCCCATCTTTTGTCGCTCTACGAGAGCAGGGGTACGATCTGTTGGCGGATACTGTTCGTCGCCATGTGAGGTTGGATACGATCGAAGAGTACATGAAGGCTTTTCAAGAAAAAGAGGTGCAAATATAATGGCAGTCATTTATCCGGCGATTGAGCCACGAAATCAGAAAGCAAGTGAGCAAACGAGACAGCATGTGGATCAGTTGACCAAGCCGCTTGGCAGCCTTGGACGCCTGGAGCAATTGGCTATTGAGCTGGCTGGGATGACAGGTGAGACGATGCCTGTTGTAACCCCGCCGGGCGTGCTTGTTTTTGCGGCCGATCACGGTGTGGCACGGGAAGGTGTCTCTGCCTATCCGCAGGAAGTGACAGCGCAGATGGTGCTGAATATGGTTCATGGCGGAGCTGGAGTCAACGTCTTTGCCAGACAAATCGGAGCCATTCAAAAAATCGTCGATGTCGGTGTAGCGGTCGAGGTCGAAGCACCGGATGTTTACAACAAGCGAATCAGAGCAGGCTCGGGCAATATGCTGAAAGAACCAGCAATGACCGCAGACGAAGCGCAGCGCTCCATCGCAGTTGGCCTCGAGATGGCGGAAGCGATGATCGGGGAAGGCGCCAAAGTCCTGATCGTCGGTGAAGTGGGCATTGGCAACACGACAGCCAGCAGTGCGATCCTGTCAGCATTAACCGGGGCTGATCCTGAGCAAATCGTCGGACGAGGAACAGGGCTGGATGACGCGGGCTGGCAGCGTAAAAAGGCAGTTGTTCGTGAAGCACTTGCCCTGCATCGCCCGGATGCAACTAATCCGTTGGACGTTTTGGCAAAAGTCGGCGGACTGGAAATCGGAGCAATGGCTGGTGCGATCATGGGAGCAGCCTCTCGCCGTGTCCCTGTGCTGCTGGACGGCTTTATCGCTACGGTAGCGGCTTTGCTTGCTGTTCGAATGGAGCCACTCGTTGCTGATTACTTGATCGCGGGTCACCGTTCTGAGGAGCCGGGGCATGATTTTGTCCTGCAAGCATTAGGCAAGGAGCCACTGCTCAGCCTGAAATTGCGACTGGGCGAAGGAAGCGGAGCAACATTGGCGTTTCCAATCGTGGAAGCGGCGACACGGATGGTCCGTGAGATGGCGACATTTGCATCAGCAGGGGTAAGTGACCGATGAGCGGCGCGGGGAAAGTCTATCTCGTAGGAGCTGGCCCTGGCGATCCAAAGCTGATTACCGTAAAAGGAATGGAATGCCTGCAAAAGGCAGAGGTGGTTGTGTATGATCGTCTGGCAAATCCAGCCCTGCTGGAGTACGCGCCACAGACGGCAGAACGCATCTACTGCGGCAAGCTGCCGGATCATCACACGATGAGACAGGAATCGATTAACGAGCTGTTAGCGGAAAAAGCGCTGGAAGGAAAAGTCGTCGTACGGCTAAAAGGGGGCGATCCTTGTGTGTTTGGACGTGCCGGAGAAGAAGCGCAGCATTTGGCTGAGCGAGGAATTGCCTTTGAAATCGTCCCGGGAGTAACAGCTGGAATTGCAGCCTCGGCGTACGCGGGTATTCCAGTGACACACCGCGATCACGGCTCTTCATTCGCTGTCGTGACGGGACATTTGCGCGAAGACAAGCCGGAGCTGGCGGTAGAAAAATGGAGTGCTCTCGCAAATGGCATCGACACGGTTGCCTTTTACATGGGAGTAGCCAATCTGCCGTTGATCCGCACCCAATTAATCAAGCACGGACGCGATCCACATACGCCAGTCGCTGTCATCTCCTGGGGAACACTCCCGCAGCAAGCAGTGGTAACGGGTACCCTGGTTGATATTGAGGAACGTTTGGCCCAAAACAGTCACATCACGAATCCAGCTATCATTCTGGTCGGTGATGTCGTGAAGATGCGTGAGAAAATCAACTGGTTTGAAGCTACGCTTGGAATGGAGCAAGTGCAATAATAGGAAAACGAGGGGGGAAACGCTGATGACGCACTATGCCATGATGGTCAATCTACAAAACAAGCGTTGCCTGGTGGTCGGTGGCGGGCAGGTAGCCGAGCGGAAAATCGGCAGTCTGCTTGCTGCTGGTGCGGATGTCACCGTTGTGAGTCCCTCCTGTACGGCAACCATCCTTGAGTGGGCACATGCTAGGAAGCTGATGGTAGCACAGCGCCCCTTTACCCCACAGGACGTAGAGCAGGCGGTTCTCATCATCGCGGCGACGAGTGATCCCACCGTCAATCTGGCTGTATACGAAGCGTGCTGTCCGCATCAGTGGGTCAATATCGTTGATCGCCCAGACCTCTGTTCCTTTACCGTTCCATCTGTTGTTGCACGTGGAGACTTGCAGATTGCTATCTCTACGGGTGGGAACAACCCGGGTCTGGCAAAGAAAATGCGCCGTCAGCTCGAAGAATGGGTGGGACCGGAATACGAGGACTACACGCTTTTTCTCGGCAGCATGAGAAGACAAGTACTCTCGCTGGCGGCGAACGAGGCGGATAAACGGGCAATCCTGGCAGAGCTTTTGGACGACCGCTTTTTACAGTGGACCAAAAATGGCGAAACCGACCGGAGAGATCGGGAGGCCGCAGCACTGCTTACCATGACAAGAGAGTAGATCAACGCAAAAAATTGGATGGCTCCCACTAAGCGACTTGGTGGGAGCTTTTTTCTACTTCTTTCGCCAGATCATTTCCAAATGCCTCCCGACCACTTCAAAGCCGAGCTTTCTGTACATTTCCTGCGGCGTATCATCTGCATAGGTCGTCAAGTACATATGGGTGGCGCCGAGTTTTTTGGCGTCCTGCATCATGACCCGAATGATTTCCGTGCCGAATCCTCTACGCTGCCAGGCATCCAGTATAAAAAATTCCTCCATACGAACAAGCTCGTTGTAAAGATGCCATTCACATGCACCGACTGGCTCCTGATCGACAAAGCACACATACGGAATGATCTCGCCTTTTTCATAAATTTCTCTTTTCCGGTTCGCTTTACGTACAGCAAAATCAGGATTGATCATAACGGAATCATAAGCAGTAAGGCAGCGTATGCCTGCTTCCATGATGTCAGTTGAATCCCCTCGTAAAACGGAGCATTGTGGATTCGGCGCCAGTTTATCGGCAACATCCAGTGGAGCAACCATGTACAGCATCGTATTTACTTCAAACCCAAGCTGGGAAGCAAAAGACACTAACTCTTCTGAAAAAGGTAGCGACGGGTGCAGTTCCAGCTTCAAGTGGCCGAGCTGCTGCTCTTTGGCATGTCGAAGCTCTTGCTCGATGAAAGCTTGTACCCAGTCTTGAGTGGGAACCGACATCAGTTCTGTATAATTATGGCTATACATGTCCGGGACCGATTCATCGCGATATACGCGCACTTGTGGATGCTCCGTTCGCGTAGAAAAAGCAAGGGCATAGCGCTCCTGCAAAGTAAAAATATTCGTGAGCATTCCTTTATTCCCCATTTCCTGATATGGTGATAGTTGTTTGAATACTTGTCTTCTCAGAGTAAGCCATTTTCCTAAAGGAGGGAACGAAAATGTCGGATGCTTTTCAAATAGGCCCCTTTTTGTTGAAAATGAGCATGCTGGCGGTCATTGTTTCACTTTCGCTCGGCTTTGTGGCTATATCCGCTCAGCTTAAACATAGCAGAGAAATGAAATCAGCGGTTATTGAGCTGTTGAGTAATGCACTGTTGCTGGCATTTCTCGTTTGGAAGTTCAGCTACGTCCTGTTTCATTTTTCGAAGGCAGTGGAGAATCCCTCATCCATTCTTTACTTTTCCGGGGGAGAAACCGGAGCCATTCTGGCAGTCGTGGCAGTTGTCGTCTACCTCACCAAGACGGTACGCAAAAAAGCGATTCCTGTTCATTTCGTTGCCTTGGGAATGGCGACAGGTTTTCTTGCTGCAACTGGTGTTTACCAACTGCTCACGGTCGTGTTGGAACAAAGCAGCATGTGGTATCACCTACAGCAGGTCGTCATATGCGCCCTCTTTCTTTGGTGGGTGCATCGGGTAAAGGAAGGGCTCATTCATCTGGCGGCTTGGCTTGCACCCGTGATGTGGTTTGCCATTAGCCAAGTCTATGTGCACTTTTTTATTCCGAATCGAGAAGCTGTGTTTGCAGGACTTTCTGGCGATCAGCTCATGTACTATGCATTCGCTCTCTTGCTGCTCTTTTTGTCCAGACGAGTGAAGCCGATAGGGGGAACGACTGATGAAGAAGCATCATAATGTTTGGGCGATTGTCGTACTCTTGGGGCTTTTGGGATGGGGTATTTTTGATGCGGAAATCTTGAACAGGCAGGAATCCATCGCTTCATCTAGTGAGCAAGGCAACGGGCAGATTGGAATAGAAAAAGGAAATACCGCTCCGGATTTTGAACTGCAGCAGATAGGTGGCGGTACAGTCAAGCTGTCCGATTTACGGGGGAAAAAAGTCATTCTCAATCTATGGGCGACGTGGTGTCCTCCTTGCCGCGCAGAAATGCCGGATATGCAGCGTTACTACGAAGAGAACAAGGAAAAAGGCGTTGTTATTCTCGGGGTCAATCTGACCGACACGGAGACGAGCCCGGAAGTGGTGGCGGATTTCGTGAAGTTGTATGGCATCACCTTTCCGATCTTGCTCGATCCCGATAAAGAAGTAGCGAATGTGTACAAAGCCATTTCGATTCCGACCAGCTACATTATTGATTCGAACGGCGTGGTCCAGAACAAATACATCGGCCCGATGAGTGAAGAAATCATGGAAAACATGTTGTCTGCGATCAAATAGAAAACCGACAGCAGTCATATCTGCTGTCGGTAGTCATGTCTTTCCTATTATCCAGCGTCTGCTTTGTTTGCTGGTTCCTTGACGGATGTCTTTCGATCCAGACGAAATACAGCATTGAGCAGCTTGTATATATGCTTGGATTCCTTGGTTAGCAATGGTCCTAAAATGGCGAGAATCAAAACGTAAAGAGCCGCAAATGGTTGCAAAATTTCCATGAGTGCGCCCGCTTTTCCGAGATTAGCCATGATGATGGAGAACTCACCGCGAGATACGATGGTCAGTCCAATATTGGTAGAAGCCTTCGGAGGCAATCCGGCACTTCGCCCAGCCAAAAGTCCGGCGACGACGTTACCGAAAAGGGTGAGGGCGACGGCACCAATGGACAACCATACGGCTCCACCTAATGACAATGGATCAATTGTCAAACCGAAGCTGAAGAAGAACATGGCTCCGAAGAAGTCACGAAATGGCAGGATGAGATGCTCGATGCGCTTCATGTGTTGTGTTTCTGCCAAAACGAGACCTACGAGCAGTGCTCCGATGGCTTCGGCAACATGGATCGTTTCGGAAAAACCCGCAATCAGAAACAGAGCGGCAAACACCGTAATCATAAACACTTCGTTTGATTTGATGTTTAATGCCCGATTCAGGAAAGGAACGAGCTTGCGGCCTACGATAATGAGGAGGAGCATGTAGCCGAGTGCAATCAATGCGGATGAGAGGACGCCAGCAAGGGAAGTTGCACCGCTTAACACCAAGCCGGATACGATTGAGATATAGACGGCCAAGAATATGTCTTCGAACATGATGATCCCCAAGATCATCTCTGTTTCGCGATTTGCTGTACGTTTGAGATCCACCAGTACTTTTGCCACAATGGCACTGGAGGAAATAGTGGTAATGCCTGCGATAATCAAAACTTCTTTGAGTGGAAATCCAGCAGCCCAACCAAACAAGAGGCCGAGGGTAAAGTTGATGACAATGTAAATGGTACCGCCAACGGCAATAGATCGACCAGCCTTGATCAGGCGGCCTACTGAAAATTCAAGTCCGAGGTAAAACAACAGGAAGAGTACGCCAATTCTGCCCATAAATTCGATGAGCGGGGCGCTTTCAATAAAGCGGAGATCAAACAAGCCGATGTCGGGAGCGTGTGGACCCACGATCATCCCGACGAGAATGTAGAAGGGTACGATGGAGAATTTTAACTTCATGGAGAGGAACCCCGCCATTGCTATGAGTGCGAGGGCAAGACCGACTTCAAAAACGATGTGCTCCAATATCACTCACCTCCGTTGCTGAGAATAGTCTTGAGAGCCTTCACCTGCTTCCGTTCACCTGCAACGACCAACGTAGATCCTGTACAAAGGACATACTCGGGGCCGGGATTAATCGTTTGATTATGGTCTTTTTCGATAACGGCGATGATAGTAGCGCCAGTTTCTTGACGAATGTTGAGCTCCCCAATCGTCTTGCCAATGGCCGGAGCGTTCGATTCAATCTTGTACCATTCGATCATGAGTTTGTCTAACGCAACCTCGACTGTTTCCAGTGCAGATGGTTTGTACGTCAAACCGCCTACGATGGCAGCAATTTGTCTCGCCTCATCATCGTCAAGGGTAACCATGGAGATTGTTTCGTCTATATCATCACGGTCAAAGTGATACATTTCCCGGCGGCCGTCATCGTGAATGACGATAACCAGCTTGTCGCCACTTCTGGTTTCGACCTGGTACTTCCTGCCGATCCCTGGCAAATCGGATTCTCTAATCGAGAACATGTAAGATCCTCCTTCACGCAAGACACTGTATTGGCATAGATATCGGCTCTTTTTTCCCATTGAGCAACAAGTCGTCAATAATTATTTGGAATTATATCCATTCCGGTGATATTTTAGTAATAATCCCCCCTGTTGTGCGGATTATTGTCGACATTCATACCTACAACAACTATTATACACGAAATGACATCATTTTTCTTTAAAATGAAACATTTTTATTAAAAAATGACACACTTATAAACGTACAGGAATATCAACTTTCCTCTAAAGGGCAGTCGCTCCTCCATGAGCCGGCTTCGAAAGAGGTTATTTTAAGGATGATGAAACATGGCGAACAAACAGTATCGATTAACAGAAGCGGAATGGGTCTTTATTCAAGACATGCGGTCCATGGAGATGGATGAGCTATTGGACATCGTGATCGCATTGCGCAATGAGGTAAGGGAGTTGGAGAAAAAGGCGGAGCTGATCAGAGAGCGCGAGAAAGAGGGCTGGCAGGAGGAGTATCAGGCAGCACAGAAGCGAATTAATCACCTGCGCCAATTTGAGGTGGAGCTTCGTAAAACATGGCCAAATGACTAAAGCAAAAAGAGGTTCTCTCGGGAATAGGAGAACCTCTTTTTTATCTGGACTAGGCCATAATCGGTTTTGCCTCTGACTCGTTGTCCGTCTCGCTGGCAGTTTCATCTGTTTGCTGAACGCGTCCCGGATGGAACTCATTTTCATGCTTGGCTATGACCACGGCAGCTACGCCATTTCCGATCAGATTCGTGATGGCACGAGCTTCTGACATGAATCGATCGACGCCGAGCAAGAGGGCAATGCCTTCGACCGGAATGACAGGGAAGGCTGCCAAGGTAGCGGCGAGTGTAATGAAGCCAGAACCTGTGACACCGGCAGCCCCTTTTGACGTAATCATCAGAATTCCTAAAAGAGTGACCTGTTCCCAAAAGCTGAGCTCGATGCCATATGCCTGGGCGATAAAAATGGCAGCCATAGATAAATAAATAGAGGTGCCATCCAGGTTAAACGAGTATCCCGTCGGTACGACCAGACCGACAACGGATTTGGAGCAGCCGTACTTCTCCAGCCGATCCATCATTCTTGGAAGAGCGGACTCTGAGGAGGATGTTCCGAGCACGAGCAGGATTTCCTCCCGAATGTATTTGATAAACGAGAAGATGCTGAATTTGTAGTAGCGCGCGATCCCGCCCAGAACGAGAATAATGAACAAAAACATTGTGATGTAGACAGCCGTCATCAAAAGGCCCAGTCTGGTCAGCGACCCGATGCCGAATTTCCCAATCGTGTACGCCATCGCGCCAAATGCAGCTACTGGCGAGACCTTCATGATCATATTGACGACACCAAAAAATCCGTGTGTCAGCTTGTCAAACAGCTTGATGACAGGCTGGGACGCTTGCCCCATGGCAGCGAGTGAGAGACCAAACAGGACAGCGAAGAACAGAATAGGCAACAGTTCGCCATTTGCCATCGCCCCGACGACATTTTCCGGGATGATCTTCACAATAAAATCGATAAAACCGTTGTTACTCTGAGCAGCAGCCTCCGTGTACTTGGAAACGTCCCCGCTGGTCAGTCCCGTTTTGTCAAAGCCTACCCCAGGCTTGATCAGGTTGACCACGAGCAGTCCGATGGCCAATGCGATTGTGGTAACGATTTCAAAATAGAGCAGCGCTTTGCCGCCGATCTTACCGACCTTTTTCATGTCTCCCATACTGGCGATTCCATTTACCACGGTGAAGAAGACAATCGGTGGAATGACCATTTTGATCAGTTTGACAAAAATATCGGCCAACACCTTCAGCTCTGCGCCGAATTTGGGTGCAAAATGACCAACTAAAATACCGAGAATGATGGCTATAACGACCTGTACGGTCAGATTTTTAAAGTTGATCCGCATCGAATCACTCCTCCTCCAAGAATTGAAAGCGCTTTATCCCTCTCTTTTGCATTGTATAAATGGTGTGGAAAATTGAAAATGATACGGTCATATTGGTTGTTTTGGTCCTTTTGGTCATAGAAAACCCCTCAAATTGGAAAGGAAAAAATCAATTGTTGACATACTCTCGACACGAACGATAGGTAAAGTAAGAGATGTACATAGTGACACGAAAGAAACAGACAACCGGGAGAATGGAGGATTTTCTATGTTCAAGAAGCAATATTTGGCGATTGCCTCAGCGTTGATTCTGTCTACCACACTTATTCCGACGAGCTCTCAAGCGGCTACTGGAACGAAGAATCTGCAAGCTAAGTACAACAACATTAAAGTTATCTATAACGGTGCAGCTGTTCCAACAACAATCGAACCATTCATCGTAAACGGAACCACGTACATTCCACTTCGCATGATGGCTGGCGTATTCAGCAAGGATGTAGCATGGGATGGCGCGAAGTACACCATCACAGTAAAAGACTTGCCTAACTCCCAACACGCAAACGAGTTGGCTGCACGTGATGCTCAAATCAGAAGTCTGCAAAACACCATCGATAGCCTGAACAAAGAGATCACTGATTTGAAAAACAGCAAGAAGAATAACAGTAGCAAAGACGATGACGATCTGGACGATCTGGAAGACGATCTGAATAACTACTACGATGACTACAAAGATATCGAGTGGAAGATCTCTCTGAGTGGCGACGAAGATGATATCGATGTAGAAATCCAAGTTGACCGTGAAGAATTCGAAGATGAATATGAGGATCTGGATGAATCTGATTTCGAAGAACTCGTGGAAAAAGTAGTGGAAGATATTTGGGATGAGTTCGAAGATGCAGATATTGACGGTGAAATTGTCGATGAGGATGACGATAACCTGTATGATTTCTCCGCTGACGCTAGCGATGGAGATATCACTTTTGAAGGTGACGTTATCAACTAACTTCCCGCAAAGTGGGGACGTTTCTCACAAAAAAAGCCTTGCTCCTTTTCACAGGATGCAAGGCTTTTTTCCTATTTTCCAAAAACATCAAAGCCAAATTTTAATACAAGGTTGTAAACTGATAGAATAGAAGTACGTAGATGATTAGAGAGACCATGCGAGAGAATTCTCGAATAGGAATGATCATATGTCTGTAAATCAGGTAGGGAAGATATGAAAAGCATTTTGTTGGTAGAAGATGAACTGGTGATATCGCGCGTGCTGAAGGCTTACTTGCAAAAGGAAGGGTATGAGGTCTTGCAAGCGAACGATGGAATCAAGGCGATGGAGCTTTTTGACGAAAAAAAGCCGGATCTGGTTCTGTTGGATGTCATGCTCCCTGAACGCAACGGTTGGGAGATTCTCCAGTACATTCGCGAAAAGAGCTCCTGTCCAGTCATTATGATGACGGCGCTCGGTCAAACAGACCAAAAGCTCAAAGGACTCAATCAAGGGGCAGATGACTACATAACGAAGCCTTTTGTCGCGGATGAAGTAATTGCACGAGTCAATGCGGTGCTGCGCCGCTCTGTTATTTTGGTGAAAGATCAGGAAACCCGACTATTTGGAAGCTTAAAAATAAACTTTCAGTCCCATCACGTGACGCTTCACGGTCTCGAACTGACGTTTCACCCGCGCGATTTGTCCTTGCTGCTTTTTCTGGCACAAAATCCGAATCAGACCTTTACCCGAGAGCAATTGATCGAACAAGTATGGGGAATGGACTATGGCGGGAGTGACCGTGCTGTAGACCTGGCGATCAAGCGGGTCAGAAAGACACTGGAGAATTGGCCAGTTCAGGAAGGCGAGATCAAGACGCAAAGAGGGGTTGGGTATCAATTCTGTGTTTATAAAAAACAATGAGCCCGTATCGCTGCTGCGCTATTGGACCACACGCTATCTACTCACCCTCGTGATCGGATTGCTCATCATTGGGGCTGTCTCTGCCTATTGGATCAAGTACGCCGCGATTGAAAAGCAGATCGAGGTCACGCGACTGTTTGCAGAGGAAGTGGCTGATCGGGTCGTGGATGATGTTGGAAATATTTTGGTGGGGGAAAAACTTCATCAGGTATTGGATAATCGGCGAAAGTTTATGGGTGTGGATCGCAATCTGATTTTATTCATTGAAGATGTAAAAGGAAAGGTCGTATACAGTCGGCCAACCAAGCTTCCGCCTCCATTGCAGCAGGCAGCACCTGAGTTGTTGGAGCAGGCAGATAAGCGGGATAAAGTGAGGCATCCGTCAGGTGAGACCCTGTATGTAATCAGGAAAAATTTGGAGTTCAATGACCAAATCATTGGCAAGGTGATCTTGCTTTTCCCCGAAACAGATATCAAGGTAGGGAAAGAGGAAATCCAATATTTGGTCATCATGCTGGGGAGTTTGGGTGTGCTTGGCTGGGCGGTTATTTATTTTCATGCGCGCAAGCTGTCTGAACCGATTCAAAATGTGGTGATGTCCGCACGACAGATCGTAGAAGGAAACTACGACGTCTTGCTCAATAAAACGATCAAGGAAAAAGAAATTCACGAGCTGGTGCATACATTTGCGGAAATGGCCGACCGTCTTCGGCAGTTGGAAAGCATGCGAACAGAGCTTTTGGCTGGAGTGACACACGAGCTGAAAACTCCCGTTACGTCGATTAGCGGATTAATCCAGGCAATTAACGACGAGGTGGTTTCCGGTGACGAGCAGAAGGAGTTTTTGGAAATCTGTCTGAAGGAAACAAAGCGCCTGCAAAAAATGGTAGAGGATTTGCTAGACTTCAATTCATTTGCCGTAGGAGCGATCACTGTTTGTCAGGAAGAGCAAAACGTGAACAAGCTGATCCGCGAGATCGCCTCACAATGGCAGATTGTCCACGACCTCGGTCACATCACGTTTACCGTTAGGGTTCTGGAAAAGCAGACAATGATCTATGTCGATCCGGGCCGTGTCCAGCAAATCTTGATTAACCTATTGAACAACGCGAAACAGGCTGTTGGTGAGAAGGGGAACATAGCGCTCACTCTGTACAAAACGGATACAGATTTACGAATCGACGTCAAAGACGATGGACCAGGAATACCCGCAAAGGAACAGCCTCTTGTGTTTGAGCGTTTCTTCCGGGGTAGCAATAAAAAAGACAAAGTACGTGGACTTGGGTTGGGGTTGTCGTATTCTCGCATGATGGCGAAGGCGCTTGGCGGTGATCTCCTCCTCGCAAAGAGCACGTCAGAGGGATCGGTTTTTACGCTCATTTTGCCTATGCGCAAGGACCAGAGCGAGGAGATTGTTTGAGAGCTTCACCGGCGTTGGTGGAGCTCTCTGATTTTCTGCATCAATGGTTCTCCGATGCTCGGAGCGAATTGATCGTAGACTGGCTGCAACGCTTCGATCCAGGCCGCACGTTCTTCTGCTGTCTGTATGTGGATGTTCATTCCCCCGTTTTCTTGGAGCAAGCGTAGCTGTTTGTCATTCATCGATACAGCCAATTGATTATTGTAAGCTGTCGCTTCCTGCATCGCTTCCGATATCGCCTGCTGAATATCGGCGGGGAGATTGTTCCAAAACGTTTTATTAATCACCACAGTGTAACCCAAATAACTATGATTGCTGATCGTCATGTGCTTTTGAACTTGGTAGAGCCTTTTGGTGTACACGTTGGAAATCGTATTTTCTTCGCCGTCTACTTTTCCGGCAGCCAGCATGCTGTATAATTCATTGAAGGAAGAGCCTACAGGGATTGCCCGGAGCGTGCGAAATTGAGCTTCGATCACGTTGCCAGGAATAATCCGCAAACGTTGGCCGACAAAATCGGAAGGCATAATCAACGGGCGGTTGGCTGTCACTTGCTTAAAGCCGCTTCCCCAGAAGGCCAGTCCTTTCATGTCGGAATCTTCGAGCTTATCGAATAGTATTTGGCCGATTTCTCCATTGAATACGGTTTCGACGTCCTCTTGTGATCGAAACAGATAAGGCAAATCAAGGACAGCCCATTCGGGAATCGTGTTTGACAGATAGGAGAACGCAGGGGCAATCATCTGGATTTCGCCGTTTTGCAAAGCAGTCATCTCGGTTTTCTCGGTATGAAGGATACTGTTGGGAAAGACTTGTACCTCTACACGTCCGTTTGTCTTTTCCTTCACGAGCTGGGAAAAGCGTTCGATAGTGAGACCCTTCGGCGTGTTTTCCGCGATTACGTGGCTGAACTTGATGATAATTTGACTGGACAGCCCTACCTGTTCTTCATCATACCCTCTGTTTTCCATCAGAGAATCTGGTCCGAAGCCTATAATGACAGCGCTCACAAGTCCGAGTATAACAATGAATGTACTGGTTACCAATGATTTCATTTTCAAAACACCTGCTTATGTTGAGTGAATGTGAGTTGCAAACCCAATGGAAAGGAAAGAACGAACCTGTTCGAACGTTTAACAATCAAATGGAAAATTATGCTGCTCTCCGTCGGAATCGTTCTTTTTTCCTTGATCATCGGAAACTTGATCATGGCCGGAGGGATTATTCGGATTACGGAAACCCAACTGGGACAACGGCTGATGACCACAGCGCGCACGGTTGCGACGATTCCGAATGTACAAAAAAGCATTCAGGAACCAGACGGATGGAAGGTGATCCAACCGACAGCAAACAACCTGCGCGTCGTCAATGATGTGACGTATATCGTCGTGCTGAATATGGAGCGTGTCCGTTATTCAGACCCATTAGATGGGCGGATTGGTACGGTGTTTATGGACCCTGCGGTTGATGAGGCCTATGCCGAGCACTCCTATTTTCAAAAAGTCAAAGGAGAGATGGGAATGGCTCTGCGGGCCTACGTGCCGATCATGGATGACCAGCATCAGCAGGTGGGTGTTGTCTTGGTCGGACGTGTCATGCCTGATGTTTGGGGGATCTTGTACAGCGAGCGAAACAATATTGCACTGACCTTTTTCTTCTCCTTATTGTTCGGGGTGTGGGGTTCCTATCAGTTGGCCCGTCACATGAAAAAGCAGATGCTCGACCTGGAGCCGGACGAAATCGCGCGAATCCTGGTAGAGAGAACCGCAACCTTCCATGCCATGCATGAGGGAGTCATCGCCATCGACAATCGGGAGAGAATTACGATCTTTAACGACAGGGCGAAGCAAATTTTTGGCATCGAAGGAGAGGTGCTGGGCAAGCACATACGGTCTGTCCTGCACGACACCAGATTACCAGAAGTGCTGGAGCTTCGCCAGAATTTTACCAACACGGAAATTCACGTAGGCAATACACTGCTCTGGTCCAACCGTTTTTTGATCAAGGTCGAGGAAAAGATCGTCGGCGCGATTGCCATTTTTCAGGACAGAACAGAAGTGGCGAGAATGGCGGAGGAACTGACAGGCGTAAAAGAATTCGTCGGTGCGCTGCGGGTACAAAACCACGAGCACATGAATCATTTGCATACCATCGCAGGCTTGCTCCAGCTCCAACAGCATGAAAAGGCGCTTGCGTATTTGTTCGAGGTCAACGAGCAGCAGGAGGAGCTCATCTCCTTTTTAACGACGCGGATCATGGATGAGAATTTATCAGGGCTATTGATTGGCAAAGTAAGTCGCGGAAGAGAGCTGGGTATTCGAGTTGTGATTGATCGCAGGAGTCATCTGGAACGTTTTCCGCCGTACATGGATCATCATAATTTCGTGCTCATTTTGGGGAATCTGATTGAGAATGCCTTTGATTCACTGGAGCAAATCGAACGCGAGGAGAAGGAGATTATGATCAGTATCGAGCAAGACGAAGAGATTTGCTCCATCCTGGTGGAGGACAATGGAATCGGCATGGACGAAGAGACGCGCCGACACATGCTGGAACGGGGATTTTCTACGAAAGAACGCGCGCACCGTGGACTTGGTCTGCATCTGGTGCAGCAGTTGGTCAATAAAGGGAGAGGCGAGCTGGTTTGCCATTCGGCACGCGGAGAAGGGGCCAGCTTTCTTATAACGTTTCCGATGGGGGTGGTGGAGAGTCATGGAGAAGGATAACGATTACATTCGCGTACTGATTATGGAAGATGATCCGATGGTACAGGAAATTAACAAGCAGTTCATTGAGCGCGTCCCGGGCTTCGTCGTGGTCGGAATTGCAGCCAACGGGGCAGATGGACTCAAGCTAGTGAATGAGCTCAATCCTGACTTGGTGATCATTGATATTTTCATGCCGATCCAGGACGGGGTGAAGGCGCTGATGGAGCTGCGTGCCGCCAAACATGCAGTGGACGTCATCGTCGTGACAGCCGCAAAGGACAAAACCACGATTCAATCGATGCTGCGCAATGGGGCAATGGACTATATTATCAAGCCGTTCCAGTTTGAGCGGATCAAGCAGTCGTTGGAAAATTATCGAGAGTTTCGCCGACGGATTGATTGGGAGGGAACCGCATCCCAGGATGAAGTCGACCAACTGCTATTCCGCAAAAGTCCGGAAAAAGAACAAGCCGATGCCACTATTGGTAAGGCAGTGCTGCCGAAGGGACTGCACGCTGTCACCATGGAGCAGATCATGCGCCAGATCGAGAAAGAGAGTCAGCCGCTCTCGGCAGATGACGTGGCCGAACGCGTAGGGATCGCAAGAGTAACAGCCAGACGTTATTTGGACTATCTGGAGAAGAGCGGGAGTGTCAGAATGGATGTCAGCTATGGTGGGGTAGGCAGACCGACGAATCGCTATGTACGTGTCACTCCACAAGATGCGGGGGGCACGGGAGGTAAGGAGCGCCATGGTCGATTATGAAGCCTTGTTAGGCTCGCTGTTTGATATCGTGCACGTAACAGACGCAGAAGGCAGGACCTTGTTTTGCTCGGGAAGTTATGAGGAATTTTTCGGAATCGATCCCAGGGAGATGATGGGCAAGCCGATTGAAGAGTTTTATCATCACGGTTATTTTGCGCCAACGATCACGTTGCGGGTCATTCGTGACAAGAAAAAGATACACACGATTCAAACCACCCGCAAAAATCGCAAGCTTTTTGTGGAAGGTACACCGATTTGGGATCAGGACGGGAATTTTAACGGAGTGATCCATACGTTCATTGATATAACGAGCCAGGAGCAACTTCAGCAGGAATTAAATGAAGTCAAGTACGTCGGGACGGTCTTGCAGAGTGAAATGACCAAGGAGAACAACAGGCAAAAAGGAGAGACTAGCTTGATCTACCGCAGTCAGTCCATGGAGCAAGTCGCCATGATGGCAAAAAAACTGTCGCAGGTAGAATCATCCATGATCCTGCTAGGGGAATCAGGCGTCGGAAAAGGCGTACTGGCAAAATACATCCACGAGTGCAGTCCGCGAGTGGACAAGCCATTCGTGCATATCAATTGCGGAGCCATTCCCGAGACATTGCTGGAGTCAGAGCTGTTTGGTTATGAAAAGGGGGCTTTTACGGGAGCAGACAAGGATGGCAAGGCAGGTTTGATTGAAAAGGCAAACGGAGGCACGCTGTTTTTGGACGAGATCGGGGAGATGTCACTCTCCTTGCAAGTGAAGCTGTTGAATGTGTTGCAAGAAAAAACGATTACGCCCGTAGGCAGCTCTGTTTCGCGAAAAGTCGATGTAAAGCTGATCACGGCGACGAATAAAAACCTGCGGCAAATGGTCAAGGAAGGCAAGTTTCGCGAGGATTTGTACTATCGCATTCACGTCGTCCCATTGGAAATTCCACCGCTGCGCGAACGACAGGAAGAGATACCCGTGCTCGTTCATTACTTTCTCAATGTCTTTTCGCAAAAGTACTGCTTGGAGAGACAGCTCGCAGATACCTGCTATCGCATCCTCAGTGAATACGATTGGCCTGGCAATGTGAGAGAGTTGGAAAATGTAGTG
Organism: Brevibacillus sp. MER 51; assembly: GCF_023714195.1. Taxonomy (NCBI): domain Bacteria; kingdom Bacillati; phylum Bacillota; class Bacilli; order Caryophanales; family Paenibacillaceae; genus Brevibacillus; species Brevibacillus sp. MER 51. The sequence goes on along the minus strand of NZ_JAMAUS010000019.1, from coordinate 5,765 downwards.
GAACGGCTCGTCGTCACGTCTCACGATACCCTCATTACGCCCGCGCAAATTCCGCGTTACATACATAACCAAGAGTACAGGGAGCACAAGGGGATCAAGGTTGATCGTGTAATGCAGATGCAGGAGGCAATGGACGAGGTGGAGCGGCAGCTCGTGCACCGGGCGTATGAGCAGCATAAAACGACGACAAAGGTAGCGGAAGCGCTCGGAATCAGCCAGCCGTCTGCAAGTCGCAAGCTGCGAAAATGGCTATGCACCATTTGACACAGATGTACGATAATGGGGAGAGAACCCGGAGGAGGAGACTGGACAGATGAACAAAGGGAAAGCATTGCGAGCGGGCGATACAATCGGAGTAGTGGCAACCTCTAGCCCTGCTACAGAAGAAGTGCTGAACAAAGCAATGGCAGAGCTGCAAGGTTTGGGATACAAGGTGAAAATATCGGATACGTGCCGAGAATCGTACGGTGGGTATTTGGCGGGAACTCCTGAGCAACGAGCGGCTGAGCTAAATGCCATGTTCGTCGACGAGGAAGTAGACGGGATCATGTGCATGCGTGGCGGTTACGGTTCCCCGCAAATCCTGTCTTTGCTCGACTATGACCACATCGCCCAAAACCCGAAGCTGTTTATCGGCTACAGCGACATTACGGCGCTGCATACCGTTTTTGGACAGCGTGCGAATCTGGCTACCCTTCACGGACCGATGGCTACCTCAGACATCGCGCATGGATTGGATGACTGGTCCAAGCAATATTTGCTGCGCGCCATGACTCGCCCCGAGCCATTGGGAGCGATCATGAATCCGCCGGGGGAAGAAATCGTCTGTCTCGTCGAAGGTCAGGCAGCTGGACCTGTAGTCGGCGGGAATCTCGCCCTCGTCTCCGCGTTGATGGGGACCCCGTACCAGCTCGATACGAGAGGCAAGCTGTTGTTTTTGGAGGATATCGACGAGGAGCCGTACCGGATTGACCGCATGCTGACACAGCTTGCTCAGGGTGGCTTGTTTGATGATTGTGCGGGCGTCGTCATCGGGACATGGACCGATTGTGAGCCGAAAAAGCGCGAAGGCTTCTCTGTCTGGGATGTGTTTCAAAATATCGTCGTACCGTACGGAAAGCCGACCATCTGGAACATACAGATCGGGCATGGCGCATGCAACATTGCTCTCCCTCTGGGCGTAGAGGCCAGTCTCGACGCGACAAACGGTGAGCTGGTGATCGAAGAAAGTGTAACGATATAACGAGATTGCTTTTTCTTTCAAGAAGGCTTCCCCAACTATCGCAGAGTTGGTGGAGGCCTTTTTGGGTTATTTTGAAAAATAAGGAAACAGGACGTTTGACCCATAAATCATTTTCCAATTTATCCCGATTATTAGATGGAATGTAAAAATAAGACGAAATATGGAAGTTGCTTGCGGAGGATTTTTTGGGAAGGGGAGATAGGTCTAATGATGCTAGCGTTACTTCAAGCACTTGCTATGGGGCTGTTCAGCCCCGAGTACTCATATGTCGTGCGGGGAGCGACCCTCAAGTGCAGTCAGGGAACCGACCCCGGCGTATTGAATTTACCCTCGTGCCATGGCGTTTACAGCCTTGGCAAGCCTGTCATGAATGTCGCCGATCACGTCCCCGGCGTGAATATCGGATGCTTTGGGTTTTGCAAAGCAGCAGGAGGTGATGAGTGTGTACCACAGACGTTCTCGAAATGGACAGATGGAAAACACGATGTGCTCATCGACAATGAGCATGCCTTGCTGAGCAGGTCGCAGCTGGTTTGCAATCGTTCGGGCATCATCACGATTGAAAAAGACGGTCAGGATTGACGCTTATCGCGCTTGCCAGAGAAGGAGGGGGGAGAATATGCAGCGTACAAGCGGCGTCATGACCTATCAGGATATAAAAGTCGTTTGGCCATATGGACCGATACGGTTAGATCAGCTGGAGTTCGTCCATCAAACAGGCACGCATGCCAAGCTCACGATCACAGGAATTGTCCCGGAAGACAAAGAGGACGAGATCATCAATCGTGCCGGCACCCACGATCCCATCGAGCTGTACAAGGTGGAAGGCGGGGAAAAACAGCCGATATTCATGGGGCGACTGGATCATGTGGAAATCAAGGTCGTACGGGACATTCACTACGTCACAATAAAGGCCGTTTCGCATACATATGCGTTGGACATGAGCGTGAAAACACGTTCGTTTCAACAGGTGAATAGGTTGTACCGGGATGTCGTAGACGAAATCATGTCCATCTATCACGGTGGGGATGTCATCGATCAAGCCTTCGACGACCGCCAGCAGGGCAAATTCATCATGCAGTACGAGGAGACAGACTGGACCTTTTTAAAGCGAATCGCGTCCCATGTCGGAGCCGTGCTCGTACCGGATTTGAGTGCACATAAGGTGCGCTTGTGGATCGGCATGCCGGAGGGACGCAAGCGAATCAAGCTGGAAGAAGAATCACCATATGAGGTCAACCGGGCCATCGCACCGTACATGAAAAAGGCCGCAAACGGCTTCTCGTCTGTCAGCGAGTACCAGTACACGACGTACGCCTTCGATTATGACGACCTGCTCCAAATCGGGGATGAGGTGCAGCGGGAAGGGCAAACGTTTGTCATTACAAAAGTGACTGGGAAGCTGGAGCAGGGACTCCTGAGGTGGAGCTACGTATGCGCCGTGCCGGAAGCCGTCAAGCAAACGAAGCTGTACAACAAGGCCATCATCGGTGCGGCGATCGACGGAAAAGTGATTCAAATCGGACGGAATCAGGTCAAGCTTCATCTGAATATGGACAAAAAGCAAGAGCCAAGCAAGGCCCAGTGGTTCCCGTATGCAGCGGAAGGCAACCAAATTTTGTACCTGATGCCCGAGATCGGGTCGAAGGTAAAGCTGTATTTCCCAAGCGCCGATGAAGACGACGGCATGGTCATGAACTCCGTGCGCCATGCGCCCAAAGGAGCGGCCGCCGAGAAGCAGGAGCGGCAAATGCAGGACCCCGGTGTGAAGACGTTTGGGAATCCGCAGGGAAAAGAGTTTACGCTCGGGGATAAAGAGCTGACGATGACGGCCAAGGAAGGGATGCTTTACATCTCGATGAACAAGGATGTTGGCGTCAGTCTGAAAAGCACCTCGAATGTGAATATCAGTGCGAGTGGGGCGCTGAATCTGAGTGGGGCGGCTGTGTATTTGTCCGGGACTGAGAGCTTGAACGTGAAAACATCGTCGGATACGATAGAACTATTGGAGGAAAACAAATCCAGCAGTGAGGAAATTAAGCTGGAGGCGACCGTTCGTCAGGCGTTTCCGAGAATATTAAGTGCGTTTGAAAAGGACGTTGAGGAAAACGGTTTGGCTGCCGTCATGTTGCGCAGAACTGTCAACAACCAGCTTGCTGAGGCGAAAGGAAAGTTAGATGGTCTCGGAGATACCTTGTTAGGCTTGTGGAATGTGGTAGTAGATGCCGGAGATATTGCGTCGACCGCGTTACCAACATCGTATCTGGTAGACGCCATTTACGAAGGGGTGACTGGGGAAGAGCGACCTTCTCTCCTCGAACGAAATGATCTCGCGAGAGGAGCTGTAGAAACCGCTACGAATGCAGTTAATTACGTGGGAGATACGGTAACGGGCAATAAATCGTGGGAACAAATCAAATCCGATGCAAAGTCATTTGGACAAGGGCTATACGATGACTATATCGACCCATTCGCAAAAGACGCCCAATATGATCAAGATAACTTGTTTAACGGCGGTCTGTGGACCAGATCAGAAGAAGAGAGTTATGCAAAGGGCCAGAATGAGTTTAAGAAAGACATGGTGGTTGCAGAGGTAGCGGTAAGTGCTCTTAGTGCTGGTACAGGTACAGCCGTTACGCGGACAGTGAAACTGGCCAATAAGCTGGATGGGCCGAATGGCAAGAAAAAGTCTGGTGACCATGAGGGAAATGGGAAAAGTGTCCTTTTGCCTAATTCCAGTATTGATGATGCAATGAGCGCCATCCTTAAGGATGGAAAGCTAAAGACGCATGGTAAGAGTTTTGCAGAGTCGATGATTGAGTTACAAGAGAAAGTTGATAAGTTCCTCAAGCAGATGAATGGTGTGTTTAATGGAAGAATTGTCGTTCTCAGAGATGCTGTTACAGGTCAGCCTATGGTTTATTGGATGCGGCATGATGATATGCCTGGTAGCACTGGAGGCGGTCGTGGCAGTAATCATCTCAATAGTGATGCAGGGAATGGTAGAACTGGTCATGTTGAAAAACCTCTCGACACTTCCAATAAGAAGGGTTTACCAAAGGTAGTGAACGGAGATTCTGGGCATTCCAATCATTCTCCATCGTTGAATAGTAAGGCAGATGGTACGAACAAAAATAATTCTCAAGGAAGTAATAAGCCAGATAATGAGGCAAGGACAGGACAAGCTCAACATGCTGAAAAACCTCTCGACATTCCTGATGAGAAGGATTTACCAAAGGTAGTGAACGGCGGATCTGGGCATTCGAATCATTCTACGCCTCCTAAGGGGAAGGGTGATAGTACTAAGAAAAATGATCCTCAAGGTGAAAAGAAGCCGGATACTGAGGGGACGGGTAATCTTAAGTATAAAGAAGGTTACTATGTTGAACATTTAACCGGAGAAGTTACAAAATGTACGGACTGGAAAGGTGTCAGCGGTGGGCATAATTATGAGGAATTTAAGAAATTCTTTGACACAAATGGGAAATATGGATATGAAGAAATAGGAAGAAAAGAACATCCAGATATCCCGGGAATATATGATATTGAATATAGATTAAAGGTTGAAGTAAAGAACTACCAAGGAAAAGGAACAGGGGAGTATAAAGTTATACCAAAAGAAGATAAGCCACCTCATAAGAAAACCATATATGACCCTACTGTAATCTCTAATGACGATATTGTTCGATTAGGAAAAGAGGCAATGGAAGAAGGTATAAAATCGCAAAGAGTCAATCAATTGAAAAGCCAAGCAAATAAGCAAATAATCCGAGGAGTTTCAAGTAATGGATTGAAGTTTGAAGGGATAAAAAATATTGATACTGGAGAAATCGAGAACTTTTATCCGGTATTGAAATTTGGAGAAAATTAAGGAGATAACATGATGAACACTGTTTACGACGATAAAAATAAGTTGATTCTCATGTATGAAGAAAAAGGACTTGAAAAAGGCTCAGTCATTGATGTTCTTGGTGATTTTGTGTTGGAACATGATATTGTTAAGGTATTAGAGGGTTTTTTAAACGAGTATATTGAGAGACGAGATTATATGGGAGTAATCTATTCAGATGAATACGATGTTGGGGATGAAGGTTATTTTGGCGAGAATAGGGTTTTGTTTTATTATGGAGTAGATGATAATTATGATATTGTCAGTTATAAAGAATTATATGATTATTTGCAGGTAGCGTGTAATTTCTATATTGAAAAGAACTCAGATAAAAAAGATGAGATAAACGAATATTTATTAAGAATTAAATCCAAATATGGTATTGAAGAATAGTGGTTGGGTATGGCGATTAGTGGAGGGCTGCACGATATTGTGTAAACTAATTTACAACTCCAACAACAAGATCGTACATGAGTGGTATGAAAGATTTGTAGAGAGGGAGCCTAGAGTCTGTAAAATATTCTGTGTAAACTCTCAACCTCTAAACTACAATTAGTCTTAGAAAGGTTGGGAGATTTTTATGATGTCAAAAGAGCAGATCAAGCAGTGGATCAAAGAGAAAAACATGAAGTC